>CAWGJE010000007.1:0-441496 GCA_963822855.1 uncultured Solirubrobacterales bacterium | reverse complement strand
GCGAAGTACATGGAGGTCCCGGCGGCGTTCATCCAGCTGCGGCCCGGCCAGCATGCATCCGAGGACGAGATCATCGAGTTCTGCCGGTCGGGACTGGCCCGCTTCAAGGTCCCCCGCCACGTCCGCTTCATCGACGAGTGGCCGATGTCGGCCACCAAGATCCAGAAGTTCCGCCTCCAGGAGCAACTGGGCCGCGAGCTCGCCGAAGCTCGCGAGGTCAGCATCTAACGAGTCGGCCGATGCGAACAGTCGCCGTAATCGGCCGCCTGCATCCCGGCCGAATCTACCAACCGTATGCTTGATTCCTGTGGTACGGTTCTACCAACCGGACGCTTGGTTTCGTCCGGTCCTGGGCCCGCCGTTCGTCGAGAGGAAACGCAATGGATCCAGACCTTCGCAACCTGCTCGACCGCCAGCAGATCCTCGATTGCATTCACCGTTACACCCGGGGCGTTGACCGGCTCGACGCCGAGTTGACGCTGTCGGCCTACCACGAGGACGCGGTCGACTGCCATGGCCCGTTCTGCGGGTCGCCGCGCGAGTTCGTCGAGTGGCTGTGGCCCCGTCAGGCGACCCGGTGGGCAAGCCAGCACTTCGTCACCAACCACACCGTGGAGGTCGACGGCGACACCGCCCATGCCGAGACCTACTGGCTCGTGGCGCTGCGGCACAAGGATCCGAACGAGATCACGTTCGGCGGCGGACGCTACGTCGATCGCTTCGAGCGGCGCGACGGGCAGTGGAGGATCGCCGTCCGCAACGTGGTGACCGAATGGTCTTCGTCGTTGATACCGACCCCGCTGCTCGGCGAGGCGTACCCCGAAGGCGTTCGCGACACCACCGACATCTCCTACCAGCGGCCGCTCGAGCCGATCGGCGCGGCGGCCTGAGTAGTTTCGCGGCGATGACGCGCGGCAACAACGGTTCTGGCGGCCGGTCGGATTCGTCTACCACGTCGGTGCCGTTGGGGTCCGGATCGAGTTGATCGACGGATCTCGAAAGCTGGACTTCGAGCAGTGGCTCGCGGGCGGCCGCCTCGTCGAGGCGACGCCATAACCGAGTATCCGCACGTCACCTCGCCGCTCGAGGTCAACCACATCACGCTGCGCAACCGCATCACGCGGACCGCTCACGGCACGGGGTACGCGATCGACGGCAAGGTCACCGAGCGGTTGATCGCCTACCACGAGGCGCGGGCGCGCGGCGGAGTCGGATCGCTGTTCCTCGAGACAAGCGGTGTGCACCCGAGCTCGCCCGGGCCGTTGTGGGCGTTTCGCGACGACGTGATCGAGGGCTGGGCCGCGCTCGCCGAGCGCGTGCACGCCTACGACACGAAGGTGTTCCCACAGCTGTGGCACGGCGGCCCGCACGTCCCGCTTCCCGACGGCTCCCCCGCATGGGCGCCCTCTCCGATCGCCGCTCCGATCGGCGGCACACCCACCCAGGCGATCTCCAAGGGCCAGATCGACGAGCTGCTCGAGGGCTTCGCGGCCGCGGCACGCCGGGCGCAGCAGGCCGGGCTCGACGGGGTCGAGGTGCACGGCGGGCACGGCTTCCTCGTCGGAGCGTTCCTGTCGCCGATGACGAACCTCCGCACCGACGAGTACGGCGGCGACCTCGAGGGCCGTAGTCGGCTGGCTCGCGAGGTGCTTCGATCGGTCCGTGACGCGGTCGGGCCCGAGTTCGTGATCGGCATGAGGATCTCCGGCGACGAGGCGATCGACGGCGGGATCGATCCGGCCGGCGCGACCGCGATCCGCGAGCGGCTCGAGCGGGAAGCCGTGCTCGACTACATCAACGTCTCGATGGGCGGCTACCACAACTTCGGGAAGATGATCGGCGCGATGCACGAGCCGCACGGCTACGAGTTGCCGTCGTCGTCGCAGGTCACCGCGGGCCGCCGTATCCCGGCGATCGTGACCGGCCGCATCCTGACGCTGCAGGAGGCCGAGGACGTGCTTGCGTCCGGCGCCGCCGACCTCGTCTCGATGGTCCGGGCGCTGATCGCCGATCCCGAGCTCGTCAACAAGACGCTGGAGGGCCACGAGCGGGACGTGCGGCCGTGCATCGGCTGCAACGAGGGATGCGTCGGGCGGCGCATGGCGGTAGGCGCGGCGGTGGGTCAGACCGGCTGCACGGTCAACCCCGAGGCCGGCTTCGAGTACGTCGCCGAGCCGCTCGGGAACGCGCTCCAGCCGCGCGACGTGGTCGTCGTGGGGGCGGGCCCGGCGGGGCTCGAGGCGGCCCGGACGGCTGCCCTGCGCGGGCATCGCGTCCGCGTGTTCGAAGGCGCCGAACGCACCGGCGGAGTCGTCGCCAGCGCGCGGCGGGCTCCGTATCGCCTCGAGCTCGGCGTGATCTGCGACTGGCTGACCGGCGAGCTCGGGCGGCTCGGCGTTCCGATCGAGCTCGATCGGGAGCTCGACGCCGACGACGTCGTCGCGCTCGAGCCCGATGTCGTGATCGCCGCGACCGGCGCCCGCGAGCGCCGCGACGGCATCCAGCGTATGCGCCCGGCTCTGAGGGTGGAGGGCGTCGAACTCGATCACGTCGCGACTCCCGTCGACGTGCTCGACGGCCGG
The DNA here is from genome assembly GCA_963822855.1 of uncultured Solirubrobacterales bacterium. Taxonomy (GTDB): domain Bacteria; phylum Actinomycetota; class Thermoleophilia; order Solirubrobacterales; family Solirubrobacteraceae; genus Palsa-465. The sequence goes on along the minus strand of CAWGJE010000007.1, from coordinate 438,914 downwards.
GCGAGCGCGCGCTGGCATGCGGTCGTGTTCGACGATCTCGGCAACTACCAGGCCGTGGGGGCGGCCGAGTATCTGCTCGACGCCGGCGTCGCGGTCACGTACGCGACCAGCTTCGAGGGCTTCGCGCCGGACCTTTTCCGATCGTTCCAGCGCGACGCGGCCGCCGCGCGCCTCGGGCGGTTCGAGAACTACCGCCTGCTGACGCGCACCTCGATCGAGAAGATTACCCCCGAGTCGGTGACGCTCCGGAGCCTCGACGGGGGCGCCGTGATCGAGCAGGCCGCCGACCTCGTCGTGCTCGCGACCGGCTACGACCCGGCGGTCGAGCTACACGACGCGCTCGCCGCGCGGGGCGTCGACGTCCGGGCCGCCGGCGACGCGATCGCGCCCCTGCTCCTGCCGCACGCGATCGCGAGCGGCAGGGAGGTCGCGCGCGCGGTCTAAACGACCGTGCTCAGAAGGAACGCTCGAGCCCGAGGTTCTGCGCGATGATGTTGCGAACCATCTCGTTCGTGACCGGACCGATCTGGTAGAGCCGCACGTCGCGCCAGTAGCGCTGCATGTCGAACTCGGCGGCGTAGCCCATGCCACCGAGGATCTGGAGCCCCCGGTCGGCGGCCCAGGTCGCGTACTCGGCGGCGATCGCCTTCGCCATCGAGGACTCCACCATGGCGTCATGCCCGTTGTCGTACAGCCATGCCGCCTTGTAGGTGAGCAACTCGGCCTGCGCCAGCTTCATCGCCATCTCGGCGATCCAGTGCTGGATGATCTGGAAATCGCCGATCGCGTGACCGAACGCCCGACGCTCGCGCGCGTACGCGATCGAGTCCTCGAGCACGCCGCGCAGCACGCCGGTGGCGAGTGCAGCCACCAGGATCCGCTCGTTGTTCAGCGTCGTCAGGATGTGGTACCAGCCCCGGTCGACCTCACCGATCACGTGCGTCTCGGGCACGAACGCATCGTCGAGCTGAACCTCGCACGAGCCGACGCAGCGCATGCCGAGCTTGGGGATCGGCGTGCACACGACGCCCTCCTGGTCGGTCGGCACGAGGAACAGCGTCTTGCCGTGCGAGGACTTCTCTCCGTCGGAGGTCTTCGCGAGCAGCAGCAGGTAGTCCGATACGTGCGCCATCGTCGACCAGATCTTCGCGCCGTTGATCCGGTAGCCGCCGTCGTCGCGCTTGGCGCGCGTGATCATCGCGCCGAGCAGGTCGGTGCCGCCACCGGGCTCGGTGATGGCGATCGCCACCTTCTTCTCTCCGGCGATCATCGCCGGCACGAACTCATCGCGAATCGCCGGGCTCCCGAAGCGCGCGATCGACTTGGCGCAGAACGACGAGATGCCCCAGACCCAGGTGAGGCCGGCAAGGTTGCGGGCGAGCTCGTCCATCAGGATCGCCTGCTCGGTGGCGCCGCCACCCTGGCCGCCGAAGCTCTCGTCGATCCCGACGCCGAGGAAGCCGGCTTCGGCCAGGTCCTCGAAGTACTGGTGTGGGAAGTTCGTGCCGTCGTGGTCCTCGAGGCGCTCGAGTTCGTTCACCTTCGCCTTTGGGTACTTCGAGTTCACCCAGTCGCGCACCGAGCGGCGGAAGTCCTGTTCCTCCTCGGTGAAGTTGAAATCCACTTGTAGCTCCTCTCGCTTGCGCGGGTCCAGATGCGGTCTGTGTCAGTGCCGAGAATTTTACCAAATGGTTGGTTGAATTCCAGCCTTAGCCGGGCGGCGAGGCGGCCTGCTCGGGCGCAGCCGGTGCTTCCTCGGCCAGGCGCCGGCGTCCGATACGGAGTCGGCCGGCGAGCGCGCCCTGACGCATCGTGGTCGCGAAGATCACCGCGAGCACGAGCGTGACGCCGTTGAACACGTCGCTGACCCAGGACGATGCCCCCAGCAGCTGCAGGCCCGATACGCCGGCGGCGAGGAGGTACAGGCCGATGACCGTCCCCCACGCGTTGAAGCGACCGAACTGAATCACGGTCGTCCCGAGGAACGCAGCGGCGAACGGCTGCAGGAGATACGCCCCGGCGGAGCCCGGATCGACGGCTCCGACCGAGCCGGCGAGGACCACGCCCGCCAGCGCGGCGATCACCGAGGACAGGATGAACGCGCTGCTTCTGATCCGCTTGACGTGGATGCCCGTCAGGCGCGATGCGTCGCGGTTGCCGCCTGTGAACAGGAGCCGGCGGCCGAACGGTGTCCATTCGTACACGTACCAGAGGATCAGCACCAGGCCCCACCCGTAGAACACGTCGTGGGAGATCCCGAGCCACGTGCCGTTCGAGAACGAGGTCAGGCTCGACGGCAGCGAGCTCAGCACGTTTCCGCCCGTGAACGCGGCAGTCAGCCCCCCGAGCCACGTCATCGAGCCGAGCGTCGCGATGAACGCGTCGACGCCGAGACCGACGATCACGAACGCGTTGACCGCCCCGAACGCAGCGGCGCCGATCACCGCGAGGATGACCGCGGGGATCACTGCCATGTGGTCTTGGGTCGTCAGCACGGCGATCAGCGACGCCGAGGCCACCATCACGGCGGCCACCGACAGATCGAAATCGCCCGCCCGCAGCGGGATCGTCTCGGCCATGGCCAGGATCAAGATCACGGCCTGCCCCTCGAGCGTGATCTTCAGGTTGGTGCTCGTGAAGAACTCCCCGGGGAGCGCGATCGTGAAGCCGATGATCAGGATGACGAGGACCACGAGGAGCCCGTAGCGCTCGAGCACCGTCATCATCGGGTTGGCGCGGCCGGGCTCGGCGAGCGGAGTCTCCGGCGACGGCGGGGCCGTGGTGGGGGGCTTGGTGGAAGCGACCTGGGGGCTCATGATTGGGTTACCTCGTTGGCCATCTCGACGATACGGTGGGTGGAGAGCTCCGGTCGGCGGATCGTGCCTGCGACGCGACCGCGTGACATGACGATCGCGCGGTCGCACAGCTCGGCGACCTCGACGTGATCGGAGGAGAAGACGCATACGGCGGCGCCGGCCGACTCGGCAAAGCTCCGGACCAGGCGGTGGATCTCGAGCTTGGCGCCGATGTCCACCCCCTGCGTCGGCTCGTGGAGCAGGACGACGCGCGGCTCGAGCTGGAGCCACTTGGCGAGCAGCACCTTCTGCTGGTTGCCACCGCTCAACGCGCTGGTCATGATCGAGGGATCCCGGGGGCGGAGACCGAAGCGGTCGGCCAGCTCGCGGGCGACCGCGCGCTCCTGTGCGCGGTCATAGTGGCCGCGGCGCCAGAAGCCACTCGCGCGGGCCACGCCCAGGTTCTCGGTGGCGCTGGCCTCCATCCACAGCCCGTCACGCCGGCGCTCAGCCGGAACCAGGGCGACGCCGGCCCTGATCGCGTCCGCGAGCCGGCCGCTGGCGAGCGTGCGCCCGTCGACCTCGATCGACCCCGCCAGGCACCCGCGCGCGCCCGCGATCACGTAGGGAAGCTCGTCCTGGCCCATTCCCAACAGGCCGGTGATCCCGACGATCTCGCCGGGCGCCACGTCGAATGACATGCCTCGCAGGATGTCCGTCTGGAGATCCTGCACGCGCAGCACCGCGTCGGCTGCGGGCCGCCGCGGAACAGCGCTCGGCTGAGTCCCATTGCCACCGGCGGCCTCGGGATCCAGCGGCGTCTCCCGCGCGAGCTCGGCACCGAGCATCCCGCGCACGATGTCCGCCTCGGTCGCCTCCGCGCTGGCCACCGTGCCCACGACCTCGCCGTCGCGGAGGATCGTGATGCGAGTGCAGAGGCTGCGGACCTCTTGCACGTGGTGACTGATGAACAGCGCCGCGCCGCCCTCGGCCGCGACTCGGCGCAGCAGCTCATAGACCGCCCCGGATTCGGTGCTGGACAGCGCCGCCGTCGGCTCGTCCATGATCAGCAGGTGACGCCCTTGCGCCTCCGGGTCGTCCACCACGCCAGCCTCGAGCTCGCAGATCGCTCTGGCCACCGCCACCAGCGTCCGCTCCCCTCTGGTCAGGCTCGCGATCTCGGTCCCCGTGTCGAGCCGGATGCCGAGGCGGTCCAGCAGTCCAGCGACGCGCTTGCGCTGCTGGCGCCAGCTGATCGGCCGGCCCTTCTCGACGCCGAAACTCGTCGTCTGGACGACGTTCTCGACGATCGACAGGCTCTCGATCAGCCCGAGATCCTGGTGGATCGTCGCGATGCCGTGGCGGCTGGCATTGGTGATCGGTGGAGGGACATCCTTGCCCCAGATCTCCACCTGACCGTCGTCGGGACCGTGGTAGCCGGCCAGGATCTTGACCAGCGTCGACTTTCCCGAGCCGTTGGCGCCGACCAGCCCGTGCACTTCGCCGCGGGGCACGGACATCTCCACGTCGTGGAGAGCCCGCACCCCGCCGAAGCGCTTGGAGATTCCCGTCAGCCGGAGCGCATCCGAGTTTGCCAAGACACCCATCTCATCCTCAATGCTTCCATCTCGCTCCGTTCGTTACCCGACGCCCCAGATCTTCGTGAAGTCGGACTGGTAGTTGGCGTACTTGGGGAACAGCGCCGGGATCGCGTCAGACGTCCCAACGTTGTCCTTGTCGAACGTCTGCGTCGGCAGCACATAGGGCTGGCCGTTCGTGCCGGTCGGCTTGCCGAGGATCGCACGCGCGACCTGATCGAGCGACAGCCACCCGAGATACGGAGCCGGCACGTACGAGACGTCCGCGATCTGCGCCGTGCCCTTGCGGATCGCGTCGATGTTCGGCGCGAGGCCGTCGGTGCCGACGATTTTGACCTTGCTCGAGCTCGACGACACGGCCGGGTTCTCGTAGGTGGCCGCCTGGTCGAACGTGGCGAAGATCGTGTTCAGCGTGGAGTTCCGCTGGATCAGGTTCTGCACGCTCGGCGCGAGCGCGGTCGCCATCGTGGCCAGGCTCATCTGATGGTCCTGAACCTTGCAGGTGCTCGGGCAGAGGCTCGCGAGCTCGGCCTTGATCGTCTCCTTCTCGGTCACCAGCGAGGGGTACACCGGATCGAACGACGTGGCCCCGTCGACCTTGCATTGGGTGTAGAAGGCGCTGTAATCGGCCATCGCCTTGGCCCCGCCGGTCACGTCCTCGTTGATCGCCTCTGCGACCGTGCCGTTTGACGGCGCCGGCGTGCCGGTGAGGACGGACACGACCGGGATATGGGCCGTCTTCGCCTGGGCCAGGCCCTGCGGCACGAGCGCCGGGTTGATGCCATAGAGGATGATTCCGCCGGCCTTCTGAGCCACCGCCTGCTCGACACCCTGGGTGAAGCGGGTCGGCTGGCCCTTGCCGTCGAAGATCGTGATGTTGACGCCTGCGGCCTTGCCCGCGGCACTCAGGCCCTGCGAGACCGACAGCGCGTAGCCGGTGGCCTGCGACGGGGAGATGTACCAGACGGTCTTGCCCTTGAGCGACCCCATGTCGACCGAGTCCGCGGGGAGGATCTCCGGCATCGGAGCCTTTTGTTTGCTGACTAGCTGCGTGGCCTGCTGGACGCACGCGCTTGCGCTGCTGCCCGAAGAGGAGGTCGCGGCCGCGTTCGTCGACGAGGCCGAAGTCGCCGCGGCCGACGACGTGGAAGACGAAGACGAGGATCCGCACGCCGCCAGCGCGACGGCGACGGCGAAGAACGACAGGCAACACGCAAATACTCGACCCAGCTTTCCGGCACCAGGCCCAGAACGCCGTCTGTGGTTACGAATCATGTCCATCTCTCCTCCTCGTGGATCTCAACAGTCCCGCCCCAGGGCTCGGTGCGAGTTGCCGCAATTCAACCATACGGTAGGTAGATCGTCAAGGGAAAACCACCGGTTGATTGGTTTTCTCCCGTTAGCGTTCGATGAACCGCGGCAGCTGGCCTCAACCGCCGAAGCGCTTGCCGAGGTGATACCGAGTGGCAAGCTTGGCCCACGGCAGGAAGTAGCGGATCTGGAGCTCTCGCTCCTGGAATCTCCAACCCGACGCGACACGGCGGTACGCGTCGACGTACCGGATGCCCGCCAGCACGCAGGTCCCGTCCTCGCCGTGCTCGGCATGCGCATCGACCACGCCATGCGCTCGGTCGCCTTCGATCGCGTCGATCACCTGTGAGTGCACGTAGTGATAGGTGAACTCGTACCGTTCCAGCTGGGTCTGAAGGAAGGCCCGAATGGCGTCTCGGCCGGTCGTGCGCTCGTCGGGAACCGTGAACGAAGCGTCCTCGTCGAACAGCTCGGATGCGCCCGCATAGTCGCGCGCGTCGATCACGTGGCAGTAGCGCGCGACGAGGTCCGAGAGCTCGTTGCGAGCCTCGAGCAGGGCCACTCGCTCCTCGAGGCTCATGACGACGCCGTCGAGCCACCGTCGATCACCAGCAGCGCGCCCGTGACGAAGCTCGCCTCCTCGGACAGCAGGAACGCGATCGCGCTGGCGATTTCGTCGGGCTCGCCCAGCCGGCCAAGCAGGTTGCGAGAGGCTATCTGGGCCTCCCCGGCCTCGAGGTCGCCGCGACCGAGCTGCTCGTACAGCGGCACGGTCATCGGGGTCCGTGTGTCGCCGGGAACGACGACGTTGACGCGGATCCGATCGGTGGCCAGGTCGAACGCGAGCTGCCGCGAGAAGCCGATCAGCGCCGCCTTGGCCGCCGAGTAGGCCGCGAGCTTCGGGTGGCCGACGAGCGCGCCGGTCGACGAGACATTCACGATCGCGCCGGCGTCCGACTCTCGCAGCGCGCCGAGCGTCGCCCGTGCGGCCAGGAACGCCCCGGTCACGTGGACGTCGAGCATCCGCCTCCAGTCCGCGACCGACTGCTTCGACAGCGAACTGTGCTGGACGTAACCGGCAGAGCACACCAGCGCATCGATCCGGCCGAACGCGCCGAGCGTCTCCGACACCGCGGCGTCGATCGCCCGCTCGTCGGTGACGTCGGCCTGGAGGCCGAGACCCTCCGGCAGCCGCCCGGCCAGCTCGCATGCCCGGTCGCCGTCGAGGTCGATCACGGCGACGCGGCCACCCTCGGCGCCGTAGCGCTCGGCGACCGCCGCGCCGATCCCCGACGCGCCACCGGTGACCATCAGCGTCCGCCCGGTGAAGCGCGCGCCGGTCAACTAGAGGCGGCGTCCTCCGCGCCGCGCCGTATGCCGTCGAGCACCATCTCGGCATAGCGGGCGCCGATGTCGCGCCCTGACCACTCCCCGCCACCACGGTACCAGCGGTGCATCCAGCTGAACATCCCGAGGATCCCGTAGGTCGTGACGGTCACCTCGTTGGCGTCGTCTCCTCGCTCGCCGAGACAGCCTCGGACGATCTTCCGCCAGGCGATCTTGGCGCGGCGGACCAGGTCGGGCGCCCCCTCGCCGATCTCTCCCGAGTAGTTCGAGAGATAGATCGCCACCTCGGGATGCAGGTCGTAGAGCTCGCCGGCGCGGACGCAGGCGAGACGCAACTGCTCTTCGGGCGGCGCGTCCGACTCCGCCACGCTCTCGACCCAGTTCGTGCCGACCTCGAGCACCGGCAGGATGAGCTCGATGAACAGCGCCTCCTTGCTCCCGATGTGTGCGTACAGGCTGCTCACCTGCAGGCCGGCGCGGTCCGCGATCTCGCGTACCGTGGCGCGGTCGTAGCCCTTGGCCAGAAACACCGCGAGCGCCGCCTGCGCGACGTCCTCGCGGATCTTCCGGGGAGCCGGAGCAGCCTCGGCGCTCACGTGGTTCCCGCCGGCGAGGGTCGCCGAGACGGTCGCGCGGACGGGTGCTCCCACGTGCGCTCGTCGATCGGCCAGTCCTTGAGCTCGTTCTTCTTGACCTTCTCGGTCGGCGTCTTCGGAAGCGCGTCCGTGATCGTGACGTACCGCGGGAGCATGAACGCCGGGACGCGCTCGCGGAGGAACTCGATCAGCGCCGCGGGATCGAACGAGCCCGGATCGAGCGGCACCACCACGGCCCGGACGTCTTCCTCGCCGACCTCGGACGGGTACCCGACGACGGCCGCCTCAGCGACGTCATCCGACTCGCAGATCTCGGCCTCGAGCTCCATCGAGGAGATGTTCTCGCCGCGCCGGCGGATCGCGTCCTTCTTGCGGTCGAGGAAGTAGAAGGTGCCGTCGGCCTCCATGCGACCGAGGTCGCCGGTGTGAAACCACAAGTTGCGCCACGACTCGACGGTCTTCTCGGGCATACCCCAGTACCCGCCCATCAGCTGCCAAGGCTCTTCCGCGCGGACCACGATCTCACCGATCTCGCCGGGCGGCAGTTCGTAGTCCGCGTCGTCGACGATCCGCATCGAGTAGCCCTCGCGAAGGTAGCCGACGCTTCCTCGCGCGAGCAGCTCCATGTCCCACCCGGTCGACGTCGGGCAGCTGAGCTCGGTCATGTTGAACACCACCGAGGCGCGGAGCCCGAACCGATCGCAGAACCCGATCGGGTCGTCCGGCGGCGGGCCGAGGAGCACGTTGCGCAACGAGTGCTCGCGGTCGCCCTGGCTCGGCGGGAGCTTGGCGACGAACGTGGGCGTGGCGCCGATCAGCAGCGACGTCGTGCAGCCGTAGCGGTCGATGTCGCGCCAGAACTCGCTGGTACTGAAGCCGTTGCGGATCACCACCTCGCCGTCGAGCACGGCCGCGGAGTAGACGGCGAGCTTGCCGCTCATGTGGAACATCGGAAACGGCGAGTAGCGAACGTCGTCCGAGGCGAGGTCGTGCCACGGCGGGCACGCCTCGGCTGTCTTGTAGATCTGCTCCCAGGAGACGATCGCGCCCTTCGACGCGCCGGTCGTCCCCGACGTGTACAGGATCACCGCAGGGTGATAGCCGCTCGGCTCGACGGTTGGCACCGTGTGCCCCTGACCCGACATCGCCTGCAGGGCGGCCGTCACCGCGCGGGCGTGCGTGATCTCGACCTCGACCGGATCGGTCAGCACGATCGTCCGGCATTCGCCGAGCGTGTCGCCGAGCGCCGCGAACCGGTCCGCGAACTCAGGTGCGACGACCGCGCACCGCGCGCCCGAGCTGACCAGCACGTGCTCGAGGAACTTGCCGCGATACGCGGTGTTGACGGGCACCTCGATGGCGCCCAGCCTGGCGATCGCCATCCAGATCGGCAGCAGCCTCGTGTTCGAGAGCATCACGACGACGCGGTCGCCGGCGGTCACACCCTCGCCTCCGAGCAGCGCCAGCCAGGACTTGATCTCGGCCTCGAGCTGGGCGTAGGTCAGCTCGTCGCCGCCGATGTTCCGGACGAATACGCGGTCGGGTGTGTGGGCCGCGCGGTCCGCGAGCAGGTTGGGGAGAACTTCCTCGCGCGCGAGCATTCCGCGCTCAGTCCCCTCGCGCCTCGGGGACCCGCATCGTCGCCACGCCCCGGAGTGCCTCGGCGCCGGTCTGGAGCCCGAGCGAGAAGTCGCACTCGACGCTCTCGCCCTCGACCGCCCGGACCGTGCCGCGGGCGGTCGCCGTGTCCCCGACGGTCACGGTGTCCTGGAAGCGAAACTCGAGCCGCTCGAGGAACGCGTCGCCGCGCCAGCCGACCAGCATGTTGATCACGTACGCCAGGCTCGCCGGGCCCTGCGCCACCGGGCCTCGCAGGCCGAGCCGAGCCGCGAGCTCGTAATCGGTGTGCACCGGATTGGTGTCCTGCATCAGCTCCATCAGTTCCGCCACCCGATCGAGCTCGATCTCCTGCATCGTGAACGGGGGCAGCTCCGTGCCCGCGACCGGTTCGCTCATGCCGCCCTCCTCGGGACGATGTAGGACTCGACCGACCGGCTGACCCGCCGGTCCCGCGTCAGGTCGACCAGGTCGAGCTCGGTGGTGATCACGTCGAACGGCCCGGTTCGGCGTCCCACCCGAGCGACCGCCGAGACGATGCCGCCGCAGACGCGGTAGCGCGTGCCAAGACGAATCGGCTCCCAGAACTCGAGCGAGCCGCCACCGAACAGGTAGCCGGCGTCGATCGGCGCCCCCACGACCTCGGCGAACTCGGTGAACGTCAGGCCCTTCCCGATGTGAGTCGCCAGGTGCGCCCACACCGGGTGCGCGGCCCCCGCGGGCAGCGGCGGAGCCTGAACGAGCCGGCACAGCCTGTCGTTGGCGGCGACGGAGATCGTGTACTCGCCGTCGGGGAACCGCATCCCGACCAGCGAAGACAAGTCGGCTGCGGTGCTGTCCTGAAGGGGTCGCTCGATTGCCAAACTAGCGTTTGTTCTACAGCATCGGGCGTCGGCCTGTCAAGTCGGTTCTACCAAACGCTTGGTATGCTGGACCGGCCAACTACCGGCGACCAGTCCTCCCGATCGCTCACCCACCTCTTGGACGACACCTTCTTCTGGGCCGGCACGCTCATGCACGGGACGCTCGAGCAACGCATCGAGGCGGCCCGGGCGGGCGGTTTCAGTTACCTGTCGATGTTCCCGACCGACTACCGGCGGGCCGTCGAGCGCGGGCTCAGCGATGCCGACATCCTCGCGCTCCACGAGCGCGCCGGCGTCCGGCTGATGACGCTGGATCCGTACACCCGGTGGTTACCGCGGTGGACCCCTCCGGCGAGCGCTCCCCCCGAGCGGCTCGAGTGGGTGTCGTTCGAGGAGGACGAGTTCTTCGCGATCGTCGAAGCCCTCGAGCTCGAGACGATCACCGTCAACGAGGCGTTCGGCGCCCACTACGAGCTCGATGAGATGATCGAGGCCTTTGCAGCGGTGTGCGATCGAGCCGCTCGCTCGGGCACGCGCGTGCACCTCGAGTTCACCCCGTTCAGCGGGATCCCGGACCTGGACACCGCGTGGCGGATCGTCAGCGCCGCCGATCGCCCGAACGGCGGCCTCGCGTTCGACACCTGGCACTACCTCCGCGGCACCCGCGACGACGCGCTGCTCGAGCAGATTCCCGGGGACCGCATCTACATGGTCCAGATCAACGACGCGGCCGCCGAGCCGGTCGGGTCGCTCCTCAACGACACCTTGAACCACCGTCTCCTGCCCGGCGAAGGCGCGTTCGACCTCGCCGGCGTGCTGCCGATCGTGGCCCGCAAGGACGGCGTCGGAACGCCAGGGATCGAGGTCCTCTCCCGGGAGCTGTGGCAACTCGGGCCTGCGGAGATCGGGCGCCGCAGCGAAGAGGGCCTGCGTTCGGCACTCGCCCTCGCCGGATCCTGGGGCGGTGATTGATGGATCTCGGGTTGAGCGGCCGCGTGTGCGTGGTGACCGGCGCCAGCCGCGGCATCGGCGAGGCGACGGCACGCATGCTCGCGACCGAGGGCGCGAACGTGCTGCTTGTTGCGCGTGACGCGCATGCGCTCGACGCGGTGGCCGCCGATTGCGCCGGCGCTGGGGGCGTCGTCGAGACGTTCGCGATCGACGTCACGGAACCAGGCTCCGGGGCGCGGATCGTGGCCGCCTGCGAGGAGCGGCTGGGGCCCGTCGAAATCCTGGTGTCGAGCGCCGGGACAAACTGGGCGAAGCCCCTCGAGGAGCTGACGACCGAGGACTTCGACCGCCACTGGCGTCTGAACGTGATCGGGCCGTTCGAGCTGCTCCGGGCGGCCGTGCCGAAGATGGCGGAGCGAGGTTTCGGTCGAGTGGTGAGCGTCGCGTCGATCGCCGGCAAGCGGCCGTCGCTGTTCAACCTCGCGTATGCGGCGACCAAGGCCGCTCAGCTCGCGCTGTCCCGCGGCTTCGCCGATGCCTACGCCTCGCGCGGCGTGACCATCAACTCGATCCTTCCGGGGCCAGTCGAGACGACGATGTGGGCGAGGGTCCTCGAGGAGACCGCCGTGGTGCGCGGGGCCGCGCTCGCGGACGTCGTCGCGCAGATCCAAACAGGGGTGCCGCGCGGGCGCTTCGCGGACCCGAGCGAGGTGGCAGCCGTCGTGGTGTTCCTGTGCGCCGGGCAGGCCGCCAACGTCACGGGCGCGGCGTGGACGGTCGACGGCGGGTCCGTCCAGCTGCTGTTCTGAGATTCCGGGCGCGTCAGCCGGGGCGACCGGAGCCCGAGCCGACGTCGACCAGGATCTTGATCGCGTCGCCGGCGGGATCGAGCAACCGCTCGAACCCATCAGCCACCGCGTTCTCCATCGTCACGCGCCCGGTCATCACCCGGTCGATCGGAAGCGCACCCGAGGCCACCTCGTCCATCAGCTCCGGCCAGCACCGCACGGGGAACCCGACCGAGCCGACGATCGTCAGACCTCGCAGCATCAGGCTTGCGAGGTCGAGCGTCGGCGGGCGGACCGGAACGCCGGCTTGCACGACCCGGCCGCCGGGTCGCACCGCGGCCAGGGCGGCCTGGATCGCGGGCTCCTGACCCGAGCATTCGATCGCGACGTCGACCCCACCCGGGCTCCACTCCTGACAGGTGCCGGCGACGTCGACTGCGCGCGGATCGATCACGTCGAACCCGAGGTCCTCGACGCGTGCTCGACGCGCCCGGTTGGGTTCGGACACCAAGACGCGTGCGCCCGCGGCTGCCGCCGCCAGCGCGGCGAGAGCGCCGATCGGGCCCGCGCCGGTGACCAGCACGCTGTCGCCCTGAGCGACGCCGCCGGTTCTCACCGCCGACCACGACACCGCGGCGGGCTCGATCATCGCGCCCTGCTCCCAGGTGAGCGCATCGGGCATCCGGAAAACCTGATCGGCGTCGACGAGCGCGAGGTCGGCCATGCCGCCCCAGTGGTGGCGCAAACCGACCGCGGCGCGCAGGTCGCACATCTGCTCCTGGCCGCCGCGGCACACCGCGCACGCCCCGCAGGTGCACAGCGGCATCACCGACACACGGTCGCCGCGTGCGAGCGAGCGGACGTCGGGGCCGACCTCGACGACCTCGGCCGACAGCTCGTGGCCGAGGATCTGAGGCACGTGACCGCCGGTCAGCGGATGCGGCTCGACGGTCGTCCGCAGCGGTCCCGCCGCGTACTCGTGGACATCGGTACCGCAGATCCCGGCGAACACCGGCGCGATCAGCACCTGGCTGCCGGTCGGGCGACCGGGTGCCTGCACCTCCTCATGCCGGAGGTCCTTGGCAGCATGGAAACGGAGGGCGCGCATCTGCGGTACTCTACCAAGCGCTTGGTAGAATTGAGTCCCGACCTCACCGGCGAAGTCGCCGTCGTGACCGGTGGCGCCGGCGGCCTCGGAGCCGCCGTCGCCGTCGCGTTCGCCCACGCCGGGGCCCACGTCGCGGTCACCGACCTCGACGCGGACGGCGCGTATGCGGTCGCCTCGGAGCTCGAGGGGACCGCGCATCTCGGGCTCGAGATCGACGTGCGCTCGACCGGATCGGTCAGAGAGGTGGCCGACGCGGTCACCGATCGGCTCGGGCCGCCGTCGATTCTGTTCTGCGGCGCCGGCGTCCAGCGAGTCCGGCCGACGCTCGAGGTCACCGACGAGGACTGGGACTTCGTCGTGGACATCAACCTCGGCGGGACCTTCCGCTGCTGCCGGGCCTTCGGCGCGGCCATGGTTGAGCACGGCCGCGGCGCGATCGTCAATGTCGCGTCGCTGACCGGCGTCGAGTTCGGCGGCGGCGGCCGCGTCCCCTACGGCGCGAGCAAGGGCGGCGTGACCGGGCTCACCCGTGCGCTCGCAATCGAGTGGGCTCCGTACGGTGTGCGAGTGAACGCGGTGGCACCGGGCATCGTCGCCACGCCGATGGTGCAGGGACTGGCCGCCGACGGCAGCCTCGACCTCGACGATCTGGCCGCCCGCGTGCCGCTCGGGCGAATCGCGACGCCCGACGACGTGGCCGGGGTCACGCTCATGCTCGTCTCCCGCGCGGGGGAGTACGTCGTCGGACAGACGCTGGTGGTCGACGGCGGCCTGTCGAGCGCCGGGCCCCGCGATACCAGCCGCGACTGAGCGCCGGTCGACCGACCGGCTAAACGAGGGTTGCGCCCCCGTCGACGACGAGCTCGGCGCCGGTCACGTAACCCGCGAGCGGCGATGCGAGGAACACGACCGCGGTGGCGACCTCGTCCGGGTCTGCGCGGTGCCCGAGCGGGATGTCCGTCCCCTGCCGCCGCGGGACTCCTTCGACGCCCGGCGTCTCCATCCCGCCCGGCAGTACCACGTTGACCCGGATCCCGTGTGGGGCAAGCGCCTTCGCGAGCGTCTTCGTCGCGTTGACGACGCCCGCCTTGCTCGCGCCGTAGGCCACTAGGTAATCCGGGTGCGGGACGATCGCCGCGATCGACGCGATGTTGACGATCGCGCCACCGTCGCCCTGTTCGATCATCCGCGCCGCGGCCGCCTGCGCCAGCAGCAGCTGCCCGAGCAGGTTCACCTCGAGCGTCCGCCGCCAGAGCTCGCCCGAGGCCTCCAGAAACGGCTCGCGCGGCCAGATCCCGGCGTTGTTGACGAGCACGTCGACGCGGCCGAACTCCACGACTGCAGCCTCGACGCAACGACCGACGTCGACCCGGTCGGCGACGTCGCCGGCGACCGCGGCCGCGTGGCGTCCCTGGTCACGCAGCCCCGCGGCGGCCGCCTCGACGCGATCGCCGTCGAGGTCGTTGAGGACCACCGAGGCACCAGCCTCGGCAAGGCGCGCGGCGACCGCCAACCCGAGCCCATGGCCCGCGCCGCTCACGATCGCGACCTTGCCATCGAGGTCGAGCAGGTCGTGGAGAGCCCGGGTGCTCATCGCCGGGATACCGTAATCGATCGAACGTTGGTTTGACAGATGCGGTCGTTCACGGCAAGCTGCCGTCCGTGACCACAGCCCGCGACGAGCTGGAAGCACGCGTCGAGACGCTCGAGGCCGAGCGCGAGATCGTCCGGACGCTGCACCGTTACGCGCACTCGATCGACTACGGCCACGAGGAGGCCTGGCTCGACTGCTTCACCGAGGACGGCGTGTTCGACATCCGCAGCCGGCACGCGCATCAGCTCAAGCGCGTCATCAGCGGGCGCGAGGAGCTGAGAACGTTCATCGCCGGCCATACCCGGGCGCCGGAGCTCTGGCACAAGCACCTCCTGTTCGAGCCGATCGTGGAGGTGACCGGCAGCCACACCGCGACCTGCCAGTCGTACCTTTCCGTCGTCATGGACCATGAGGACGTGCCGACGCTGCGCGTGTTCGGCCGCTACCGCGACACGCTCGAGCGCGGCGCGGACGGACGCTGGCGGTTCCGGGAACGGATCGCCGAGATCGAGTCGATGCGCGCCGACCTCCCTCCGTTCGTCGACGGCCGTCCCGGGCGCCAATAGCTAGCGCAGGCCGGTGGCGCCTTCGGCGATCAGCGCGCGGTGCAGCTCGTTGTTGCCTTCGACGATCTGGAATACCTTGGCGTCGCGCAGGTAGCGCCCCACCGGATACTCGTCGGACACGCCGTAGGCCCCGTGGATCTGGAACGCGGCCAGCGCGGCGTTCATCGCGGCGTCGCTCGCGAACTGCTTGGCCATCGACGCCTCCGATCGCGCGCGCAGACCGCGATCCTTCAGATCGGCCAGACGGAGGACGAGCAGACGGGACGCATCGGTTGCGGTGATCGAGTCGGCGATCATCTTCTGCACCATCTGGAAGCGGGCGATCGGCTGGCGGAACACGACGCGTTCGCGCGCGTAGTCGACCATCGAGTCGACGCACGCCTGGGCCAGCCCGGTGGCGCGGGCAGCAACTCCCAACCGTCCGTTCTCGACCGCGTTCATCGCGACCCCGAAGCCGCGGCCCTCTTCTCCGATGAGCGCCGACGCGGGAACCCGCACGTCCTCGAGCACGAGCTCGCCGGTTTTTATCGGGCGGAAGCCGAACTTGTTGCTGACGGGGTGGACCGACACGCCGGGAAGGTCGCGGTCGACGATGAACGCGCAGATGCGCTTGCGGCCGGTGCCCTCATCAACGCCCATGAACGCGAAGGTGAGGAACCACTCGGCGACGTCGAGGAACGAGATCCACATCTTGGCGCCGTTGATCACGTAGTCACTGCCATCCTTGCGGCAGTTAGTGTCCATGTCGGAGACATCGGTACCCGAGCGAGCCTCGGTGACGCCGGCGGCGCCGAACACCTCGCCGCGAGCGAGCGGCGCCAGGTATCGCTGCTTCTGCTCCTCGGTGCCGTACACCTGGATCGAGCTCCCGACGAGCCCGCTCGGCAGCGACATCGCCACGCCGACGACGTGACACACGCGCGAGACCTCCTCGACGACCATCGCGTACGTCTTGAAATCCAGTCCGGCGCCGCCGTACTCGCTCGGCACGACGCCTCCGAGCAGTCCAAGCTCGGCGGCGTGGCGGATGATTTCGATCGGGAAGCGCTCCTCCCGGTCGTAGTCAGCGACGTGCGGAGCGATCTCGCGGCGGGCAAAGTCACGCGCGAGCGCGACGAGGTCCTGCTGTTCGGTGGTCAGAGAGAAATCCACGCGGGCAATGTAGCATCTCTACCAATCATTTGGTAGAATCGTTCTGTGGCTGCCGCAACCGACACCTGGATCATTGGCATGGGCGAAGCGCGAACCGCGGCCCGTCGCGACGACGTGAGCATCACCGAGCTCGCCTGGGAGGCCGTCGAGCCGGCACTCCAGGACGCGGGGACATCGCTCCCGGAGATCGAGGGTGCGGTAACCGCCAGCCAGGACTTCTGGGACGGCCGCACGATTTCGAGCATGAGCGTCAACGAGCTGGTCGGTGGCGTGTTCGGCTCGGAGGCCAAGGTCGCGTCCGACGCCGCTCTGGGCCTCGGCTACGCGCTCGCGCGCATGGAGGACGAAGACCAGCACCTGAACCTGGTCCTTGCCCACGCCAAGGAGTCCCAGGGCGACATCCATACGATCGAGCTCGCCGCCTTCGATCCTTACTTCCAGCGCCAACTCGGCCCCGACGACACCGTCGTGGCCGCGTTCCAGGCCCAGCTGCTCTACGGGGAGGGCGTGTTCGAGCCTTCGCACTCCGCGCGCGTCGTCGCGGCCGCCCGCGCCAGGGCTTCGGCGCTCGAACCGGTGAGTGCCCAGGACGTGCTCGACTCTCCGGCCACCGCCGACCCGCTGCGCCGGCTCGACCGCGCGCCGCTGCTCGACTGCGCCTCGGCGCTCGTGCTCGCCGACGGCGACAACGCGCGCCGGCTCGGGCGCAGCGGAGTCCGGATCGTCGCCACCGCCTCGCGCACCGGCGCCTACTGGAGCCAGCGGCCCGAGCTTCACACCGCGCCAGAGGCCGGCGCGGCCGCCGAGGAGGCACTGTCGATCGCCGGCTGGGACGCGTCCGAGCTCGACGCGATCGAGATCAACGCGCCGTATGCGCACCAGCACCTGATCGTGGGCCACGCGCTCGGACTCGGATCCGGCGAGGAGCTCGTCAAGCGTTTCGAGGGCGACGGTGGCGGAGCGACCGTGAACGCGTCGGGCGGATGGCTCGGCGGAAGCGCCGGCAGCGTTGCCGGCCTCCACGCGGTCGTCTCGGTCGCCCAGCGGTTGCGCCAGCGTGGCGGACGCGCGCTCGTCCATGCCACGACCGGCGTTGGTTGCCAGAGCCACCACATCGTCCTGCTGGAGGCAACGTCATGACTCCCGTCCGCACTGCGGTCGTCGCCACCGGACAGAGCGATCACGGTCGGCGCTTCGACGCCTCGATGGGCGAGATCGCCCGCGAGGCGATCGACCGCTGCCTGGGCTCGCGCGGCCTCACGTTCGACGACATCGACGCCGTCGTGGCGGGCAACATGGAGATGTTCGAGGGCATCTACCTCGTCGACCAGTACCTGGTCGGCGCGCTCGGCGCGCTCGGCAAGCCGTTGTACAAGCTCAACACCGGGGGCACGGTCGGGGCGAGCGCGGCGCTGGCCTGCTACCACCTGGTCGCCTCGGGCCGGCACAAGCGCGTCCTCGGGGTGGGCTTCCAGAAGCAGACCGAAGGCTCGGCGCAGTCGGCGATCACGACCGTCGGAGATCCGGTCTGGGAGCGCGCGGTGATGGCCGGGGCGATCGGGAACTTCGCCACGATGGCATCCGCGTACATCGCCGAAAGCGGCGTCACGCCCGAGCAGGCGGCGAAGGTCGCGGTCAAGGCGCGGCGGAACGCCTGCCTGAACCCCCACGCGCACCTGAAGCTCCCGAACATCACGGTCGAAGAGGTGCTCGAATCCGAGATGCTCGCGTACCCGATCCACCGTTTGGACTTCTGCCCATCCTCGGATGGCGCCTGCGCGATCGTGATGGCGGCCGAGTCGGTCGCCGCCGACCACGCCGAACACCCGGCCTGGGTGCACGCGGTGGCGACCTCGCACGACCAGCAGTACATGGGCGACAGCCCCAAGCGCCTGGCCGTGATGCGCTCGCTTCAGGCCGCGACCAAAAAGGCGTACAAGCTGGCCGGGGTCACCGATCCCAGGCACGACTTCGACGTCGCCGAGCTGTACGAGCCCGCCTCGTACGCCGAGCTCGCCTGGTACGAGAACGTCGGCTTCTGCCCGATGGGCGGCGGCGGCGAGCTGATCGACTCGGGAGTAACGCTGATCGACGGCGATCTGCCCGTGAATCCCTCGGGCGGCGTGCTCTCGACCAACCCGGTCGGCGCCACCGCGATGATCCGCGTGGCCGAGGCGGCCGATCAGGTCATGGGCGAGGCCGGCGAGCACCAGATCCCGGGCGTGCGGCGGGCGCTCGCCACCGGCTACGGCGGCAACGCGTGGAGCGACGTGATGATCCTCTCCCGCGAGCTCCCAGCGACCCCGGAGGTGAGTGCCTGATGAGCACGCAGCAGGCAGCGGCATTCAACCGCGATCAGGCGATCCGGATCGAGCAGCAGATCACGCTCCAATACCGGTTCGCGGCCGGGCACCACGCGACGCGCTTCTTCACCGCGCTCCGCGACGAGGGCAAGATCCTCGCGACGCGCGACGCGCAGGGCAACGTGATGGTCCCGCCTCGTCCCGTGTGCGGGTTGTCGGGCCTGCCGATGACCGAATGGGTCGAGGTCGGACCCGATGGGGTGCTCGCCGGTTGCACGATCGTCTACGTCCCGTTCATCGACCCGATGACCGGCGTCCAGCGCCCCGTTCCGTACGGGTTCGGACTGGTCCGCTTCACCGGCGCCGACACCTCGATCTACCACCTGCTCGACGCTACCGAGCCCGACCAGATCGGCGTCGGCAAGCGCGTCGAGGCTGTGTTCAAGCCGCGCGAGGAGCGCACCGGGACCCTCGCGGACATCAGGCACTTCCGGATGGTGGATTGATGACCGACGTCGTCTTCGATCAGAAGATCGACCTGCCCTACGTCTACACCGCGGGCGCCGTGCAGCGCGACGCGCTGAACGGCCTGCGCGAGGGGCGGCTGATCGCCTCCTACGACGACGGATACGTATCTGTGCCCGCGTCCCCGTTCGCGCCCGACGGCACGCATCTGCGCGACACCCGCGAGCTCACGGCCGAGGGCGTGATCGAGGCGTCCACGGTGGCGCACCACCTTCCCGGAGCGCCCGCGTTCGCGTTGATCCGCCTCGACGGAGCGAGCCACGCGCTGCTGCACCATCTCGGCGATGGGGCCGAGCGCCTCGGGCCCGGCGCCCGTGTCCGCGCGGTCTGGCGCGAGGAGCGCACCGGCTCGATCACCGACATCGTCCACTTCGCGCCGGCGACCGACACGGACTCGTGAGCGTCGGCCAGGACGGTCACGGGGTGCGCGGGTTCGCGCACGTGGGGATCATCGTCCCGGAGCTCGACACCGCCGCCGAGCTGTTCCGCGACCGGCTCGGGGCGGACGTACAGGGTCCCGAGGACGAGCCCGAGCTCGGCCTGAAGATCCTTTGGGTACGCGTGGGCGGCGTCCTGCTCGAGTTCGTCGCGCCGGCCCGCGAGGACTCTCGCGCGGCGGCGGCGGTCGCACGCGGCGATACCGGGGTTCATCACGTGGCGATCGAGGTCGAGGGCCTCGACTCCCTGCTAGAGGAGCTGAGCGCGGCCGGCGTCCCGATCCGCGACACCACCCCTCGTCCGGGCTCGCACGGCAGTCGCATCTCGTTCCTCGATCCGGCCGCCACCGGTGGCGCGCTGATCGAGCTCATGGAGCACCCCGAAGGCTGAACCCGCTGACCAGTACCGAGGAGACCGTTATGCCGGATTTGCGATTCGACCACGTGGCGATGCTCGTCGAGGACCTCGACGCATCGGTTGAGAAATGGCGCACGCTACTGGAGGTACTCGATCCCGATCAGGCCCGCGAGGTGGTCTGGGGCGAGGGCGAGGAGAACGGCGAGAAGATGCGCTGGGCCACGTTCGTCAAGCCGGGCGGCACCGCGATCCAGCTTTTCGCCCCGGCCGGCGACGGCTTCCTCAAGAAGGTGCTCGGCAAGCGGGGCGAGATGGTCCATCACGTCGCGTTCCTGTCGAGCGACGTCGACGCGACCGTGGACGAGCTGCGGGCCAAGGGGTTTCCGATCCTCCAGGACGAGCAGACCGGACCCGACAGCTACCCGTGGCTGCGGTGGAACTTCGTCCCCAACGACTGGTCGGGCGGCGTGCTGGTCGAGGTCGCCCAGCGCTATCAGGTGCAGGACGGCAAGTGGGCTCCGGTCGAGGGAGACCCTCAGTAGCTCGGGATCAGGACTCGGCCGGCGTCCACCGGCGGATGCCGTCCTGATCTTCGCTCGAGCTCGCGCGACCGAGGTCCTCGAGGTGCTCGAGCACCGACAGTGCCTCCGCCATGCTCCGCTGCCAGTGGCCGGAGTCCGCGTCGGCGGGCGTAATCGACAACGCCACCTCGAACCCGCTGAGTGGCGTGTCGCCGAGCGCCGCCCGCACCGCTTGCACCCGGCCGACGGCCTTCTCGCGGCAGCCACGCAGAAACGTCACGCCGTCGCCGATCGGTCGCCCGTGGCCGGCCAGCACCACCTCGGGCTCGAGCGCGATCACCCGGTCCAGCGACGCGAGCTGATCGGCGTGCGGATCCGGTCGCGTCCCATACTCGAGGTATGAGGCGGGGCCCGGGAGCGCGAGGTCGGCGCTGATCAGCTCGCGCGTACCCGCGTTCCAGAGCGCGATCTGATCGCCGCTGTGGCCAGGGGCCGGCACCACCTGCCAACCGCCCGAACGGGACTCGACACGTTCGCCGGTGGCCAGGATCCGGTCGGGTTCGACGGCCGGGTAGACGCCGTCCGAGCCCGGCAGGTCGTCGACGAACCGGTCGAGCGCGACCGGCGGGATCCCCTCTCGGAGCCCCCGGGCGCGGCGGGCGTCGAGCGGAAGGCCTGGGTCGCGCAGGACATCGAGGATCGGATGCGGAGCCTTCCCCATCGCGAGCGTGCACCCGGTGCGCCGCACCACCTCGGCGGCGAGGCCGCGGTGGTCGGCGTGCGAATGGGTGACGACGAGCAGCTCGAGATCGTCCGGATCGGCGCCGGCCTGACGGAGCGCGACCTCCATCGCGTCCCATCCTGGAGGGAGGCACGAGCCGCAATCGACGAGAATCCAGCCGTCTGTTCCCGCCAGCAGGTACGCGTTGGTGGAGGCGACTGACACGTAGCAGAGCGGGAGCTGCAGGCTCCACAAACCATCAGAGACCGCGTGGGCGCGAGCATCCGTGGGCGAACGCGGGAGCCGACCTGCGGCCGATCGGGGTACTCGGAACGGTTCTCGAGTCGTCTGCACCATGGCGCAATCTCCGCGAACACGGTATCATTTGACCAATCGTTTGGTAGTGCATCACCCCGGTTCAGAGGAGAGAAGCCATTCCGATCCGCAGCCTCTCGCTCGAGGAGCTGGCCGGCGAGATCCCTGACGGCTCGACCGTCGGCTTTGGTGGCGCCGGCTTGCAGCGCAAGCCGATGGCCGCGGCGCGCGCGCTGGCGGCCGCCGGCCGCCGAAACCTAATCGTGGTGTCGTTCCTCGGGTCGCTCGACGTCGAGCTGCTGCTCGCGGCGGGCTGCGTGCGGACCCTCCACAGCGCCGGCGTCGCGCTCGACGGCGCGGGGCTAGCGCCGCGTTACCGGGTCGGCCGCCAGGAGCACACGATCGAGTTCGTCGAGTGGTCGGAGGGCACGCTGCTGTGCGCGCTCCAGGCCACGGCGCGCGGCGTCCCGTCGCTCCCCACCTGGACGGCCCTCGACACCGATCTGCCCGCGGTCAACGAGAACGTGCGCGAGGTGGCCGACCCGTTCACGGGTGAGCGGGTCATGCAGACTCGGGCGCTCGCGCTCGACGTCGCGATCCTTCACGTACCCGCCGTCGACTCGCGCGGCAACGCCTACGTCGAGGGCGACTTCGCGATCGACGGAGCGCTGGCCAGAGCCGCCGATCGCGTGTACGTCTCCCACGAGCAGACGGTCGCCGACGATCCCCGCCGGGCCGTGCTCTCGCGCCTTTGGGTCGACGGGCTCGTGCCCGCGCCCGCGGGGGCGTGGCCGACCGGCTGTCATCCCCACTACCCCGCGGATCTCGAAGTCGTCTCGCGCTGGGCGGCGGAGGGCGCGAGCGCCGGCGCCGAGCTGCTCACGAAGGCGGCACGATGACTCCTCATCCCGGCGATCTCCTGACCGCAGCGCTCGCGCGCGAGATCGCCGACTCCGGAATCAGCGTGTACGCGGTCACCTCGCCGGCCACCGTGGCCGCGGCGCTGGCCGCGCGCGCGCTCGGCGCCTCGGACCTCGCGCTCGCGACCGGATTCACGGCGCTCGACGCGGAACCGGTACCGAGCGTGACGCTCGGCGAGGCCGGGCTCTTCACGTCGGGAGCGGCGCTCGTCGACGATCCGTTCGACACGTTCGCGCTGCTCGCCCGCGGGCGGGTCGGCGTCGCGGTGGCGCCGGCCCAGATCGACGCGGCCGGTCGTACCAACCTTTCCGGCGTCGGCCCGCCGGGCCGGCCCAAGGTGGCATTGCCGGGCGCGCGCGGCCTGCCCGACAACAACGCGAGCCCGTCGCGGGTCTGGTACCTCCTGCCCGCCCACAGCCCGCGCCAGCTCGTCGAGCGGGTTGACGTCGTGTGCGGCGCGATCCCGCCCGCGCGCGCGACCCGCCGGTTGCTCACGCCGGCCGGCTGCTTCGAGCTGCGCCCGACCGGCTGGCTGGCGGTCTGGCTCACCCCGGACGGCGAAGACCTCATTGCCGGCGCTCCCGGCCTCGGCATCGAGACCACGGGGAACGAGCCGGTCGTGACCGAGCCGGACGATGCCGCGCTCGCCGCCGTCGAGCAGGTCGATCCATACGGGGTCCGGCTGATCGAGTTCAGCGCCGGCGCCGACGCCGCCGCCCGCTACCAGACGGCGGCGGCGCGCGAAGCGAGGCTCAGTCGCGGATCTTGATAACGGCGGTGCCGCCGAGCGCGGGGCGACCGTCGGAGGTCGCGCCGACCTCGAGCTCGGCGGTGCCCGCTTCGGCGTCGACCGCGGTCACGGTACCGGTGCACTCGAACCGGTCGCCCGAGAAGACGTTCCCGAGGAAGCGGATCTTGATCGTGACCAGGCGACCCGGGCCGCCGGCAAACCGCTGCACGAACTCGGTCAACCAGGTCACGTTGGTCGGCCCTTGATTTACTGTCTTGTCGCCCATGCCGAGCGCGTGCGTCGAGGCGGGATCGAAGTGGATCGGGTTTGGATCCTGAAGGATCGCGGCCATCGTCTTCATCGGCTCGGGATCGACCGACTCGATCACGAACGGCTCGAGCTGCTGACCGACCTGCACTTCACGCGTGGCCACGATCAGTCTCCTTCCGCCCGCGGGAAGATCCACGAGTTGGTGCACACCAAGGTCAGACCCTCGGCACCCGCTTCGCGGACCTTCACCTGAAACGTGAATTTGTCGAACACGCCGGCGCGCTTGCCGCTCTTGCGTTCGACCTCGACGACATCGGCTTCACATTCGTAGGTGGCGCCCGGCCGCAGCACACCGTGATAATCGACCTGAAACTCGCCGAACACGACGCCGCTGTCGGCGGTGGCGTCCATCAGGTCGAAGATGTCCTGGATGCTCACGCCCGCCCCTCTGAGCGCAACCAGGTAGGCGAGCCCTTGATGGGCCACGGTCCAGTCGGGCTCGAGCTTCGCGGCGTCCGCCCAAAGCCAGGACAACCAGGGGGGAAGGGTGTAGGTGCCGCCGGGGAATCGATGCCCAGCGAGATGTGCGTAGTCGCTCATGGTCGCCGTGGACTCTACCAAATGATTGTTTGAAACAACAGGACGACAGCCGCCCGGTGCTCAGACCGTTCTCACCAGCGCGGTTCCTCCGAGCACGGGGCGCCCGTTGGAGGTTGCGAGCAACTCGAGTCGGGCTTGCCCTTGGTCAGGATCGATCGCCGTGACCGTGCCGGTGCACTCGAACCGCTCGCCGCCGAACACGTGGTCGAGGAACCGAACCTCGAAGGAGAGGAGCCGCTCCCGCCCACCTGCGAACCGAACCGCGGCTTCCGCGAACCAGGTCATGTTGAGCGCCCCCTGAGTCGCGATGCTGTCCCCCATCCCGAGCAGCCGCGTCGCCGCCGAGTCGAGGTGGATAGGCGTGGGATCCTGAAGGATCGCCGCCACGGTCTTTATCCGCGCCGGGTCGACCGACTCGATCACGAACGGATCGGTCCGCTGGCCGACGCGCATCTCGCGTCCAGCGGTCACGCGTCGCCGTCGCCGCGGGGAAAGATCCAGGCGTTCCTGCATACGGCGACGGGCGCGTCACACCCCGGTTCTCGGATCGTCACCTCGAACGAGAGCTTGTCGAATACGCCGGCGCGGCGGCCGCGTTTGCGCTCGACGTCGGTGACCTCGGCATCGCACTCGTACGTGGCCCCCGCACGCAGCGTTCCGTGATACTCGACCCCGAACTCGCCGAACATCACGCCGTCGTCGGTGGATGCGCCCATCAGGTCGAAGATCTCCTGCACGCTGACGCCCAGCCCGTACGACGCGACGAGGTGCACGAGCCCGGGATGAGCGTCGTATCCGGGCGGGAGCTGAGCGGCGTCCGACCACAGCCAGCACACGTACTCGGGCAACGTATACGTGCCCGCCGGAAACCGATGGCCCACGAGATCGCGGTGGTCGACCATGTCGCAAGTCTACCTAACGCTTGGTAGAAAAACCAATGTCGGTCTGGTACCGTTCTCCTCGCCCAAACGTTCGTTCGAACCCTGAGACAAGGACCTTCATGACCTCCCCGACCACGGAATCGCCGACTCTCGCCGAGCAACGCGACGCGCGCGCACGCGAAACGGTCGCGACCTGCTGGGAGCGCTCGACGTTCTACCGTGAGCGCCTGCGCGCGGCCGGGGTCGAGCCGGGCGACATCACCTGCGTGGACGATCTCGAGCGCCTCCCAATCCTGCTTCGCAAGGACGATGAGCGCGAGCTCCAGGAGGAGAGCCGCTCGGTCCTCGGCCACCCGTTCGGCGAGCATCTGTGCGTCGACCCGGCCGAGGTCGTCGCCGTCGCCTCGACCTCCGGCACCACGGGGACGCCCACCTTCTACGCGTTCACCGCCGAGGACGTAGCGATCACCGACGAGCTGTGGGGCCGAGCGCTCACGCAGGCGGGCATCGGCCCGGGCAGCGTCGTCCTGCACGGATTCGGATTCTCGATGTTCCTGGCCGGGTATCCGCTCGCCCGCGCGGTCGAGCGCCTTGGCGCCCAGCTCGTTCCTGTCGGCGCCGAGGCCGGAAGCAAGCGACTCCTCGACATCGCAGCGCTCACGCGCCCGAACGCGCTGCTGTGCACACCTAGCTACGCGAGCTATCTGATCGAGCAGACCCCCGACACCATGCGCGAACTGGCGCTCCGGTCGATCGTGTGCGCCGGTGAGCCCGGCGCCGGCCTGCCCGAGGTCCGCGCCGGGATCGAGGAGGCTACCGGCGCCACCGTCTACGACGTGCTCGGAGGCGCGCACGGGATCAGCAACGGCTCCGACGGAGCCTGGCCGTACGAGGGCATGACCGTTCTCGGCGACGACTGCTCGGTCCAGCAGTTGTGGGATTCCGACGCCGGCCGTGCGGTCCCGATCCCCGACGACGGCACCCCGGCCTACGGCGAGCGCGTGAAGACCACGCTCCGCTGGCGCGCTCAGCCGCAGCTGCGCAGTTCGGTCGGCGACGTGTATGAGATGCGCCGGGTCCCGGGCGCTGACGGGCCGAGCACCCGCATCCGCGTGATCGGACGCACCGACGACCTACTGATCGTCAAGGGCGTGAAGCTGTACCCGGCTGCCGCGCGCGACCTCGTTGCCGGCTTTGCGCCCCGCGTGAGCGGGGTGCTCCGCCTGGTCGTGAGCGGCGATCCGCCGCGCGTCGAGCCGCCGCTGCGGATACGGGTCGAGCGGGGCGAGGGACATCGAGCGGACGGCGACGAGGCGCTCGCGCGCGAGATCGCCGGCGCGATGCACCAGCGCATGTCGGTTCGCCCCGAGGTCGAGATCGTCGACCCCGGCAGCATCGAACGCACTTCCCACAAGGCCAAACTGATCGAGGTCGTACCCAGAGGGGCGGAACAATGAACGACAACATCCCGGCGATCGACGCTTGGTGCAACCCGTTCACTGAGCTCGGCATCAGGACGATCTTCACGGAGAATCCCGAGGTCGCTTTCATGATGGGCGACCAGTGGGGGCGCCACGACAACATGCGCTGGCACACCGCCGACGAGTTCGTGGCGTACATGGACGAGCTCAACATCTCGCGTGTGTGCACGCCGAGCCTGAAGATGATGCGCTACCGGACGCGGGAGATGCTGTCGGACATTCCGCACGAGCACATCGCCGAGCTGGTCGCCGCCCACCCCGACCGGATCGTCGGACTCGCCGGGATCAATCCCATCAGCGGCATGGAGGGCGTCCGCGCGCTCGAGCGGGCGGTGCTCGATTACGGCTTCAAGGGTGCGCACGTCCACCCATTCGGTTTCGGCATCCCGCTCAACGAACGCGAGTGGTGGCCCTTCTACGCCAAGTGCGCCGAGCTCGACGTCCCGGTCGTGTTCCAGGTCGGCCACTCGGCCGAGTTCATGCCGAGCGCCTGCGGCAAGCCGATCCTGCTCGACGACATCGCGATCTGGTTCCCCGAGCTCAGATTGGTGGGCGGGCACACCGGCTGGCCCTGGACCGAAGAGCTGATCGCGATGGCCTGGAAGCACCCCAACGTCTACATCGCGGTCTCCGGCCACGCTCCGAAGTACTGGGATCCGAAGCTCGTGAGCTTCCTGAACGCCCGCCGGCGCGGCATCGGCAAGGTCATGTGGGGGACCGACTACCCGCTGATCATGCACGCCGAGGGCCTTAGCCAGATCGACGAGATGGACCTCAAGCCCGAGGCTCGCCGCGCGCTGCTCCACGACACCGCGGTCAAGGTGTTCAAGTTCGACGAGCCGCTGCTCAACGACGAGTCGATCCTCGGCGCCGGCACCGAGCCACTGCTCGACTGAACCGACCGTGACCCCCTCCGAGCGCGCGGCGCTGATGGCATGCCGGCTGGGACGCGAGATCTCGGACGGCGACGTCGTCGGCGTGGGACTGGGCACGCCGCTCGCGCTTGCCGGCGCGCTGATGGCGCGAAGCTGCCATGCGCCCCGCTCGCACCTCCTGGTCGCGGGCGCGCTCTCTCCGGATGCCGACCTGGTCACGTGCCTGCGCGGCGCGGCCGCGCTCGCCGGCCGGACAGCGGCGTTCGTTCCCCATGTGCTGACGATGGAGATGGCCGAGCGCCAATCGATGACGCTTCAGTTCCTGCGGCCCGCGCAGGTCGACGGCGCCGGGAACGCGAACACCAGCCGGATCACGGGCAGCGACGGTTCCGTGCGGCGCCTGCCCGGCGGCCTTGCCACCGCGGACGTCTGGCGGATCCTGCCCCGCGTCGTCGTGTACCACACCGACCACCGCGAGCGGTCGCTCCCGAACAAGGTCGGCTTCATCACCGGCGCCGGTGGCGGCGACCCTCGGCGGGGAACGCGTGGACCCACATGCCTCATCACCGATCGCGCCGTGTTCCGCTTCACCCCGGCCGGCGTGCGGCTCGAGTCGCTTCACCCCGGCGAGGACCTCGACGCGGTCCGAGGCGACACCGGTTTTCCCTTCGCCGCGGAGGACTCGGTCGACACCACCGCCGAGCCGTCCTCCGGGGAGCTCGCCGCTCTCGAACAGCTCGACCCGCACGCGATCCGCGAGCTCGAGCTCCGGCCGACCCGGAAGGCAGCAGCGGATCGGCTCGCCGCACTTCAAGCGCCACCCAGGTGATCGTTACGACGATGGACAAACTCATGCCCCCCGCCGCCGCCGCCGCGCTCATCCGTGACGGCGACCATGTGTCAGTGCAGAGCATGGGAACTCAGGGGATCCCGATGACCATGGTTCGGGAGCTGATCCGCGCGGGCCGGCGCGACCTCACGATCACGGCGGTCGTGGCGGGGATCGGCATCGACTGGCTCGCCTTCAAAGGCGTCATGTCGCGGTTCTGCGGGCCGATCGTGTCGATGGAGCGCTTCGGCTTGTGCCAGGGATTCCGCCGCGGCGTCGAGGCGGGGCTGATCGAGTTCGAGGAGTACTCCGAGTCCGGCATCTTGGCGCGCCTCAGCGCCGGGGCCCGCAACCTGCCGTTCGGGATCACGCGCGGGATGATCGGCACGGACCTCCCGTCGTTGCATCCGGACACGATCGCGGAGATCGCAGATCCGTTCACCGGCGAACGCGTTCTCGCCTGCCGATCGCTACGACCCGACGTCTGTCTCCTACACGCCCATCGTGCCGATCGCCTCGGGAATATCCAGTACGAGGGGGGAACGATCTGGCCCGACGTCCAGATTTACCCCAAAGCATGTGCGAGGACGATCGTCACCGTCGAGCAGATCGTCTCAGAAGAGGAGGTTCGCGAGCGGCCGCACGAAACCGTCATCCCGCATTTCGCCGTCGACGCCGTCGTGCTCGCTCCGCACGGCTGCCATCCGACGTCGTTCTTCCCGGGATACGTCTACGACGAGGAATTTCACGAGATCTGGACTCGGGTCTCGCGCAAGGCCGACCAGGCGGTGGCCTTGATCGACCGGCTATGCGCAGCCCGCTCACAGGAGGAGTACCTCGAGCTGATCGGTCCCGCCGCGCTCGCGTCCACCCGCAATTGGAGGGAGCTCGCATGAGCGGCGCGCGCGCCGGCGACGACCGGCCGGACCCGGTCTCGACCGACTACACGATCGACGAGCTGATGGTCGTAACGCTGGCTCGGCAGCTGCAAAACAGCGACCAGGTGGTAAACGGCGCAGCGTCGTTCATCCCCGTGTGTGCCTTCGCTCTGGCACGGAGAACCCACGCGCCTGAGCTGGTGTGGCTCGCGGGTGCGGTCGGCCTCGACGCTCGGCCGCGGCGAATCCCCGCCTCGACGCTCGAGGCGCCGCTGTGGCACCGAGCGTCGATGTACATGCCGCAGCTCGAGGATTTCTGGTCCTACGCGCTCAACGGTCGCTGGCTGACGAAGTTCTGCGTTCGAGGTGCACAGATTGATCAGTACGGCAATGCCAACAACTCGGTGATCGGGGACGATTATCACCGGCCGAAGGTGCGTCTCCCCGGATCGGCCGGACTCGGCGACATGGGATCGATTGGGAAGCGGTTGCTCTTCTGGACGACCACTCATAACCCGCGGACGCTCGTAGAGAAGGTCGACTTCGTTAGCTGTGCGGGCTGGCTCGAGGGAGGCGACGCCCGCCGTCGAGCTGGCCTCGAGGGTGGGCCGGAGCTCGTCGTGACCAACCTGTGTGTAATGGACTTCCACCCGGAGTCCAAGCGCATGCGGTTGCGAAGTCTGCATCCCGGCGTGACCGTTAGCCAGGTTCGGGAGGCGACCGGATTCGAGCCTGTGATCGAGGCCGAGATCCCAGAGACCGACCCTCCGACGGAGGGCGAGGTACGACTGATTCGCGAGGAAATCGACCCAGACGGCGCGCGCAAGCGCGAGTTCGGCTAGCCACTCGTCAGACGAACTCGCGCTTGCGCGCGTTGGTCGGATCCAGCATGCGGATGAGCCGGACGTCCTTCGCGCTCGGTGGCGCGGTCTCGGGTACCTCGCCCTCGATCAGCAGCTCGAACCCAGTCGCCGCGACAACCTCTCCGACCGTCACCCCGGGGTGCACACTTCGCAACCGCATGCGCTTGGACTCCGGGTGGAAGTCCATCACCGAGAGGTTCGTCACGCACACGAGCGGTCCGCCCGGCAGTCCTAGTCGCTCGCGATGGTCGCCGCCGTCTCCCCACCCCATTCCCGACCGGAAGTCCAGCCGGGAGACGAACGTGCGCACGTCGTGCGTCGTCGACCACAGATAGATGCGCGAAACCTGGCATCCGAGATCCGCCATCCCTCCGCCGCCCGGGAGCCGGATCTTCGGCTGGGCGTAGGAACCGATCACGGTGTTGTTGACGTTGCCGAACGCGTCTATCTGCGCGCCGCGGAAGCAGAACGTGTT
Source organism: uncultured Solirubrobacterales bacterium (assembly GCA_963822855.1). GTDB lineage: Bacteria > Actinomycetota > Thermoleophilia > Solirubrobacterales > Solirubrobacteraceae > Palsa-465. The sequence continues at coordinate 408,645 of CAWGJE010000007.1, read as the reverse complement.
GAGCCGCCCCGACTGCGCGTATGGCCAGAAGTCGGCGACGGAGGACTGAAGCATCGTCGCCCCCTCCCACAGAGCATCCGACAGCGTGGATTCGCCGATCACCGCGGGATGGGCGTCTACCGCAATCGAGCTCGCGACCCAGACCAGGTTAGGGGCGACCGTTTCGCGCGCCAGCATGAAGGCGCACACGGGAACGAACGAGACCGCGCCGTTGAACGCCACCGTGTCGTCGGGGAACTCGCGGGCGAGCGCCGCCACGACCAGCTCGTCGAGGCTGTACTCGTCGGCAATCACCCGATCGCCGTCCGTTCGGGTAACGGGCCGACATGCTCGGCGAACAGCGCGGCGAATGCCTCCGGGTTGCGTGCTGCCGCCTGATACGAGCGGTAGAAGTCAGCGTCGTAGGGATACTCGGGCCAGCATGCCGTAGGCCAGGCGCCTCGGGGCGCCTGAATCACGTGGTCGACCGCATAGCCCGGGATTGACGTACGCTCCGGTGCCGCCCGGAACGCGTCGCTGTCGATGATCCGCTCCGCGGTGATCACGACAGTCTTCGCCGCTTTCACGAGCTCGGGGTCGAACCAGACGAGCTTCGGGTTCATTCGCGCGTTGCCAAGCCGGTCGGCCTCGTGGACGTGAATGACCGCCACCTCGGGCTCGAGCGCCGCGCACGCCAGGAAGCGGCGGCCGCTGCGCTCGTCGACCATCTCCCACGTCCGCTCGGGATGCAGCGCCGGCATGTCGGTGCCCAGCCCGGCCCGGGTGGGCATGAACGGCACGCCCGCGGTCGCGGCCTGCAGCGCGCAGATCAGAGTGTGCTCGCTGTACTCCTCCACCGTGATCGAGCCGCTCTCGGCGGCACGGCGAAAGTTTGGCGCAAGGCCGAAGCCCTCGAACGAGGTCAGCCCCATGATCAGCTTTCGAACGCACCCGCCCGCGATCAGCCAGTCGGTCGACATACCCGCCACGACCGCCACCAGCTCGAGATCGCGGCGGCCTGCACGGACCAGTTCCCGGCAGAAGGACATTGGAGCGCAGTTCAGCGAGAGGCCGCCGATCGCGAGCACCGCGCCGTCGCGAACCAAGTCCGGAGCTTGGCGCAACGGCACTAGCTTGTCCATCTTCCAATGATACAGAACCCACCAATCGTTTGGTAAGATTCCCCCAACTCATGACACGCTCCGCCGACGACCGTGTAGCCCTGATCACCGGCGGTGGGCGTGGCATTGGCTTGGCGATCGCACGCCGACTTGCGCGGGAGGGAATTGCGATATGCCTGACCGACCTGGACTCTGAACCGGCCGAGATGGCCGCCGAAGGCATCGAGCGCGAGGGGGGCATCTCGCTAGCGCTGGCCGGCGACGTCACCCGTCCGGAGGACTGCGAGCGGTGGGCCCGCGCGGCCGCGGACCGGTTCGGCGACCTGCACATCCTCGTCAACAACGCCGGACTGACTCGCGACGCGTTCGTCCACAAGATGACCGACGACCAATGGCGCCTAGTCCAGGATGTCGTGCTCGGCGGCGCCTTCAACATGGTCCGGGCGGTCTCCCCCTGGTTTCGCGACCGCGGGCGCACGGCAGCGCGGCGCGTCGTCAACATCAGCTCGGTGTCGGGGATCTACGGCAGCCCCGGAAACATCAACTACTCCTCGGCCAAGGCGGGTCTGATCGGGATGACGCGCACGCTCGCGGTCGAGTGGGCCCGTTTCGGGGTCACGGTCAACGCCGTCGCTCCCGGGTTCATCGCCACGCGGATGACCGCGGCCCGAGAGGACGCCGGCGGCGGGCTCGGCATGTCCGCCGAGATCCGTGACCAGATCGTCGCGCGGATTCCGCTGGGCCGCGCCGGGGAGCCCGACGACGTCGCGGCCGCCGTGGCGTTCTTCTGCTCGCCCGACGCCGGCTTCGTGACCGGGCAGGTCCTCGAGGTCCACGGGGGCATGCCCGACATCACCGTCACGGGGTGACCCTCGGGAAGAAACGCTGAATAGTTCAGCGTTTCATCCCAAGCAGGCCCGGCGCCAAGCGTCTACATCGCGGTCTCGCCGCCGTCCGGGACGATCAGCGTGGCCGTAATGAAGCTGGCATCGTCCGAGAGCAGGAAGCACACCGTCGACGCGATCTCCTCGGGCTGTCCCAGCCGCTTGACCATGTTCAGCTGCGCCGCCACCTCGGCGCCCTTCTCGAAGTCGCCGCCACCGCGCTCGGTATACAGCGGCCGCGTCATGCCGGTGAGCACGCGACCCGGAGCCACTACGTTGACGCGAATGTCGGGCGCGACATCCCCGGCGATCTGGCGCGAGAACGCGAGGATCGCTCCTTTCGCCGCGCCGTACGGAGCGTTCTCGGGCTGAGCAACGAGCGCCGCGATCGAGGAGACGTTGACGATCGAGCCCGAGCCGTTCTCGCGCATCAGCGGGATGACCTCGCGACACACGAGGAACGTCCCGCCCATGTGGACGTTCATCATCTTTTGGAAACGCTCGTACGACCAGTCCTCGATCGGCCCGAAGTCCGCGTGGCCCGCCCCGTTGAAGACGCAGTCGATCGAGCCGAGCCGTTCGTGGGCGGCCTGCACGGCGGTGCGCACCGCGGTCTCGTCGGCGACGTTCGCCTCGAGCGCTATCGCCCCCGGAAGCTCGGCGGCCACGTCACCAGCGCGCTCGATGTCGAGATCGACCAGCGCCACCGTTCCGCCCTCAGACGCGAACCGCCGCGCCGTGGCTGCCGCCAGTCCGGAACCACCACCGGTGGCGAAAAGCACCTTTCCGTCGAATCGGCCGGCCATCAGTACCTCCATCCATCGCCGAAGGTGGCAAGGCGCCGTCCGAGGATGTCCTCGGCGACGGTGACACCGGCACGCGCGGCGCGGTCGACGCCGATGCCCCGCGACCTGAACGTGTCGGAGGCGAAATACAGTCCGTCGACGTTTGGCGCTCGCCAGTGCGGGCGGAACTTCCCGACGAGGTTCGGCTTCTGGATCACGCCCAGGCCGGGCTCGTGGACCAGGTGACGCCGACGCCAATACGCCTGCCCGAGCCCCGGGTACATGATCGCCAGGTCCTTCTCGAACTGCTCCTGGGTACGCAGCATCCACTTGACGTCCCGCACCTTCGCACCGGGGATGTCGAGGCCGCCGACGTACAGGTAGGAGCCCTCGGGGGCAACCGACGGGTCCATCGCGGTCATGTTGAAGAAGAACCCCGCGTGCGGCAGGTTCGGCGTGTGCAGCCAGGTGGCGAGCTCGCGCGGGTCGAGCGCGTGGATCGGCTCCTTGGTCGCGAAATACACACCGAGCCAGGTTGCGCGGAACTCGATTCGCGCGAGGTGCTTGATCTGCGCGGTATACCAGTCAGGCAGATCGTCCTCGGGCACGACCCGCAGGACGTTCCACACCGGCAAAGTCGAGATCACGCAGTCGGTCTCGAGCAGCTCTTCCTCGAAGATCTCGTTCGGGATCACGTGCGGCTCTTCCACAGCCAGGCCGAGGACGCCGCCGTTCTCGATCACCACGCGCGAAGCTCGGGTGTTCAACCGAATCTCGCCGCCGTTCTCGACGACGGCGTCGCGAAGGTCGTTGAACATCCCATCCCAACCCTGCCCGGGCCAGAACGAGTACCCGCCGATGCCCTTCTCGGAGTAGTGCATCTTGCGCATGTACAGGTTGTCCGAGGCTGAGTGGTCCCACCAGTTCTCGGTGATCGCCTCGAGCACGGTGATGAACTCCCACAGCGCAATCACGCCCTCGTGCTTGGTGTACTGCAGCATCCACTCGCGCAGTGTGCGGTCATCCCACTCGTCGAATTCCTCGTAAGGCGTCTCCACGACGATCTGGATCAGCTTCTTGAGCTCCGACTTGTCGGCGGAATACTGCTCGCGGATCGAGCCCCAGCGGGACTTCTCGTGGTCCCAGATGACCATGTCACTCGAGCTCGCGCCGTGAATCAGCTCCTTGCCAACGTGCTCGAACACCTTCGTGATGCCCGACCCGGAGTCCTCGACGAGGTGCCCGCCGAGATTGATCTTGAAGCCCTCGTCAGGCACCGCGACGCCGCGGCCGCCGAGCCACGGGCTGGCCTCGACGATCAGTACCGACTTGCCCTCTTTGGCCAGCAGCGCCCCGGCGCTGAGACCGGCGGCGCCCGCGCCGATGATGACGACGTCATGACGACTCATTTGATCTTCACTCCTCCTCTAGGAACGTCCACTGAGCACCGCTTGATATTCCGCCGCTTCCTCGGCATCCGTCGCCTCGAGTCCCATCACTGCTCCGAACATCTGTCCTGAGACGGACACGAGGCAGATGAACGCCACGAGCTCGACGATCTCTTCCTCGCTGAACTCCTCGCGCAAAACGTCGAACTGAGCGTCGGTGATCGCGCGCGGGTCATCGGCCACCGCCTGGGCGAACGCCACGGCGAGGCTCTGGGCCTCATTGAGGTCCGTCCTCGGGGCCCCGAGTGACTGGCAATACTCACACCCGACCTGCTGCGCGGTGGCCCGCCGGACCGCTTCCTTGAGCTCGAGCGGCAACGTGCCCTTGAACCGCACCGCGTTGTCCAGGCGCGCGTAGGCCGCAAGAATCTCAGGTTGCCGTCCAAGCACGCGAGCGAGGACGCTGTTGGTGACGGCGTTGCCGACAGGATCCACCGGAATTGGCTCGATTCGGGGCACGGCTCTCCTTTCTCAGGTTGCCGGACTCTACAGCATTTTCGAACCACCGTTTGATTGATATTTCCTGCTCGGATACACTGCCGCGCTGTGGGCCTCGAACTTCATTGGCACACCGCGCCGGTGGCGACCGCACCGAGAACGGTGGTCGCCACGGGCATCTTCGACCTTCTCCACGTGGGGCATCTCCGTTTCCTGCGAGCGGCTCGGGCGGCGGGCGACCGTCTGGCCATCGGCGTCGAGGACGATGAGCGAGCACGGGCTCGCAAGGGCCCCGATCGCCCCATGGTCCCCGCCGGCGAACGCTGCGAGATGGTGGCGGCGCTCGTGCCGGTGGACGGCGTCTTCCTGATCTCCGGACCGCCCTCGCTGCCGCCGGCCCCCGCCTACTACGAGCTCCTCAGCGCGCTCGACCCGGCCACGCTCGCGTTCACCGAGGGAGACCCCGCCGAGGGCGGTAAGCGCGCCGTCGCCGCGAGGCTGGGCGCGGACGTGCTGGTGGTGCCACACCTCCAGGGGCGCTCGACGACCTGGCTCATGGGCCGCCTGTTCGACTGCGGCTCGCCGCCGCTCGACGGGGATGGTCGGCGGCGCCTCGCGGCGGCGCCTTACGCGGCGCCGATCACGGCGACGCACGAGGCGACACCGGGGCCGCCGAGCGTGTGCGCGGCGCCGCGGCGGACGCCGGCCACCTGACGCCCGCCCGCGCGACCGAGGACCTGGTCGGAGATCTCCTTGATCATGCGCACGCCGGTCGCCCCGACGGGGTGGCCGCATGCCTGCAGCCCCCCGGACAGGTTGACCGGCATCTCGCCGCCGGTCGTCGTCGCGCCCGAGCGGAGCATGGACGCACCCTCGCCGCGCTCGCACAAGCCGAGGTCCTCGTAGTTGACCAGCTCGGTGATCGTGAAACAGTCGTGGCATTCGACGACGTCGAGCTGCTCCCGCGGCGCGGTGATGCCGGCCTGACGGTACGCGTTCGCGGCCGCCTCGCGCGTCACCCGGAAGCCGAGGTAGTCGCTGTCGTCGTGGAAGAACCCCGCGTAGTAGCCATCGACGACCGCCAGCGCGATTCCCTCGATCACGGCGTACGGGCGCCCGAGCTCGCGCGCCCGCTCGACCGATGTCAGCACCACGGCGGCGGCGCCATCGGTGGTCGGGGTGCAGTCGAGCAGGCCGAGGGGCTCCGCGACCCGCGGGGCCTTCAGCACCGCCTCGACGGTCAGCGGGTCGCTGTACTGGGCGATCGGGTTGTGCGCCGCGTGGGCGTGGTTCTTGACCGCCACCCCCGCGAGGTCCTCGACCGTGCAGTCGTACTCGTGCAGGTAACGGTTGGCCAGGAGCGCGAACTGCCCGGGCGCGGTCCGTCCCTTCGCGAGCGTGGGGTGGGTGAGATTTGCGGTCCGCGCAACCAGGCTCCCTCGCGGGGGGACATCGCGCATCTTCTCGGCTCCGACGGCGAGCACAAACTCGTGCTCGCCTGCGGCGATCGCCATCGCGCCGGCCCGGACCGCCTCCATGCCCGTGCAGCAGAACGTGGAGACGCGCGTGACCGGACGGGGCGCAAAGTCGAGCGCCTCGGTCACGGCGGTGCCCGCGTCGCCGAGCAGCGCCGCGGTCAGTGGCTCGGCGGTGCCGAGCCACGCGGCCTCGAGGTCGTCCTGCTCGATCCCGGCATCCGCGATCGCGCCGCGGGCCGCCTCGGCGAGGAGTTCGAGATAGCCCCGGTCGTGGAGCACCCCGAACCGCGTCGCCGCCGACCCGATGATCGCCACGTTTCCGGCTATCGGCACGGTGACACCTTCCAGAAGTATTGGACGAGACCGCCACCGGAGTGCAGACGCCGTGGCACGAGCCGCACCTCCTGGCCGATCTCGACCTCCTCGCCGGCGGCCACCTGGCCGTAGAACCGGCTGCCGTCGGCGAGCGCGACCACCGCCATCTGCAGCGTGTCGGCTCCGGGGTAAACGTGATCGCGCGTGCACGTGAGCACGCGCCCGCGGCGGGCCAGCGGCCGGCGCTCGCCTTCGATGCCGGCGGGCGGCGGGTACAGAACCCGGCCGTCGCGAACCACGCCCTCGAGGCGTAGGTCCTGGCCGCGCTCGCGCCACGCCCGGGGGCTGGACACGTAAGGATCGAACCCGGCCTGCGCGGGCGGCGGGGGGATCGACGGGACCTCACGGCCCCCGGCGATCCGCTCCTCCACCGCGGCCGCGAGCTCGGCGGCGTCATCGCTCGGCTCCACGAAGCACGAGTCGCCGAGTCCGCCGGACGCGGCGACCAGCATCGCCGGACCATGCAGACTCAACAGCAACCGCAGCAGCGGATGCGCCGCGCCCAGGACGCCGGTACGACCGGCGGCGGTGTCACCTGGGCCTCCAAGTGCTCGCTCGACGCGTCCGCCCGACCGCGAAGAAGGTCCAGTCACCAGCACGTCGACGGACCGCGCCGGCGAGCCGCCGCCCACCGGCGCCGGCTCGGGGATCCGCTCCTGGGCCGCATCGGCCACGAGCCGAGCGATCCGGGCCGCGCCGAGCTCCTCGGTGAACGAGGCGTCGGCCTCGCGCGCGGACTTCTCGCCGGCCAGCCTCCAGCGGTCGCGCAGCTCCTCGCTGTGGCTCGGGCCTGGAGTCAGCGTCGCCAGCCCGCCGCGATCGCCCACCAGGATCGCCACGGCCCCGTCGCCGGCCTCACGTTCGGCGTCGGACCGGCGGACGTGGGCGGCGCATACAAGCACGGGGCGGCCATCGGCCGCAACCAGCGCATCCGCCAGCCTCAGCGCGGCCAGGCCGTCACGCGGCGTCGCCGTCAACTCGGCGCAGAACAGATCCTCGCCGAGGCCGGCGATCTCCGCGATCAGTTGGGCCGACCCGCCTTCGTCGTAGGGAGACGAGACCGACGCGAACAGCAGCGCGGCCGGCGAGGGCAGCCCTTCGCGGCTCAGGCCGAGCACGGCCTCGGCCGCGAGCGTGACCGCATCGTGGTCGTAGTGAGCGGAGCAACGCCGCCCGGCGCGGGTCGGTGTCCGATCGGCCGGGAGCGACACCGCGCCCGCCAGCAGCTGCGAGCTCATCGCGTGACTTGAAAGTGAGGGGGCCGGTGTGCCAGACTGAGGATTCTACCAATCGGTTGGCAGATAGCAAATGTCAGAAGAGCCGCTCCTCAGAGTCACCATGGAAGGCGCCGTAGCGGAGGTGACTATCGACAATCCGCCGGCCAACGCGCTCACCAACGAGTTGTATAAGCGCCTGCAGACGCTCGCGGGCGAGCTCGAAGACGACCGTTCGGTGCGGGCCATCGTGTTCGTCAGCGCCCACCCCACCATATTCGTCGCCGGTGCTGACATCGGCGCGATGGCCAACTATGACTTCCGCCGCGAAGCGATCGAGCGGAAGGTGCGGCTGGTCCACGACACGTTCCTCCGCGTCCAGCGGCTCAGCAAGCCGACGCTCGTATCGATTGAGGGCCATGCCCTCGGCGGTGGCTGCGAGCTCGCCCTGAGCCTCGATATGCGATTTATGTCCCGCGGCAAGGCACGGATCGGATTGCCCGAGGCGGGCCTCGGCATCGTCCCCGGTGGCGGCGGCACGCAGCGGCTGCCCCGCCTCGTTGGCCGCGCGCGCGCCACACAGATGATGATGCTCGGCGAACGGCTCGATGCCGACGCGGCCGAGCGCTGCGGACTCGTGAACGCCGCCTGCGACGACGCCGCGGCCACGCGCGCCGCCGCTCACGACATCGCCCGCCGACTGGCTGAGATGCCGAGCTCGTCGCTCCGGCTGATAAAGCGCTGCATCAACGACGGCTACGACCGGGACCTCGTCAACGGCCTGGAGATCGAGCGTGGCGCCGCGATCGAGGCGCTGCTGGCGCCCGAGGCGCGCGAGGGCATCGCCGCCTTTCTCGAACGGCGTCCGGCGCAATTTCACGTTCCCGAGCCGGCATGATCGTCTCACTCGATGACGCGCTCGAGCTCGTGCGCGACGGCGACACCGTCGCGATCGGTGGGGCCGTGCTGTCGCGCAAGCCGATGGCGGCGGTGCGGGCGCTGGCCGAGTCTGGGCGCCGCGACCTCGAGCTCGTGACCTTTGCCGGCTCGCTCGAGGTCGAGCGGCTGCTGGCGGCAGGCGCGCTCCGAGCGGTGCGCTCGTCGTACGTGGGCATGGGCTCCCACGGCCCCGCGCCGCGCTTCACCGCCGCGGTCGCCGCCGGCGAGATCGACGATCTCGAGGAGTCCGAGTGGATGCTGCTCGGCCGCCTCCGAGCCGCCGCAGCCGGGATGCCCTTCATAGTCACGCGCGCGGGGATGGGCTCGGATCTGGTCGCGGCACGCGGCCTGCGCGAGGTGGCCGACCCTTACAGCGACGAGCGGTTGCTCGCGATCCCGGCACTGCACCCGGATGTGGCTATTGTCCACGCCTGGAGGTCCGACCCGCATGGCAACATCCAGATGTCGTGGCCACCCGATCACCTCGCAGACGTCGATCTGTTGTTGGCGCGCGCGGCGAGACGCGTTATCGTGACCGTGGAGCAGCTGGTCGAGCCGGCGGAGGTTGTGGCGAGCGCCCGCGACACCGTGCTCTACCCATTCGAGGTCGATGCCGTGGTTGTCGCCGAGCGCGGCGCCACTCCAACCGCCCTGCCGCCGTTCTACGAGCTCGATGCGGCAGCTCTGGCAGAGGAGCAACGTGAGCCCAGCTGAAAAGACGAGCACCAGGACGCGGAGCCGGCCACAGGCCGGTCCGAAGCGCAGGGACGGAGCCGGGCTCAAGAAGCGCCAGCGCGAGATCATCGACGCCGCCGCCGACATCTTTTACCGCAAGGGCTACTCCGAGACCTCGGTACAGGATGTCGCCGATGCCGTGGGCATCTTGAAGGGGAGCCTGTACTACTACATCGACTCCAAGGAGGATCTGCTCTTCCAGATGCTCCTCGAGGTGCACGAGGATGCCAAGTCGGTCGTCACCGAGACGGCCGCGCTCGACATCCCGCCGCTGGACCGCCTCCGCGTTTATATCCAGCACCACGTCGAGTACAACGCCAGCAACCTCGCGAAGATCGCCGTCTATTACCACGACTTCGGGTTGCTGACGCCCGAGCGCCGGAAGGCGATCGTCGGTCAGCGGAACTTCTACGAGGACTTCGTCCAGGGGCTGATCAAGGAGGCGCAGCAAAGCGGGGACGTCGATCCCTCGGTGGACCCGAGGCTGATCAGCAACGCGATCTTCGGCGTCGCAAACTGGCTCTACACGTGGTACAAGCCCGGCGGGTCCGCGAGCCCCGAATATCTCGGCAAGCTGTACGCCGAGGTCATAGTCGAGGGGGTGTCGGGAGGCAACATGCCCAAGCCGCCGGCCGCCTCATCGGAGCCGCCCAAGCGCCGCCGGCGCAGCTGAGGATCCCGCTTGACATTCGACCGAACGTTCGGTTGAGTTTGGCATCGCAATGACGGTCGAGAGAGACATCGAACAGAGCGCTGGGCTCTGACGGAGCAACGCTGGACGATCCGTCGCGCGACAGACGCGCGCGCGTCGGAGCTGGCCGACGGGTTGTGGTGCCTGCGCCTCCCGCTGCGCTTCGTCGCCCCGCGGTCGGTGAACGCCTACCTGATCGCGCTGGCCGACGGGTACTGCCTGGTCGACTGCGGCACCAGCCTAGAGCCGGGGTGGAGCGCGCTCGAGTACGCGCTCGGCCTGGCAGGCGCGTCACCGGAGCAGCTGTCGCTGCTCGTGTGCACCCATCTCCATGCCGACCACGCCGGCCTGGCCGCCGAGGTCGTCGCGCGAACCGGATGTGAGTTCGCGCGTGGCGCGGGTCCGGAGACATCCGATCACCTCCTGCGCGATCCGCACGTGCCGCTCGCCGAACGGCGCCGGCGCGGCCTGCGCGAAGGCATCCCCGAGTCCGAGCTCGACGAATGGGTGGACCCGGCCCCCGAGGACGACCTCGACTATCCGCACGTTGTCCCGGACCGGATCCTCGCGGCGGGCGATGAGATCGACAGCCGTCCGGGCGCCTGGACGGTGGTGCCGGCGCCCGGCCATTCGCCGACGCAGATCGTGCTCCACAATCGCGACCGCCGGTGGCTGATCTCGGCCGACCTCGCGTACGACGTCGCCGAGCCGTTCTTCGAGTACGGAGCGACTCCGGACCCGTACGCCGAGCACATCGCGTCGATCGACCGGGCGCTGGAGCTCGACGCCGCGCTCGCGTTCCCCGGCCATGGACGGGTGGTCGAATCGCCACGCCACCGGCTCCTCGTCGCCCGCACGGCGGCGCTGTCGAGCCGTTCGCGCGTGCTCGACGGCCTATCCGAGCAACCGAAGACCGCCTATGAGCTCGCGTTGGAGCTGCTCGGCCCGCGGGACGATCCCGGCGAGCGGCAGTCGATGCTCTCGGTCGTGCTTTGCCTTGGCGAGCACCTCGAGGGACACGGCTTCGCCCGGTCCGAGTGCGGCCCCGACGGGATCAGGCGCTTCCGCCGAGCCTAGCCTGGCCTAGCCGGGCAGCAGCGCGCCCGCCGCTACGGCCCACGCGCCGACGCCACCCACCGCGATCGCGCACACGAACGCCTCGAGCAGCTCGTCGTCGGTCGCTCCGGCCCGACGCGCGCCGCCCGCGTGGATCGCGACGAAGTCGCCGCGCAGGTCGGCGGCATTGAGCGAGCACAGCACAAGCTCGGCGAGCTTCGACGACTCTGGCCGCGCGCGCAGCACCGCGTGGTGCATCCTGAAGTAACCATCGAACACGGACGCCGTGCGCTCGTGCAGAACCGCGAGGCGCGGCGGAAGGGCGTCGGCCACGTTGTAGTCCAGGAAGTACTCGACCGCATCTTGCTCGGACGGCGCCGCAACGGGGCGCTGCGGGGAGAGGTCGCCGGCGGCGGCCAGCAGCCGTTCGCACGCGCGCTGCCCGCGCGAGAGCAGGAGCGCCGACGCGGCGGTCACGATCTGGTCGTCGGTCAGTCCGGCCGCGCGGCCACGCGCGATCTCGCGAACGGCGAGCTCGCCGTCTCCGCACACGGCGTCGCCGGCGGCCACCAGCAGGGCCTTCTCCGCCACGGTCAGCGCCCCGTCAGACTCGATCGCGGAGCGGATGGCGCGATAGCCGCCAACGGCCTCCGGCATCGAGTCGGCGAGTGTCCCGAACGAGCTCGCGATGCTCCCGACTTCGGTCACGGGAACCTCCTCCTGTTCGCGGTCAGGCCGCCCGGAGCGTTACCGGGAGCCGGGACGGTGAGTTCAGCATCAGACCCTCGGCCGCCGGCAAGGGGCCGTCGGGCTCGATCACGGCGACCCGGTCGGCCAGCTCGCGAATCCCGTGCACCATCTCGGTCCCAGCCAGCCGGGAGCCGGCGCAGTGGTGCCGGCCGGCGCCGAACGGCAGGATCTTCCCGCCGGAGACGAACTGACGCTCTGCGTTCTCGAGCCACCGCTCGGCCTCGAACTCCTGGCTGCGCGGGAAGTGCTCCTCGTCGCGGTTGGCCGAGACCAGGAACAGCACGAACCGGTCGCCGGCCGGAACCGTGACGCCGTGGAAGCTCACCTCCGTGGCCGCGCTCCGCGTGAGGCCGTGCACCGGGGGGAAGTAGCGCAGCGCCTCGGCGGACAGGCTCTGGAGGAACGTCCGGTCCTCGCGGCGATCGCGCACGGCCTCCCACCGCTCGGGCTCGAGCGCGTAGTACCGGAACAGGCTGGCCAATGCTCGCTCGGTCGTCTCGACGCCGGCGGTGAGCAGGAACCCGACGGTGGCAACGATCTCGTCGAACGGAAACGGCTCGCCGTCGTAGGTGGCCACCGCGAGGTCCGAGACCATGTCCGCGCCGGGGTTGCGCCGGCGCTCCTCGACGATCGGCTCGAGCAGCGCGCGCAGCTGGGCCAGCGACTCGAACGCCTCGTCCCGCAGCCCCGGATTGGAGATCGATGACACTCCGCCCTGTGCGATCGCGTGGTACCAGGTGCGGAACCGCTGCCCCTCGTGGATGTCGAGCAATTCGGTGATCACGAGCAGCGGCATCCACATCGTGTAGCTCTGCTTGAGATCGAGCGGCTCGTCCATCGGCAGGCGATCGGCGACCGACACCGTCACGCCCCGCACCATCTCGTCCAGCCCGCCGGTGAACGCGCGCGGGCTGCGGATCCGCTTGACCACCGGACCCGCTTTCTTGTTGTGTTCACGCCCTCGCCACTGAAGAAGCGAGCGCCCGTAGACCGGCGCACCGCGGCCCTGCACCAGGCTGAGGAAGTTCTCCTCGTCCTCCAAGACGCGGCGTACGTCGTCGTAGCGGGTGAGGACCCAGGCCTCGAGCGGCTCTGAATAGAAGATCGGGCGATCCTCGCGCAGGCGCGCGTACACGAGGTGCCGGTCGACGGTCGGATCGGCCGCGACGACCGCATCGAACTGCTCCACCGGATCGTGCGCGATCGTGCTCATACCGCCTCCTTGGTCGGGTTCATGTGGGCACGGACGCGGAGCTTGTCTCCAGACGCTGCTCGGCTTCGTCGGCGTGCTCGCGCAGTCCCAGGAACGCTTCGGCCACGATCGGATCGGCGCGCACCTCCGCGACCGGGCCCGAACAAACCACGTGCCCCTGATCGAGCACGTAAGCCTCCGACGCCACGCCGAACGATGCGTTCGCGTTCTGCTCCACGAGCAGGATCGAGATCCCGCGCTGGTTGAGCACCTTCACCGTGTCCATCACGCGGTCGATCATCAGCGGCGACAGCCCCATAGAGGGCTCGTCCATCAAGATCACCCGCGGGTCGGCCATCATGGCCCGTCCGAATGCGAGCATCTGCTGCTCGCCCCCGCTGAGCAGGCCAGCGGGTCCGTCCCGCCGTTCGCGCAGGACATCGAACAGCTCGTAGCACTCGGCGAGCAACTCACGCAGGCGGCTGCGAGACCGCTGGCGATAGCCGCCGAGCAGCAGGTTCTCCTCGACCGTCAGCGGCGCGACCACCTGCCGGCCCTCGGGCACGAGCACCATCCCGCGGCCGACCACGCGGTGGGCGGGCTTGCCCAGGATGCTCTCGCCGAACAGGCGAGCGTCGCCGGTCACCGACGCCTTGATCGCTCCCGACAGCGCGCGGAGCGTCGAGCTCTTGCCCGCGCCGTTGGCGCCGAGCACGGTGACCACCGCGCCCTTGGGAAGCACGAGCGACAGATCCGAGACCGCGGTGACGTGGCCGTAGCGGACCCCGAGTCCCTCGATGACGAGGGCCGGTTCCTCGGACGCGCTCATCTCTGCGGCTCCTTCGAGGACTCGGCGGCGAGCGCGCCGACGGCGCCGTGGCCGAGATACGCCTCGCGCACCGCCGCGGTTCGGGACACCTCGGATGGGGTTCCTTCGGCGATCACCTTGCCGAAGTTCAGCGCAAACGTGTGACTGCAGACCCGGTGGATCATCGCGAGGTCGTGCTCGACGAGCACCTGCGTGAGACCGTCGCGGTTCAGCGCGATCAGCAGATCGCCGACCTCGTCCCGTTCGGCGTGGTTCATCCCGGCGGTTGGCTCGTCGAGCAGCAGCAGCTGGGGCTCGCTCGCGAGCGCGCGCGCGATCTCGACATGACGCTGGTGGCCGTAGGGCAGATCCTGCGGGTATGCGCCGGCGAACTCGGTCATGCCGACTCGCTCTAGCGCGCGCTCGGCGGTGGCGCGAGCCGCCCGGTTGTCGGCTCGTGCGCGGGTCACGACGAGCCAGTTGGACAGCGCCCCGCGCTGGACCGCGCGAGTGGCCGCCCCGATCATCACGTTGGCGAGCACCGTCATCGATTCCAGCAGCCGGACGGTCTGGAACGTCCGTGCGATCCCGACCGCGTTGGCGCGGTAGCGGGGCACACTGGTGTATTCCTCGCCGCCGATGCAGAGTCGCCCGGACGTGAGGTCGGTGAGGCGCGACATCGCGCCCAGCAGCGTGCTCTTGCCTGACCCGTTCGGTCCGATCAACCCGCACAGCGAGCCGCGCTCGACGCTGAGCGAGACGCCGTCGAGCGCCTTCACCCCGCCGAAGTGGACGGCCGCATCCTGCACCTCGAGCAGCGCGGTCATGCCGCCTCGCGCACGGGTTCGGTCTCGTCGCGTGGCGTGGGGAGCGGACTTCGGAGCTTCGGCCCGCGACCGCGGCGGAACAGGTTCGAAGCCACGCCGATGATCCCGCCCGGCATCCAGGTGGCGATCAGCATCATCAGGCCGCCGTAGATCACCGGCCACCAAGCCCCGAACGAGCTGAGCCGGAGTGGCAGCCAGGTAAGCAGGAACGCGCCCAGCAGCGCGCCGAACCACGATCCGAAACCGCCGATGATCACCATCGTCAGCGCGAGCACGATCAGGCTGAAACCGGCGTCGGTCGGCTCGATCACGCCGAATATGAGCGCATGGTATGCGCCGGCGAACGATCCGAGCACGCACGAAACCACGAACGTGAACCGCCGGTAGCTCCGAGTGTTGATCGCAAAGCTCTGGGCGAGCTCCTCGTCCTCGCGGATCGCGACCGTCGTGCGCCCGAGCACGCCTCGCTCCATCAGCGTCAGCAGGACGGCGGCCACGATCACGGTCAGGACGATCACGAGCGTGGTCATAGCCAGCGGGATTCCCGTGACTCCGAGCGCGCCGCCGGTCACCTGGTTCCAGTTGCCGGCGACCACCCCGACCATCAGATCGAACGCGAACGTCGCCATCGCCAGGTACAGGTCGCGCAGTCGTACGAGCAGGACTGCCAGCGCGTAGCCGAGCACGATCGTCAGCGCCGTCGCCGCCGCCATCGCCTCGACGGTGGACCAGCCCTTCTTGACCAGGAGCGCCGCGGTGTACGAACCGATCGCGTAGAAGCCGATGCCGGCGAGCGAGAAGATCCCGGTCCGCAGCGCGACCTGGACGCTGAACGCGAGCAGCGCCGCGATCAGGATGTTCTGGATCAGCGTCTCGTTGCTGCCGTACCACGAGCTGATGGAGGCCAGGCCCATGACTCCTCCTCAGGCTCGCTGGAAGCGCTTGCCGGAGAACAGGCCCTGTGGGCGAACCAGCAGGATCAGCAGGATCAGGGCGAAGGCGACGCCGTCGCGCCAGTTGGCCGGCCCCCACGCGACCACGGCGGTCTCGACGGCCGCGATCAGGTAGGCGGACGCGACCGCGCCACGAATGTTGCCGACGCCCCCGACGATCAGGATCGCGAACGCCGTGAGCAGGTAATCCTGACCGGTGGTGACGTCCTCGCCACCGATGTTCACCGCCAGCAGCACGCCGGCAAGGCCCGCGAGCAGTCCTGCCACGAACATCGTGCCGGCCGCCACCAGGTTGACGTTCACACCCATCAGGCTCGAGGTGACACCGTCGTACGCGACCGCGCGCACCGCCCGGCCCTGGCGTGAGCGGCGCACCCAGACATCCATCGCGATCGCGACGATCACCGCCACGACCACGATGATGATCTCGATGTTGGTGATCCGTGCCGATCCTATCTGGTAACTGTGAACGTTGAACGAGCCCGGCGCCGGTGCGAACGGGGTGTTGTTGCTCTTGTTGCTGACGATCGTGTCGAGGATCGTCGACGCCCCGATGCTCGCAACCAGGAACGACAGCTCCGCTTGGCGCTTGATGCGAAAGCGGTTACGTATGTGCCGGAACGCCGCCAGCTCCATCGCCGCGGACACGAGGCCCGCGCCGATCATCGACATCAGCAGCACCAGCACGAACGGGATGCTCGTGTGGGTCGTGAGCTCATAGGTCAGGAACCCCGCCAGCACGAACAGCGAGCCATGAGCAAGGTTGAGCACGTCGAGAGTGCCCCAGGCCAGTGACAGCCCGAGCGAGAACAGCGTCAGGACCGAGCCGAACACCAGCGCGTTTATGAGTTGCTGGAGTGCCACTGTGGCTCGGTCCTGACCTTACATCCTGGCCCGGTTCACCGGCTAGCCGCTACGGCTGGAAGGTGAGGTTGGGATTCCCGACCTTGAGGATCTTCTCCTGGCTTCCGGTCCACACGACGAGCGTGCCGGCGACGCTCAGATCGCGGTTGCCGGTACCGGTGAACTTCTCCGGACCGATCGCTCCGTCCAGCCCGCCGGTCTTGATCAGCATCTGCATGCCCTTCTGTACTCCCGCCCGGCTGGCGTCGCCCGACAGCTCGATTGCGTGTGCGAACTCGTTCATCGCGTCGTAGCCGGTGGCGTTGTAGCCGTTGGGGATCTGGCCGGGGTACTTGGACTGGAACAGCTTGGTGAAAGCCACGGCCGACGGGAAAGTCAGCCCCGGGTTGTAATCGACGGCATAGACGAACCCGTCCGCCGCGGCGCCGGCCGGCTTGAGCGAGCCGTTCGTCGCGGCCTCGTTACCGAACAGGACGCCCTTGTAGCCGCCATTGCGCACCGCGGTGACTGCGGCCGGGTTGGCCGTCCCGATCAGCAGCAGCCCGATCGCGCCGGGATTTCCGGCCGACAGCTTCGTGGCCAGCGACGAGAAGTCCGTGGTCGTGATCGGAACCCCGATCACCCCGAGGACCTTGACGCCAAGCGACTGGAACTTCTTTGATATCTGCGCCGCTGCCTGGACCAGGGTTGGGGTGTCCGACAGCGTCAGGATCCGCACCGTCTTGTTCGACGCGATCTTCGGTGCGACGTCCTCCGGGATCAGGTTGTCGAAGCGGAGCTGCGACGAGGTGGCGCGATAGATGTACGGGCCTGTCTCGAGCAGTCCGTCGACCTGCGACTCGATCGCGATGTCGACGACGCTCGCGCGCTGGGCCAGCGGCGCCGTGGCCAGCGCCTCCTGGCTCAGCAGCGGTCCGAAGATCGCAGCCGCGTTGGAGCCGACCGCCTGCGAGAACTGGCTGGTCGCCGTCGATACCGTCGAGCCTGTGTCCTTGACCGTGAGGACGATCTTCGAGCCGTGGAGCAGCCCGGAGCTGTTTATCTGATTCGCGGCCAGCTGCAGGCCCTGGACCACGTTCTTGCCAACGTACGCGACCGGCCCGCTCAAGTCCTGTACGGCCGTGACGTTGATCGTCGACGGCAGCTTGCTCGACGACGAGGAAGCCGGAGCTGCCGACGAAGACGTGGAAGACGCAGATGAACCGCCGGCGCTCGTAGACGAGCTCGACGAACCCGAGCTACCGCACGCTGCGACGGCAACCACAACGGCGACAAGCGCGGGCAGGGCAGCGACGCGCAAGTGAAGGGACTTCATCGACATTCTCGCCTCCCAGCGATTGATCAGCCGGCCGGCAAGTGCGGCCGAGATATGACTAATCGCGACGAAACTCGCGATCTCAGGCTCGGCAAATTATCAATCAAACGGTTGGTCTGTCAAGCTCTAACGAAGTTAACGTCTGATTATTCCAAACTAACGTCTGTTTGAACTACTCTGCAGTGCACGATCACGTGATGGCCGATGCGAGCGATCTAGATCAGCATCCCCGGCGCTCGGCGCACCGGGACCGCGTCAAGGCTTATGCCGGGCTGCTGCTGTGCGTCCTGCTGTGGGGCATGGTGTTCCCCGGTTCGGCACGGCTACTGGTTCGCATCAACGCGGTCCAGCTCGTCACGCTGCGGTTCATGCTGGTTTCGCTGGCGTTCGTGATCGGCTTCAGCCTTCGCCCCTCGCTGATCCCGCGTCTCGCGCGGCGTCAATGGCTGACCGTGCTCGTGTGCGGGGTCCTGGCTGTGCCCGGCTCCCAGCTCGCGGTGGTCCACGCCCAGACCTACCTGTCGCCGCCGCTGGCGGCCCTGCTCCCGACCTTTGCTCCTGCGATCGCGTGCGTGCTCGCAGCGCTGTTCCTGGGTGAGCGCCTGAGAGCGCCCCAAGTCGCGGGCTTCGCGGTGGCGCTCCTGGGCGTGGTGCTGATTCTCGTGGTGGGCGCAGGCACGGGTGTCTCGATTCACGCCTCCAGCCCGCTCGGGGCCGCGATCGGCTTGATCACGCCGCTCTCGTGGGCGCTCTACACGCTGGTCGTGCGCCCGCTGACGGGGTCCTATCAGCCGCTCAGCATCGTCGGCGTGGTCTATATCACGGGCACGCTGACGCTCGTGGCCGCGTTCCCGGACGCGCTGGGAGCCGCCGGGCGACTCGACACGGGCGACTGGATCTGGCTCGTCGCGATGGCCACCGCCGGGACCGTGATCCCGAACGTGCTGTGGCTCGTGAGCCTCCGCCACCTGTCGGTCAGTCAGACCACGTCCTTCATGTACCTGATCCCCGTGTTCGCCAGCCTTTGGACGCTGGCCGTGTTCGGCCGCGCCCCGGAGGCGATCGCGCTTCCCGGCGGGTTGCTCGTGATCGCCGGCGTCGCGCTGACCCAGCGGGGCCGCGGCATTCGCGACCCGGTCGTCGTGCCACCGCCGCTCGAGGTCGAAGCCCCCATGGGACACGTCACGCTTCCACGTTGAGGACGATGCGCGCGATCGAATCGAAGATCCTCAGCGTCGACGACGCCGAATACCTCGCTCGCCGGCGCCTTCCGAAGGCGCTCGTCCAAGGCCTCGAGGTCGGCTATCCCGAGACCTCGTTCGCCCGCAACCTGGCGGCGTTCTCCGAGATCCGCCTGCGCCCCCGCGCAGCCGTGTTCCACCCGCGCCGGGATCTGCGCACGACCGTGCTGGGCCACGAGATCGCCATGCCGGTGATCATCGCGCCGACCGGGAACATCCGCATCCTCCATCCCGACGGCGAGCCGGGCGTCGCCCGCGCCGCTGGCGCGGCCGGGACCATCCAGTGCGTCAGCACGTTCACTGGCTACCCGATCGAGGAGATCACGGCGGCAGCGACCGGCCCGGTCTTCTTCCAGCTCTACTTCGTCGGCGGGCGCGCGAACGCCGAGGCCAACATCGACCGGGCGCGGCGCGCCGGCTGTCAGGCGCTGGTGATCACGGTCGACTCGGCGGCGCGACCGCGATCCAAGTACGGCGTCCGGGATCGCGCCTACCTCCCCAGTTCGATCGACGCACGCTCCGCTCTGCGTTTCCTCCCGCAGGTGTCGGTCCGGCCGCGGTGGCTGCTCGACTTCTTTCGCGACCGGATGAACATCGAGGCCGCGATGGTCGCCGGAGCGGACGGGCGGCCTATGCCGATCGCCGCGGCGGCCGCCCGGCTCCCGCTGGAGGTCCCGGTGTGGGAGGACCTCTCCTGGATTCGCGAGCAGTGGCCGGGCCCAATCGTCGTCAAGGGCCTCTTGACAGCGGACGACGCGCGGCGCGCCGTCGATCTCGGCGCGGCCGCGGTGGTCGTCTCGAACCACGGAGGCCACATGCTTCCGGCCACCGCTCCCACAATGCACGTACTCCCAGAGGTCATCGAGGCGGTCGGCGATCAGGTCGAGGTCCTCCTCGACAGCGGGGTCCGGCGCGGCGAGGACGTCGTCAAGGCCGTCAGCCTCGGCGCCCGCGCCGTCCTCATCGGGCGGGGTTACCTGTGGGCGCACGCCGCCGCCGGCGAGGCGGGCGTCCGCCGGATCCTCGAGGTGTTCCGCGAGGGGATCGATGCGACGCTGGCGCTGGTCGGCTGTCCCTCGATCGCCGCGCTCGATCCTTCGTTCATCGACTCGCGCGGAAGTTTATGCTCCGCAGTTCAACCAACCGTTCGTATTGCTCCCGTGAGGGAAGGAGACAGAAATGGCGGATAGACAGGCGATCCACGACGTGCTCGCCGACTACGCGTGGGCCAACGACGCCAAAGACGAGGACATCCTCAAGCGCATCTTCGCCGAGGACTCGCGGTTCTCTCTCGAGATCGCCGGCGTCGAGGAGCCAATCGGCCCGTTCGAGGGGCGCGATGCGATCGTGGAGTTCATCTACCCGACCGTGAAGGCCCAGACCGATCAACGACGCCACGCGATCGTCAACACGCGCTTCCTCGAGGACGGCCCCGACAGCGCGAAGGTGCGCGCCTATCTGCTGCTGAACGTGATCGACGGTGGCGTGCTCGATGTCAAGTCGGCCGGCGTCTACGACGTCGACTTCGCGCGCGACGGCGATGCCTGGGTGATCACATCGATGCACCTGGCGCTCGACGCGCCGTTTTGATCACACCGGCGCGAACGACACCTCCAGCCGGTTCGGCGCGCGCGTGAACACGCCCTGCTCGACGGGGACGAAACCGTCGGCGAAGCGCATGTCGGCCATCCGGTCGAGCAGGGAGTTCATTCCGATCTCGATCTCGGTGCGAGCCAGCATCGCACCGACGCAGAAGTGCCGCCCGTCGATGAACGCCAGGTGGTCGGCCGAGGCCCGGTAGGCACGGTCGGGACTGTTGTCCTTTCGGAAGATGTCGAACTTTTCGGGATCGTCGAACTTCCGCGGGTCCCGGTTCGCAGCCGCCAACATGCACGTGATCGTAGATCCGGCGGGGATCGTCACCCCCTCGATCTCCAGGTCGACGCTCGGCTGGCGCATGATCATGTGCACCGGAGGCGAGTAGCGCAGCGTCTCGGAGAACGCGATCGGGATCAGGCTGCGGTCCTGCTGCACTGCTTTCAGCTGGTCGGGATGCTCGATCAGGTTCTTGAGCAGGCTCGCCATCCCGCGGTCCGTCGTCTCGCCACCAGCGGTCAGCATCAGGCTCACGAACGCCCGGATCTCGTCGTCGGTCAGCATCTCCCCGTCGACCTCGGCGCGCGCGAACAGCGACAGCAGGTCGTCGCCGTCGCCGGAGCGCCGCTCGGCGATGATCGGGAGGATGTAGTCGGCCAGCTCCTGGCGGGTCTGCAGCCCGCGGTCGATCGGCTCCTGAGCTCCCGACAGGTTCGAGAGGAACGCCATGATCGCGTTGTACCAGCGCTCGAACTTGGGGTGGTCCTCTCTGGGGAGGTCGAGCATCTCGACGATCACGTTGACCGGGAAGTGCGCGGTGAACTCGCCGACGATCTCGACCTCGCCCCGATCCCGCTGCCCGCCCGCGATCGCGCCACCCTCCCGATCCAGAAACGGGTCGGCGAGGTCGTCGACGACCTTCTCGATCGTCGGCTTGAAGCTCTCGAGGCCGTTGCCGTGGAAGAACGGGTTGAGCAGCCGGCGGTGGATCGTGTGCTCGCGGCCCTCCATCTGGAGGATCGTCTTGCCGTGGACCGGCTCCAGCTGCCATGAGTAGTTCTCCGAGGTCACGGACTTGTCGCGGAACAGCCGGACCAGATCGGCATGGCGGCTGACCAGCCAGCTGTTGGTCGCCTCGTGGTGGACGACGGGGTAATGCTCGAGCAACACCCGGTACGTCTCGTACGGGTCCTCGGCGTGCTCGGCCGAGAGAATGTCGGGGGCCGCCGGCTTGGAAATGCTCATGTCTCCTCCTCCGAGTGAGCGCCTTTCCTGCGGGGCCGACTATAACCGAACCACCCCGACCAACCGGATGGTGGGTGATACAGTCGCGCCACCCACGATGGAGGCAGCTTCACTGACGAGTCAAGGGCCGGAGGGGCTGCTTTCGCGTGGCTGGGCCGAGGCCGTCACCTTGGGCGACCTGCTGCTGCGGGCGGCCGCGTCCACACCCGAGGCCGACGCCGTGGTCTTCCCGGAGGAGCGGCTCACCTATCGGGAGCTGGCCGAACGGGCCGGCACGCTCGCACGCGGGCTGATTGGGCTCGGTCTCGAACCGGGCGAGAAGGTCGGCGTGCTGATGGCCAACAGCCCGGACTGCATCGCCACCATCTATGCGATCGCGCTGGCGGGCGCGGTCGTGGTCCCTATCAACACACGCTACCGCGCGGTGGAGCTGCCGTACGTAATCACCAATGCCGAGCTGGCGGCGATCATCACCAGCGACCGAATTGACGACTACGTCGACCTGCTCGGCCTGATCGCGAGCGCCTTCCCCGGAATCGAATCGGCGCCCGACCCGTACCGGCTGAGCCTGGAGGCGGCGCCGGCGCTGCGGGCGGTCGTCGCGCTCGGAGGCCGGGTGGGCCCGGGTACCGTCGATGAGCAGGGGCTGCTGGACGCCGCCGCCCGCGCCACGGAGTCCGAGCTGGCGCGCCGGCGGGCGAGCGTGCGCGTCCGCGGCACGGCGCTCGTGCTCTACACGTCGGGCACGACCGCGCAGCCGCGCGGGTGCGTGCTCACGCACGAAGCGCTCGTTCGCTGCTGGACGAACGTCGGCCGGGTGTTCCGGCTCACCGCCGAGGACCGCTGCTGGGCACCGTGTCCCCTGTTTCACCTAGGCGCGGTCGGACCGCTGTTGATGTGCGCCGCTCACGGCGCGGCGTTTATCTCCGACACATTCTTCGAACCTACGGCCGCGCTCTCCTTGATCGAGCGTGAGCGCGCGACGGTCCTGTATCCAGCCTACCCACCGATCACGCAAGCGGTGCTCACGCATCCGGCGTTCGTAGAGACCGACGTGACCGCGGCCCGCGCGATGCTGAACGTCGGCCCGCCCGACCTCCTGCGCCAGATGCAGAGCGCCATGCCTCAGGTGGTGCAGCTCTCGCTGTACGGCCTGACCGAGGGGGGCGGGGCGATCACCTACAACCGGCTCGGCGATGACATCGACGTTCGCACCGAGACGTGCGGCACGCCGTTACCCGGCTCCGAGGTCCGCATCGTCGATCCCGACACCGGCGCGGAGCCGCGCCCCGGCGACGAGGGCGAGATCCTGATCCGCGGCGTCAGCGTCTGCGAGGGCTACTACCGCGACCCCGAGAAGACCGCGGCTCAGTTCGACGCGGCCGGGTGGTTCCACACCGGTGACCGGGGATCGCTCGACGCCGGCGGCCGGCTACGGTTCCTCGGCCGCTTGAAAGACATGCTGAAGGTCGGCGGCGAGAACGTCGCGCCGGCCGAGATCGAGGCCCACCTCGGCCTGCATCCGGCGGTCAAGCTGGTCCAGGTCGTCGGCGTGCCGGACCCGCGGCTCGAGCAGGTGCCGGCGGCGTTCGTCGAGCTCAAACCAGGTCACACGGCCACCGAGCAGGACCTCCTCGATCACTGCCGCGATCAGATCGCAGGCTTCAAGGTCCCGCGTTACATCCGTTTCGTCAGCGAGTGGCCGATGTCGGCGACCAAGGTTCAGAAGGAACCGCTGCGCGCACGTCTGCTCGAGGAGCTAGCCATCAACGAAGGAGAGAGGCGATGAAATTCGGCATCTTGTTCCGTCCCCAGGACCCACCCAACGCGGCCCACATCCGCGAGCGCTGGCAGGAGATCCTTCAGGCCGCGAGAGTGGCGGAGGAGTCGGGTTTCGACGGCCTGTTCGTGCCCGAGCACCACATGATGGAAGACGCGTACCTTCCCTCGCCGTGGGCGGCGCTGGGCGCGCTGTCGGCGGTGACCGAGCGCGTGGAGCTCGGCACGACGATCACGCTGCTGCCGCTCGAGCATCCGATTCACTTCGCCGAGCACGCCGCGATGGCGGACGTCCTCGCCGGCGGGCGGATCCGCATCGGCGTCGGCCTTGGGAACTTCCCCCAGGAATTCGACCTGTTCGGGGTCAACGCGAAGACCCAGGTCTCTCGCTTCGAAGAGTGCATCGAGATCGTCCAGCGCGTATGGGCGGGAGAGGAGATCGACTTCCACAGCAAGCACTTCGACATCAAGGGAAAGATCACGCCATTGCCGATCGGGGCCCAGCTTTGGATCGGCGCGATGTCTGAGCCGGGCGTTCGCCGAGCCGCGCGGTTCGGCTGTCCATGGCCGACCGACCCGCTCCACAACATCGACGTGATGAAGTACTGGGCCGACCTCTATCGTGGCGCCGGCGACGAGTTCGGCACCTCGGACAAGCTCCAGGTCAACCTGCTCCGCGACGGGTGGGTGGCGGACTCGCTCGACGAGGTCGAGAAGGTGTGGTGGCCGAAGATCCGCAGCGAGCACTGGTTCTATTTCGAGCAGGTGCCGCGTTGGGTGGCCGAGCGCGAGCCGTTCCTGGAGGGGATCAGCAAGGAGGACGACTTCAAGTTCGACCGCCACCGGATCGACCGGCTGATCGTCGGCTCTCCGGAGGACTGCATCGAGTCGATCCGCAAGTTCCAGGAGACCATCGACCCGAACTACATGATCATGTCGTTCCGCGTCGCCGCCGGCCCGAGCTTCGAGCAGGAGCTGGAATGCATCCGGCGGTTCGGGGCCGAGGTGATCCCCGCGTTCAAATCGGTGCCGGCTGCCTCGACCGCCTGACGGCGGTCAGGTGAGCATGGCCCCGCCGTCGGCGTCAATCACGGCGCCGGTGAGGAACCCATTGGTCATGCACATCAGGAAGACCTCCGCGACCTCCGGCGGCTGACCGACCCGGCCCACCGTGGTCTGGCCGGCGGCCGCCTGCAGGCGCTTCTCGCGCACGTCCGCTGGCATGAAGTCGAACACCGGGGTCTGCACGGTGCCGGGCGCCACCGCGTTCACGCGGAGCGGCGCCAGTTCGAGCGCCAGCGCTCGGGCCATCCCTTCGACGGCCATGTTCACGACGGTGAACGCCTCGGTTCCGCGGGCCGGCCGGCGGCTGCGAATTCCCGAGGTGAAGGTGATCGAGCCCCCCTCGGCGAGGATCGGCGAGGCCGCCCGGGCGCAGCGATACTGGCCCCAGAACTTCGACTCCATCAGGCCGCGGACGTCGGCCGCCGGCGCCCGGAACAGGCCCGCGGGAAAGCCGCTCGCGGCCGTGCACACGAGATGGTGGAGTGAGCCGACCTTCCCAAAGAACTCGTTCACCGACGCGTCGTCGGTCACGTCGATCGCGATCGCGGTGGCGCCGTCGACCGCCGATCCGGCCCGCGAAGGGTCGCGGCTGCACACGAACACCTCGGCGCCGCGCGCGGCCGCGGCATGCGCCACCGCCAACCCGATCCCCGACGAGCCCCCGACGACGGCCACGCGCTGCCCTGCCAGCGAGGTCTCGTTGGCCATGGCTGACCGCTGCGATCAGCCGGCGGTTACGGTCTCGCGGTCGAGCCGCCCGGGGTGACCCGGGTACCACTCGCGCGGGATGTCCGGGCGATTCGGAACCGCGTCCAGTCCCCAGAGCACGTGCTCAGTGATCTGCCAGCGCCCGTCGATCCGCTCGAACTTGTCCTTCATCCGGGCGATCAGATGCCATGGCTCGCCGGTGTTGCGCATCCGGTGGTAGGCGTACACGTAGGCGAGTCCCTCCGCGTGGTCGCCGTCGATGTGCGTGCTCACGTTGCTCAGGTGGTGGCTCGTGCGCTCGTACTGGTCGAGCACGCGGCCGAGCGAGCGGGCGAACCGGTCGCGCCCATGCTTGCGCTTGCCGATCATGATCTCGAACTCGACGTCCTCGGCGAAGCACATCGACGCGCCCTCCGGGTCGTTGGCGTCCACTCGGTCGAAGTAGCGCACGAACACCTGCTCGATCTCGCGCACGTCGAGGAGCTCCTGGAGCGCTCCGTTCTCAGCCATCAGACCACCCTCCTCTTTCGGACCGTAACTCCGGCAGTACTCCGCGGGGCCGCATCATACCACCTATCGTTTGTTTGAATTTTGCCGTATCGTGGGAGCAGCTCAGGAGGTCAGACCGGCGTCCACGACCAGGTTCTGCCCGGTCATCGCGCTCGCGTCGTCGGTGAGCAGGAACGCGGCGGCACGCGCCAGCTCGACGGCGGTGCAGGGCCGCCGGAGCGCCGACATCCCCTCGAGCAGCGGCACCATCTGATCCTCGGAGAAGCCCATCTCGCGGGCGATTCCCGGCATCGCGGAGCGGAAGATGGCGGTGTCGGGGTTGGCCCCCGGGGTGAGCACGTTGACGCGGATCCCCTCGGGCCCGACCTCCACGGCGAGCGTCCGGGCATACCCGAGCAGCGCCGACTTCGTCGCGGCGTACGGAGCGGCCAGCGGGAACCCGCGCAACACGCCGGCGCTCGCCACCAGCACGATCGACCCGCGGCCACGAGGAAGCATCTGCCGGAGCGCCGCCCGCGTGCACAGGAACGTCGAGCGAAGGTTGGTCCGCATCACCATGTCCCACTCGTCGGTGGAGGTCTCGCTCAGCCGCATCGGCGTGCCGTGGGTCGCGGCCGCATGGAGGACAGCCTCGGTTCCCCCGAAGCGCTCCTCGGCGGCTTCGAACACCGCCTGGATGTGCTCCTCCTCGCTGGCGTCGCCGACGACCGTGACCGCCTCGGCACCCGCCTCCCGCACGCGCTGCGCCGTGGCGTCGAGCGTTTGCGCCGTGCGCCCCGTGAGCACCAGCGGGTACCCGCGCTCGGCGAGCAGCGCCGCGGTGGCGCCGCCCAGGCCGCCGCCCGCACCCGTGATGACTACGGCACCGTGATCCATACCTCTCTCCTCCGTGTGTCCGGGTGTATTGGTGCTCAAGGGACCTCGCGTGCGTCCACGTAGTACGTGGCCACGCGGGACACGAACGACGCAGCGTCGTCGTGTGCGGCCTGCATTTCGGCGCTCGAGTCCGCGCGGCGATAGTCGTCCTGACTGTCGAAGTCGAGAATCGAGATCGCGTCCGCCTCCGGCCCGAGCAGGTTCTGCGAACCGCTCACCAGGCACTGCGTGTAGCGGAGCGCGCCCGGTAACGCGCGCACCAGCGGGCCGTGCCGCCGGTAGCGCTCGGCAAACTCGTCGTGGGTCAGCTCCGGGAGTCGGTGGATCTCGAAGACGACGCGGAACATGACCCGGGGAGGCCCCTACGCCGCGTAGCAGAGCTCGAGGATCGCCCCTTCGGAGATCGCCTCGCCCTTGAGCTCGCCCACGCACCGGCCCTCGCGCATGACCAGCACCCGGTGGCAGAGGCCGACGACCTCCTCGAGCTCGGATGAGATGACGATCACCCCGGCTCCGCCGTGCGCCAGCTTGGCGATCCGCGCGTAGATCTCCTGCTTGGCGCCGACGTCAACTCCGGCAGTAGGCTCGTCGAACATGAACACGCGGGAGTTGCTCATGTCCCACTTGGCGATCAGCGTCTTCTGCTGGTTTCCGCCCGAGAGGAACTTGAGCGGTCGCCGGACGCTGGGGGTGCTCACGTTGAACTGGCCGATGCTCTCGCGGACGGCGCGTCTTTCGACCCGGTCGTAAATCAGCCCGGTGCCGCGCATGGCGAAGCGGCGCAGGACCGGAAGCGACACATTGGCGGCGATCGACATGTTCACGATCGCACCCTGCCCGCGCCGGTCCTCGGGGAGCAGCGACAGGCCGAGGCGGACGGCGTGCCCGGGATTCTTGAGCTTCACCGGACGGCCGTCCATCTCGATATCCCCTGCTTCGCGCGGGTCCGCGCCGAACACCATTCGCACGATCTCACTGCGGCCCGACCCGACTAGGCCGGCCAGCCCGAGGATCTCGCCCGGGCGCAGATCGAAGGAGATGTCGCGAACGAATCCGCGTGAGATGTTACGAACCCTGAGCATGGGATCCGCGGAGGGCGGCTCGCGCCGCTGCGGGAACTGCTCCCCGTAGGCGCGCCCGATGATCTGCTCGATCAGCCGGGCCTTGGTCACGTTGGCGGTGTCCTCGGTGGACATCAACCGGCCGTCCTTCATCACGGTCACGCGATCGGTGAGCTCCAGCACCTCGTCGAGCCGATGCGAGACGTAGATGACCGTCACCCCGTTCTGCCGCAGCTCGCGCACGACCGTCTTGAGCGCGTCGACCTCGACCTCGCTCAAGGCCACGGTCGGCTCGTCCATGATCACCAGGCTGGCATTGCGCGCGAGCGCGCGAGCGATCATCACCAGGCGCTGCTCGGCCGGTGACAGCGTCGCGCACTTGCGTCGCAGATCGGCCTCCAGGTGAACCGTTGCGGCGATCTCCCGAGCCCTTCGGTTGACCTCTCGCCAGCGGACGCGGCCCACCTGGGACGGGTAGATCCCCATCATGATGTTCTCCGCGGCGCTGAGCCCAAGGGCCAGATCGAGCTCCTGCGGGATCAGCTCGATCCCGCGTTTGACCGCCTCGGGCGGCCCCTTGAAGGCCACCGGCTCGCCCTTCCAGAGCAGTTCGCCGTCATCAATCGAGTACACGCCGGAGACGATCTTCAAGAGCGTCGACTTGCCGGCCCCGTTCTCGCCGACGAGGCCGTGGACCTCGCCCGCTCGGACGCTCACGCTGACGTCGTCGAGGGCGACCACGCCGGGGAACCGCTTGGACAATCCTCGCGCCTCGAGCAGCGGCGCGACCGGCTCGGGGGCGCCCGCCGCCCCGCCGGCCGGCTCCGCCGCCGGCACGCTCATGTCCGCTGCCTGCCGATGCGGGAGGTGAGCACGGCCGCGATGAAGATCGCGCCCTGGACCACGTCGGTCGTCGACGAGCTGTAGTTCATCAACGTCAGCCCGTTCTGGATGATCGACATGAACAGCACGCCGATCAATGTGCCCCAGATGTGGAACTCGCCCGGCCGCAGGACCGCCGCGCCGAGGAACACGCCGGCGTAGGCGGGAATCAGCAGCCCGGTCGCCGCGTCGGCATAGTCGGAGGCCGCCTGAGAGGTGATGACCACGGCGGCCACCGCCGCGCCGATGCCAACGATGACGAAGCCGGCTGTCCGCATCCGCTCGACGTTGATGCCCGAAAGCCGCGCCGCCTCCTGGTTACCGCCCACCGCGGCCATGCGCCGGCCGATCACGCTGTGGCGCGTGACGTACCAGAGGATGACCGAGACCGCCAGCGCGATCCACACCGGGAGGGTGAATGTCAGGAACTTGTGCTGGGCAAGGTTGACGAAGGACTGGGACAAACCCTGGAAGATCGTGTGCCCCTGCGTGATGCGCAGCTCGACCCCCTGGAGAAGGATGCCCGCACCGAGCGTGATCACGAAGGCCGAAACCTTCGACCATGCGATCAAGGCGCCGAGCAGAGTCCCGATGATCGCCCCGATGATGATCGTGACGATGATCGAGCTTCCCGCGTCCCAACCGCGATACGCCATCAGCGTGACGACGATCGCACCCAGCACCTGGGTGTTGTAGCCCACCGACAAGTCGAAATCGCCCATGATCATCGGAACGGTCAGCACCGCCGCCAATACCGACAGCGCCGCCGCGCCCGAGAAGACCGCACGCATGTTGACAAGCGTCAAGAACGCGCTCCGCTCGAGCGAGAAGAACAGGACGACCGCGGCGAACGCGATCAGCACGCCGTAGCGCTGAAAGAACGGTCCGATCGAATCCGAGAGAGAACGCTTCCGAGGCGCCGTTGGCGTGCCCGACGGTGGAACCGCGGCGCCACCACCGTCACCGCCCACCGAGGCCGGCGGGTTTTCAGTTGGTCGGATGCTGCTCAACGATCTCTCTCCTGTGGTCTAGCGGGTCATCCTGCCCGCACGGTCACGAGGACCGTGCGGGCGGATGCTCTGCTTAGAACGTGTATCCCTCGGCCTTCCACTGGGCCTCGTACAGCGGCCCGTAGTCCGGGAACAGGTTGGCTTCGGGCCCCGCGGGCACGTTGGCGGCGGTGACGAGCGCCACCGGGTACGGGTGGTCGTACATGGCCAGCGGATCGATCGGCTTCTTGTTGACGAAGTACTTCAGGAGCTGATCGGCGACGGTCCAGCCGCTCGCCTCCGGATTCGATTCGGCGATGGCCCGCGCCGGGCCACCCGCGCGAAGCGACTGGAACGCCGGGTCCCCGCCGTACATCCCGTACACCTTGACGTTCAGCCCCGCGTTCTTGATCGCCTGCACGGCCACCGGGAACTCGAAGTCCTGGTCCACGAGCACGGCCTTCGCCTCGGGGTGGGCGCGCAACATCGCCAGGGTCGACTGCATGGTGTCCTGCACCGAGTTGGTGAAGTTCACCTGGTGGGTAGCGACGATCTTCATTCCGGCCTGGTTCAGCATCGCCTGGGCCACCGCGTCGCGGCGGGCGAGCGCATTGATCGGGCTGTAGAACTGGGCGACGACGTCGCCCTTCCCACCCAGGTCGTCGATCATATATCGCGTGACCGTCGCCGAGATCGCGGCGTCGTTCGGCGCGTAGTTGCCCGCGTACAGCGGGGCGCCATTGTTGGTAATCGCCCCGCAGAACGTGAGCGCGGGGATGTGCTGCGCCTTGGCCTGCGTGAGGCCCTGCTCCGCGGCGGCCTGCTCGATCGAGACCGTGACGATCGCGTTCACCTGCTGGGTGACCATCGCCGAGACATCAGAGGCCATCTTCGCCGGGTCTCCCTGGGCGTCGGCGACGTGCACCGTCCACCCCAGGACGCTCGCCGCTCGCAGGAACTGCGCCTGACACGCGGCCGCCGCGGGGGAGCTTCCGAGCACGTTGACGAATCCGATCGTCTCCTTGGGCACCTTCCCGCCCAGGCCCGATATGGGCGCGAAGCTCCCGAGGGACTCGGGCACGGCCGACGCCGACTGCTGCACGGTGACGGTCGACGACGACTGGCCGCCACCGGAATTGGCGTTGGCGCTCGTCGTCGTGCTCGACGAAGAACTTGATTTCTTTCCACTGCCGCCGCATCCCGCGACGACTAACGCCATCGCGACGAACGCGACAGCGATTAAACCGGAAGCCCGGTGGCCCACGTCAGCACTCCTCTCCAAGGGTTTGAATAGGCATACGCAATCTCCCTGTGCGCGCCTGCCCAAGCGATTCATACCATCCGCGGTCAGCGGAGTCAACCGTTCGTTTGGTTGATTCTGCGTTAATGTCCTGTGAGCCCGCACGCGGTTGACCGAGCGGTGGGCGACGAAGTAGGATTCGACCAATCGGTTGGTCTAACTGGCGACCCATGAGGAGAGCCTGAGGTGAGCGAAGCGTGAAGCTGGTCGTGGAGGATCGTCGCCGCTGGGTGCTGCCGGAGCTGTTGCGGGAACGTGCCCGCGACCTTCAGGACAAGCCGTTCCTGTCGTTCGCCGTCGATGACGCGTCCGTGACGTACGCGCAGGCCGATGAGCTCAGCGACCGCTTGGCCGCTGGCCTGGCGGAGCTCGGCGTATCCCGCGGCGACCGGGTCGCGGTGATGATGGGCAACCGGCTCGAGTTCGTCCTCACGTGGTTTGCCCTGAACAAGCTCGGCGCGTTTCACGCCCCGATCAACACCGACTACCGCGGCGACTTCCTCGAGCACCTCGTCAACACCGCCGGCGCCAAGCTGATGGTGCTCGAGCATCGCTTCGTCGACACCGTCCTCGCCTCCGAGACGAGAATGCCGAAGCTCGAGGAGCTGATCGTGGTCGGCGGGGAGCCCCCGGCGAGCACCGGTCGTTTCACCGCCCGCTCGTTCGCCTCGGTGCCGAGCGCCGAGGAACCGCCGGAGGTCGAGATCACCCCGGCCGACACCTATGCGGTTCTGTTCACGTCCGGCACCACGGGCCGCTCCAAGGGGGCGTTGATGCCCTACGCGCACGGCCACTTGCTGAACGAGCGGAATCTCGAGCTGCTCGACCTGGACTCCGAGGGGATCTACATCAGCGAGCTCCCGCTGTTCCACATCAACGCGCACATGACCGTCTACGGGTCGCTGATCGTCGGCGCCAGCGCTCGCATGGAACAGCGGTTCTCGGCGAGTCGCTGGCTCGACCGCCTGCGCGAATCGAACGCGACCCACTCCTCGATGCTCGGGGTGATGGTCGACTTCGTGCTCCGCCAGCCCCCGACCGACCACGACCAGGAGCACTCATTGCGCTCTGTTTGGATGGTCCCGTGCCTGCCCGACCTCTCGCGGCGCTTCCGCGACCGGTTCGGGATCGAACGGATCGTCACCTCGTACGGGACAAGCGAGATCGGCATGGTCGCTCGCCGCGTCGTCGATCGCTCAGAGAACGTCTCCTCGGGGCAGGTCGGGGACGAGTTCTACGAGGTCCAGGTGGTCGACGAGGACGACGAGCCGCTGGCCAGGGGCGAGGTCGGCGAGATCGTCGTCCGCACCAAGTACCCGTGGATCGTGACCCACGGCTACTTCGGCATGCCGGAGCGCACGATCGAGGCTTTTCGCAACCTCTGGCTGCACACCGGCGACGCGGGCCGGTTCGACGAGGAAGGCAACCTTTGCTTCGTCGATCGCCTGGCGGACCGGATGCGCCGGCGAGGTGAGAACGTCGCGTCCGCCGACGTCGAGCATGTGCTCGGCACGCACGCCGTCGTGGCTGAGGCAGCGGTCGTAGCCGTCAAGGCGGACGAGGAGGGCGGCGAGGACGAGATCAAGGCGTGCCTGGTCCTGACCTCGGGCGGGACGCTCGAGGCCGAGGCGTTCTGGGAGTGGTGCGACGAACGCCTCCCGTACTTCGCGGTCCCGAGGTACCTCGAGGTGTACGAGGCGCTCCCCAAGACGCCGACCGAGAAGGTCATCAAGCAGGAGCTGCGCAAGGCGAGGCCGGGCGCAGAGGTGTTCGACCGGGGCCCGACAGGCCGGGTCGCGAGAGCCTAGAGCCAAGCCGAGGAGGCCGCACGTGAGTGAATCCGTCGTCGTCGACCGGGATCTGCACGTCGCCGCGCGCGACGGAATCCAGCTCGCAACCGACGTATATCGCCCGCAGGGCGACGGGCCCTTCCCGACGCTCATCTTTCGCGTCCGGGGGAGCCGGTCTGCCGCGTTCATCACCGGCGTTCTGATCGTGAACCCGCTCGAGGCCGTTCGTCGCGGCTACGCGGTGGTCATCCAGGAGGTCCGGGGGCGCTCGGGCAGCCAGGCGCGCTGGCACCCGTTCGTCCACGAGCGCGAGGACGGCGAGGACTGTCTGAATTGGGTGCTGGAGCAACCGTGGTGCGACGGCCGCCTCGGGAGCTACGGCACGGCCTACTCGGCCGTCACGGCGCTGGCGATGGCTTCGCTCGACCGCGACGAGATCAAGGCGCTCGTCCTGCTTGGGACCGGCGCCGACTACCACGACGGTTGGGTGTACACGAACGGAGCGTTCGAGCTCGGGTGGAACATCTACTGGGCGTACATGACGCTGTCGGAGACGATCCTGCGGATGGACATCAGCGCGGACGAGAAGCTCGCGCTGCGGCGCGAGTATTCGCAGGCGATCATCACCGCGCCGGAGGTGGCGGCACGGCTGCCGATCACCGATCATCCGCTGCTTCAGCGGTGCGGCGAACTGCAGTACCACGAGTGGCTCGAGCACCCAGATTACGACGACTACTGGCAGGGGTTTGACGTGCTCGCGGACATCCAGCGGATCAAGACCCCCGTACTGTCGATTGCCGGGTGGCACGACAACTTCCTCAAGTCGCATTTGGACCTCTACCGCGAGATGTCCGAGCGGGCACCCGAGCCGGGCCGGTCCCACCACCGACTGATGATCGGCCCCTGGGAGCACGTCAACTACGTCTCGCCGTTCTCGACGAGCCGGACGGGCGCGATCGAGTTCGGGCCGATGGCCGCCTGCGGCGCCGCCGTCTCCGGCCCGCTGCTGCTCGACTGGTTCGACCGGTGGGTATCCGGACAGGACACCGGGCCCGACGGCGGCGTCCGCTACTGGCAGCTCGGCGTCGACGAATGGCGCGAGGCGCCCGCGTGGCCCCCGTCGCACGAGGAGCTCCGCCTGTACCTGCACTCTGGCGGCGGCGCGAACTCTCGACATGGCGACGGCGTCCTGTCGGCGCACCCGCCGGCCGACGCCGAGCCGCCTGATTCGTACGTCTACGATCCGCTCGATCCGGTCCCGACAGTCGGTGGCAAGACGCTCATGCCGACGATCATGGGAGCCGGGATCCAGGACCAGACGAGCGTCGAGGATCGGTCCGACGTGCTCTGCTACACGTCGGCCACGCTCACCCAGCCGCTCGAGCTGACCGGGCCGATCTCGGTAGAACTCTGGGTCGGCTCCTCGGCGGTGGACACCGACTTCACCGCCAAGCTGGTTGACGTCACGCCCGACGGCTTCGCCGCGAATCTCGCGGACGGCATCGTCCGCGCCCGCTACCGGGAATCCACCAAGCAGCGCTCG
Organism: uncultured Solirubrobacterales bacterium; assembly: GCA_963822855.1. GTDB lineage: Bacteria > Actinomycetota > Thermoleophilia > Solirubrobacterales > Solirubrobacteraceae > Palsa-465. The sequence continues at coordinate 374,208 of CAWGJE010000007.1, read as the reverse complement.
GCTCCGCTGGTTCCCGGCGAGCCGGTGCTGCTGCGGATCGACCTGTGGGACCTGGCCTGCACGTTCAAGCCGGGCCACCGGGTCCGGCTCGAGATCTCCTCGAGCAACTTCCCCCGGTTCGATCGCAACATGAACACCGGGCATGAGCTCGGCGCCGACGGCGCCGACGATGCGGTCGTGGCCGCGCAGCAGGTGCTCCACGACGCCGAACACCCAAGCGCCCTCCTCCTGTCCCGTGCGACCGGCTGACCCGCACCGATGAGATTTCGACGACTGGGCGCGCAGGGCCCCGACGTGTCGGTGCTCGGCCTCGGCTGCAACAACTTTGGCTGGACCATCCCCGTCGATCAGTCGCGTGCGGTGGTCGATGCCGCGCTCGAAGGCGGCGTCACGCTGTTCGACACGGCCGATGTCTACGGCGCGACCGCAAGCGAGAGCTTCCTGGGAGAAGCGCTCGCAGGGCGCCGCGACGGCACCGTGATCGTTACCAAGTTCGGTATGCCCATCCCGGATGCGCCGGATCTCCCAGGCGGCTCGCCGGAGTACGTGAAGTGGGCCGTCGACGGCTCGCTCGAGCGGTTGCGCACCGATTGCATCGACGTGTACATGTACCACCGCCCGGACGGCGTGACGCCCTTGACCGACACCCTCGGCGCGCTCGGCGAGCTCGCGCGCGCGGGAAAGATCCGGTACGCGGGCCTGTCGAACGTCGACGCCGCCCAGCTCGCTGAAGCGGCGGAGGTCTCGGAGCGCGAGGGTGTGCCGCTGGTCGCGATCGAGAGCCGCTACAGCCTCGTCCGCCGCAAGGCGGAGGCGGATCTGCTTCCGATTTGCGAACGCCGGGGGCTCGGCTTCCTGCCGTATTACCCGCTAGAGAGCGGACTGCTGACCGGCAAGTATCGGCGCGGCGAGCCACCTCCGGCGGCGTCCCGGTTCGATACCCGGCCCGGGATCTGGTCCCCGGACCGATGGCTCAACGATGAGATGTTCGATCGCACGGAAGCGCTCGAGCGGTTCGGCGCCGAGCGCGGCCTCTCTCTCCTCCAGGTCGCGCTCGGCGGGACCGCGGCGATGCCGGCGATCACTAGCGTCATCGCCGGGGCGACGAGGCCCGACCAGGTCAAGGCCAACGTGGCCGCCGCCGAATGGACACCGTCCGGCGAGGACCTCGCGGCCCTCCGCGAGCTTCGATGACGCTCGCGTCGGCCCCCTTGATCGATCTCCACGACCGCCTCCGCAGCTACCTTGGCGGGGACCCGGCGGCGCTCGTCGATCCGTATCCGTTGTTCCGGGATCTGCGCGAAGCCGGGGCTGTTCACGACCTCGGAACGACGGTCGTCATCTCCCGCTATGACGCGGTGAAGGCCGTCCTGCTCGATGCGAGCCGGCTCAGTAGCCGCACTTTCGTCGGCTCGCGGGTCGAGGAGATGCAGGCGACGATGACCGGCGAGGAGCGCTCCGCGTTTGACGAGCTCGTCCGCTTCGACAGCAACTCGGTGCAGCACACCGACAGTGACCGTCATGGCCGGCTTCGCCGCATCGTTGGGCGATCGTTCACACCGCGGCGGATCGAGCTGCTCCGCGCGCGTGTGGAGGAGTTCACCAACGAGCTGATCGCATCCCTCGACGCGCAAGGCATTGCCGACCTCAGGGAGTTCTCGTACCAGCTTCCGCTCAAGGTCGTCGTCGACCTCCTCGACGCACCGCAGTCGATGATGCCGGCTATCCGCCGATGGTCGGAGGCGATCGGTGAGAGCCGCGGCATCACGACGGGCGCGAGGGTCGCAGCTGCCGCGCGGGCGCTGACGGAGTTCCGCGCCTACGTGGAGTCGCTCGCTGCCGAGCTTCGGAACGACCCGAGAGACGGGAGCCTCGTCGGCACGCTCATCGACGCGGAGGCCGAGGAGCAGTTGACGACGGAGGAGCTGACCACGATGTTCATCGTGATCCTCTTCGCCGGCCACGAGACGACGACGAATCTGCTCTCGATCGGCCTCCTCGACTTGCTGCGCCATCCGGTCCAGTGGCAACGGCTGTGCGCCGCTCCCGGAGCCACCGCTCCGTCCGCCGTGGAGGAACTCCTCCGCTACTCGAACCCGGTCCAGACAATCAACCGCGTCGCCATCGAGGACGTCGAGATCGTTGGCTCGCGGATTCCCGAGCGGCGTGCCGTCGTCGGGCTGCTCGGCGCCGCGAACCGAGACCCGGCCGCGTTCGAGGACCCGGACACCCTCGATGTGTGCCGGGTCGACGTCCCGCATCTGGGCCTCGGGCACGGCCCGCACTTTTGCCTCGGCTCCGCACTCACCCGACTCGAAGCGCAGACCGCCTTCGTCACGCTCGCCACCCGCTTCCCTGACATGGAGCTCGCGGTGGCGCCCGATGAGTTGACTTGGGCAGGGAACGCGATGCTCCGCAAGATCGAGACGCTGCCGATCGCCCTGAACGCCTGACCGCTGCGAGGAGGCTGATGACGATGCCGCAGCAGTTCCTCGAGCGCTACTACAACCTCCAGCGCACCACCGAGATGCCGTCCGGCGGCCACTTCCATCCAATGGAGGAACCTGAGCTGCTCCTCGAGGACATCCGCGCGTTCTTCCGCACCCTGCGATAGAACGCGCGGACGCGCCGGAGCTCCGGTGACGAGCTAGGACGCCTACGGAGCGATCGCCGGATCCGAGTCGGCGAGGCGCTTGACCAGGTCGTCGATGCTGACATCGATCAGCTCGAGCACGTGGCCGTCGGGATCGTTCACGTAGATGACCTGGAAGTCGAGTGGCATGTCGCGGATCTCCGGCCAGTAGCGCTTGCCGCCGTTGGCCTCGACACGCTCGAGCGCCTCGGGGACGTTGTCGACGTGGAACGCGTAGTGGATGATGCCGTGCTCGGCCGGCCGGAGCTCGGGCACGGAGTGGACCGGCTCGAGGAACTCGAACAGCTCGATCGTGCCCTCGTCGAAGCCGATGTGGCAGACCTTGAAGCTCGCGCCCTTCAAGCCGCCCATGACGAACTCACCCTCCTCGCCGCCGATCACGAACGGCTTGGTTTGCCAGTGGCCACCGAGTGCGTCGATATAGAACTGCGCTGAGCGCTCGATGTCGGACACCCGGATTCCCGGGTGGTGATTGGCGCTGGTCTTCATCTCATCTCCTCAGTGTCGGGGTCGCGGCCGTGCAGGTCATACGCGGCTTCCGCGCCACGCAAGACATCCGCCGTCGATTGGGAACACCCCGCCGGTGATCCAGGCCGCGTCCTCGGAGGCGAGGAAGCACACGAGCTTGCCCACCTCGACAGGTTCGCCGAAGCGCGGGATCAGATGGCTCGAGACCATGAAGCTCTCGACCGCCGCCGGGTCCTCGGCCGCCTCGGTGAACTTCTTCACCATGTTGGTGTAGACCGACGCCGGGCAGTAGCAGTTGACCCTCACGTCGGGCGCGAGGTCGACGGCGACACACCGGGTGAGCTGGATCAGCCCGCCCTTGCTCGCTCCGTACGCGTTCATCATCGGGTAGCCGGTCACGCCGCCGGTCGAGCCCGCGTTGACAATCGCCCCGCCGCGCTCGGATGCGCGCAGGTGCGGAGCGGCGTACTTCATCGCGAGCCAGGGGCCGCGAAGGTTGATCTGATAGACGCGGTCGAAGATCTCCTCGGGGAGCGTCTCCACGTTGAGGTCGGTGGTGAAGTCCGACTCGTGCACGCCGGCATTGTTGTGGAGCACGTCGAGCCCACCGAACCGGTTCACGGTCGCATCGATCAGCGCCCGGATCTCGTCGGGCTTGGCCATGTCGCAGTGCTGGTACTCGGCCTCGACGCCCTTGGCGCGGATCATCTCGACCGTCTCGGCGCCCTTGGCGTCGTTGATGTCGCACACCATCACACCTCCGGCGCCCTGCTCGGCCATCTCGACCGCGGTCGCGCGCCCGATGCCGTCAGCCGACCCGGTGACCAGACATATTTTGCCGTCTAGCACGTCACGCCTGCTTCAGCTTGAAGCCGATGTTCAAATGGTTCAATGCCCGCAGGAAGTAGTTGCGGTTGTAGTGGAAATCGTTCTCGCCGTCGATGAACCACATCTCCTCGAACCGCTCGAACAGCACCTTGAACCCGTAGTACAGCTCGCGACGGGCCAGCGGCGCCCCGAGGCAGTGGTGGCTCCCGAGTCCGAAGGCCAGATGCGAGCGCGGGTTCTTGCGCTCGAGGTCGAAGTCCTCCGGATTCTCGAACTTGTTGTTGTCCCGGTTGGCGGCGCCGTAGCGGAGGCTGACAATCGCGCCTTCGGGAATCGTCACGCCGTGGATTTCGATGTCCTCGGAGGTCTCCCGCAACAGACACTGGACCGGCGATTCGAGTCGCAGGATCTCCTCGACGAACGGCTCTAGGAAGCGATCGGTGTCACTCGACACCTTGTCCCAGATGTTGGGGTTCTGGATGAGCAGCAGCACGCCGCCCGACAGCGCGTTGGTCGTCGTCTCCGAGCCGCCGACGAACAGGTCGGCCATCATCTCTGAGTGGAGCTCGTTGTCGGTGAGGGTCCGGCCCCACTCCTTGACCTGGTTGTTGACCAGATCGCTGAGCAGCGTGTCCTTGGGCTCCTGGCGGAGCTCCTCGTACTTCTCCTGGAAGTAGTTCTGCGCCTCGATCTCCTGCTCGGCCGACCAGATCCGCTCCTCCGGGGTCTGCATCAGTCCCATCCGCTGAATCCACGCGTCTGTCCACTTCTTGATCTGCGGCATGTCCTCGTCGGGGACGCCCATCTGCCGGCCGATCACGTACAGCGGCAGCGGGATCGCGAACTCGCTCACCCACTCACACCGTCCCTTGTCTACGAACGCGTCGAACAGCTTGTTCGAGAGCCCCTCGACGAACGGATCCAGTTCACGAATTCGAGCGGGCCGGAACGCATAGTCGAACAGCCGGCGCAGCTGCATGTGCTCAGGCTCGTCGCGGCCGTCCAGGGTCGGCCGGACCGGCCACCCCTTCTCCTCGTAGAGCTTCTGGATCTTCTCCTCGACGGCGGCCGCCTCGAGCAGCTGGCGCGCCTTCTCGGGATCCTCGGGCCGCACGCCCTTCTCGGTCGAGCCGGCGGCGCTGCCGATCCGGTTCGTGTAGCGCTTGGTGTCGAGCAGTGCCGCGCGGATGTCCTCGAAGCGGCTCAGCGTCCACATTCCGGTGATCGGGTCCTGCCACACCGGGGCCTCTTCGCGCATCTGCTTATAGGCGTGGTAGGGGCAGTCGTTGGTGTCCGTGTCGAAGAAGTTGATCTCGGCAACGGTGTCGGCCATCTGCGCGCTCTCCTTTTGAGGTTCCCTCGGTGGCGGTTATCCTACCAATCGCTTGGTCGCTTTTGAACCCTCGCTCTACCGTTGACCTCTCCGTTCGACATCTCCGGCAAGGTGATCCTCATCACCGGTTCGTCGCGCGGGATCGGGCGCGGGATCGCCGAGCATCTGGCCGAGGGCGGTGCGAGCGTCGCGGTTCACGCTCGCTCGCCCGAGGCGCTCGAGGAGGTCACGGCCGCGCTCGAGACCGCGGGAGCCAAGCCGTTCGGGGTGACCGCCGACGTGCGTGACGGCGAGCAGGTCGCCGCGGCGGTCGAGGCCGTCGGGTCGCACTTCGGGCGGCTCGACGGCGTGATCGCCAATGTGGGCGGGGCCGCGTTCGGACCTGCGGCGACGCTCGACGTCGATCGGTTCCGCCGCCAGCTCGACCTCAACCTCACGAGCGCGTTCGCCACCGCCCGCGCCGCCTACCCGCTGCTCAAGAGCGCGCGCGGCGCGCTCATCCTGATCGCCGCGACCGCAGTGACCAATCCCACGCCGCAGTTCGCCGCCTACGGCGCGGCGAAGGCCGCGACCGCGCACATGACCGCCTCGCTCGCCGCGGAATGGGGTCCGGAGGTGCGCGTCAACTGCGTCTCGCCTGGCCTGGTCCGCACCGAGGGCTCGTTCAAGGCCGTGTTCCAGAGCCGCGAGGAGCTGGTCGAGCGGGCCGGGCGCACGACCGCCGTCGGGCGGATCGGCGAGCCCCGCGACATCGCGCTCGCCTGCCAGTACCTGCTGAGCGACGCCGCCGCGTTCGTCTCGGGCACGGTGCTCGTGGTCGACGGCGGCCCGACCGAGGGTCCGACCCAGCGGATCCTGCGCGCGCTGGAGGACTGACTCCTCAGACCTGGCGGATCGGCGTTGCCAGCAGACGCGCCGTCCCGAACGCGACGCCGGCGAGCAACCAGCCGGGCCGCCCGGACAGCACGCCGGTGAGCGCGCCGAGCGCGTACTCGGGCGAGGCGAACCACAGGATGTCGATCGCTTCGCAGCACGGCGGCACCGCCGGCTCGTGCTCCTCCGCGTGCGTGATCAGGAGCTCGTGGCGCAACGGACCGGCCTCCCCGGCGGCTTCGGCGTACGGACCCTCGAGCGTCTGAACCAGCTTGGCGGCGGTCGAGCTCGGATGAACGCGCAGGAAGGTCATCAGCTTGACCGCGCCTTCGGGGGGCTCCCCGCCGCCGATGACGCGCCGGCGCGTGAGCACCATCATGAACCGCGTCTTGTCGATCAGGTTGGTCTCGTCCGCGCGGACGGTCTGCCGGTAGTGGTCGGAGGCGAACCCACTGCGCATCGTGTCGAAGTCGGCGAACCGGAGCTCGGAGCAGACGTCGAAGCCCGGATAGGGCAGCAAAGGCTTGCCGGAGCGCAGGATTGCGTGGTTCTGGACGTAGCCAAGTAGCCCGGGTATCCCGCTCGCCACGTCACCATGCTCGGTCCGCCAGTGCTCCTGAGCGGCCTCGAAGGTGAGCCGCTCGGCCCGGGGCGCCATCCCGACTCGGGTGATCGACCCGCCGTCGCTCACGCCGCGACCGCGCCCTTATGGCCGTAGCAGAGCTCGATGATGTTGCGCTCGGTGATCGCGTCGCCGTCGACCTCGCCGACGAGCCGGCCCTCCTGCAAGACGATCACCCGATGGCACACCGCGACCATCTCGGAGAACTCCGATGAGATGAAGATGACGCCGTTACCCTGCTTGACCAGATCCTCGACGAGCTGGTAGATCTCCTCCTTGGCCTCGACGTCGATTCCGGCCGTTGGCTCGTCGAAGATGAAAACCTTCGCGCCCCGCTCGAGCCACTTGGCGAGCACCACCTTCTGCTGGTTGCCGCCCGAGAGGTGACGCACGGGCGTCTCCACCCCCGAGCTGCGGATCGACAGCCGCTCGACCATCTTGCGGGCGGCAACGCGCTCTCGGCCACGGTCGGGGAACGGCGTCCGCTTTCGGCAGAATCTCGACAGCGAGGGCAGCGTCACGTTCTCGCGAAGGTTGAAGTCGAGCACCATGCCCTGGTGGCGCCGGTCCTCGGGGAGCAGGACGATCCCGGCCGCGAGTGCCTTCGGGGGCGTGCTCGTGTCGACCGCGCTCCCGGCCACGAACACCTGCCCGCCGGCCCGGGGATCGGCTCCGTAGATCAGCCTGACCAGCTCGGTCCGCCCGGCGCCGACCAATCCGCCGAGCCCGAGCACCTCGCCGGCGCGCAGGTCGAAGCTGATCTTCGACACGGCGTCCGACTCGACGTCAGTGACCCGGAGGATCTCCTCCCCCTTTGGGCGGCCGGCGATGCCGCGGGCCCGCCGGCGCTCGGCCGCCGTCTGTCCCGAGCCGGTACCCGTGATCGCGGCGATCAGCTTCGAGCGGTCGGTCTGCGCCGTCGGACCGCTGGTCACGAGCTGGCCGTCACGCATCACGATCACGGTGTCTGTCAACGACAGGATCTCGTCGAGTCGGTGCGAGACGTACAACACGGTGCCACCCCGCTCTCTCACCTTCCGGCAGACGGCATGGAGATGCTTGATCTCCTCGTCGGTCAGCGAGGTCGTCGGCTCGTCGAGGACGAGCAGGCGCGCGCGCGCAAGCAGCGCCCGCGCGATCATCACGATGCGCTTCTGGGCTATCGACAGGTGGTCGATCGGCCGCCGCGGGTCGATCGTCGGATCCAGATCCGCAAGCATGGACCGAGCCTGTTCGTACATGCTGCGCCAGCTCACAAGCACTCCGGCGTGGCGGGGAAGGTTCGAGCCCATCGTCACGTTCTCGGCCACCGACATCAGCGGGAACTGCTCGAGCTCCTGGTGCATGAACCCGAAGCCGAGGGCCTCGGCCTGCCGCGGGTCGTGGACCGAGACGGCCTGCCCGTCGACGAGGATCTCCCCCGCGTCCGGCTGCACGGCTCCGGCCAGGATCTTGATCACGGTGCTCTTGCCGGCGCCGTTCTTGCCGACCAGACCGACGATCTGCTCGCGCGGGATGTCGAACGTCGCGCCGTCGACGGCCAGCACGCCCGGGTACTGCTTGACGAGCCCCCGGATGCTGACCAGCGGCTGATCGCTCATGTCGCCGCGCGACCGAGCCGCGAGAGCAGCACCGCTCCGGCCAGGATCACACCCTGGACGAGCAGGATCACCGACGTCGAAAGGGAGAGCTCGGTGAGCCCGAACGAGATCACCTCGAGGAAGAACGCGCCGACGAGCGTTCCGAGCACGTTGAACCGCCCGGGCCGGAGCACGGCCGAGCCGAGGAACACCGACGCGAACGCCGGCAGGAAGAACGGCGCTCCGGAGTTCGGTTGCTGGGAGTCGTTCTGGGACGTGATCAGGATCCCGGCGATCACCGAGCAGACTCCGATGATCATGAATCCGAGCGTGCGAAGCTCGCGCACGCGGATGCCGGACAGGCGCGCGGCCTCCTGATTGCCGCCGAGGGCGTACATGAATCGCCCGATCGTCGACTGCTCGAGCAGCAGGTAGATGATGATCAGGACCCCGAGCATGATGAAGAACTGGTTGGAGATGCCGAGGACCGTGCCGGTCGCGATCTGCGTGTACGCGTTCGGGATGCCCTGGAAGATCGTCTCCTGTTTGGTGATCAGATACTCGAAGCCGTTGAACACCTGGCCCATGGCCAGGGTGATGATGAACGACGAAGCCCCCGCGAACGCGACGAGCAATCCGTTGACGGCGCCGCCGGCGACGCCGACGAGCAGGCCGATCAGGATCGCGAGGACGAGGTTGACGCCGTGCTTGGACATCAACGCGATGACGACCGCGCTCCCGAGGCCGATCATTCCCGCCACCGACAGGTCGAAGTCCCCCATCACCAGCACGACCGTCAACCCGAACCCGATGATCGCTAGCGGCGAGAACTGCTCGAGGATCGCCTTGAGGTTCGCTCCGGTCGGGAACACGTGAGGCTTGATCGCGCTGAACACGATGATCGTCACCACCAGGGCGACGAGCACGCCGTACTTGGCGATGAACTGCTGCCACTCCGGCGCGCCCGTTCTCTTCGCGCCGACGCCGGCGCCGGGCTGTTCGCCCGGCGGCCGGCGCTCGGCCTGATCCGTCGCGACCACGTCAGGCATGGCCGTCCTGCTCGCTAGCCAACGCCGTACTCCTTCTTCCACTTGGCCGCGAAGAAAGCCGGGTAGTCGGTCTTCGGCGGGACGTACTCGCCGGCCGGCGGAAGGTTCGACTTGTCGATCACCTCGATCGCGTTACCCGTACGAATGTCGACGCCGTAGATGTTGTTCTGGAGGTCGTTCCACGTCGGCGGGAATGACGTGATCGACTTCTTGCGCGCGAAGAACTCCGCGAACTGATCGATCGCGGCCCATCCGTCGGCGCCCACTGGGCTGGTCGTGACCGCGGTCCCGCAGCCGGTCGGGATCGTCTTGAGGTTGATGAGGTCGTCGTAGAAGTTGTAGTTGCCGATCGATGTGCACTTGTTGGCGCCCTTGAGCACCTGAGCGACGATCGGGAACTCGCCGTCGATGTCGCCCCAGAACGCGTTGAGCTGCGGGTGAGCCAGCAGCGCGGTGTGGGTCGAGGTCGTGGCGTCGCCAGACAGGTTGGCCAGGTTGATCGGGTACGTGTACACGGTCGCCCCGGCGGCCTTCGCGTCCTTCATGAACTGCGCGTCGCGCTTGCGCTCGTCGAGCAGGATCGGCGAGACGAACGCGGCGATCTGCGAGTGCGCCGGGAGGTGGGCGAACATGTACTTGTCGAGCGCCGCGGTCAGATCGGTCGGATCGCCGTAGTACTGAGCCGCGAGGTTCGGAGACGGGTCCTGTAGACCTCCGATGTTGATCACCGGGATATTCTTGGCGCGAGCCTGTGCCAGCGCCTGCGTGATTGCCGCGGTGGGGTTCGAGAGGTCGACGATCGCCCCTACGCCCTCGTTGACGAAGGCAATCATGTCCGACTCGCTCTTGTTGGGGTCTCCGGCGGCGTCGACGGCGCTCACCTTCCAACCGAGGGCCTTAGCTGCCTGTTCAGCACCCGCCTGGAGTCGCTGAGCCGCCTCGGAGGCCTGGAGCACGTTGACGATTCCGACCGTCTCCTGGGGCAGCTTGACGGCGGCCCCTTCCTTCGCCGCAGCCTTCTCACCCGCGGCCGACGCGGAAGCTGCGGTCGGGGCCGTCGGCAGGCTCGAGCTGGTGCTGCTGCTGGCCGCCGGCGTACTCGCGGTTGTGCTCGCCGCGGCGGTCGTGGTACTCGAGGATGCTGCCGCGCTGCTGGTACTGCTGCTGCTACTACCGCAACCGGCCACGATCAGGGCAGCGGCCGCTAACGCGCACGCCGCCAACCTGCGGCGACTAAACATCGATTCCATCCTCGGTCCTCCTAGGTTTGTCCGGCTTGACCAATCAAACGGTTGGTAGTCAGAAGCGATTTCACTACAGCTGGTGGCGCATGTCAAGCATTTGAAGGCCGCGCGGGCAGCCGGGGGGGCTAGGAGACCGGCGCCGCGAAGTCGAACATCTGCAACTCCTCGGTGTCGGGCGCGATGTTCAGGGCCACGTTTATCGACGCGAATCCGCTCATCGCCGCGACCAGTACCGAGAGCTCGATGATCTCCGCCTCCGAGAAGTGGGCGCGCAACTCGGCGACCATCTCGTCCGTGACGTGCGCGGCGCCGACGCAGAACGTCTCCACGTACCGCAGCGCCGCCTTTTCGGCATCGGTGTACGCGCCATTCTCGACATCGTCGATGTCGAGATAGTCGTCCTCGCTCGTCGCGTCCTCAGCGACCTTGAACCGGGTGTTCTGGCACATCCGGCACCCGACCGTCCGAGCGATCTTCATTCGCGCGAGATCCTTGACGCGCACGTCGAGTACGCCGTCGGTCCAGACCTGGGCATAGAACTTGAAGAAGGCGTCCAGAAGCTCGGGTCGCCACGCCATCACGCCGTTGAACTTGCCCTCCACCCCTGGAACCGGCTCGAGGCGGGGCTCGCCGATCGGGCCGATGATGGGCAGGGGCAACTTGCTTGATGCCATCGTCTCTCCTCAGTCTGCTGCGAGCTCTGGCAAGGCTAACGGACCCGCGATCACGAAACAAGTGTTTGTTTGGTTAGTCATTTACTACCAGGGCGCCGGCCGTCGACAATCCTGACCGACCCGGCACGGTCGTCGCGACCACGCAGGCGCCGGCCAGCCCCAGCGCGCATACCCAGAACGCGGCCGTGAACCCGCTCTGGAGCGGCGGCCCACCGGGCGCCGCGGCCTGCTGGGCGACAATCGTGGCGCACACCTGAATGCCGACGGCGCCGCCGAGTACGCGCATGATCGTGTTGATCCCGGTGGCCGCCCCGGTCTGCTCCGGGGGCACGGCAGTCACGATCAGGTTCGGCAGCGCCGCGAACCCGAGGCCGAGGCCGATCCCAACGATCCCCATCGCGGCGTAAATGTGCCACGGGACCCCATGCGAGATCGCCACGAGCGCGAAGCCCGCGGTCCCGAATGCGCCGCCGAGCACCAGCGCGGTCTTCGATCCGATCCGCCGCTCGATCCGTCCCGCCAGCGGCCCCAGCAGCGCCATCGTCACCGCGGCCGGCAGCAGGAACAGTCCCGCGCCGATAACGGACGCGGCGTACCCATACCCGGTTGAGCGCGGCTGCTCGACGAACTGCGGCACGATCGCGAACGCCGCGAACATCCCGAAGCCGAACAAGCCGGCGGTGAGGTTCGTGCGCCAGACCGCCTTGATCGCCATCGTATGCATGTCGATCAGCGGCATCCGCGTCCTCAACTCGATCGCCACCCAGACGAAGAGGATGCCGATTCCCGATACGAGCAGGGCGAGCGTCCGTGCGGAGCCCCAGCCCCACACCGACGCCTTGCTGATCCCGAGCAGCACCCCGAGGAGCCCCAGCGCCATCACTACCGCGCCGGCCCAATCCATCCGGCCACCCGGCCGGAGCGGCGACTCCGGGATCCACAGCCATGTGGCCACCAACGTCGGGATGATCGTCGCCAGCGGGAACCAGAACAGCCAGTGGTAGGGGAGGTCCTCGACCAGGAAGCCGGCGAGCACGACCGCCACTCCCGTCCCGACCCCGACGCTCACCGATATCACGCCGATTGCGGTCGCCACCCGGTCCCGTGGAAACTCGTCGCGGACGATTCCGTAGGAGAGCGGGAAGACGCCGCTGGCCACGCCGGAGATCAAGCGGCCTACGACCATCGGCGCCAGCGAGCTCGAAACCGCGCACAGCAACGTGCCGATCGCGACGACGCCCAGTAACCACACGAGCGTCCGCTTCTTGCCGTACATATCGCCGAGCCGCCCCGCGATCGGCGTCGCCACCCCGCCGCTCAGGACGTACGCGGTCAGCACCCAGGTGGTATCGATCTCCGATGAGTGGAGCGAGTGCGAAAGCGATGTGACCGCCGGCAGCAACAGCGCCCCGAGGAGCGTGTAGATGAGCCCGCTCGCGAACAGGATCGACAACACCACCCCATAGGAGGGCTCTCCCGCCGTTGCCTGTCTGCCCCGGTCGCGCCTGTCCATTTCAACCCATCGTTTGTTTGGCCGAGAGGCTATCCTACGCGCCAGACCAAGGAGGACACATGACCGAGGTTGCGGTCGCGTATGCGACGCACCAGCCGCTTCAGATCGCGGAGGTTTCGCTCTCTGAGCTCGCCGCGCACGACGTGCTCGTCCGGATCGAGGCGTCGGGGCTGTGCCACAGCGACGTATCCGTGCAGTCGGGCGCCTTGCCGTTCCCAACGCCGATCATCCTCGGCCATGAGGGTGCCGGCGTCGTCGAGGAGGTCGGCCCCGCGGTCACCGGCGTCGCCCCCGGCGACCACGTGGTCCTGAGCGCGATCATCGCCTGCGGTCGCTGTGCTTCCTGCCAGCGCGGCACCCCGAATCTCTGCGAATGGGGGCTGCCGACGATCTTCAGCTGCCTCCAGCCGGACGGCGGGTTCCGCGCGCGTGACGCGGACGGCCGGGACCTATACCAGTTCGCTTGCCTGGGGACTCTCGCGCGGCGGGCGATCGTGCCCGACCTCGCGGTCATCCCGATATCGCGCGACGTCCCGTTCGAGGCAGCGGCGCTCGTCGGCTGCGGTGTTCTGACCGGCGTCGGCGCTGTGTTAAACCGCGCGCGCATCCGGCCCGGGGACAGCGTTGCGGTGATCGGCTGCGGCGGGGTCGGCTTGAACGTGATCCAGGCGGCTCGGCTTGCGGGTGCGACCACCGTGATCGCGATAGACCCACAGCCGACCAAGCGTGATCTCGCGGCGGATTTCGGGGCCGGAGACCTGATCGACCCACAGGCCGAGGATGTCCTCGAGCGCGTCATGGAGCTCACCGGCGGCCGCGGCGTCGATTATGCGTTCGAGTGCGTCGGTATCGGAGCACTGGTGCGCCAGGCGTGGGACGCGATCGCGATCGACGGTACGGTGGTCGCGATCGGAGTCGCGGCGACCGAGGATGTCTGCGAGCTCCCCGCACAGGCATTCTCGACCTCGGAGAAGACCCTCATGAGCTGCCTCTACGGCACGGCACGCCCGCGCATCGACATGCCGCTGTACCTCGAGCTGTATCGCCAGGGGCGCCTGAAGCTCGACGAACTCGTCACCCGCCGCTACGCGCTCTCGGAGGTGAATGAGGCGGTCGCCGACCTCGAGTCGGGTCGCAACGCGCGCGGGGTCGTCGTCTTCGCCTCTGATTCGTAACCGCAGACACTCTGGTTCAACCCATCGTTTGTTTGGCGCGACGAGTTATCCTACGCGCGTGGGGCACCCCGCCCTCATCGATCTGCGTCATCTTGGCCGCCCGCGCGTCCTCGCCGCCTATCTCGTCACCGATCCCGAGCCGATGCTGATCGATTGCGGTCCGGCATCGTGCCTGGGCGCCCTCGGGGACGGGCTCGGCGACCATGGCGTGCGCGTCGGCGACCTTCGCCACCTGCTGCTCACGCACATCCACCTCGACCACGCCGGCGCCGCCGGGGCGCTGGTGGCGGCGAACCCGCGGCTGATCGTCCACGTCAGCGACGCCGGCGCCCCGCATCTGCTCGCCCCCGAACGCCTCGAACGGAGCGCGCGCCGGCTGTTCGGAGCTGAGTTCGACCGTCTGTGGGGATCGCTGGCGCCGGTCCCGCCGGACAACATACGCGTCGCCCGCGGGCGCGCGGCGGCCCTGGATTGCTTCCCGACGCCCGGGCATGCCACCCATCACATCTCGTTCCTCGGACCGGACGGAAGCTGCTTCACCGGCGACGTAACCGGAATCCGGATCCCGCCGTGGACCGAGGTAGTCCCCGGCACGCCCCCGCCCGACATCGACCTCGACGCGTACGACCGGTCGCTGACGGCGATCGCGGCCAGGGAGCCGGAGCGGCTGTGCCTGTCGCACTTCGGGATCTTCGGTGATGTGGAAGCACACCTGGAGCGCGCTCGGGACGGCTTGGCGCGCTGGTCGGGGCGGGTGCGCGACGGAGCCACCGAGAAGGAGTTCGTGGCGGCGGCCCGCGCGGACCTGAACGGCCGGCCTGATGCGCTCGAGGCGATCGAGGCAGCCGCACCATTCGAACCGTCGTTCTTCGGGTTGCGGCGCTACTGGGACACGCGGCGGCGACCCGCCGGGTCGCTGAGCGCGACAAGGTGATCGCGTTGCCCGGACACCATCATCTCACCGCCGACGGAGCCAGCCTCTACTGGGAGGAGGAGGGCGACGGGCCCCGCGTGCTGATGATTCACGGCGGCACCGGAACCAGCGCTTTCGACTGGGAGTTCGTGCGCGAGCCGCTCGCGCGCCACTACCGCCTCCTGCTGACCGATGTACGCGGTCACGGGGAGTCGAGCGATCCACAGGAGCGGCTCGGCATCGGGCAGATCGGCGACGACGTGGACTCGCTGCTCGAGCGGTGCGGCGGCTGCGACGCGATCATGGCGTTCTCGGTCAGCGCGACCGCGATGCTCGGGCTGCTGTGCCGCCGGCCTTGGCTGGCGCGCGCGTTCGTTTGCATCGGCGCGTCCGTAACCGGCGATGCGTCGCAGGTCGACAGCATTCTGAACGGGCCGTGGCCGTCGTCGCTCAAGCGGATCGAGCATCGCCACGCCGGCGACGCGGATTACTGGCGCCGGCTCCAGGCCGCGCTTGCGCACAGCTGGGCCGACTGGGGCCTCACTCCCGAGCAGCTCGACGCGCTCGACATTCCCACGCTGGTGGTGTGCGGTGACCGTGACCGGATCGAGCCGGTCGAGTCGGCGCTGTCGCTATCCCGGTCGCTGCGCCGCGGCGAGCTGCTCGTGCTTCCCGACTGCGGCCATTTCGTTTCCCGTCAGCGACCCGCCGAGCTGAGCGCGGCGGTCGACGGCTTCCTCGCCCGAGTGCTCAGCGACGATCCGAGCGGGCCCAGCCAATTGCGTGCGGAGGTATCCGGATGAACGAGTTCCTGACCCTGGTCTCCCGTCAGCTGGCGACGGATGCGCGAACGCTGCCCCGCCGAGCTCGCGCGCGATTCTCCGACGAGCGCGTCGAGCGCTGCGGCACGATCGCCGAGCTCCGCGCGGCCGCGCAGCGGGGTGTGCCACGGGTGATGTTCGACTTCGTCGACGGCGCGGCGAACGACGAGGTCACGTCTCGTCGCAACCGCGAGGATTTCGCGGAGCTCGAGCTCGTGCCCCGGGTCCTGGTCGATGTGTCCGACGTCGACTTACGGACGACGGTGCTCGGGCAGCCCGTCGCCGTCCCGCTGCTCGGCGCGCCGATGGGACTCAACGGCCTCGTCCATCACGTTGGCGAGGCGGGCATCGCCCGCGCCATGCACGACGCGGGCACGATCCACGTGCTCGCCGCGATGGCCTCCTACAGCATCGAGGAGATCGCGGCCGAGGCCCCCGGCCCGACCTGGTTTCAGATGTACATCTGGCGCGACCGCGGCCTGGTCCGCGAACTCGTCGAGCGCGCCCGTGCGGCCGGGTTCCGGGCGCTCGTGGTGACGGTCGACGTCCCCCGCGCGGCGGGCCGCGACCGTGACCGGCGCAACGGCTTCGGGCTGCCCCCGCGGGTGACGCTCTCCTCGCTGGTCGGCGGCGCGGTCAGGCCCCGGTGGTCGGCTCAGTTCATCCGCAACCCGAGGATGGCGACCGCGAGCATCAGCGGGCACGGCGGCGGACCGGACGATCCCGTCGGCATCACCGCGTACGTCAACGGGCAGTTCGACCCGACCGCCGGCTGGGACGACCTCGCGTGGTTCCGGGAGCTCTGGGATGGACCGCTCGCGGTCAAGGGGATCCTCGGCGCCGGCGATGCCCGGCGCGCGGTCGCGCTCGGCGCCGACGCGGTGATCGTCTCCAACCACGGAGGGCGCCAGCTCGACCACGCGCCCTCGACGATCCGCGCGCTGACGCCGATCGTCGACGCGATCGGATCGGACGCCGAGGTGATCCTCGACGGGGGCGTCCGCCGGGGCAGCGACGTGCTCAAGGCGGTCGCGCTGGGCGCGAGGGCGTGCATGATCGGCCGCCCGCTGGTGTACGGGCTCGGCGCCGGGGGCGAGGCGGGCGCCCGTCGCGCGGTCACGATCCTCGAGCAGGAGCTCCGCACGGCGATGGCCCTGGCCGGGTGCCCGTCGCTGGCCGCCGCCGACCGGTCGTTCGTGGCGGCGCGTGGCTCGACGGCGCCGGTGCCCGAGCCGGCTGCTTGAAGCGAGGGTCCGCTGTGATTAGGATCGGCATCGACCAAATGGTTGGTTGTCTCTACCGAACGACACTGGAGTGAGGCGAATGCGGCTCGAGAAGAAGGTGGCGATCGTCACCGGCGCAGGTCAGGGCATCGGCGAAGCGGCGGCCATCAAGATGGCCGAGGAGGGCGCCAAGATAGTCGTGTCCGACATCAACGAGGAGACCGGCAACGCGGTCGCGGAGCGAATCCGCGGCGGAGGCGGCGAGGCGGTGTTCGTCACCGCGGACGTCAGCAACGTCGATGACGTGAAGGCACTGATGGCAGCGACCAAGGAGGCGTTCGGCCGGCTCGACGTCCTCCACAACAACGCGGGCGTTCACGAGACGAACTTCACCGAACACGCGAAGAGCACCGAGCTCGACGAGGCGGTGTGGGACAAGGTCGTCGGAATCAACCTCAAGGGCGTGTGGATGTGCTCGAAGTACGCGGCCCCGCTGCTCGCCGAGAGTGGTGGTGGCGCAATCGTCAGCGCTGCGTCGATCGGGGGCTTGATCGGCTACCCGATGGGGTCCGCCTACGGACCATCGAAGGCCGGTGTGGTCCAGCTGACCCGCGTGATGGCGATTGAGCTCGCACCGGACAACATCCGCGTGAACTGCTACGCGCCCGGCAACGTCGACACGCCGATGGTGCAGAAGTACTACGACTCGGGCGCGCCCGAGGAGCAGGAGATGATCAAGGCACAGGTCGTCGGCACGCACCTGTTCAAGCGCCTGGGACGCCCCGAGGAGGTCGCGAACCTGGTCGTGTTCCTGGCCAGCGACGACTCGTCGATGATGACCGGGTCGTGCGTCGTGATCGATCTGGGCACGCTGGCCTGGCGCGGCATCGACTGATCAGGCGGGTACGGCGACGGTCGCGCTCGCGTCGACGGCTCGGCTGCCGTCGCCGCGGTCGAGCCAGACGTCGCAGTCGACCAGGCGCTCGCCGTTCTCCTCCCGGACCGCGGTGACGACGCCGGTGGCGACGACGCTCTCGCCGCCGAACACGTTCGATGTGAACCGGGCCTCGAGGTGACGGATACAGGACGGGCCGGCCCAGTCCATCAACATGTTCGTGATGTACCCGAGGTTGGTGGGACCCTGATTGATCACGCGGTGGCCGAGCCCGCGCTTGGCCACCTCGTCAGGGTCCCAGTGGATCGGGTTGGGATCGCGCAAGATCGCGGCCAGGAGCTTCATCCGCTCGGCGCTAACCGACTCGAGCTTCCACTCCGGGAGGCGCTGTCCGACGGCCACATCCATCACGTGCTCCGCAGGAAGATCCACGAGTTGATCACTGTGGCCACGAGCGCATCGTCGGCCAGATCGTGCACGTCGATCCGGAAGCTGACGATATCCATCAGCCCGGCGCGCCTGCCTTCCTTGCGCACCACGTCGGTGAAGCCCCCGGACATCCGGTAGGTGTGGCCGACCCGCAGCGGCTCGCGCACCTCCCACACGTATTCCCCGGCGCGGATCGCCTCGTCGGACTCGGCGCGGCAGAGCTCGAAGATGTCCCCGTACTTGAGCCCAACTCCCGCCAGCGGCGCGTGGAACAGGTATGAGGGATGGGCGAGGTCGTCGGGTAGGCGCGCGCACGCCATCGCGTCGCACAGGAGCGCGTTCTCCCACCGCTCGATCGTGAAGGTCCCGCCCGGGAACGGGCGTCCCACAAGCTTGCGCATCTCCCCGATCGTGACCGACGCGGCCACTACACGCTCGGAGGCTGGCTGGGCACCGGGTGACGCTCCGTCAGCACCCGCTCGAGGTAGTCGTTCAGCCAATCGAGCTTGGAGGCGCACGGACCCTGCACCGCGTGGCCGAGCGTTCCGACCCGCAGCTCGAGTCGGCGCTTGGATCCACGGCCCGACAGGCGGACGTCGGAAAGCAGCGTGAGCGGGTACTCGAAGGCTCGCTCATGGGTCGTACGGGAGGTCTGGTTGAAGAACACCAGGCGCCGGGAGGTCACCAGCAGGTATCCCGGATGGTGGTCCACCTCGGCCAGCCGGAACCACTCGACCGCCTCGCCCTCCGCCAGGCTGGTTCCCCAGTCGGCAAGCACCTCCTCGAACGTCGCGTCCGTAGTGTCCTTGCGCAGACCTCCGAGCAGGCCGCCGATCAGCGATGCCCCCGCGCGCTGTCGGCCGTCGAAGCGATACCCGCAATACCGGCACTTGCGCGCCGCGGCCAGCACCTGCTCCGCGCAGTCCGGGCACTGTTTGTAAGTCGGGTGGGCGGGGTCCTGGTCTTCCGTCACTTCAGCGCGATCGGGTTGATCGGCGAACCCATTCCACCGGGAAGGTTAAGCGGCTGCGCCGCGAGCAGGAACTCGTAGCTGCCGTCGGCCGCGCAATCGGCCGCCAGGTCATCGAGCACCCACAGCTCGCCGAGTGTCAGGCCCTGGTCCACCAGACTGGCCACGTGCAGCGGAAAGACGCGCTCGTCGGAGTCCTCCGGAATCAGCGGCTCGACCCCGATCGTGTCGGCCGCCAGCGCCGAGATGCCGTGTTCGTGCAACCACGGCGCCGCGTCGCGGCTGATTCCGGGCGAGTTGACGAAGTAATTCATCGGCGTCTGGTCCGCCGGACGCGTCCACCAGCGCGCGAGGTGGCCGGTGCGCACGAGCAGCATGTCGCCGCTGCGCAACTCGCTGCCCTGCGCGGCGAGCGCCTCATCGAGCATCTGCGGTGTGATCACCTGGCGAGGCGGGCACGCCTCGACGCGCTGGTGGCGAGCGACGTCGACGAGCACTCCGCGACCGACGAAGCAGTCCCGCTGCTGCTCGATGCCGAGCACGCCGCAGCCCGCGAGCGCGGTCACGTTTCCCGCCCAGAACCCGTTGTAGAGCGAGTCCTCGCACATCGCGTGGCCGAGCCCATCCCAGTGCGTGGAGCCGTGCGTGGCGACCGTGAGGATGTCGTCGCTCCACTGGAACCCGGGAGCCGGAGCGTTGGCGGGGCTCCCGACGACCGCATCCGAGCCGGTCATCGTGGCCAGCCGCTGGGGAGCCGGTCGCGGCGGCCACACCGGCGCGTCGGGGGTGAGTGGTAACCCGAGCGCGAAGATCTTGCCGGTCTTGACCAGCTGCGCGGCCGCGACCCGCTGCTCGGGCCCGATCAGGTTCTGCGTCCCGCGCTGATCGTCCTCGCCCCACCGGCCCCAATTGTTGGGCTCGCGCGGGGTATAGCCGCCGACGACCTTGCCGCGGTCGTCCACCGTGTAATCCGGCGCCTTCCAGCTGGTCGCGTAGTCGCCCGGTTTAGTGCGTCCCATGGCGGCCTCCTCACCAGCGGCAGGCCGCTGGTATCGCGGGGTGGTCGGGCGCCGGGTACTTGTTGTGGATCGGGGTCACAACCTCCTCCCCGAATCGCTGGATCTGCTCGAGCGCGAGCTTCATCGGCGGCCCGTTCGGGAACCGGAAGCGGATTGTGAAGTAGTCGACGCCGAAGTCCTCGTGGTAGCGCTCCAGCGCCTCGATGCACTGCTGCGCGTTGCCAACCACCTGGTGGGGGGCGATGCTCTCCGGCGTGATCGAGTCCGGGGTCGGGTAGGCCGGGTTGTTGAAGATGCCCTGCCGCAGGTAGAACCGCAGCTCGTCAGCGGCGTACGTTCCCCACTCGCGCGCCGAGTCCTCGAAGGTGTCGGCGACCCAGCCGTTGCGCATCACGACGATGAACGGCTTCTTGCCGAACTCCGCGGCGTGCTCGGCGTACGCCGCGGTCCGCTCCTTCCACATATCCGGGTCGATTGGAAAGTCGTCGACGGTCATGCACTCGCCGTACTCGGCCGAGCGCCTGATCGCGGCCGTCGATGCGTGACCGCCGCCCCAGATCGGCCAGCCGCCGGGCTGGTAGGGCTGCGGAGCGAGCAGACCCTGCTCGACCTGCCAGTACTTGCCCGGGAAGTCGAACCGCTCGCCGTCGAACGCCTTCCGCCAGATCTGGATCGCCTCCTGGAAGCGCCCGAGCAGGTGCTCCTGCGGAATCCCGAACTGCTGCCAGTAACCGGGGTGGTAACCGCGCGACATCGTCGTGTACAGCCGACCCTTGGACAGATTGTCGATGACCGCGAACTCCTCGGCCGCCTTCATCGGGTGAAACAGCGTCGCGACGAACGTGAACGTTCCGATCGCCACCCGTTCGGTTTCCCGCGCGAGGATTGTGAGGATCTGCTCGGGCCCGGGGAAGTAGCACTCGGTGCGGCCGTGGCGGTCCGGGACCTGAATCGAGTGGAAGCCGGCGCGCTCGGCGGTGATGCCCTCGAGGATCATCGCCTCCATGGTGTCGTGGGCATCCTGCGGGGTGGGCATCGGCTGGTCGTAGCCACCCTTGTGGAGATCAAGCAGGTAACCGATCCTCATGTCTCTCTCCTCCGTGCACGGCGCCCGAGATGCGCGGCGTGGTTCAGCCGGCTGTTGAGATTTCTACCATACGTTTGGAAGTTCGGGGAGATCTCTACGCGGCGCGCCCGGCGTCCTCGCCCTCACGGAATGCGCGCAGCGCGTCGCGCGGGGCCACGGCGTCGCCCGCGAGCAGGACTCGGGCGCCGACCTCGCGGGCGGGAGCGTCGAGGTCGAGCTCCGGACGTCCCGGGACCCCGGCCACGATCGCGTCGACCGCCATCCTGCGCTCCTCGCCCGAATGGAGCGCCCGCAGCACCGCCTCGCCTCGGCGAACGTCGCGGAACTGGACCGCGGTCAGGAGCTCGCAGCCGCTCCCATACAGCCGCTTGAGCTGCTCGCTGATGCGGGTGAAGCCGATGTACGGGCCGACGGTGGGCATCGGCGTGGCCAGCGTGACCGCGGCGCCCTGGGCGGCGAGCCGCTCGGCGCAGATCGGCACCTCCTCGGCCCCGATGTGGTCGAGGATCAGCACGCGGCTCGAGCCGAGGCCGTCGGTCAGCGCGCCTTCGACGCTCACGATCGGAACCGACCCGTCGCCGGCCGGCACGCGATCCGGCGCCGGCCGCGCACCGGTCGCGAGCACGATGACGTCCGGTTGCCGCGCCGCGAGTGCGTCGGCGTCCACCTCGACGCCGAGCTCGATCTTGACCGCGAGCCGCTCGAGCTCCTCTCGAAGCCACCGCACGGACTCGAGCAGCGTCGATGCCGGCCCGCAGTCGGCCAGCAGTCCGAGGCGCCCGCCGAGGAACGAGCGGCGGTCGACGAGCACGACCCGGTGGCCGCGCAACGCCGCCATGCGTGCCGCGGCGAGCCCAGCCGGACCGGCGCCGACCACCAGCACGCGACGCGGCTCCGCAGCCGCCTGGGGAACGAGGCCGAGCTGGTACTCGCGGCCGACCTCCGAGTTGTGGATGCAGGTGATCGGGAGACCGCCGGCCATCCGATCCACGCAGCCCTGGTTCGCGCCGACGCACGGGCGGATTCGATCGGCCTGTCCACGGCGCAGCTTCGCCACGACGTCCGGGTCGGCGATCTGAGCGCGGGTCATCGCGACCAGATCGCAGACCTCGTCCTCGAGCGCGCGCTCGGCGAGCTCGGGAGTGGTCACGCGGCCGACGCCGACCACCGGCACGCGCGCGCCGATCGCCTCGCGCGTCTGCGCGATCAGCGGCAGCAGCTCGCCGGGCGGATGGTGATAGCTCGCGACCGCACGGGCGTAGTGCGAAGAGCGGGACCCGGATGACTGGTTTAGATAGTCGACGTAACCGGTGTCGACGATCGCGCGCGCGACGTCGCGGAGCCCGTCCGGGCCGAGGCCGCCGTCGGCCGGGCGGCGGTAGTCGTCGACCGAGATCCGTACGCCGACGACCGGGTCCGACCCCACCTGTGCCCTGAGCCGCTCGAGGATTGTGGTCACGAACCTCAGCGGCTCCCCCCACTCGTCGTCCCGGTTGTTGGCCCAGGGGCTGAACGACTGCTGAATCAGGTAGCCGTGGGCGCCGTGGAGCTCGACCCCGTCGATGCCGGACTCGAGCGCCAGTACCGCGGTCCGCACGAACGCGTCGACGAGCTCCTGCACCTCGTCGCCGCTCATCTGGTGCGCGACCTCGTTCCCGCTGGCCGAGATCGTCCCGCCGAACGACCATAGCGGCGTGAAATCGGAGCTTGCGTCGGAGCGAAACTCGGCGCCGAAGTGCATGAGCTGCATGAACACGGCGGCGCCGTGAGCGTGGAGCGCGCTCTTGATCGCCCGCAGCTTGCCGCGCAGGTCGTCGGGCTCGTACGGGTAGTGACCCGCGGCCTGACTCGACGGGTGAACCTGGACCGGCTGGAGGATGATCAGCCCGGTTCCGCCCGCCGCGCGGCGCTCCTGGTAGCCGATGTAGCGGTCGGGCGACTCGCCGGGACGGTAGAACGACAGGAACGCCCCGTGGGCGGTGGAGACGACCCGGTTGCGCAGTTCCACCGAACCGACGGAGATCGGCTCGAGCAGCTTCACCCGGCCGGCCCGGCTACCGCTCCGGCACCCACGAGATCCTTGACCTGGCGCATGGCCTTGAACGAGTAGCCCGACAGCTCCGGGTCGGCGAACGGCGTGATATTCCACAGGATCACGTCGCGCAGCCCGGCGTCCTCGTAGCCGCGGATCTGATCGGCGATCTGCTCCGGCGTGCCGTGCAGCGTGCCCTCGCGCACGATTCCCGGCGCGATGTGCGAGATGACCCGCTGGGCCTCCGCCCGCGAGACCTTGGTCGGGACGAAGCTGTGGAACCCGGTGCCGCCCTCGAACGGAGACGTCGAGCCGTGGCGCGCGTACGTCTCGGGCGAGAGGTCGACCGCCGCGAACAGGATCCGCACCAACGGCTGGTTGCACAGCCGCTCGAGCGTCTCCTCGTCCGGAGCGGTGATCACGTACGCGAGCATCGAGGTTGTGATCGAGTCCGGATCGCGGCCCGCTGCTTCGGCACTCGCGCGGATCACCGACAGCTTCTCGGCATAGGTCTCCGGCGTGACGTTCGTGGGCAGCCAGCCATCGCACAGGCGCCCGCAGATGTCGAGCATCCGCGGCCCGTGGG
Source organism: uncultured Solirubrobacterales bacterium (assembly GCA_963822855.1). Classification (GTDB taxonomy): domain Bacteria; phylum Actinomycetota; class Thermoleophilia; order Solirubrobacterales; family Solirubrobacteraceae; genus Palsa-465. The sequence continues at coordinate 350,221 of CAWGJE010000007.1, read as the reverse complement.
CGCCGATCCAAATCGGCGGCGTCCTGCCCTCGTAGGGGTCGAGTCCGAGGACCGCTCCGTCGAGCTTGAAGAACTCGCCGTCGAAGTCGACCGGTCCGTCGGACTCCCACAAGAGGCGAATGACCTTGATCGCCTCTTCGAGCCGGCCCACCGGCTTGCGCCACTCGATCCCATACGGCGTGACGTTCATACGCTCGCCCGATCCGAGGCCCAGGATCGACCGGCCACGTGCCAGGTGGTCGACGGTCAGCGCGGTCTGGGCGAGCATCGCCGGGTGGCGCCGGATCGTGTCGGTCACGTTCACGCCAACGCGGATGCGCTCGGTGGCCGCGCCCGCGGCGCCCATCATCGTGAGCGGCTCGAAGTGGACATGCGGGTTGGCCTGGTACTTCGCGAGCCCGGTCATGTCCTCGGTCCACACCGAGTCGGGAATCCAGCCCATCAGGTGGCACGGCCACCACACGGCGTCGTAGCCGTCGGCCTCAGCCTTCTGCGCAAACTCGATCGCCTTGTCAGCCGGGGGCATGATCCGGCCGGGAACTCCTAGCGTCACACTCATCCCTCTGCTCCTTGTCGGTGTGGCCGCAGAGTCTACCAAATGATTGGTAGATCCTGTATGGTCCCGCGGCATGGAAAATAGTGCCGCCGAACAGACGCCCGTTTCGATCCTCGGCGCCACCGGAGACCTCGGCTTCGGGCTGGCGCTGCGACTGTCGCACGAGGGCGTGCCGATCGTGATCGGATCCCGCAGCCCCGAGCGTGCCGCGGCCGCGGCCGAGCGAGCGCTCGAGCATGTGCCCCACGCCCGGATCGAAGGCATGACCAACGACCAGGCGATCGAGCGGGCCGAGGTGATCGTGTTGAGCGTCCCGTTCGCGTCGCACGCCGACACGCTCAAGGGACTAGCTGAGAGCTTCCGCGAGGGTCAGGTCCTCGTGGACGCGACCGTCCCGCTGGCGACGGCGCTCGGCGGGAGACCAACGGCGACGATCGGCGTCTGGCACGGCTCCGCCGCGCAGCAGGCCAAGGCGCTGGTGCCCGAGGGCGTCAGGGTCGTGTCCGGGCTCCACACCGTGAGCGCCGCGACGCTGACCGACCTCGGCCACGCCCTCCACGAGGACGTCCTCATCTGCGGCGACCGCCGCGAGGACAAGCGCCGAGTCGCGGACATCATCGAGCGCGTTCCTGGCCTGCGCGTGATCGACTGCGGCCGGCTCGAGCTCTCGCGCTTCACCGAGCAGCTGACGCCGCTCCTGATCTCGATCAACGGCCGGTACAAGACGCACGCCGGTATTCACATCGTCGGGATCCCCGCCGAGGCTTAGTGCTCAGCGCGCCTTCTGCGCCTTGAACGCGGCGAACGCCTCGCGCGCCGCCGGCGTTGAGACCGCCATCGCGATTGCACTCGCCTCCCACTCGAGCGTCGTGTCGAGATCCATCACGGGCGCGTGGCGCAGTCCGGTCAGGATCAGCTCGGACACCCGCGGCGGTATCGAGCTGAGCCGCTTGGCGTACTCGCGTACCTCCTCGTCGAAGCGCCCGACCGGAATGCAGCGGTTGACCATCCCGATCCGCTCGGCCTCAGCCGCCGTGATCGTGTCACCGAGCAGCGCCAGCTCCATCGCCCGCGCGCGCCCCACCAGGCGCGGCAGGAAGTACGTGCCGCCCATGTCCGGGACCACGCCGATCTTCGCGTAGTTCTGGCTGATCTTCGCGTCCTCCCGCATCAGCACGAGGTCGCACATCAGCGCGAGATTCGCGCCTCCGCCGATCGCGAGTCCGTTCACGGCCGCGATCGTCGGCTTGTCGAGATTGGTCCAGCCCCTGACCACGCGCCCGATCAGCCGCATCCGGTCGCGAACCGCGTGCGGATCGGTCATGTCGACCTCGTCCGAGTAGGACTGAAGGTCGGCTCCGGCGCAGAACGCGCGGCCCCGGCCGGTCACGACGATCGCGCCGACCGTCGGATCGTCGGCCAGCTCAGTGGCGCACCGCTCGAGCTCGAGGTACATCTCGCCGGTCAGCGCGTTCAGCCGATCGGGGCGATTCAGTGTGATCCAGGCCGAGCCGTCCTCACGAGTGAGCTCGAGCGTGTCGTATGGCTCCACGGTCAGCTCCTGCCGCTCTACGACCGGTTGCCGCGCCCGCCGCGGCTTTCCAGGAACGCCCGGATCCGTTCCTTGTGCTCCGCGGTCGTGAACAGCAGCGCGGTGCCGTCGATCGCCTCGTTGATGCTCGCCATGTCGCGGTTCAGGAACTGCTTTCCGAACTGGACCGCGACCGTCGGATTCGCAGCGATGCGCCCGGCCACCGCGAGCGACTCCTCGACCAGCCGCTCCGGCGGGACGACCCGATGGACGAGCCCGATCTGCTGCGCATGCTCGGCGTCGATCTCCTCGCCGGTCAACGCGAGCCAGCGCGTCCAAGCGCGGCCGACGGTCTCGGGCCCGCGCACGAGACCGTAGCCCGGCATCAGCCCGACCGACACCTCGCGGAAGGCGAACCGGGCGTCCGTCGCCGCCAACGCCAGATCGCACGCCAGCGTCAGCTCAGTGCCGCCGCCGAAGGCCAGCCCGTTGACGGCGGCGATCGTGATCGTCTCACACCGCTCCAGGGATTGGAACGCGCCGAGCGCGAGACGTACCTGGCGGCGATACGAGGGCACGTCGGTGAGCCGATCGAAGTCGGCGATGTCGCCCCCAGCGGAGAACGCCTCGCCGGCCCCGGTGATCACGCAGGCGTGGATGTCCGGGTCCTCGTCGAGATCCGCGAGCGCCGCCGGCAGGTCGTGGAAGAACGCGTGATTCATCGCGTTGCGCTTCTCCGGTCGGTTGATCGTGACCAGCGCGGTCCCATCCTCGCGGCGGTCCACCAGCAGCGTGGTCATGGTCGGCACGTCCGAGCCCCGATCAGTCCGACGCCGGCTTGGCGGGCAGTTCGTAGAGCTCCACGTGGTAGCCGTCGGGGTCGACCAGATACACCGCCTTGGCGCCGGCGTGCGGTCCCTGTTCGATCTCCACCACCTCGCCCCCACGGGAACGATATCCGCGCTCGACCGCCCGGGCGTGGAGCGACTCGGCGTCGTCGACGTACAGGCACATGTGCCCCGCGCCGTAGTCGCACGGGCGCGCCGAGGCCGGATGGCGCTCGATCGTCTGAAAGTCGAAGAACTCGAGCACAGTGTCGCTGCCGGGGACCCGCAGGAACACGATGCGGACCTTCCCCGGCTCGATGCCCCACACCCGCGCGGCGCTCGGTCCGCCCGTCCAGCCGTCGGAGATCACCTCCAGCCCGAGCATGTCGCGATAGAAGCGCAGCGACTCGTCCATGTCGGACACTGTCACTCCAGAGTGGAAGAAGCCCGTGACACTCATCTTTGCCTCCTGCGGATCGGATCGCGGCGAAAATTTCTCAAACAAGTGGTTGGTTGATAAATTACCGGTTCGCGCACCAGGACACAAGGAGCCTGGACCACGATCCTGGAGAGGCTTATGAAGACGGTTGCCGTGATCGGAAGTGGAGCATCGGGACTCGCTGCCGCGTTGGCGGCGGCTGAGGGCGGTGCGCGTGTGACCGTCTACGAACAGGAAGAGCGGCTCGGCGGCACGACCGCGTTGTCCGGGGGCAACGCCTGGCTGCCCGCGCACGAAGGCCTCGAGGACGACTCGCCCGAGCTCGCGCTTAGCTACCTTCGCGAGCTTTCGCTCGGCGACGCCGACGATCAGCTGCTCCAGGTATTCGCGCGTGAGGCGGGTCCGACCGCGGCCCGGATCCAGCGGACCACGCCGCTCGGTCTCCAGGCGATTCCCTACTGCGACTACCACGCCGAGCGCGAAGGCGGCCGCCCGCAGGGAGGCCGGACGCTCGAGCCGATGCCGTACGACCCCTCTCCCGAGGTCGAAGCGCTCCTGCGCGACGCGCCAAACATCGAGGGCCCGATCACGTACGTCGAGCTAGCGACCGGGGAGATCAACCGTGACCTGCTGAACGAGCGCCGCGAGAAGGGGACGATCACGCTCGGCCGCGCGCTGCTGGCGGGGCTGCTTCAGGCGTGTCTCGACGCCGGTGTTCAGGTCAAGACGGGCGTTCGCGTACGCGACCGTCCCGCCGAGGACGCGGTCGTGCTCGCGACCGGCGGCTTCGAGCGCGATCCGGACCTCAGGCGCGCGTTCCTGCGCGGGCCGATGCTCGGACCGGTCGGTGCCCCGGGCGCCCGGGGCGATGGGCTGCGGATCGCGATGGCGGCCGGCGCCTCGCTCGGATGCATGAGCGAGGCGTGGTGGTGCCCGAGCATCCAGATCCCCGGTGAGACGATCGACGGGACACCGATGTTCCGGCTGATCCTCACCGAACGTGCCCGTCCCGGTTCACTGATCGTCGACGGCAGCGGCCGGCGGTTCGCCAACGAGGCCCAGAACTACAACGACTTCGGGCGCACGCTCCAGAACTTCAACCCGGCGCAATTCGCGTTCCCCCACGTGCCGGCGTGGCTCGTGTTCGACTCGGTGTACCGCACGTCGTACCGGCTCGGGCCGCTGAGCAAGCGGGCCCCCGATCCCGATTGGCTGGTCAAGGGCGAGACCATCGCCGATCTCGCCGCCGGCATGGGCGCGCCACCGGCGGCGCTCGACGCGACCGTGGAACGGTTCAACGACGGCGCCGCGCGTGGCGAGGACAGCGACTTCGGCCGGGGCAGCTACCCGTACGATCGCTTCATCGGTCGCATGGGGCCGCTCGAGGGCGGCCCCTATTACGCGCTCAGGGTCATCCCCGGATGCCTCAGCACCAAGGGCGGGCCGCGCACGGATTCCGAGGGCCGGGTTCGCTCGGTCGAAAACGGGCACGTGATCCCCGGCCTGTACGCGGCCGGCAACGTCGCCGCCAGTGCCTTCGGGATGGCATACCCCGGCGCCGGCGGGACGCTCGGCCCCGCGCTCGTGTTCGGGCTCCGCGCGGGAGACGCCGCCGCGGCCGATTGATGGAAGAGCTGCCGCTCAGCGCCTGCTGGACGCTGCCCGACCACATCGATCGCGCGGCGCGGCGGTGGCCGGAAACCGAAGCGCTGGTGTTCGGGTCCGAGCGGCTGACGTTCGCCCAGTTCGCCGACCACACCCGCGGGATCGCGCGTGGATTGGTGTCGCTCGACGTATCGGCGGGCCAGAAGGTCGGCGTGTTCATGCAGAACGTGCCGGACATGCTGGCGGCGATGTACGGCGCCGCGCGCACCGGCGCCATCCCGGTCCCGATCAACGGCCGCTTCAAGGCCCGCGAGCTTCGCTACGTGATTTCGCACGCCGAACTTGCCGTTCTGATCATGTCGGCCGCCTACTCAGACCTCGTGCGAGAGGCGCTCGACGGCGACGACGCCCCTACGCCGCAGCTCGTCGTACACGGCGGCGATCCGGGCGGACCCGGGGGGTGGCTCGAGTGGGCGGAGATGCTCGAGCGTGGCGGTGCGATCGCCGACGATGAGGTTGTGCTCCGGGAGCAGCGCCTCGCGGTCCGTGACCCCGCGATGCTCATGTACACGTCGGGAACGACCGCCAACCCGAAGGGCTGCCTGATCTCGCACGAGTCGCTGGTCCGGACCGGCCGGATTTTCGGACTCGAGCGATTCCCGACCCGGCACGGCGATCGCGTCTGGGATCCGCTGCCGCTGTTCCACCTCGCTTCGATCCTGCCGTTCAACGGCTGCCTGGAGACCGGGTCGACGTACGTCGGGATGGTCCGCTTCGACGCGGGCGAGGCGATCTCCGTGCTCGAGTCAGAGCGCTGCACGTGCGCGTTCGCGGCGTTCGATCTGATCTGGATCGCGGTCCAGGACCACCCCCGTTTCGTTGACGCCGACCTTTCCCGGATCCGCCTGGTCAACGTCAACGGCGTGCCCGAGAAACTCGCGATGATGGCAGCCAGGACCCCGTGGCTCACCCAGATCTCGCCCTACGGCGCCACCGAGGGCGGCGGGGTGCTGGCGCTGAGCCACCTCGACGACGCGCTCGAGCACCGCGTCGGATCTGCCGGCCGCCCGTTCGCCGGCATGGAGGTACGGATCGCCGACCCGGACACCGGTGCCGAGCTGCCGCCGGGCGAGCGCGGCGAGATCACCTATCGCGGGCCCGCTTTGTTCGACGGCTACTACAAGCAGCCCGAGGAGACCGCAGCGGTGTTCGACGCCGGCGGGTTCTTTCACTCCGGAGACCTGGGTTCGGTCGACGCCGACGGTCGGCTCACGTTTATCGGCCGGCTCAAGGACATGCTCAAGGTCGGCGGCGAGAACGTCGCGGCCGCCGAGATCGAGGGCTTCCTGGCGGAGCACCCAGCGATCGCCGAGGTTCAGGTGGTCGCGGCGCCCGACGAGCGCTACGTCGAGGTGCCGTGCGCATACGTCGTGCTCCGGCCCGGCGCCGCGCTCGACCGCGACGAGTTGCTCGCGTACTGCCACGGGCGGATCGCCACGTACAAGATCCCGCGCTACTTGCGCGTGGTGACCGAATGGCCGATGTCCGGGACCAAGATCCAGAAGTTTCGGCTCCGTGAGCAGATCACGTCCGAGCTCGAGGCGGCCGGCGTCCGCTCAGCGCCGAAGATCAGCTCGCCGGCCCGTTCTTCTATGTGATCAGTTCCGCGCCCACGGCACAAGGCAGCCGTCCGGCCCGCAGTCGGGCAGGGGCTCGCCGATCGGCCTCACGCGCCGGCTGGTCGCGCGCGCTGTGATGACCGGCGCCCAGTTCTGGATCCAGGCCGACCATCCTGCGCCCTCGCCGCCGGCGGTCACGAGGTAGACGTCGTCAGGCGAGGCCAGCGAGCGCAACTTGCCCTCCTCGTCAGGAGTCTCCTCGAACGACGCCCCCTTGACGATCTGCACGCCGTTGGCGAGAAGGTCCTCCGGGGCGATCCGGCTCTCGCGGAACAGGAACTCGCGCACGTCCTGCTGGCTCCAGCCGTCCTCGATGCAGAAGCCGGCGTGCTCGGGGCCGAGCACGGCCATGCCCTGTCCCGCCTTCGCGGTCGAGAACGTGGCCGGGCTCCGGATCACGCTCGCCACCGTCCGCAGCACGAGCTCGGCGGAACGGGTCAGCTGCTGGGCGATCTGCCGCGGCCCTTCGCTCGGAAGGATCGTCACGGTCGTGTCGCCCCGCGCATATCCGAGCTGCACGTGCAGCGGTTGCCATGGCTCCGGCGGCGGATCCTCGGCGAAGCAGAACGTGTACTTGCCGGGATGGCCGAACGACGACGCGTCGGACTCGCCCGGGATCGACCCGAGCACGTTCATCGCCACCAGCCGGATCGCCCGTCCGATCGTCGCGTTCGCGCGGTTGCCCGAGCCGAGCGCGCCGTGGCGGGCGCTCATCCCGATCTCCTGCGCGATCGGGCCGCTCACGACCGTGCACAGGGCCGCGCCTCCGGTGCTCGTCAGCACCGTGTGCAGGTTGAACTCGGGATCGAACATCGCCTCGAGCGCCGCCACGACGACCGGGAAGTACTCCGGACGGCAGCCGGCCATGACGGCGTTGATCGCGGCCTTCTCCAACGTCACGCCCCGCCCACGTACCGCGAGGTATCCGATCAGCAGCTCCGGGTCCTCGTCGCCCAGCACCGCGAGCATCTCGTTCACCCGCTCGGGCGTCGGCGGGACGACCGGCAGCCCGTCGGTCCAGCCGCGCGCGAAGAACTCCTCCTGGACGTCGGCCTCTTCGAGCTCGAGTGACTCGTCGGGTGCGATCGACGACATTGGCCTCCTAGTTCCTCACTGCCTGGGTCGCCACCTCGGCGGTCAGCTGCGCGACCGCGCGCTCGACCATCGTCGCGGCGAGCTCCTGAAGCTCCGCGTCGGTCTTGCCGTAGACGGGATGCGGCACCGCCACCGAGTGGAATCCGGGCGCGCCCAGCTTCGCCGCGTGCGTGGCGATCAGCGTCTGGAACGGCTCGGTGATGACGACCGTCGCGGGCGTGCCGCGCTCCTCCATCATCACCGCGTCGTGCAGACTGCACGACGAGCACGCCCCTCAGTCACCGACGCCGGTGATCACGAAGTGTGCCCGGGCGGCCATCCCGTCGGCCTGGACCGCGGTCACCGGCGACCCCGCCGACGGCTTGCGGATCATCTCGGTCGTGATTTCCCGCCGCAGGCGCTTTCGCAGCTCCTCGGCCAGCGCCTGGAGCAGCTCCGCGGCCAGCGGCTTGCCGTTTGAGATCAGGCCGATCACGAGCGGCTCGGGGGGCTCGGTGCGGGGCGCCAGGCTCAGCGCCTCGCGCGGCGGCTCGATGAAGTCGGGGCGCAGGACGGTGACGCGGCTCATGTCGTCGGCAGCGCCGTCTCGGAGATGATCTCGAGTTCGGCCAGCAGCCGATCGCGGAGCTTGAACCGCTGGATCTTCGTGGCGGACATCGGCCACTCGTCGCCATTTATGAACCGGATCATCCGGGGAACCTTGAACGACGCGATCCGGCCGCGGCAGTGCTCGATCAACTCCTCCTCGGTCGCTTCGCCGCCGGGCACGAGCTCCACGTAGGCAGCCGCGACCTCGAGGAGCCGCTCGTCGGGGATCCCGACGACCTGCACGAGCTTCACCGCCGGATGGGTCGAGAGCTGCGCCTCGATCTCCTGGGGCGCGACGTTCTCGCCACCGACCTTGAGCGTCTCCTTCTGACGGCCGAGGAACAGGACGCGCCCTCCTTCGTCGAGAACGCCGAGATCCTGCATCGTGACCCACCCGTCCTCGCGGATCGACTGGGCGGTCTTCTCCGGCGACTTCCAGTAGTAGCTGAGCGTGTTGAAGCCGCGGAACTCGATGATCCCGCGCTCGCCCGGGCCGAGCGGCGCGCCATTCTCGTCGACGACCCGAAGCTCGACGCCCAGCTGCGGCGTTCCACACGTGTTCAGGCGGACCTCGGGCGGATCCTCGGGCCGGGTCATCGTGACGACGCCGCCCTCGGTCCCGCCGTAGCAGGTGAGCTGCACCGCGTGCGGGATCCGCTGCTGGAACTTGGCCAGCACCTCGGGCGGTGCGACGTTCTGGAAGATCCGCAGCGAGCTCAGGTCGGCGTCGGGGAAGTGGGGATGAGCCAGGACGCCCTCCATCACCGGCTGGTAGGCCGGGTAGAACTCGGTGATCCGCTCGGTCTCGAGCGCCTCCAGGCATCGGCCCGCATCGAAGCTGTAGTCGCTGAAGAACGTGCCGCCTGCGGCCAGGACCCAGGTCAGGCACCCGAGCGCCGTCACGTGGAACAGCGGCAGCGCCGTGTAGTGGCGATCGTCGGGCGAGGTGTGCCAGATCCCTGCGACCCCGATCCAGCCGCGGACGAACGCCTCGTGCGTGATCATCGCCCCTCGCGGCTGTGAGGTCGTGCCGGACGTGTAGAGGATCAGCGCGAAGTCCCGCAGCGGCACGCCTTCGACCCGCGTGCGCAGACGCTCCTCGTCGACGCCCTCGCCGAGTGCCGCGAACGCGTCCCGATCGACCATTCCGTCAGGCCGCCGGCTTCCCATCATCACGACCTGCCGCAGATACGGATGGCCCGGCAGGCTGAGCGCCATCGGGTCCTCGGCCTCGCGCAACCCGGGAAGCGAATCGTGCAGGAGCGAAGTGAAGTCGACGTGCTCGTCGGCGCTGTCGTGGGTGATGAGCGCCACCAGGTCCGCGTCCTCGGCGATCGAATGGAGCTCGGTGGTGCGGTAGCGCGCGTTGATCGGGACGACCGTGGCCCCGATCAGCGCCGCACCGAACACTGCCGCCACCAGATCGGGATGGTTCGTCATCAGCACGCCGACGTGCTCGCGCGGCTGCACGCCGAGGCCGGTCAGCGACCGCGCAACCTGCCACGTGCGGTCGGCGAGCTCGCGGTAGCTCAGGCGGACGTCCGGGAAGACCAGGGCTTCGCGTTCTGGCGACCGGCGGGCGGAGCGGAGCAGCATCTGCCCCAGTGGCACGACGCCTTCTGGAATCCAGACCTGCTCGAGGGGCCCGGCGGTCGACATGACACGAGTTTGTCAAACCAACGGTTGATTGGCAAGCGACGAGCTCGGCCACAGTTGAACATCCCCGGCGGGGAAGGTAGGATGGCGACTCTATCTACCAACCGATTGGTCAGAATGAGGAACCAATGAAGTACGACGTTGCCGTGGTCGGTGCCGGCGTCGCCGGACTGGTCACCGCCTCGCTGCTGGCGAAGGAGGGCAAGCGGGTCGCGCTGGTGGAGGGCCATCGATACCTGGGCGGCCGCGCGATGCACCACCGGTACCGGGGACACGAGATCGGCCTGGGCTCACACCTCGTCGAAGATCCCGGGGACAGCCTCACGCGCGCGTGCGATTACGTGGGCATCACCGTGGAGCACTCCGAGCGGAGCGACTCGATGCCGTTCTGGGACCGCACCGGCTGGAAGCCGATCCAGGATTTCTACGGCGGCGCGGCACGGCAGGGCCTCAAGCGCTGCATCGAGGCGGTTACGCAGTCTGAGTACAGCGAGTTCGACACGTGGGACCACGCGTCGCTGCGCGAATGGATGTCTCAGTACACGAGCGACGAGGGTGTCTTCCTCGTATGGGAGGCGATCTCGGTGCTCGAGCAGATCACGTTCCGCTGGTGGGAGCATTCGGCCTCCGAGAACCTCTACACGCGCAAGCTCCACTACGACAAGAAGCGCACCGCGGGCTACTCGTTCTGGCCGATGGGCGGCTGGGAGACGCTGTGGAAGCAGATGGCGGAGGTGTTCGAGCGCAACGGGGGCACCGTGCGCCCGTCCGAGATGGTCGAGCGCGTCGTGATCGAGAACGCGCAGGTGAAGGGTCTCGAGCTGCGCAACCGGGAGGACCGCTCGAAACCCGGCGAGGTGATCGAAGCCGATCAGGTCGTGGTCAACGCGCCGGTGTGGGACCTCAACAAGCTGTTCGACGACGACGTGCTCCCGTGGGATCTCGAGCAGCGGGTCAAGCTGCTCGCCAACAACCGCAACAAGGCGTGCTGGCTCGGGTATTGGATCGCGGCCAAGGAGCCGGTGATCGCGAGCAGCGAGCTGGAGATGGCCTCGTTCTTCGCTACGCCGCGCACCGGCATGCCCGGGTTCACGCTGAACTTCACCGGTTATGACCCGGGCATCTCCCCTCCCGGCGAATATCTGACCTGCTTCGGCGCGGCGTTCGACGCCACCGAGCACTACGGCGACCGGCGCTGGTACGAATCGACGTTCGACAAGCTGTGGCTCGACATCGAGGAGATGCTCCCGGCCGCCAAGCACGCGCTTTGGAAGAAGCCGCACGTCGTGACCACTTACGGCGTGATCTGCAAGCCGGGTCTGGTCGGCGCGGTCCGCCCCGACACGTACGTCCGCGGCATCGAGGGCCTATGGCTGACCGGAGACACGACGCGGGCTCGCGGCATCGGGATCGACAAGGCAGCCCGATCGGGGATCACCGCCGCCGAGGCGGTGCTCGGCAACCGCCTGCCGTTCTTCGCGGACACGGTGCGCTATTGACAGCGCGGAGGCTCGCAGAATGACGGCCGGACTCGATCGGAGGGTCGCGCTCGTGACCGGCGCCGGGCATGGGATCGGCCGCGCGATCGCGCTGCGCCTGGCGGCCGACGGCGCCTCGGTGGTCATCAACGACATCCAAGCAGATGCCTGTTCGGAGACCGTGCAAGCGATCGAGGCCTCCGGCGGACGGGCCGCGGGTGCGCCCGGAAATGTGACCGATCCAGCGGCGACCGAGGCCGTCGTAGCCGCGACGCAGGACGCCTTCGGCACGCTGGACATCCTCGTCAACAACGCCGGCGTGACCAGGGATGCGCCAGTGCACCGAATGTCGGATGAGGATTGGCGGCTCGTCCAGGAGGTCGCGCTGTGGGGGTCGTTCTACATGTGCCGCTCCGCCCTGCCACTCTTGCGGGGAGCACGCGAGTCTCCACCGGAACACCACCGCAAGGTCGTCAACATGAGCTCGAGCGTCGGTATCTACGGTGCGCCCGGCACCGCCAACTACTCCGCAGCCAAGGCCGGCGTGATCGGGCTGACCAAGGCACTCTCGCGGGAATGGGCCCGGCACCGGATCAACGTCAACGCGGTCGCGCCCGGGCTGATCACGGGGACCCAATTGACGGCGGCCAAGCCGCCGGAGCTGATCGCGCGGGTCGAGGAGCAGGTGCCGCTCGGGCGCGCGGGGACGCCGGAGGACGTTGCCGGCGCGGTCGCGTTTCTCAGTTCCGTCGACTCGGACTACATCACCGGCCAGGTGCTCGAGCTCCACGGCGGCCTGGAAGTTCCGAGCTAGCCGTGGTTGGACCGCCCCCCGAGAGCTGGGCCATCGAGCCGGACCTGGCCCGTACATTCGACATCGCGCCCGGGTTGTGGAGCTTCCGCCTTCCCCTGCCGTGGCACCACATCACCCACGTCAACGCCTACGCGATCGAGCGCGACGACGGCATCGTGCTCGTCGACTGTGGCTCGGCCGGTGACGAGACCCACAGACGGGCGCTCGAGGCCGCGCTCGGCCTGGCCGGGTTCGCGATCGAGGACGTCCGCGTGCTCGTCGGTACCCACACCCACTCCGATCACGTGGGGCTCGCGGCGTGGGTGATCGAGCGAAGCGGAGCGGAGTTCTGGATGCATCCGGACACCGGTCATTTCTACGACGCCACGCGCGAGCCGGAGCGAGTCGCGGCCGCCCGGGAGGCACGATCGCGGCAGGAGGGCGTCCCGGCCCAGCTTCTGGAGCTCTACCGCGACGTTCGCGAGGAGACCGACGGCGTCCTCGCGCCGACCCCACCCGACCGCCTGCTCGTGAACGGCGTCAGAATCGAATCGAAGCTCGGCGATTGGGAGGTCGTAGAGACGCCGGGACACTGTCCAACGCACGTCTGCCTGGTCCAGCGCGACCGGAGGCTGATCATCCTCGGCGATCTCGTTGCGTCCGCGTTCTCGCCTTGGTTCGACTACGGCTACTCGCCCGATCCGGTGGCCGAGTACCTCAATTCGCTCGACGCGATCGAGGCGCTCGGGCCGTCGGCCCTCGCGCTTCCCGGGCATGGACGGCCGATCGAGGACCTGCCCGCCGCGATCGCCCTGCACCGGGACGGCGTCGCCGGGCGCCTGGAACAGACCGTCGCCGCGATCGCCGCCGGCCCGACCGGCGCGTACGAGATCACCGATCGCGTGTTCGGTGACCTCGACCCTCAGGCCGCCGTTTGGCGGATGGCCGAGATGCTCTGCCATCTCAAACATCTTCGCCTCGCCGGCGCGATCGTTCGCGACGAGGCTCCCGACGGAACGTTCACCTACCGTTTGAACTGAAACGCCGAAGGAGGAACCCGAATGTCGCGCGTAAGCCCCGCCCCGTCCGAGATCTACGAGCCGCTGTTCGGCGCGCAGGCGCCGCTCCGCGTTCAGATCTACGCCCAGCGGCCGGAGATCGCCGCCAAGTTCGTCGAGTTCGGTCAGCTGATGCGCGACGAGCACATCCTCCCCGCTCGTCTGCTCGAGCTCGTGCGCCTGCGCGTGGCCTTTCACAACCAGTGCCGGAGCTGCATGTCGGTGCGCTACAGCTACGGAGTCGAGGACGGCCTCACCGAGGGGCTCGTCTGCTCGCTCGAGCGTCCCGAGGAGGCCGACGACCTCACCGACGCCGAGCGCGCGGCGATCGCCTACGCGGACCTGATGGCCACGAACCATCTGGCGGTGGACGACCAGACGTTCGAGCGTCTCCGCGAGCACTTCTCGGATCCGGAGATCATGGAACTCTGCTTCCACGTCGCGTTCTATGTGGGCTTCGGCCGGATGGCGATGTCGCTCGACATGGTCGATGACCTCCCCGACGGCTACCGCGCCGACGGGCTGATCGCCCCGTGGGGGCAGCCCGAGGTACAGCAGGTCGGGGCCTGGGACGCGCGCGAGCCTGTCGCTCGGTAGTGGGCGACGGCTTACGACTGGGCCGCGGTGGGCGTGTCCGCCGGAGTCGCTCAGCGCGAGGTCACGACTGGGAGGCGGTGGGCGACTCCGCCGGAGTCGCTCAGCGCGAGGTCACGACTGGGCGGCGGTGGGCGACTCCGCCGGAGTCGCTCAGCGCGAGGTCACGACTCGGCGGCGGTGGGCGACTCCGCCGCCCCCCCGTCGACCACGATGCGCTGGCCGGTGACCATCGACCCGGGCTCGGAGACGAGGAAGCAGATCACCTCGGCCACGTCCTCGGGACGGGTCACCCGTCCGAAGGGCTGCTCTGAGTCGAGCTCGGTGACGCTGGCTCGCCCGAGCTTCGCCCGCACCAGGCGGTCGCCCATGTCGGTGGCGACGAGGCCCGGCGCGACGATGTTCACCCGGATTCCGTTGGCGGCCTCCTCGTGCGCGAGCGTCAGCGCAAGTGCCTCGGCGGCTGCCTTCGCCATGTTGTAGGGCGCGCCATTGGCGCGCATGTGCGACACCTCGCTGCTCGAGATCACGATGATGTCGCCTCGCCCACGCACGCGCATGTCGGGGATGACCAGCTGGGCGAGCCGGTGTGCGCCGAGCGCGTGCGTAGCCATGACTCGCTGGACCTCGGCGGGGTCGGTGTCGGCCACGGCGTGACCGCGGCTGGCGATGCCGGCGTTCGAGACCAGGATGTCGATCGGCCCGAGCTCCGTGCGGATCCGCTCGACCATCGCGTCGACCTGATCGCGCACGTCGACCGAGGCGGCGTAGCACTCGGCGCTGCCGCCGGCGCTCCGGATCTCCTGCACCGCCGTACGCGCCGCTTCCTCGTCCTTGCGGTAGTTGACCGCGACGGCGGCGCCGTCGCGCGCCAGCGCCTTGGCGATCCCGCGGCCGATGCCGCGGCTCCCGCCCGTTACCAGCGCGACTCGGCCTTGCAGCTTGCTCATCCGCGGTAGTCTACGCCTGCGTAACAACCAAACGATAGGTTGAGGAAATAAGGCGTTGATGTCAGCGCGTGGTCGACGAGTCGTGGTCGTAGGCGCGGGCGCGCTCGGGACCGTCTACGGGGCGGGACTGGCCCGCGGTGGCGCCACCGTGCAACTGCTCGCACGCCGCCCCCACGCCGAGGCGATCCGGGCCGCCGGCGGGGTCGAGATTCGCGGCGTCGATGGCAGCTGGCACGCCGAGCTGGACGCGGACTGGCGCCCTGAGCGGATCGAGCCCGCCGACACCGTAATCGTGATGACGAAGTCGCACGACACCGCCCGCGCGCTCGCCGAGCTGCCCCAGCTCGTGGACGGCATCGAGGTTGCGGCGTCGTTCCAGAACGGAATCGAGAAGGATCGCCTGCTCGCGGAGTGGTGTGGCAAGGACCGCGTCGTAGGCGGCATGAGCATGGTCGGCGCGACCCTCGAGCGCCCGGGAGTGGTCAGCCACACGCTGCCGGGAGCAACCTACACCGGCGAGCTCCCGGAGGGAGACAGCCCCCGCGTCCAGGCGCTCGGAGCCGCACTGCAAGACGGCGGGCTGCGCGCGGTCGTCACGCCGCAGATCCTTTCGGTGGAGTGGTCGAAGCTCGTCCACGCCGGACCGTCGATGACGATGACCGCGGTGCCGCAGCTGCCATTCCACCGGGCGCTCCAGGATCCAGGGCTTGCTGACCTGTACGTACATCTGCTGCGAGAAGGCGCAGCGGTGGCGGCAGCCGGAGCCGATCCTGTCGAGTTCCTCGACCTCCCGGGCATGTTTCCGGTGCGCTCCTTCCTCGCCGCTTCGCATGCCGAAGCGGCGACGATGGTGCGCGAGCGCGGTCTTCAGATGGAGCAGGCGGGCTCGACGAACGTGATCACCTCGATGCTTCGCGATCTGCAAACCGGGCGGCGCCTCGAGCTCGACGCGGTTCACGGCTTCCTGGTGGCGGAGGGAGACCGGCTCGGCGTGCCTGTGCCCTACAACCGGACCTGCCTCGAGCTTCTGCTCGCGCTCGACAGCTCGCGTCCGGGGTCCCCGCGGGCGGCGTCGTAGGCTAGGGAGCGTGGCGTTCACCGGCCCGATCGAGGACCGGCTCGCGATCCGCGAGCTGATCGACGCTTACGCGGACGCGACGATGCTGCGCGACGCGGAGGCGTGGGGAGACCTGTGGGCCGACGACGCCGTGTGGGAGATGCCCGACTTCCCGCAGTACGGTGACACGGTCGGGAAGGAGGCGATCGTGGCGCTATGGGTCCGGGCCGTCGCCGACCATCCGGATCTGGTGTACGTGGCGACGCCCGGGGCGATCGAAATCGACGGCGATCGCGCCACCGTTCGCCTCTACACCTCCGAGGTTTACGCGAGCGCGCACGACGGCCGGGCGGTCCGGCGCCGGGGGCGCTACGACGACGCGCTCGTCAAGCGCGACGGGCGATGGTACATCGCGCGCCACCGCTTCCAGATGCTCCACGAGGAGTAACCGGCCGCCCGGGACCAGTGGGCTAGGCGTCCGGGAACAGTCCCTCGGCGCCGGCCGCCCAGGCCGCCACTCCGACCACCCGGATTGCGCACACGATCGCCTCGACGAGCTCGTCGTCCGACGCCGAGGCCATCCGCGCGGTGGCGGCGTGGATCTCGACGAATCCCCGCTGAAGCTCGGCGGCGTTGAGCGAGACCAGCACGAGCTCGGCGAGCTTGGTGGCACCGGGATCGGCGGCAAGGGCGCCGTGGTGCATCCGGTGATAGCCGGCGAACACAGCCGGGACGCGGTCGGCCATGATCGCCATCCGCCGCGGCAACGAGGGCACGCCCAGGTAGCTGAGGAAGTACGCCTCCGCGTCGAGCTCCGAGGCGGGACGCGGCGCGTCGGGAGCGGACAGACCGCCGGCGATCCCGACAAACCGTCCGGTCAGCTGCTCGCCTCGGGCGAGCAGCAGGGCGACGGCGGCAATCCCGATCTCACGATCGCCGAGCCCGAGCGATCGCCCGCGATCGAGCTCCTGTGACGCCATCTCGTCGTACCCCCGGGCGGTCGCGCACACGGCGACAAGCAGCGCTTTCCAGGCCGCGCTGAGCGCGCCGTCCTCCGCGATCACCCCGCGGATCTGCTCGTAGCCCGCCGCTACCTCGGGAGCGATTCGCGAGATTCCGAGCAACACGTCGTCGGTGCCCGGGTGCTCGGATATCGAATCCCTCGCGACGCTCATGCCCGATATCTTACGACCAAATGTTTGGTCGGCAAATCGCTCGCACGGGAGTCACCGTTCCGGTCGAAGAGGGACTATCGGTCGGGCAACTGATGGAGCTGGCGCGGGCGGCGAACGACGGGGGTTGCCACACCGTACTCGCCGGCGAGGTCAGCGGGCCCGACGTATTCGGGCTGCTGGCGGCCATCGCCGGCGTGGCGCCCGACGTCCGCCTCGGCACCGGGATCGTGCCGACGACCACTCGTTCGCTCGCGTCCCTCGCGATGGCGTTCGCGACGCTCAGCTCGATCGCTCCCGGCCGGATCCTCGCCGGCCTCGGCGTCAGCTCGCGGACCGTCGTGGAAGCCTGGCACGGACGGGCGTTCCCGCCGCCGATCGCGTTCATGCGGGAGTTCGTGCCCGCGTTCCGCGCCGCCCTCGCCGGCGAACGCGTCGAGGTCGACACCGAGTTTCTTCACGTCCACGGGTTTCGCCTCACGCTGCGACCGACGCAGCCGGTGCCCGTGATGCTCGCGGCCATGAACCCGCGCATGCTGCGGCTGGCCGGCGCGCTCGGCGACGCGGTGCAGCTCACCTGGTGCCCTCCCGACGAGGTGCCGGCGCTGGTAGCGCAGGTGGACGAGGGCGCCCGCGAAGCGGGGCGCGATCCCGCGGCGGTCGAGATCGTCGCCTCGTTCTTCGGCTACGCGGGAAGCCGCCCCGAGCTCGCGCTGGAGCGATACCGGCGGTTCGTGCTCGCCTACGCGCTCCAGGGGACGCACCGCAGTGCGTTCGTCGCCTCGATCCCCGAGATAGAGGAGGCGCACCGCCGGTGGTCGGCCGGGGACCGCGCGGGAGCTCTGCGCCTCGTCGGCGACGATGCGGTCCACCGTCTATGCGCGATTGGCCGGGACGCGCTGCTCGAGCGAGTCGACGCGCTGCACGCCGCCGGGGTCGACACCCCGGTCCTGCTCCCCGCCGGCGCCGAGCCGGGCGATTTCGAGGGCTCGCTCGAGTCGATCCAGGCGCTGACGTCATCCCTCCGCGCCACGGCGTCCTCCGCCTCCGCCTCCGCCTCCGGCGAAGGCGAGGGCGAGGGCGAGGCTCCGTGAAGATCGGGATTCTCGGCGCGGGAGCGGTGGGATGCGCCTACGGCCATCTCCTTCACCTGGGCGGTCAGGACGTGATCCTCGTCGACGTCTGGGCCGAGCACATCGAGCGGATCAGGGCGGCCGGGCTCGAGATCGAAGGCGCCGGCACGACTTCGGTGGCGCGGATCGACGCGACCACCGACCCGTCCGAGCTCCGCGACGTCGAGGCGGTGCTCGTGCTGGTCAAGGCGTTCGCCAACGGGGCAGCCGGCGCGGCGCTGGCCGCCGCGCTGGCGCCGGGCTCGATCGTCGTCACCCTCCAGAACGGGATCGGCAACGTCGAGGTGCTCGCGCGCTCGCTCGGGCCCGAGCGGGTCGTGCAGGGTTCGACCACGGTCGCGGCGGAGGTCCGCGGCCCGGGACAGGTGAGCGTCGCCGACGCCACGCTCGGCGGACGATCGCTCACGTCGATCGGGCGCCCGCCGAGCGCCGTCCAGTCCGCCGTCTGCGACCGGCTTGCCCGCGCGCTCGAGCAGGCGGCTCTGCCGGCGATCGTGCTCGACGACGTCCGAGCCGTGGTGTGGCGCAAGCTGGCGATGGCGGCCGCAGTCGGTCCGCTGTGCGCGATCCTCAACTGCACGGTGGCCGACGTGCTCGAGCGTCCGCCCGCGCTCGACATCCTGCGGCGGACGTTCGCCGAGATCGTGCGCGTCGCCGCCGCCGAGGGGGTCGCGCTCGACGTCGAGCAGCTGTGGTCAGACGCGCTCGAGACCTACCGCGCGATCGGGCCTCATCCCCCCTCGCTGGCGGTCGACGTGGCGCGAGGCCGGCCGTCGGAGATCGAGGCCCAGCTGGGCGAGGTCGTGCGCCGTGGCGAGTCGGCCGGAATACCGACCCCCGCTGCCGACGTGCTCGCGACCGTGATCCGCGCGAAAGCGCCAGTCGAGCCTTGACCGCAGTTGTGGCAGTTGGTTATCGCCATGGGTTATCGCCATGGGTTATCGCCATGGGTTATCGTTCACACAACCAAACGATAGGTTGACAGAAGTTGAGGACCGATCCACACTCCGCGGCATGAGCGCCGCCCAAACCGGCGACCGCGTGCACGTGCGCCGCGACGATGCGGTGGGCGTCGTCACGATCGACAATCCGCCCGTCAACACGCTTGGCAATCATGTGCTCGAGGCGCTGCTCGAAGCCGTCGAGTCGCTAGGGGCCGAACCCGGAGTCCGGTCGGTGGTGATCACGGGGACCGGGGAGAAGGCGTTCGCGTCGGGGGCAGATCTTCCGGCGTTCGTGCACATGCTCGATTCGCCTGACGAGATCGCGTACCACACCTCGCTCACAAGGCGTCTGTTCGACACGATCGGCGGGCTCCGGCAGCCGGTCGTGGCCGCGGTGCAGGCGGCCGCAGTCGGCGGAGGGCTCGAGCTCGCGCTGAGCTGTGACCTGATCGTCGCCGATGAGCGAGCCCGGCTCGGAGTGCCCGAGGTCGGGCTGGGGCTGATCCCCGGTGCCGGCGGGACGCAGCGTCTGCCGCGCCGGATCGGCGCCGCCAGGGCGGCCGAGCTCGTCCTGCGCGGCAGACTGCTCAAGGCGGCTGAGGCCGAGCGGATCGGTCTCGTGAACGAGGCGGTCCCGGTAGGGACCGCACTCGACCGAGCGCTCGAGCTCGCCGCGGAGCTGGCATCGCGCCCAGCCGTGGCCGTGCAGGCGGCCAAGCGAGCTATGCGGATCGGGTCCGAGCTCCCTTTGAGCGAGGGGCTCGACGTCGAGCACACCGAGTTCCTGGCCACGCTTGCCAGCGCCGACGCGCGCGAAGGGGTGGATGCGTTTCTCAACCGGCGCCGGCCGCAGTTCGTCCACGGCTAGGCAAACTCAAGGAGCACACGGATGGAAGTCGACAAGTCAGTAGGAGTCGTGACCGGCGGAGCCTCCGGCCTTGGCGAAGGACTCGCGAGGATGCTTGTATCGGGAGGCGGCCGCGCCGTGGTGCTGGACCTTCCCAGCTCGAAGGGCACCGAGATGGTCGCCGAGTTGGGCGAGGACAAGGTTCAGTTCGTGGAAGTCGACGTGTCCGAGCCCGACCAGGTTGAGCGGGCGATGGCCGCCGCACACGAGGCGTTTGGTCGGATCGACCTGCTCGCCAACTGCGCGGGCGTGAGCCCGGCCTCGCTCGTGCTGAGCCGCAACAAGGACCTGTTTCCGCTCGACGTGTTCCGCCGCGCGGTCGACATCAACCTCAACGGCCTGTTCGACGTGGTCCGGTGGGGCGCGTACCACATGTCCGAGAATGAGCCGTCGGAGGAGGGAGAGCGTGGGCTGATCGTCAACGTCGCCTCGATCGCCGGATACGAGGGTCAGGCCGGCCAGGCCGCGTATGCGGCGTCAAAGGGCGGAGTGATCGCGCTCACGCTTCCGCTGGCCCGCGACCTGGCCCGCTGGGGGATCCGGGTGATGGCGATCGCCCCCGGGATCATGGACACCGGCATGCTCGCCGGCATCGACGATGAACGGCGCTCGAAGCTCATCGACATCCACGTGTTCCCCAAGCGGCTCGGCCGGCCCGACGATTTCGCGCGTCTGGTCCGGTGCTTCATGGAGGACACGCTGCTGAACGGCGAAGTGGTCCGGCTCGACGCGGCAACCAGGCTGAATGTCCGCTAGCGCGATGCGACGGACGATCTACGACGATGTTCACAAGGAGTTCCGCGAGTCGGTGCGCACGTTCCTCGAGCGCGAAGCGGTCCCCCACGCCGACGACTGGGAGCAGAAGGGCATGGTCGACCGCTCGTTCTGGCGCAAGGCCGGGGCGGCCGGCTTCGTGGGGTTCGAGGCGCCCGAGGAATACGGCGGCATCGGCGTCAGCGACTTCCGCTTCAACGCGATCATCGACGAGGAGGTCGAGTATCTGGGTGTGGTCAGTCAGAATTTCGCGCTGGAGAACGACATCGTCGCGCCATACCTGATCGAGCTGGCCAACGAGGCGCAGCAGCGCCGCTGGTTGCCGAAGTTCACCGCCGGCGAGCTCGTCGTCGCGATCGCGATGACCGAGCCTGGCGCCGGCTCCGACCTCCAGGGCATGAATGCGACCGCCAAGCGCGACGGCGAGGTGTACATCCTCAACGGCTCTAAGACGTTCGTGACCAGCGGGATCCAGGCCGACGTGGTGATCGTCGCCGCGCGGACCTCGCAGGGCGGCGCCCGCGGGGGGTTCAGCCTGCTGATGGTCGAAAGCGGAGCAGAAGGCTTCGACCGCGGACGCAAGCTCGACAAGATCGGCCGCCGCGCTCAGGACACCGCCGAGCTGTACTTCAACCAGGTCGCTGTGCCGATCGAGAACCGGCTCGGCGACGAGGGGCGGGGCTTCTCATATCTGATGCGCAATCTTCCACGCGAGCGCCTGTCGATTGCGATCTCAGCGGTCGCCGCCGCCGAGCACGCGCTCGAGTTGACGCTCGATTACGTCCGCGAGCGCCACGCCTTCGGCCAGCCGATCGGCAGCTTCCAGGCGAACCGCTTCCTGCTCGCCGAGATGAAGACCGAGGTCAGCGCGGCCCGCGTCTACGTCGACCGCTGCATCGAGGCTGTCTGCGCCGGCGAGCTGACCGACGCGGAGGCGGCTGGGGCGAAGGCCTGGACCACCGACCTGCAGTTCCAGGTGCTCGACAACTGCCTGCAGCTGCACGGAGGCTATGGGTACATGAGCGAATACCCGATTTCGCGCCTATGGCGCGATGCCCGCGTGCAGCGCATATATGGCGGAACCAACGAGGTGATGAAGGAGATAGTCGGGCGGTCACTCGGACTGTGACCCAGCACCGCGAGAGGAGACTCTGATGCCAAGCAATTCATTCGCGCACATATGCATGCTGGTCAAGGACCTCGATCAAGCCATCGAGGACTGGACCAAGATCCTCCGGGTGCTCGATCCGGAACAGCTGGAGGAACCAATCGTTCGCTATGAGCAGTTCGAGGCGGGCGGAGACACCATGCGCTGGGCCACGTTCGTGTCGCACGGCGGCCCTGAGATCCAGCTGATGGAGCCCGGGCCCGAGACGCCACTCGGCCAGCGGCTCGCCAAGCGCGGCGAGCACGTCCATCACATCTGCTTCACGACCCCAGACGTGCCCAAGACCATGGCCCTGCTCAAGGAAGAGGGCGTCGAGCTGAGGAGCGACGAGGTCTTCAACGATCCGACGATGCCGTGGCAGGAGTGGAGCTGGGTACCTCCCGGTGCGACCCACGGTCCTCTCGTCGAGGTGGCGCGGCCCTATCGTGCCGTCGACGGCAAGTGGGAGTCGGGTGTCGACTGAGCAGTGGTTCGATGGTACGCTAATCAACCAATCGTTAGGTTGATTTAATGGCGGACTACATCTAGGATGTGGCGATGCTGAGGTACGAGGTGGATGGGCCGATCGCGTGGGCGACACTCGACCGAGCAGACAAGCTGAACGCGATGCCCCGCAGCTTCTGGGGTGAGCTCGAGGAGACACTCGCGCGTGCCGACGCGGACGAGCAGGTCCGCGTGCTGATCTTCCGCGGTTCCGGCAGGTGCTTCTCGGTCGGCGGCGACATCGAAGGCTTCGGCGAGCTCCGTGACTCCGCGGACCGCCGCAACTACGTGCGCGAGGCGCTCGGCGCTCTGCGCGCGGTCGACCAGTTCACGAAGCCGACGATCGCGGCCGTCCACGGTCACGCGCTTGGAGGTGGGTGCGAGCTGACGATGGTCTGCGACATCGTCGTGGCGGACGAAACCGCGCGGTTCGGCACTCCCGAGTCACTGGTCGGACTGGTGCCCGGGCTGGGAGTGGTGCGCGGGCTGTCCCATTTGAACCTGCACTGGATGAAGTACATGGTGTTCACGGGAGAGCCGCTCAACGCCGAAGAGGCGAAGGCGGCGGGGCTGGTCAACCGCGTCACCGAGCCCGGGGCCCACGAAGCCCTGGCCGAGGAGCTGGCGCGTACGATTGCCAAGCGGGCGCCGCTGGCGCTCGCCGTCGGAAAGCAGATCCTCAACCGACACGCGGACGAGGGTTATGGCCACGCGATCGAGGCCATCACCCTGCTCCAGGGGACCGCCGACGTCGCCGAAGGGATTTCTGCCTTTAGTGAACGGCGCGAGCCGATATTCGAGGGACGGTGAGGGAATGAGCGTACGAGAGTCGGCCGACAAGTCGGTCGCCAACGGCCCGGTAGAGGACCTCGAGGAGAGGCGATCCCGGGCGCTGGCGATGGGCGGCCCGGAACGGGTCAAGCGCCATCACGAGTCGGGGCGTCTGACCGCAAGAGAACGGATCGACAAGCTGGTCGACGAGGGCTCGTGGTGCGAGCTCGGGCTGCTCGCCGAGCCTGAGCTGCGCCGGCCCGAGCTCGCGGCGGCCGATGCCGTCGTGACCGGGTTCGCCCGGATCAACGGGCGCGGGGTGGCGATCATCGCGGTCGACGCGACCGTCCTGGCGGGGACAACGTCCCCAATCAACATGCTGAAGCAGAACCGTGTCGCCGAGTGGGCCGGGGCGCGCGGGCTGCCGCTGATCTGCCTGGCCGACAACGACGGCGGCAGGCTGCCGGACATCCTCGGCTGGCGCTTCTCCCGGGTCTCGTTCGACTTCTCGACCTTCCTCCAGTCCCCGCCGGGATGCCCGGTGATCCCGCGCATCACCGCGGTCCTCGGAGCCAGCTTCGGCGACTCGTCCCTGCACTCGGCAATGGGCCACTTCGTCGTGATGAAGCGCGACACCGCGATCGCGCTATCGGGACCGCCGGTGATCAAGGGCGCGATCGGCGAGGACGTGACCGCCGAGGAGCTCGGTGGACCGGCCGTCGCGGCGGAGACGAACGGCAGCGCGCACATGATCGTCGACACCGAGGACGAGGCGCTCGACGCGGTCCGGCGCTTCCTCACATATGTGCCTGATTCAGCGGCGCTGCCGGCGCCGGTCGCGCCCCCGGCCGAGCCCGCGCGCGATTCCGAGGAGCTGCTCAAGCTGGTTCCGCTCGAGCCGCGCCGCGGTTACGACATGCGCAAGGTGCTCGAGGCAATCGTCGACGAGGACTCGATTATGTACTGGGGCGAGCGTTTCGGGCGCAGCCTGATCTGCGCGCTTGCGCGGGTCGACGGCAATCCGGTCGGCGTGCTCGCGAGCCAGCCGATGCAGCGCGCCGGGGTGATGGACGTTCCCGCGCTGACCAAGGAAGCCTCATTCGCCGACCTTTGCGACACGTTCAACCTGCCGATGGTGTTCCTCCAGGACGTTCCCGGGCTGATGATCGGCACCGATGCCGAGAAGGGCGGGATCCTCAGGGGGTACGAGCGCGTGGTGGTCCGGCTGGCTCGAGCCACGGTTCCGAAGATCGCGACGATCGTCCGCAAGGCATACGGCGGCGGTCACATCGCCCTGGGCGGTCGCCCGGTGCGGCCCGACCTGCTGCTCGCCTGGCCGACGGCGGAGATGGGCTTCATGGCTCCCGAGACCGGGGTGCGAACCGTCTACCGCCGGCGCCTCGACGCCCTGCTCGAGCAGGACGGGCAAGAGGCGCACGACGCGCTGGTCTCAGAGCTCGAGGCCGAATGGGCGGCCGAGTCCGAGCCTTGGGAGGCCGCGCGGAACGTGATCCTCGACGACGTGATCGACCCGCGGCGAACCCGCGAGATGATCAAGGCCGGGATCGAGTTCGCCTGGGGCAGCGGACCGCGCGTGACCAAGGCCGGGTGCTGAGCTGTGCCGACCGTCGACGCGCACATCACCGGAACCGTGTGGAAGGTCGAGGTCGAGATCGGTGACGAGGTCGAGGAAGGAGACGTCGTCGCGATCCTCGAGTCGATGAAGATGGAGATGCCGGTCGAGGCCGAGGTGAGCGGGACCGTGGCCGAGATCCTCTGCGAGGAGGGTCAGGCCGTGAACGAGGGCGACCCGCTCGCTCGCCTCGACTAGATCCGTGAGCGCGAGCCCGGGTCCCGGCGGACCAGGTGAAGCTCGTCCGCGAGGCGCCGCACGGAAGGGAGCCCGACCCACCGCCGGTAGACGCCGCTCATCGCCTTGATCGGCTGGATCCCCTTCGCCGTGCGAAGCGCCTCCTCGAGGGCATCCTCGTCAATGACTTCGCCGGCAAGCCACGCCTCGGACTCGTTCAGCGTTGGGCTCGAGAAGAAGTTCGCGAGCAGGTCATGCGCCTTGCTCTCGGGATCGAACAGCATCAGATGCCCCTCCGCCGGCAGCACGTGAAGCCGGCTCTCGAACGCGAGGTGACTGAGCAGCGCGCCGTTCGCCGGAGGGACGATGCGGTCCTGGCCGCCGGCCAGCACGAGCGCGGGCGGACGCAGCGTCGAGACCCAGTGCAGGCTCGACCAGGTCATTCCGGCGAGCAACTGCTGCGTATATCCGGTCAGCGTCGGCGGGTACTCCAGGCGCGCCGCGGCCTGCTCGCGCCAGGTGTCGGACTCGCGGTCGCTCGACCCGCCGTCGAGCAGATGATTGGTCTTCTCGAGCACCTGGCGCGAGTAGTAGCGGAGCGGCGTCGACATCAGCGCCATCGCCCGAGCGCTCGGCGGGATGCTGCCCCAACCGCAGCTCGTCCCGACCAGCGCCATCCGACGCACTCGGTCCGGCGCCTGGCGCGCGAGCTGCTGCGCCACGGTGCCGCCGAACGAGTAACCGACCACGTCACACCGGTCGACCTCGAGCGCATCAAGCAGGCGGCAAATCATCGCGGCAAGGGCGGGATGCGGGAGAACCACCGGACTCGTTCGCGACCGTCCCATCCCGGGAGCGTCGAACGCGATCGTCCGGGCTGTCCGGGCCAACTGCTCCTGAGCCGGACCCCACATCTCGACGTTCGCCCCCAACCCGTTGATCAGCAGCACCGGTGCGCCCTCACCCCACTCGCGGACGAACAGCCTCAATCCGGGCAGCGACACGACCCGATCCCGCGGCTCGGCGGCCGATGAACCGCGCGCCCGAGCGGGCGACCGGCCGTGAGCAGCGCCGGCCGGATCGGCGCTCACAGGTCAACCGCCCTGGTGCGGACGTAGCTTCCGGGCGCCGGCTCGATCAGCGGATGCTTCCTGTCACCGAGCCGGCTCGGAGCTGGCCGTGTCCCGTTGGAGCGCTCGCCGAGCCACTCGATCCAGTGCTCCCACCAGCTGCCGTCGTGCTCCTCGGCCGCCGCCAGCCACGCCGCGGGATTGTCGGGAGTGCGATCAGCGGTGCGGTAACCCGCCGCGCGACCGCCAGGCGGTCTCAGGATCGCCTGGAGATGACCGCCGCTGACGAGAATGAACTCGCACTCGGAGCCGAGCAGCGAAGCGGTCCGGTAGCAGCTCTGCCAGTGGGTCAGATGGTCGGTCAGCCCCGCGATCAGGTACGTGTCGACTTCCACCGCGCCAAGGTCGATCGGCTCGGACAGCACGGTCAGACTGCCCGGGTACGCAAGCGAGTTCTCGAGCGTGAGCTCGAGCAGGTCGGCGACGAGCCCCGCGGGTAGGTTCGTGATGTCTTCAGACCAGAAGAAGAGGTCCATCTTGGGCATGTCCGCGGCGACGAGATACCGCTGCACCCATGCCCACCAGATGCTGTCGATCGGACGAAGCCAGGCCAGCGCGCCCTGGAGGCTCGCACCTTTGACCACACCGTTGCGCATGGCCCTGACGGACGCAAGGTCGGCGGTTTCACGGGTGAGCAGGCCGGTCAACGACCCCGGCTCGCCGTGGTGCACGACGCACACCGGCAGTGACATGCTCGCGACCCGCTGCTGCGCCCCCGTGGCGGCCAGGTGGGCCACGGCGATCGTCAAGAGCTGGCCGCCCGCGCACACGCCCAGCGTGTGCGCCCGTTCAGCTCCGGTGATCGCAAGGACCGCATCGAGCGCCTCGATGATCGAGGCGATGTACGCGTCGAGATCGAGATGCCGCTGATCGGGGCCTGGATTGCGCCACGAGATGCCGAACGTCTGCTGCCCCTGGCCGACGGCGAACTCCACCAGGCTGCGTCCCGGGGTGAGATCGGTCAGGTAGAACTTGTTCACCACCGAGGGCACGATCAACAGCGGTTCGGTACGCACCTCCTCGGTGGTCGTGCCGTACTGGATCAGCTCCATCACCTCGGTCCGCAACACGACGGCGCCGGGCGTCGCCGCCGCGTCCACGCCGAGCTCGAAATCGTCGGGTTCCGAGCGCACCGGCAGCCGCGGCGGCGTGCGGACGTCCTTGGAGAACCGCCTCGCGCCGGTCACGAGGTTTGCACCGCCGGTGTCGATGATCGCCTTCAGCGACGCCGGGTTGGTCAACGGGAAGTTCGCTGGCGACAGGGCCGCGACGAGGTTGCTCACCGCGATTCGCAGCTTGTAGTCAGAATCTGGATCGAGACTCGCGCCGTCGACGAGTGACTCGAGCGCGTCGCCGGTCGCCGCGTGGAATTGCGCCATGCGACGGAAGATGGGATTGCCTCGCCACGCCTGATCGCCGTAGCGGCGGTCGCTCTTCCACGGGCTCCCGCCAGACCCGCCCACGAGGATTCGCCCGGTCTCGACGGCCAGCCCCGCCGCCGGGCGGATCGCGACGTGCGGACGTCGGACGAGCCGCCTGGCCAGCGCGAGCGTCTCTTTGCCCGCCACCGGCCGGCGCGCCATCCCCAGCGCCGCCGCCAGCAACGCCGTGTCGAACGCCGGCCCGGGCGCGTCGACGATCACGGGCTCCGGCGTCGGCTCGAGATCGAGCTCGTTCGGCTCGAGTTCGAGCTCCTGCAGTCGCCACCACCCGAGCCCGGAGTTGACGCGCTCCCAGCTGGACTCGGGCCTCAACCGCGTGGTTTGCTGAGTGTTCACACCTCAGATGCGCTGAATCAGCGTTGCGGTGCCGAGGCCACCGCCGCAGCACATGGTCACGAGCCCGATCTCCTTGTCGCTGCGCTCGAGCTCGTGGAGCAGCGTAGTGATCAGCCGGGCTCCGGTGGACCCGAGCGGGTGCCCCAGGGCGATCGCGCCACCGTTGACGTTCACGCGATCCATGTCGGGCTTGAGCTCGCGGTTCCAGGCCGCGATCACCGAAGCGAACGCCTCGTTCACCTCGAACAGGTCGATGTCGTCGATCGTCATCCCGTTGCGCGCGAGGATCTTCCGCGTTGCCGGGATCGGGCCCTCGAGCATCTTCACCGGATCACATCCGACCGTCGTCTGGTCGAGGATCCGTGCGCGGCCACGCAGCCCCAGCGCGTTTGCCTTCTCCGCCGATGCCAACAGCACCGCGGCGGCGCCGTCGGAGATTTGCGAGGAGTTGCCGGCGGTGATCTTGCCATCGGGCTTGAAGGCCGGCTTTAGTTGGGACAGCGTCTCGAGCGAGGTGTCCGGGCGGATTCCCTGATCGGTCGTCGCGACGTGCCCGTTGATCTGCATCGGAAGGATCTCGCGCTGGAACCGCCCCTCCTCGGTGGCCCGATGAGCGAACTCGTGCGAGCGCACGCCGAGCGCGTCGAGCTCCGAGCGCGGGATCTCCCACTCGTCGGCGATCATCTCGGCGCCAAGGCCCTGGCCGACGATGTTGTGTCGCGAGAGGAGCTCGGGCGTGTACGGGGTGCCCCAGGTTTCCTGGGTTTTGGTCCCAGCCGCGAACGGGATGCGGCCCATATGCTCGACGCCGGCGCCGATCACGATGTCTGCGACGCTCGAGGCGATCTGGGTGGCGCCGAAGTTCACGCCCTGCTGGGCGGACCCGCACTGGCGATCGACGGTCGTGGCCGGCGTCTCGATCGGAAGGCCGCGCTCCAGCCAGGCGTTGCGGGCGACGTTCAGCGACTGCTCACCGATCTGCTGCACGCACCCGGCGATGACGTCCTCGACAAGCTCCGGCTCGATGCCGGCGCGCCGGATCACCTCCTCATAACAGGCTCCCAGGAGCTCGTTGGGATGCGTATCCCGGTAATACCCCTTCTCTGGGTGACCACGTCCGATGGGGGTCCGAACCGCCTCCACGATCACGACTTCGCGACCATTCATGCTCATCTCGTACGCCTCCTCTGGCGCCAGACTGGTATAAACCAAACGCTTGTTTGATAAGCATAGCGGACGGCGAGGTTCGCGTCCACGCCTGCGGCGGCGCTCAGCCGGCCTTCGGAGCGGGGGCTTGGAGCTCGGCCGCCAGGCAGCGCGGAAGCTCGTCGGTGAGCAGCTCGACGTGGCGATCGACGAGCTCGTCTTCCATCGCTCCGATCCGTTCGAAGCAGAAGATGTCGGTGACCGGAAGGCCGTCGATGGCCTCCGCGATGTAGCGGGCCGCCTGCTGCGGCGAGAAAACGTTGAGGCGAAGCAGCGGTGCCGTGGCGCCTCCGTCGCCACCGCGCTTGTACGTGTCGCGGTTGTGCCGCCCGTG
Organism: uncultured Solirubrobacterales bacterium; assembly: GCA_963822855.1. Classification (GTDB taxonomy): domain Bacteria; phylum Actinomycetota; class Thermoleophilia; order Solirubrobacterales; family Solirubrobacteraceae; genus Palsa-465. The sequence continues at coordinate 320,705 of CAWGJE010000007.1, read as the reverse complement.
CTCCCGGATCCGACTCATGACCGCTTCGGGGTCGTCCGCCAGGAACAGATTGACGAGCCCCCCCACGCGCGCACTGCTCGGGTCATGCCCTCCCTGCGCGAGGCCCTTCAGGTACGGCTCGAGCAGGTCGCGGTCGATCCACAGGAAGCCGGCGCCGACCCGGCCGGCGATGCGGGCGCCACGGGGACCCCGGCCCCCGATCCAGAGCGGGAGCGGGGACTGCACCGGGGCGGGCGTGGCCTGTCCGGATGCCCACAACTCCGGGAGCGCCTTGGCAATCGACTCGAGCGTCTCGTAGCGCCGGGAGTGATCGGCCCCGAACGCAGCGAACTCGTCCTCGCGGTAGCCGGCCCCGAGACCCAGCTCGAGCCGGCCCCCGCTCAGCAGATCGACGACCGCGGCCTGCTCGGCCAGGGACTGGGGATGCATGAGCGGCGCGATCACGATCCCGGTGCCGATCCGGAGCCTGTCGGTCCGAGCTGCGACCGCCGCGCAGAACACCAGCGGTTGTGGCAGATACCCGTCGGCGAAGCCGTGGTGCTCGGTTACCCACACCGCGCCGAGGCCGCGGCGCTCAGCCTCCACGATGCGGTCGAGCGTTTCCGAGTAAACGTCGGGCCACGACTTTGCGCCCCCCGGGTTGCGAAGGTCGCAGTAGAGGCCGATGGTGGGGATTTCACCGACCATTCGTTTGGTAAACTTACCATCACCGCTCGGGCCACACGCGGTTAGACGAGATGGTGTTGAGGGGCCGTCAGACCGGGCCGTCGCAGGTGCGTGTAAGAATGCGTGCCGGCAACGAGAGGGGGACCCCCACACCACTGACCCGATGCCGCCCAAGAAGGAGGACAGATTGATGGCAACCTCGTCGCAGAAACGAGTCCGCAAGCAGGAAGCTTCGGCCGCAGAGGAGCCGGTAGGGACCGTGGAGGCATTGCACCGGCCACGCAAGCGCCGCGATCAGGAGGTCATCGACGCGGCGGCCAAAGTGTTCTACGAGCGTGGTTTCGCCGACGCCTCGGTTCAGGACGTGGCCGACGAGCTCGGAATCCTCAAGGGGAGCCTGTATCACTACATCGAGACCAAAGAGGACCTGCTGTTCCGGCTGCTCGAGGAGTTACACGACGAGGTGCAGGCGATCCTCGAGGAGGTCGCCGCGGTCGAAGGCCTCGGCCCGCTCCAGCGGCTGGAGTTGTACATCCGCAAGCAGGTTCTGTTCAACCTCGAGAACCTGCCTCGGGTCGCGGTGTACTACAACGACTACGAGCGCTTGAGCCCCGACCGGCGCGCACAGATCGTCGCGCGCCGGAGGGTGCACGAGCGGTACGTCACCGAGGTGATCGAAGAGGCACAGCGTGCGGGCGAGGCCAACCCCGAGCTGGACGCTCGCCTACTCAGCAACTTCATCCACGGTGCGTTCATCTGGACCTACCGGTGGTACCACCCTGGCGGGAAGGTCAGCCGGGAGAAGGTCGCGGACACTTGCGCGGAGTTTTCCCTCCGGGGCGTTGTCGGCGTGAAGCCGCCGGGCCGCCGCCGCCGCTAGCCGGCGGCTTCGATCGGAGCCACAACCTCGCAATGAAGCTCCCGTAGCCACGCGGGGAGATCGCGCGCCACGGGCACCACGACGAACTTGCTGGCGCCGCCGGCGAGAAACCGATCGAGCAGCACGCGCAACTCGACGGTGCCGAACGCGAGATAGTCCCGGCGCTCGAGGCCGCGCCGCAGCCGGAGCCGCGCCGCGACATCGGGCGTGATCTCCTCCTCGTGCGGCGCCGCGAACACGGTCGCGCCGTAATGGTCCTCGTCGATCGTCCGGCCCGCGTCTGCCGCGGCCGCGCGGATCGCGGCAACCTTGTCCGGAAACTCGTCGGGGCCCACCGCCGAGGCGAGCCAGCCATCGGCCAGCTCGCCGACTCGGCGCAGCGCGGCGGGCGCCCGCCCGCCGAGCCAGAACTCGAGCCGCCGGCGCATCGGCCGCGGGGTCAGCTCGAGGTCGGTGACAGACCAGAAGCGGCCGCGCACAGTCGTCGGCTCGCCGCTCCAGAGCGACTTGATCAGCGTTATCGATTCCGCCAGGCGCGCCGCTCGCTCCTCGCGCCGGACGCCCATCGCCTCGATCTCGCTCGGCAGGTCGATCCCGAGTCCGCCTGCGGGCAGCAGCCGGCCGCCGGACAGCACATCGATCGTCGCGAGCTCCCGCGCGAGCAGTACCGGGTTGCGCGGGGGGAGCACGAGCACGCTGGTCCCGAGCTTCAGGCGCTCGGTTCGCATGGCGATCGCGGCCAGTGCTGGAAGCGGCGCCATGCCCCCGAGCGCCGCCGTGTCGCTTAGCCAGATCGAGTCGTATCCGAGCTCCTCCATCGTTTCGACCGCGGTCCAGAAACCGCCGTCGGCCACGCCCGCACCCGCGAACGGATTGAGGCCGACGCCCACGCGTACGGTGAGCTTGGCCGGCGCGCTGGGGTTACGCTGTGCGGGCTCGGTGCTCACGACCTCCGTATTCTACGGCGACAAAATCGCCCAATCGTTTGGTAGAATTTCTGGGTCCCCCCAACCGGAGTGGTGAGAGATGGTGAGCGAAGCCGATATCCAAGCCGCACTGACCGCCTATTTCGAAGGGATCAACTCCGAGCGCTACGGCGACGTCGGCGCGCTGTTCTCGCAGGAGGGGGAACTGAAGGCACCAGGGTCGCGTTTGCTGCGAGGACCGAAGGAGGTGGAGACCTACTTCACCGCCGCGCTCGGCCCGTACCCAGAGCACCTCGACACCCCGACCCGCATCCTCGTCTCCGGCAGCACGGCGACGGTCGAGATCCACTTCAAGGGCGCGCTGGACGGCGGGATCGAAATCGAGTTCGATGCCGTCGACGTGTTCGACTTCGATGACGACGGCCTGGTCACGCGCTTGACCTCGTGGTACGACTCACACGACGTTCGCTCTCGGCTGCGGGAAGCGCGCAAGGCGGCTGAGGGAGTTCACTCATGACCACGACTCCGCATGCGCTTCCCGACGATCTGCTCGCGCCGGACGTCAACGACGATCCATACCCGTTCTTCCGCGCGCTGCGCGAGCAGGATCCCGTCCACTGGAGCGAACGCCACCGCGCCTGGCTGCTGACGGGCTACGACGACTGCTCGGCGGCGCTGATGAACTTCAAGGCGCTCTCCTCAGACCGCGTCCGGCCGCTGCTCGACGTGATGAGCGAAGAGCAGCGCGCTGCGGCGGGGCCGGTTTACGAGATGATCACCGGTTGGATGGTGGTGACCGATCCGCCGGAGCACCGGCGTCTGCGCAAGCTCGCTTCGGGCGCGTTCAATCCCCGGCGGGTCGCAGCGATGGCGGACAAGATCCAGGTCCTGATCGACAACACGCTCGACGAGTTCATCGGCAACGGCCACGAGGATTTCATCGCCCACTTCAGCTATCCCCTGCCCGCCACCGTGATCGCGGAGATCATCGGAGCACCGGCCGAGGACGCCTGGCGGTTCCGCGACTGGTCGCAGGCTCTCGCACACGTTGCGTTCGGGTCCGGCGGGGATGACCGCAATGATCGCTATATGCGCTCGATGGAGGGTCTCGATCAGATGTTCGACTATCTCGGGGGGCTGATGGAGCTTCGCCGGCGCGAGCCCGGAGAGGACATGATCAGCGACCTGCTGGCCGGGGCCGACGGCGACGCACTGTCCGATCACGAGATCAAGTCCATGTGCGCGCTGATGCTGTTCGCCGGCCACGAGACCACCACGAGTACGATCGCCTCCGCCGTTATGTTGCTGCTCCGGCATCAGGACCAGATGGCGTTGCTGACCTCCGAGCCCGACGAGCTCGCCGGCAGCGCGGTCGAGGAGGCGCTGCGCTACGAGGGCGCGATCAAGGTGCTGCACCGCTGGGTCAAGAGCGATCTCGAGCTCCACGGCCGCGACATCAAGGAGGGTCAGCGCGTGCTGGTCCTGCCGGCCGCGGCCAACCGAGATCCCGAGCGCTTCGAAGATCCTGACCGGTTCGACATCACCCGAGCCCCCAATCCGCACATCGCGTTCGGCAAGGGAATCCACGCGTGCATCGGAGCCCAGCTCTCACGCCTCGAGATGCGCCTCGCTCTGGCCAGCGTCGTGAAGCGGTTGCCCGGTCTTCGCTTCGCCGAGGCGGAGCCCGATCTTCGGTGGGTACCGAGCCTCGCGTCCCGCGGCCTCGAGACGCTCCGGGTCGCCCACGACGCCGGCAAATAGCTCGGCCTCAGCGCCTGCTGACGAGCTTTGGCGCCTCCGTGATGCCCCGCTCGCGCAGCTCGGCCTCGATCTGGTCGCGCAGGACGAACTTCTGGATCTTCGCGCTGGCAGCGACCGGGTACTCGTCGACGAAGCGGACGTACCGTGGCACCTTGTACGTCGCGATGTTCCCCATGCAGTACTCGATCAGCTCCTCCTCGGTGACCTCAGAACCGGGCGCCTTCTGGACGAAGGCGGCAGGAACCTCGCCGTAGCGGGCATCGGGCGCAGCCACCACCGCCGCCACCGCCACGCCCGGGTGGGTGATCAGGTAGCCCTCGATCTCCGCCGCCGACGCGTTCTCGCCCCCGACCTTGAGCATGTCCTTGAGCCGGCTCATGAACGCCACCGTGTCGTCTTCCTCCTGGCGGACGAGGTCGCCCGTGCGCGCCCACCCGTCGTCGTCGATGACGCTGGCCGTCGTGGCCGGGTCGCGGTAGTACTCGATGAATCGCGTCACTCCGCGGAACAGCAGCTCGCCCGGCACCCCGCGGGGACATTCCACGCCGGTCGCCGGGTCGATCACGCGAACCTCCATCCCGCGCAGCGGACGCCCTGAGGTACGGGTGCGGGAATAGAGCGAGTCCCTGATCGACCCGATGCAAATCGAGCCGGCGGACTCGGTCATGCCGACCATCGAGACCTGCACGGCCTGGGGCAGCATCTGCTGCATGCGCTCCATCCTCTCGGGCACGCCAACGTTCATCACCAGCCTCAGCGCGCTCAGGTCGGCCTCGGCAAAGCGGGGATGGTCGAGCACTCCCATCCAGATCAACTCGAAGGCCGGCATCGCCACCGTCACGCGTTCACGCTCGAGCTGGTCCAGCGTCGAGCCGGCGTTGTAGATCCCGACATGGCTGAAGCAAGCGCCGACGGCGAGCGCCGACGCCAGCACCTGCCAGCCGCCGACGTGGAACATCGCCAGCGCAGTCCAGTAGCGGTCCTCGGACGCCAGCTCCAGGCGCTCGGAAGTGTTGTACCCCACCGCGATCAGCGTCGCGTGCGTGTGGACGACGCCCTTCGGATTCGCGGTCGTGCCCGAGGTGTAGAGCAAGAGCGCACGCGTGTCGGGATCCACGCCCCGCTCGATCTCGGCCACTTCCTCGGGCGACGCCCCGTCGGGCCGATCGGCGAGCTCGCCGTCGTCGCCGAGCACGAGCAGCTCACAGCCTTCCGGCAGCCCCGCGTCTCCCACGAGCTCTTCGAACTCGCTCGACGTGATCAGGACGCGCGGGCCCGCGTGCTGCATCACGTAGGAAAGCTCGTGGGTCTTGTTGCGGGCGTTGATCGGCACGCACATCGCCCCCAGCCGCATGGCGCCGAGGCCGAACGTCACGTACGGCACGCAGCCCTCGCGCAGAAGGATCCCGACACGGTCGCCGGGACCGACCCCGCACGCTCTCAGCCGACGGGCCGCGAGCTGGGTTTCGGCGGCGAGCTCGCCGTATGAGAGCTGGCCGGTCGGGAACGACACCGCCGGCGCGCTTGCGGTGCGTGCGGCCTGGCTGTCGAGCAGCTCGCTGAGCGAGCGCCATCGCGTCGAAGGATGCGCCGCCGCCTCTTGGACACTCTGGCTCTGCATGTGAACTCCTCGCTCGTTTCAATGCTCGCGCCCGGCGCGAGCCATCGATCCTCGACCGTGTCGCGAAAAGATAAACCAAACGGTTGGTAAGGTAAAGCCCCGGATCCGCCATGCGCATCGGCTATATGATCGACACCCACCACCAGGCGCGCGGTCGCGATGCGATCGCCGACTCGATGGACGCCATGATCGAGGAAGGCCTTCTGGCCGAGCGGGCCGGATTCCATTCCGTGGTCGTGCCGGACCGGCACCGGGTGCCCGAGTGTCGCTACCCGGGCCCAGAGCAGCTGCTGACGATGCTCGCGCGCGAGACCGATCGCGTCGCCCTCGGAACGTTCACGTTCGTCGGGACGTTGACGCATCCGATGCGCTCGGTGGAGCAGTTCTCGGTGGTCGACAACCTCTCCCGCGGCCGTCTGTTCACGACGGTCTCGCGCGGCTTCCTGAGCGATTTCTGGGGCCAATTCGGGATCCCCGAGGAGCGCATGCTCGGCAGGTTCCTCGAGGGACTGAGCGTCTGGCGGCACGCGTTCACCGGGGAGCGCTTCGACTTCGAAGGCCGTCACTGGCAGGTCCGCGGAGGCCAGCTTCGGCCACAGCCCTACCAGCCGGGAGGCTGGCCGATCTGGGGCGGAGGCAACGCGTCGCCGGCGGCGGCGCGCCGCTCGGCCGAGTACGGAGAGTGCTGGACGTCCGACCCCTTGCCGATCACCGACGAAGCGTGGCGCGAACGGGCCGCTGCCTACCGGGAACGTGCTCGCGAGCTTGGGAAACGGCCGTTCATTGTCGCCATGCGCGATGGCTGGGTCGCCGATTCCTTCGAGGAGGCCGCTCGCGAGTTCGGCACCCACTTCGTCGGCGCGGCGCGGTTCTACGTCCGGCACGGGCTGCTCCGTCACCCGGATTTTCCGACCGAAGCCGACGTCACCGCCGAGAGCCTAGCTCCCCATCTGGTGCTCGGCACGCCGGCGCAGTGCGTGGAAACGCTGCAACGTGCGGAGGAAGAGCGCGGCATCGACTACGTGATGATCTGCTGCCGGGTATCGACCGGCCCCTCGCTCGAGCGCACCCGCGAGCAGATCATGCGGCTCGGCGAGGAGGTCGTCGCGCCCATCCATGCCCGGAGTGCCACCCCGGATCATCCGGCGATCCCCGCCGCCTGCCGAGACTGAAGGCCGTTGTTCAGACCGGCGCGAGCGCGGACCCAACCGGGTACCGGCGCCGGACGTCGTAGAGCGTCGTCCGCTCGGCCGCCGGGCGGCCGGCCGTGTGGGCGGCTTTGATCAGGTCCTCGGGGTCGAGCTTGACGCCGTGGTAACTGCCGGCCATCCGCGAGATCGACTCCTCCATCAGCGTCCCCCCGAGGTCGTTGACCCCCCAGCGGAGCGACTCGGTCGCCGCGTCGAGGCCCATCTTGACCCAGGATGCCTGGAGATTGACGATCGAGCGCCCCAGCGCCAGGCGGAACACCGCCGTGTGCTTGAGGTTCTCCTCACGGCTGATCTCCTGCACCCCGTGGGTGCGCCCGAGCAGCGTATGGAACGGGATGAACGAAAGCGGCACGAACTCGGTGATCCCGCCGGTCCGTTCCTGCAGCGCCCGAACCACTCGCATGTGCTCGGCGAGCTCCCAGGGCTCCTCGACGTGTCCGAACATCACCGTCGAGGTGGAGCGCAGACCGGCGGCATGCGACGCCTCGATGATCTCGATCCACCGCGCCACCGGCAGCTTGTTCGGGCTGATTCGCTCCCGCACGCCGTCATGAAGCACCTCCGCGGCCGTGCCAGGCGTCGAGTCGAGACCCGCCTCGCGCAGTCGGGCGAACACTCGCGCTGGACTCTCGCCGGAGATGTCGCACATGTGCGCTATCTCCATCGGGCTGTACGCGTGAACATGGATGTCGGGGGCGGTGTCCTTGATCACCCGCAGCCACTTTTCGTAGTCCTCAAGGCCCCAGTCGGGATGGATGCCCGACTGCATGCAGATCTCGGTCGCTCCGTACTCGACCGCTTCAAGCACCCGGCGCACGAATTCCTCACGATCGTGCTCGTACGCGTCTGGAGAACGCTTGCCCTGACCGAAGCCGCAGAAGGCACACCCCACGACGCAGACGTTCGACACGTTGATGTTGCGGTTGACGACGAACGTCACGGTCTCGCCTGCGAGATCCGCCCGCAGCTCGTCCGCCGCGATCCGCATCGCCTCGATCACCTCGGGACGGGTCTCGGCGAACAACGCGGTGAGCTCGTCCTCGCTCAGCCAGCGGCCCTGGATTCCCTTCTCGATCGCGGCCGACGCGAGATCCGGCCGCAGCGGCCTCGGGGGCTCGGTGCGGCCCGACCCGCGGCGCGGGATGAAGCTCCAGTACCGGCTCTTGACGACGTCGAGCACTCCTTGCGCGACCCATTCGGGATCGATGTAGTCCGGGTACACACAGAGGCGCTCGGTCAGCGCCATACCGTCGGCGGCAAGCCGCTTGCGGACTTGATGCGGGCTCGGGAACGGGTACTCCGGCGAGATGTGGTCGCCGTTGGCGCTCAGGCCGCCAAGGTCGGTCGCCCCGGCGGCGATCAGCTCCGGCCACCAGTCGGCCAGATTTGGCGGCACCTGGATTCCGACGCCGGGCAGCAGCCGACGCGCCTCGGCGATCAGTCGCTTCATGTCCTCGATCGTCACCGTCGTCGACCATGCGGGCGCCGCGTGAGTCGGCTGGCTGCCAAGTCCCGTCCGCCAGTACTCGGCCGCGCTGTCGGCGGCGATGTCGGCCGGCTCCTCGCCGTGGTAGCGGCGGTGCGGGACGAAGTTCTGGAGGATCACCTCCTGCAGATGACCGAACTCGGCGTGGACGTCGGCCAGCGCCCGCAGCGACGCTACGCGGTCTTCGTCGGACTCCCCGATCCCGACCAGGATGCCGCTCGTGAACGGAATGCGCAGCTCCCCGGCGGCGCGGATGGCGGCGAGCCGGACGGCGGGTTGTTTGGTGGGAGAACCCTGATGGGCGACGAGATCCGGCACGGTCGACTCGAGCATCAACCCCTGCGAGGCCGTCACCTGACGGAGCCGGGCGAAGTCCTCGGACGCGAGCACGCCGAGGTTGGTGTGCGGAAGCAAACCTCGCTCGAGCGCCCGTTCGCAGACCCAGCTCACATATGCGACGAAGTCGTCGTGGCCCCACGAATTCAGTCGCTCGGCCACCGTCGGATTGATCTCCGGACGTTCACCCGTCAGGATCAACAGCTCCTTGACGTTCCGTCGCGCCGCGTGGTCAAGCGTGCTCAGCACCTCATCCGGCGCGTGCAAGTGGGGCTGATGCGTCGCGAACGCGCAGTACTTGCAGTAGCACTGGCAAGTGCGCGAAAGCGACAGCGTCAGGTTGCGTGAGAACGTAACTCGGCGGCGGGCGGTCGCCACGACCCCCTCCTCGATTGCGGTCGTCGATCCGTCAGAGCCCTGGGGCGCCCGATCGGACGGGACGCTAGCATGCAAACGAACGATTGGTTAGTTTTATCTGAGCACATGGGACTTCTGAGCGGGATCCGAATCGTCGACTTCAGCCGTCTCCTACCGGGCGCCGCGCTCACGCAGCTGCTCGCCGACCTCGGCGCCGACGTGATCAAGATCGAGCGCCCCGGCGCCGGCGACGACATCCGGCGTGCCGGTCCAACCACGCACGGAACGTCAGCGGTGCACCTGTTCCTCGACCGGGGCAAGCGATCGGTGGCGCTCGACCTGAAGACCCCGGACGGCGCCACGGCCGCCGTCAAGATCGCCGGTACCGCGGACGCCATCGTGGAGTCCTTCCGGCCCGGCACCGCCGATCAGCTCGGTCTGTCCTACGAAGCGCTCAGCGAGCGAAACCAGAAGCTGGTCTACGTCTCGCTCAACGGCTACGGTGACTCCGGTCCGCGATCTCTCGCCGCCGGCCACGACCTCGACTACTGCGCGTACGCGGGAATCCTCGACTTCGGCGGCTGGGAACAGGACGGTCCACGACCGGCGGGGGTCCAGGTCGCAGACCTCGCCGGCGGTACCCTCGGCGCCGTCGGCCTGCTCGCCGCCGTCCTGTCGGCATCCCGGACGGGACAGGGGACTCGACTTTCCGTCGCGCTTGCCGACGCGGCGTTGTGGACGGTCGGCGTCCACGTTTCGGCCTTCCTCGCGGGCGGACCGCACGGGCCCCGCAGCGGTGACCTGAACGGCGGGTTGCCCTCCTACGATGTCTACGAGTGCGGCGACGGTCGCCACATCGCCGTCGGTGCGCTCGAGCCCAAGTTCTGGCACGCACTCGTTAAAGGGTTGAACCGGCCCGACCTGGCCGCGCGTCAGTACGACGGCGCCGCCGCGGCCGAACTGCGCGAGTTGTTCGGCTCGCGGCCGCTCGCTCACTGGATCGCGACCCTGAAAGGGTGTGACGCGTGCGTGGCCCCGGTTCAGCGCTTCGACGAGCTTTCCGCCGATCCCCAGTTCGCGGCCAACGGCGCGTTCATCGAGGCGCCGGCCGGCTCAGGACGTATCACCCAGGTCGCTACGCCGTTTCGCTCCCCGGCAATCGACGGTCCGGTGCGCTCGGCGCCGATCTCGGTCGGCGAGCACACCGCCGAGGTGCTGGCGGAGTGCGGAGTCGATCTCGCGGGCGTTCGCTCGCCGGCTTGATCCGCGACCTCCCTCTTGACATTCTACCGGTCGTTTGGTTGGATGGCTCCTGATGCTGATCGGTGTCCCTAAGGAGCTTGTTGAGGGCGAGCTGCGGGTGGCGCTCGTGCCTGACGTTGTGCGCAAGCTCGTCGGTGGCGAGAACGGTCTGGCGGTGGTGGTGGAGCGGGGTGCGGGTGCTGGCGCGTTGATTCCGGACGCCCAGTACGAGGAGGCGGGCGCGCGGTTGGTTGATGACCCCGCCGGCGTGTACGACGCTGATGTGGTCGTGAAGGTGGCGACGCCGACCGCGGACGAGATCGGGCGGTTGCGGTCGGACAGTGTGTTGATCGGGTTCCTCCAGCCCCTGACGGGGGGCGAGGCGATCCGGGCGATCGCGCAGACGGGCGCGACGAGCTTCGCGATGGAGGCGATCCCGCGGATCAGCCGCGCGCAGTCGATGGACGCGCTGTCCTCCCAGGCCAACATCTCGGGGTACCGCGCCGCGCTGATGGGCGCGATGGAAATGGGCCGCTACTACCCGATGCTGATGACCGCGGCGGGGACGATCCGACCGGCGACGGTGCTGGTGCTGGGCGCGGGCGTCGCCGGCCTGCAGGCGATCGCGACGGCGCGGCGGTTGGGGGCGGTGGTTCAGGGGTTCGACGTGCGGGCCGCGGTCAAGGAGCAGGTCGAGTCGCTGGGCGCGAAGTTCCTGGAGTTCGACCTCGGGGGCGATCTCGAGGGTGCCGGCGGATATGCGCGCGAGCTCACTCCCGAGCAGCAGCAGCGCCAGCAGGAGCTGATGGCCGAGGCGATCGGGAAGGTCGACGTAGTCATCACGACCGCGCTCGTCCCGGGCAGGCGGGCGCCGATCCTGGTCACGGAGGAGGCGGTCAAGCTCATGAAGCCGGGGTCTGTGATCGTCGATCTCGCCGGCGAGGCGGGCGGCAATTGCGAGTTGTCAGAGCCCGGCCAGACCGTCATCCGCCATGACGTGAAGATTTTGGCGCCGTTGAACGTGCCCTCGACGATGGCCGAGCACGCGTCGCAGTTGTACGCGAAGAACATCCAGTCCTTGTTGGCGTTGATGATCTCCGACGAAGGAGAGCTGTCGTTGGACTTCGACGACGAGGTGATCGCCGGGGCCTGCATCACGCGTGGTGGGGAAATCGTCCACGAGGCCGCCAAGGCGGCGGCCGCGTCCGCGGGTGTGAAGGTGGAGGCCGCGTGAACCGGTTCCCTCTCTATGGTGAGCTTCGGGAGGCCCGTTCCCGCTGGCTGCTCGAGGTGGGTGAGTTGCTGGAGCGCGGAGAGGTGGAGTCCGCCCGGGTGGCGCTGCGAATGGCTACCGCGATCGATGGGGAGCTCTCGTTCGGCCCACGCACCCCGCCGATCGAGGTCGGACCGTCCAACGATGGGATACGGCTGAGCGATGAGCGCGGCTGACCTATATCCGGAGCTCACGACTCAAATGGGGCTGCGCGATCGGCCCGAGCAGGTCGACGCGCTCGCCGCAGGCTCGTGGCAGGTGCACTGGCGCAGCGGCCGCGTAACCGTGTACGACTGTGACCCCCGGAGCCACCTCAGGCTCGGTTACGAACCGAAGCCGCATTCCAGCCACCTCACGGCCGCCTGAAACTGAGGAGGACTCTCAAGTGACCACCATCAGCGAGATCGCAATCCTCGTGCTGGCTGCGTTCGTGGGGTTCGAGGTGATCTCGAAGGTCCCGAACACGTTGCATACGCCGTTGATGTCGGGCACTAACGCGATTCACGGGGTCGTGATCCTGGGGGGCCTGTTGTTGATGCACGAGGCCACCGGTGTGCTGGAGCACGTGTTGCTGGTGATCGCGATCGCGTTCGGAACGATCAATGTCGTAGGCGGGTTTTTGGTTACGGATCGGATGCTTGGGATGTTCAAGCGCAAACCTGACCTGCCCGAGGCCGCCGCCCCGGATGAGTTGGAGGGCGGGGAGAAGTGAGCGCGACCGTGTTTTTCCGGCAGGCGAACTTCATCGACGCCTGCTACATCGTGGCGTTCTCGTTGTTCATCTACGGGATGAGTGGGCTGACCGGCCCGCGGACCGCGGTCCGGGGGAACAAGATCGCCGCGGTCGGGATGGCGATCGCGATCGTCGCGACGCTGCTGACCCCGCACGTGCTGTCGGGGTCGAGCACCCCGTGGCTGATCGCGTTGGGGTTGGTGATCGGGACGGCCGTCGGGGTGCCGGCGGCGCAGAGAGTGCGGATGACCGCGATGCCGCAGATGGTCGCGCTGTTCAACGGAGTCGGGGGTGGTGCGGTCGCGATCATCGCGTGGATCGAGTACCGCCACCACTTCGCGATCGGCGGAGGCCTGTGGGTCGAGAAGGGCCAGATCCCGACGCTGTTCGCCGCGATCGTGGGGTCGATCTCGTTCTGGGGATCGAACATCGCGTTCGGGAAACTCCAGGAGATCCTCCCCGGCCGGCCGATCAAACTCCCCGGCCAATCGATCATCAACCTCGCCCTGTTCACGATCTGCGTCGTGTCCGCGATCGTCCTCGCCGCCGGGATCCACTCCCAGGCGCTGTTCATCGTCGGGATCCTGCTCGCGGCGGGCGTCCTTGGGAACATGGTCGTGCTCCCGATCGGCGGGGCCGACATGCCCGTCGTGATCTCGCTGTTGAACGCGTTCACCGGCCTGTCCGCCGCCGCGACGGGTATCGCGTTGAATAACACCGCGATGATCGTCGCCGGGATGATCGTCGGCGCGTCCGGCACGATCCTCACCAACCTCATGGCCAAAGCCATGAACCGCTCCGTCCCCGCCATCATCGCCGGCGGATTCGGCGGCGCCATCGCCGCCCCCGCCGGCCCCGCCGGTGCCGACGGCGGAACCGTCCGCTCCACCAGCGCCCAAGACGTCGCCATCCAGTTGAGTTATGCGCGCCTGGTCGTGATTGCCCCCGGCTACGGCATGGCCGTCGCCCAGGCCCAGCACGCCGTCCGCGAACTGGAGCGCGCGCTCGAGGCCAAGGGGGTCGAGGTCAAGTTCGCGATCCACCCCGTCGCGGGCCGCATGCCCGGCCACATGAACGTCCTCCTCGCCGAAGCCGACGTCCCCTACGACCTGCTCCGCGAAATGGACGAGATCAACCCCGAGTTCGGCCGCACCGACGTGACGCTCGTGATCGGCGCCAACGACGTCACCAACCCCGCCGCCAAGAACGAGCCGGGGTCACCGATCTACGGCATGCCGATCCTCGAAGTCGACCGCTCCGGCGCCGTGGTGGTCCTAAAACGCTCCATGGCCTCCGGGTTCGCCGGCATCGACAACCCCCTGTTCTACGACCCGAAGACCTCGTTGCTGTTCGGCGACGCCAAACAATCCGTGAGCGACATCACATCCGAGGTACAAGGGCTCTGAGCGGGGGGGATGGTGCGGTGACGGATCCGCTGTTCATCGATCTACACGCCGAGGCGAATCCGGATAAGGCTGCCTACGTCATGGCACGCACCGGCGAGAGCGTGTCGTACCGCGAGTTGACCGATCGCTCTCGGCAGGCCGCTCGCCTGACGCGCTCACTTGGCGCGTCGCCAGGCAGCTGCATCGCGATCATGATGGAGAACCATCTCCGGTATCTGGAGATCGCGTGGGCGGCGCAGCGCGCCGGACTCAGGTACACGACGATCTCGCCCCGCCTCACGGTGGACGAGGTCGCCTACATCCTCGAGGACTCGGCGGCCCGGCTGCTGTTCGTAGGCGAGTCGACAGCCGAGGTTGCCTCAGCGGCGGCCGCGCAGGTCTCCGGCGTGTCCGCGCTGATCTCAGTCGGCCCGCCGCGGACCGGCACCGAGGACTACACGGACCTGATCAGCGGGCAGGCGGCCGACCCGCTGCCGGACGAAGCTGAGGGCGTCGATTTTCTCTACTCCTCGGGCACGACCGGGCGACCCAAGGCGATCAAGACGGCGCTGCCGCTCCATCCGATCGGCACACCCCCCGCGATCGTGCCTTTGTTCGAGCGACTGTACGGGTTCGGTCAGGACACCGTGTATCTGTCCCCGGCGCCGCTCTACCACTCGGCGCCGCTCCGGTTCAACATGGCCGTCCAGCGGCTTGGCGGGACGACGATCGTGATGGATAGGTTCGACGCGGCGTGGGCGCTCGAGCTGATCGAGCGCTATCGCGTGACACACACGCAAATGGTGCCCACCATGTTCGTGCGGCTGCTCCGCCTTCCGGCGCAAGAGCGCAACCGTTACGACGTGTCGTCGCTACGCGCTGTCGTCCACGCGGCGGCCCCCTGCCCCGTCGATGTCAAGCGGCAGATGATCGAGTGGCTCGGACCGGTCATCTTCGAGTACTACTCAGCCACCGAGATCTACATGTTGACCGCGATCGACTCCGAGGGCTGGTTGGCACACCCTGGATCGGTAGGGAAGCCGCTCGTCGGCACACCCCACATCCTCGACGATGACGGCAACGAGTTGCCCAGCATGGAGGCTGGAACGATCTGGTCAGAAGGCGGGCCGGGCTTCGAATATCACAATGCGTCCGCCAAGACGGCCGAGTCCCGAAACGCGCTCGGGTGGACGACCGTCGGTGACATCGGCTACCTCGACGACGAGGGTTACCTCTACCTGACCGACCGCAAGGCGGACATGATCATCTCGGGCGGCGTCAACATCTACCCGCAGGAGGCCGAGAACGTGCTCGTCAGCCATCCTTCGGTCGCCGACGCGGCCGTGTTCGGGATCCCGAACGCCGAACTTGGCGAAGAGGTGAAGGCCGTCGTCCAACTCGCCGACGCGATCCCCGCGACGCCCGAGACCGAGCAGGAGCTGCTGAACCACTGCTACGGGCGGTTGGCCAAATACAAGTGCCCCCGCACGATCGACTTCGCTGACGAGCTTCCCCGCCAGGCGACGGGCAAGCTGTACAAGCGCCTGCTTCGGGACCGCTACGCAGCTGCAGCGAGCACCGCCGCCTCTGACGTCAAAGGTTGACTCGCCGGCGCTTCAGAGGCCCTCGCGCGACAGCCTGACCTGACCCGCAGCTCGGGCGTCAGCGCGTGGCGACGCGCTTCGAACCAGACGAGGCGGCGGCTGCCTGCTTCGAGCCGGCCCGCAAGATCACAATCTCGCGCCGGAGCAGCTCGCAGTCGCGAGCGACACGTGCCTCGATCAGACGCCTACGATCGAGGAAGCCGGTTCGACTGGTCATTGCGGTCTGCTGGTACATGATCACCCTCCAACGAGGCTCATTGACAACCAAACGGTTGGTAGGTTATCGCATCCAACGCGGTCCGTCAACGTTTCCCCGATGGAGACGGTTCGCATTGCGGGCTATCGTGCCGCGGCATAAGCTGCGCCAATCGGTGCTGTCACGTGCGCTTGCTCCGGCGGGCTGGCTGTGTCCCCGCCCGCCCACCGGGCCGCGGCGTGCGCCTCCGTCGGATTCGAGCGCGGCCCCGGCGGCGCGACTCGCGTCGGAAGCTGATCGCGCATGCGGCCAGCACCGCGATCGCGATTATTCCTGCCACCGCTAGACCGGGGGTGATCGTCAAGACGACGATTGCCGCGATGATCGCGATCCCGACGTCGACCAACAGCACGTTCCGTCTCACAATGGGAGCCTCCGGTAAATCCCGCGGGGCAGATGCCGGAGGACCGCGAACATCAGCCGCAGCCGACCCGGCACCCAGATCGTCCCCGCGCGTCCGTTCAGAGCCGCGACTGTCGCTGACGCGACCACCTCCGGCGTCGTCGCGAACGGGACGGGCGCGAGATTGGCAGTCATCCGGGTCTTGACGAACCCGGGGCGCACGACGAGTACGCGCACGCCGCTCGACGCGACCGCGTCGGAGAGACCCTGGGCAAGCGCATCCAGACCCGCCTTAGCCGATCCGTAGATTGGGTTCGAGGCGCGGGGACGCTCGGCTGCGACCGACGACAGCAGCACCAGCGTCCCTTCGCCGCGCTGCCGCAGTTGGCGAAGGCACTCGAGCAGCAGCGACCCGGCACCGACAAAGTTGACGCGCATGATCTCGATCGCCTCGTCGGGATCGGCGTCGAGCCCCGCCTGGGCCCCGAGCACACCGACCGCGATCACGACCACGTCGAACCCACCGGCGTCGACGAACGCCCGCTCGATCGCCTGCCTATGCGAGGGGATGTCGTCGGCGTCGAGCAGACCAACCTCGACCGCGGCGCCATCGAGCTCGGCCGCCGCCCGCGCGAGTCGGCCACCGTCGCGGCCGAGCAGCCACACGCGTTGGGCCGCCAATCGCCGGACGATCGCGAGCCCGATCTCGGACGTTCCCCCAACGAGCAGCGCATCGCTCACAACAGACCCACGCGGCGAGCAAGATCCGAGCACCAGAATCGCTCGGGATCGGCGTGGTTGCGTGCGGCGCGCCACTCGTCGAGGCGGGGGTACATCGCTCGCAGCATCTCCGGGCGCAGCCGGGCGTCTTTCGACAGGTAGACGCGCCCGCCGGCCTCGGCGACCGTGGCGTCAAAGCCCTGGAGCAGCGGTTCGAGCCCCGCGGCGGACCGTGGTATGTCAAGCGTAAGTGTCCACCCTGCGAGCGGGAACGAAAGCGGCGCGCCGTTAGCGGGACCGAGGTCCTTGAGCACGGCGAGGTAGCACGGCACCCGTCCCCGGCGCAGCCGCTCGATGATCAGCTCGAGCACGCGCTCTGCGCCGGTCGGCACAACCAGCTGGTACTGGACGAAGCCGCTCGGACCGTACAGGCGCGGCCACGCGTCGAGCGAGTCGAGCGGGAACATGTGCCGGCCGAGCGGTTGCGGCCGGCCTCGCTCGGTTCGCGGCGCGCTCGCGTATTTGCGAGCGTTGAGTGCGCGAACCGTCGCCGGGCGGAGCGCGCCGGCGGGCCAGCCGCGCGGCACGGTCGCGCGCGAGCGCACGACCGCCGCGCCCTCGCCGGGCGCATCGATGTGCTCCGCGCGTGTCACCACTCCACGTCCCGGCGGCGCCGACAGCAAGTCGAGCCACGCGACCCGGTATTGCCCGCCGCGCGCCGCGAGTGCCGCGAGCGCATCGTCCAGCGAGCGGACCCGGTCGGTGTCGACCGATAGCATCGCGCCCCGGGTCCGGCTGAGCTTGACCCGCGCGTCCATGATGATGCCGGTCAGGCCCATCCCCCCGAGCGTCGCCTCGAACTGCCCGTCGCGCATCCCGGGCTGAAGCTCGACGAGCTCGCCATCCGCCCGGAGCAGCGAGATCGCCTCGACGTGCGTCCCGAACGTCCCCGCGGTGCCGTGATTCTTGCCGTGGATGTCGCTCGCGATCGCCCCGCCGACGGTGACGTGCTGTGTACCGGGCACCACCGGGACCATCCAGCCGGCGGGCACAACCTCGCGCAGAAGCTCACCGATCGTGACGCCGGCCTGCGCGGTGACCGTCCCACGCTCGGCGTCGAGCTCGATCCGCTTCAGCCGGGTGCTCTCGATGACGAGACCACCGGAGATCTGCGCGGCGTCACCGTAACTTCGACCCATCCCTCTGGGGACAGCGTTCAGGTGGGCCGCCGACCGCAGCGCGGCGCGGAGCTCCCCGACGCCCTCGGGACGGACGATCGTGACGCTCGCGCCCTGGCCCTGCCCCCATCCGGTGATCACCGAGGGCGTCCACACGATCGCGAGCGGGCGAACGAACGCCGTGTCAGCCGGCTGCATGGACTTCCAGGGCGAACAGGGCCAGCCACGCCAGGCCTGCGAGCTGTAACGGTCGGTCGGACAGCAGCAGTTCCTCGGGCGCCTCGCCGGCTCCGCGGTGCACGAGCTCGCCGTAGCGGAGCAGGCAAGCGCCGAATGGCAGGATCGTCAACGGCCGCCACGGGATGCCCCGCACCGCAGGCAGCGAGAACGCCCACATGCAGTACGCGACCAGGGCCACGGCAGTCGCACCCGCGATGATCAGCTCGAGCGTCCGAGGGCTGTACGAGTCGAGCACCCGTCTTCGCCGATCGCTCCGGCCGTCGGTACGTTGCAGCTCGGCGTACCGTTTGGCCGCGGCCACGAACACCGCCGAGCTCGTCACGACCAGCAGGAACCAGCGCGACAGCGTCACGGGCGCCGCGACGCCGCCGGCCACGGCGCGCAGCACGAACCCACCCGCCACCGCGACGATGTCGAACACGATCAGATGCCGCCACACGAGCGTGTATGACAGCGTCAGCGCGGCGTACCCGACTGCGACGAGCACCAAAAGCGCCCCGATCGCGGCACACAGCAAAAGCCCGGCGAGCAGCAGCGACACGCCGAGACCCATCGCGAACCGGGGGTCGAGCTCCCCCGCCGCGACCGGTCGGAAGCGCTTGCGAGGATGGCGACGATCCTCCTCTGCGTCGCTGACATCGTTGATCGCGTAGATCCCAGACGCGAGCAAGCAGAACGACGCGCACGCCACGATCACGCGCCCGGGAGTGTCGTCGTGGCCGAGTGCCCCGGCCGCGCCTGCCGCCGCGATCACCAAAGCATTCTTGATCCACTGCTTGGGTCGCATCGTCGCGATGACGGCGCCCGGCCGACTCCGGCGCGCTCCACGCAGGGTCAAGCGGCCTGCGTCGGCGGACTGCATAACGGCAAGCTAAGAGCCTTGTGTAAGGCGAACCTGTGACAGCGATGAGGACGCTCTCAGAAATTCCTTAGTCTCGTTTGTCGGCGAGTGTGACAACGTTGCCCCCGATGACGGTCCGGGCGACAGAGCCGTTCGATCTCTCACACCGTGATTCCCCGTTTGTGACGTCGAGCCGGCGTTCGCGTCCGACGGATCGGCGAGTGGTGCGCCTTCGCAGGATCGCGACGATCGCGGCGACGATCTGTCTGGTGCCGGCGCTCGTCTCATACGTCGGCGCGCTCGCGGGACGATCCGATTCCAGCATCGGGATTCGGACGGTCGAGTGGCTGCGCGACAACGGCGGACGGGGCCTGGTGGACCGCGTCGAGAACGTTTACTACTCGCTCACCGCTCCAAGCCAGGGCGGTCCACCGCTGCAGGCGCTGCCCAGGCAGTCCGGCGCCGTCGCGGTTAGACCGGTTCAGATCCCACAGCTCAGCTACCACCAGGGCCCGCGGATCCGTGCCTACCGCCCGCCGGCCATCGCGCCCGTGATCCATCCAGCGCTCCCGGGCGAGGGCGTCTGGCACCCGACGTTCGCCGGCGGCGGGTCACGTCCCCCAGTGCTCATCACGAGCTTCCGCCCCCAGCCGGACTACCCGCAGCTGGTCGCAGGCGTCGCCTGGATCGATCACACGCGCACGAGCGTGATGTTGTATCCGGGCATTTCGGAGCCGGCCGTTACGATGCCCTCGCGCGGGCCGGCGGAGGTTCCGATGATGTTGCGCCCCGGTCTGGTCGCGACGTTCAACAGCGCGTTCAAACTGCAGGATTCCGGAGGTGGGTTCGCCTATGACGGGCACACGTACGCTCCGATGAAAGCTAACACCGCGACGATCCTTCGCTACCGCGACGGCCGCATCGACGTGATCTCGTGGCACGGCGGGTCAGACGTTCCGCCCGACGTGCTTTACGCGCGCCAGAATCTTCCGCTGATCGTCAACGGCAGCCGAGCGAATCCCCATCTTTCCGACGGCTCCGCATGGGGCGCGACGGTCGGCAACGCGATCATGGTGTGGCGCTCGGCCGTCGGCGTCGACCGCCACGGCAACCTGATCTACGCGGCCGCCAACGACCAGACGGTCGCGTCGCTGGCGGCGATCATGATCCGCGCCGGAGCCGTCCGCGCGATGGAGCTCGACATCAACAGCTATTGGACGAGCTTGATCACCTATCGCTACCCGGGCGCCCGCGGCGCGGCGAACCTGCTCGCCGCGATGGATCGAGCTCCGACCCGCTACCTGACTCCCGACGACCGGGACTTCTTCGCCGTATACGTCCGCTGAGCTTAGAAAGCTCTCATCGCCCCGCCGGCGCGCAAGGAGCCGCGGGCGACCGGTCGAAACGCGCTCAGAACGACATGCCCAGCCCCAGCCGTGAGGCGATCGAACGTTACGAGGCCCGGATCCTCGCCTACGAACCGCGCCGCGACTCGCGTGCGGACCCGGGTCCCTTCTCATCCGCCCCGCGATCTGCCGCCCCGGGCGCGATGCGTCCACGAAGTACAGCGCGACGGCGCGCCCGAGTGCATCGGCGACCCGCCGCGCTTCGGCTGCGTACGCGCCGGATCGTGGTTCTCACAGCGCTGATTCTGCTGATCGATCTGGTCGTATCGTTCTGGGGCGCGATGGCGGGGCCCTCGAACACCTCGTTCGGGGTGCGAGCCGTCGAATGGCTCCGCGACAACGGGGCCGCGGGGGTCGTGTCGGACATCGAGAGCGTCTACTACTCGCTGAATGCGCCGGCGACCGGAGGCCCAGCGCTCAAGCGGCTCCCGCCGGTCGGGGCCGGCGTGCGAGCCCAGGTCGCGAGGAGGTACGCGCCGGGGCCGATTACCCCTGTGATCGAGCCCGCGCTGCCGGGCGAGGGGCAGTGGCGCGGAACCGGGCCGCTCGTCGCCGGCGCCGCGCCGGTCTTGGTCACGACCTTCCGCCCGGACCCAAACTATCCGCAGCTTGTCGCCGGCGTGGCGTGGATCGACCACACACGGACCCGGCTCGCGCTCTATCCAGGCCGCTACGAACCACCCAACGACGGAACTCAAGAGGCGGAAGTGCCGCCCCAGCTACGCTCGAGCCTGCTGGCCACATTCAACAGCGGTTTCAAGCTCGAGGACTCGGGAGGCGGCTTTTTCTCCCAGAGTCACGTGTACGCGCCGCTGAAGGACGGGCAAGCGACGCTGATCGCCTACAGCGACGGGAACATCGATGTCCGGACCTGGACCGGCGGCCCTGACCCCGGCCCGGGGATCCCGTTCGCCCGGCAGAACCTGCCGCTGATTGTCGAGGGCGGCCAGCTGAACCCCGCACTGTCGAATGACTCGCTCTGGGGAACGACCCTCGGCAACGCGGTCCGCGTGTGGCGCTCGGGCGTGGGCGTTGACGCCCGCGGGAACCTGATCTACGCGGCCGCCGACATTCAGACCGCCGAGAGCCTTGCGCAAATCCTCCAGCGGGCGGGCGCCGTGCGAGCGATGGAACTCGACATCAACTACGAGTGGACCACGTTCAACTTCTACGGGACCTTCGGTGCCGGCGAGCCTGCCAAGTTGCTGCCCGGCATGAGCCGTCCCGCGACGCGGTACCTGACGCCGGACGACCGCGACTTCTTCACGGTCTACGCGCGTTAGCCGCGGAGCTCGAGCCCAAGCCTGATCACGAGTGAGAGCGTGTCCACGTAACTTCACCCTTTCCGGGAACCGGGAGACGCACCCCTGAGTCAGTGCGCGAGCCCGAGCTCGGGCCGCGCGCCCGACGGCACGGTCGCTGCGGCCTGCGCGGGCGCGAGCAGCCAGGCGGCGATCACGATCAGCACGAACGCGGCGAGATGGACGAGCACCATGGCCGGGTGCTGTCCGAGCGGGTCGCCGAACACCGCCAGCCCGCCGATGATCGAGACGATGTTGTTCCCGGCTGTCATCAACGCGATCACCGGCATCGGCTTGCCCGACTGGAGCGCGCGCTGGAAGCAGAAGAAAGCGCCGATGCTGGCTGCGATGGTCGCGATCAGCCACGGTGAGGTGAGCGCGGCGGTCACACCTTGATGGCTGGCCAGACCGATGAGCGCCTTGATGGCCACGTCGGCGGCGCCATACAGGACTCCCCCAGCCGCGGCCAGCATCTGTGTCCGCCGCTGCCTGAAGAGGAGCAGACACGCGCCGGCGCAGACGGAGCCACTCAGGTAGATCCCGAGCGCAGCGGTGTGAAAATGCGAATGGACGCCGACCGCGCCCCGGCCCACGAGGAGCACGAGTAGCGCGAACAGCACCAGCGAGATGCCGGCGAGCTCTCTCGGAGTCAGGCGGTGACCCAGGACGCGGACCGCCACCGGCGCGAGCAGGGCGATGCCGCCGATCAGGAAGGCCTGCACGAGCGACAGCGGGGCCTGCGTGAGCGCGGCAATGCTGATCGCCCATCCCGCGATCCCGAGGACGCCGCCGGCGAACCACAGCCGGGAGCGCAGCAGCGCTCCGAGCGTCCTGATCGGGTGACCGAAGGCGATCGTGGGCGCGGCGACCGAGCCGGCGTGCTGGATCAGATAGCTCGCATTGAGGGCGACCGACCCAATGAGCGCAAGCGCCAGGCCGATGAGGAGATGACTCATGAGCGGGTTGGCGGCGTCATGAGAGTGGCCATGTCCATCTAACGTCTGGCGCGCACCCGTCCGTGCGGCCTGAGGAGGATCGGGCTGCCATGCCGATCGACCACCTGGCTCCTCGCTCGCGCCGGCGAGGAGACCGAGGAGCAGGGCAACACACACGCCATCTTATGTCGAAGGTTCGGGCCCGGATCGAAGACCACTGTAGGAGACGAGTGAGAGTGCGCACAGGACGTGCAGCAGGACACAGTCGGAACCGATGACCCGTGTACGTCAACCACGGAAGGAGCACGTACCCATGAACATCATGGCAATCGGTGGCGCGAGTCACCATGCGGCGTTCGCGCCGCTCGGCGCGGTCCAGCGGCCCGAATCGGCCGAAGTCCCGGGAGCGCCCGATCACGACGGTGACAGCGACGACGCTGCCACCAAGGCCGCACAGGCGAGCTCACGGTCGGTCGACCTCCACGCCTGAGGCCGTACGCCGCGTCGGCGGTCCCACACGTCAGTGGTGTGGACCGCCGGCTCAGCGTGGTCCACGGCAAGTCGCGTCAGGCGTCAAAGCCCTCGACGTGCAGCCGGGCCCGCGCCACTCCGGCGCGCCGCGCAGCCCCGGCGACCATCTTCGTGAACCGTTCGGGGCCGCAGATGAAGACGTCCCGCTCCGACAGGTCCGGGATGTTGGCCCTGAGGGTCTGAGCGTCGAGCGTCGAGCGGTTCCGCGACCCGAACGCACCGAGCGCCCGCCCGCCGCGAGCGTGTGCGAGCTCCATCACCTCGTGGCCCAGCAGCAGCTCCTCCTCGCTCGAGGCCCTCAGCAACACGACAGGGTCGGCGCCCGCCGGCAGATCCTCGAGCAGCGCCCGCACGGGCGTGACCCCGACACCGGCGGCGATCAGCACGACTCGGCGGCCGGCCAGCGCGTGCCTCGTGAACGTCCCGTAAGGGCCCTCGATTGCGATCCGAGTACCGGCGGTCAGACGCGCCGCCGCGCTCGAGTGCGCGCCCAGCCCCTTGATCGTCACTCTCATGTAGGGCGGCTGCGGCAACGCGGAGATCGAGTAGGGGTGCCCGTGGAGCCACAGGCCGCGGGTCATGAAGCGCCACTGGAAGTACTGGCCGCCCGACACCGCGAGCCGCTCCAGCCGGCGGCCCTTGACCACCAACGAGAAGACGTCGTCCGACTCCCGCACAACCTTGACCACCCGCAGGCTGTGGTAGGACGTCCGCCACAACGGTAGGCCCGCGCGGCAGATCAGCACGACGCCGGCGGTCGACAGCCACAAGAGTGTCCAGGCGACCCGCGCCAGCGGGTGATGGACGAACGACGCCCCGGTGGCGATCTGGTGCGAGAAGGACAGCGCGAGCGCGAGGTAAGTGAGCAGGTGTATCTGCCACCACGTCTCGTGGCTCATTCGCCGGCGCGCCGCGCGGATCGACAGCGCCGCGACCGCCACCAGGAGTACGAGCGCGGCGATCGCCCCGAGCATGCCCTCGTAGCGGGACAGCGCCACCCCGAACTCGTGCCACAGGCCGGTCCGCTGGAGCTTGGCGTAGCCGACCATCGACGCCGCCGCATGCACGATCAGCAGGAGCAGGGGCCAGGGCGACAGCCGGCGATGCCACTTGGTCAGGCGTGGATGCCCGATCAGGCGCTCGAGCGCCGGGAGCCGAGCCACCAGCACAACCATGACCAGCAGCAGGTAGGCCCCGGTGAGGCCGGTGAATCGTCCCACCGCCACCTCGACTCCTCCGGGTGCGTTCAGGATGCGGGCGCTGAACGATCCGATCGCGCTGGCAACGGTGGCGCCGAGGCCAACGCCGGCCAAGGCCACGACCGCGTCGGCCGCCAGGTGGCTGGGCGTGCGACCCGCGCGGCGCGTCGGGCGCGGCGGCTCCGGCGCGCGAGCCGAGGGCGGAGGGATGGAGCGTCGCGGGTCAGCGAGGGCCGTCACGGAGGATTACTTCGGCATCGACGCGCCTCGCGACGAGGGGGATGAGGACATTCACACGGGAGTCTTACGTTGGGGGCCGATCCAAAGGGGCATGGCAGGCAATCGGACGACCCCCTCGATGGGTCGCATGCTCGCACTCCTTGCCGGCACGGCCGGCCTAGGCTTCGGTTCCGCCGCGGTGGCGCAGCGCCACGAGCATCAACCGGAGGAGAGCCCCGTGCGCGCGCGTGTGGCCCAGCGCGTCGCGGCACGGGTAGCCACGCCCCGCATGGCGCGTCACAAGCGCCACCCCGCGCCGAGCGCCGCGCGCCCGCCAAAGCCGCAGCCCCCAAATCCGCAGCACGTATCAGCCGCGCCGAAGCCGCGCCGCCCGGCACCCAGCACCGTCTCGCCGGCCCCAGCTCCCGCCCCGACACCAGCGCCGGCTCCGACTCTCGCCCAGGCCCCGGCGCCCGCCCCAGCATCCGCGCCCACGCTTCAGGCACCGGCGCAGGCTCCCGCGCCGGCGCAGGCTCCCCCACCGGCCGCCCCAGCGCCGGTCGCAGTCGTCTCCGGCGGGTCCTAACTCGTCTCGCCGAGTCGGCCGCCTCGTTCATAAGGCTCTAACCGAGAGGAGCGCGGCGCTTGCAGGCGGCAGCTCGACGACGTAGGCGTGCTGGATTGGCTGAAGCGTCGTGGTCTTGTAGCTGTGCGTGAGCTCGCCGGTCGTGGTCGCGGCACCGAAGGTCTGACCGGCGATCGTGACGCCTGTCCTTGACTCGAGGGTGGGCGCCGTCAGCCGCTCGAGAGTGGCGGCACCGCCGGTGCGGGGTGGTCTGACCGCCAGTTCCAGCGTTCTCGTTGGCGAGTCGTTGATCACAGCGACCCGAACGGTCCCGTCCGGCGCTCGGACCGCCCAGATCCTGAGGGCTCGGCTCGGCGCAGTGCCGGTCGAGAGGAGGCGAGAACCGGTGGGAGCCGCGCGGGCAAACATCAGCATGCCGTAATACATCGGGTCGACATGCGCCTGCCAGCCGCCGCTGGAGTGCGTGAAGGAGAACGGCTCGTAGAGAGCTCTGCTGAAGGTGTGGATGTTTACGCCGTCGACGCCCACCGCGGCCATGTTGAACAGCGTGTCGAGAACCCACAGGGCCGAGGCGAATGTGTCGCTCACCCCGCGCGCCCCGCCGCAGGAGACGCTGTTCAGCTCATCGGCGCGGACCGCTAGACCGTGAGCGTGAGCGACGCGGACGGCAGCCTGCAGACTCGACCCCGGTCCGCTCGAGCTCCTGGGCGCCAGCAGGTTCTGAATGGTCGGGTAGGTTGACGCGCTTCGCTCGGTGAAGCACCGGTGCAACGGATAGCGGTGAAACGTGACGGTGCGAACCCGGGGGTTGGCCGCAAGGTAGCGACTCAGCTCCGCGGTCCAGCTCGCCGAGCCGGACGCTGGACCGGCCAGCGGTACCTGGCGCGGCAGCGCAGAGCTGATTGCCGCGTAGTCGGTGAGGTACGAGCCGAAGTCATATCGCGCCGGACGGCCGGGCACTCCGACGCCGGCGTGCGTGGTGTACCAGTCGAGCCGCCCATAGACCTCGGGCTCGTTGCCTAGCTCAAACCCGGTGATCTGGCTCCGCCCGATGCCTTTCAGGAACGCCCGCGCCTCGGCCCGCGCGACGGTCGCGCGGTCGGCCTCGAGATTGATGCCGAGGATCAGGTGCGCACGCAGCGCCAGAGCGGTCGCACGCGTAACCGCCAACCACCGGCGCGTAAGCGCGTACCTGACGCCCGGCGGCCTTTTGACGCCCGGTATCGGCCACCAGGTCCAGTCCGTCGTGTCGCCCCCGAACCGGATGACCGGGGAGCCGGATGGATTGAGCTCCTGAACGAGCCTGATGAAGGTCGGATTGGTCGCTGCCGGGTCGGCCCCGGAATAAGCCAGCAAGGAGGGATATTCGATTGAGAGGCCGATGAAGCCCGGGGGAAGCGGACGGCTCATCGAGGTATCGGCGATGTCGATCAGCTGGGCATTCGGCGGGAGTGTCCGGGGAACGCTGGCATTGCTTGGTGCGATCAGAACCGCAGCAGCAGCCGCCGCCACGATGACCGCTGCTCCGAGCGCGACAAGTGGCCACGGGTGGCGTCGTGGCGGTGGCGTTCTGGTGGCAGTCATTGCTACGGGGCCTGCGGTGGTCACGCTCAACACTGTGCTGCGGTGACACCGCTGTTCGGTCCTTGATTTGATCAACGGCGCTCAGCCTTGTCGTAAAAGCTCAACCACCGTTCAATCGCGCGTTAGAAGGGGTTCACCCGGCCGATAATTCCTGTCTGCCGACGGACGTCGATCGGGGTGTGTGAGCCTTCTCACGAATTGATCAGCGTTTCTTAACCGCTCCGGCTGACGCTCTTCGCGGTGAGTACGACGTGGTCCAGCGTGGGCTCTTCTCACAGCTTGGCGAGCATTGACCGACCCGCGACCAACGAGCCCCACGGTGGGCGACAGCAGTGGCAGCAGGCCGGCCATCGCCGACCTGCGCTCTCCCAGCGCGCAAGCGCGTATCCGGAGCCGGCTGCCGCATCCGCCAGTCCGGCAACTCGGGCTGCGCGGCCGGCTGACGGTCGCGCTCGCGATCATCCTGACCGCGGCGATGGGCGGCGCGTTCATCGCCGTGGACCGGGAGACGGGCGCGCGTGTCAGCTCGCAGATCGATCACGATCTGGCCCGGGACGCGGCCGCTCTCACGCGGGCGCTGAACACCGGATCGACATCGCCAAGCGGCGTTGAAGCGGCCGCACGGGGGTACCTGGAAGATCAGCCGTCGTTCGGAAGCTCGGCGCGCCTGTACCTCATCCGGGTCAGCGGTGGCTCGACGATCACCAATCAGCCCGAGCTGCTCGGCTTCGCAACGGGAACGACGGTCGACCACGACGCGCCCCAAGTGCAGCAGCGCGAGCAGGCCCTGGCACGGGCGATTCTCTCCGCGGGATCCGGACACCACGTCCTGACGCTGATCGACGCCGGAGAGGTGCGACTTTTGGTCGCGCCGGTCGGACCCCGAAAGCACCCGCTCGCAACCGTGGAGATCGGCGAACCGTGGGATGCCGTGACACGCGCTGAAGAGAGCGTGCGGCACGCGTTCCTGCTCGTCGGCGTGCTTGCACTCCTGGCGGCGATCGTCGCAGCCCATTTCGTCGCACGCTGGATCTGGCGACCGGTCCGGGTGATCGCCGACACGGCCGAACGGATCGACGCCGGTGAGCTCGATCACCGCATAAACGCTCAGGGAGCCCCCGACGAGATTCGACGCCTGGCCGACGGGTTCGACCACATGCTGGACCGGCTGCAGCACGCGTTCGACCACGAGCGCGAGTTCGTGGCCGACGCATCGCATGAGCTGCGAACCCCGTTGACCGTGATCGGCGGACAGCTCGAGCTTCTGTCGCTTCCCGGGCTCTCACCCGAAGACACGGTCCGGATCGTCCAGCTCGTGCACGTCGAGATCGCACGGATGAACCGGTTGATCGAGGACATGCTGCTCCTCGCCACGTCCGATCGTGGCCTAACGATCCAGAAGCGACGCTTTGAGGTTCAGACGTTCCTGGACGACCTGTTCCGAGGTCTCCAGGGGTCGGCCGACCGACGGTTCGAGCTATCGGCGCCGGTGACGGGAACCGTCGACGCAGACGAGGATCGGATCGCGCAGGTGATCAGAAATCTCACCCGAAACGCGATCGAGCACACCGGCCCTGGAGGTCTCGTACGGCTCACGGCGAAGGCGCACGGCGAACGCCTCGAGCTGGCCGTCGACGACGACGGTCCAGGGATTCCCGAAGCAGAGCGTGAACGAATCTTCGACCGATTTCACAGAACCGACGGTTCGCGCTCGCGCGCACTCGGCGGCAGCGGCCTCGGTCTGGCCATCGCCCGCGCCATCGTCCTCGCACACGGGGGGCGTATCTGGGCCGATCAAAGCCCGGAGGGCGGAGCCAGAATCGCGTTCGAACTTCCGCTGTTCGCAGGCCATCTGACCGCCGCGGCAGGCCGTCGTGGCCCGCGCGCGGCCTGAGCGACATTCGGGCCGGTTCGGGTTGTGAGTGTTCTCATCCTGCTGAGACTTACGTCTTACTCGGCACGCCTACGATCTGTTCTGCCATGAAGACCGGGAGTCCCAGGCAGATGCCGGGTGGCGCGGCTCATCTCACCGCACCAGTTGACCTCGCGGTGCGCAATCGAGACGCGGCTGGAACGGTACGCGTGGATTCGGCGGTACGGCTGAGGGTCTTGGTGCTCGGTGCCGGCTCTGATATCAGTGTCGCGATCGTGCAGCGGCTCGCCCGGGACGGTCAAGTCGAGGCGCTCCTGCTCGGACCTGACTACAAACGGATGGCGGCGGTGGTCGACGAGCTCAAGTCAACCGGCCGCGCCACCGGCGAGTTCGACGGACTGAACGCCGACGAAGTCGAAACCCACGCCGACGTGATCACCTGCGCGTTTGACCGACTCGAACGGGTAGACCTCGTAATCCTCTCCGTCGGCGTTCTCGGCGCACTGTCTGGCCTCGACGCCGATCCCAGCGAGGTCACTCAGGTGCTCCGCACGAACTTTCTCGGCTGTGGCTCGCTGCTGTGGCACACGGTGCGAGCGCTGCGGAAGCAGGGCCACGGCACCGTCGTGGTGCTCTCGAGTGTCGCCGCCGAGCGTCCGCGCGGCTCAAACGCGATTTATGGCGCCGCGAAAGCCGGTCTTGACGCGTTGGCCCAAGGACTGGCCGACGCGGTCGCCGGGACGAGCGTCCGCGTCCTCGTGATCAGGCCCGGCTTCGTCGCCACCCGGATGACCGCGGGGCTCAAGCCCGGGCTGCTCAGCACTAGCCCGCAAGGGGTGGCCGATGCCACGGTCGCGGCGCTGGATGGCCGGAGGCGAACTGTCTGGATACCGGCCGCGCTCCGCTACGTGTTCGCCGTGCTCCGACATCTCCCCGGTCCCGTCTACCGGAGGCTTCCGCTGTGATGCCCCTGACGGTGACGCCAGCAGTAACTGAGATCGTGATGATCGAGGACGAGCCCGGAATCAGCGATTTTGTCAAACGCGGCCTTGACGCTCGAGGCTTCCAGGTGGACTGTGCCTTTGACGGGGACAGCGGTCTCGAGTGCGCTCTGGGCGACCGCGTGGCGCTCGTCCTGCTCGATCTCATGCTTCCGGGCCGCCCCGGGTTGGAGGTGCTGAGCGAGCTGGTCGAACGACGTCCCGGCCTGCCGGTGATTGTGCTGACCGCGCGCGGTCAGCTCGAGGATCGCGTCGAGGGGCTGAACGCAGGAGCAGCCGATTATCTGGTCAAGCCGTTCATGCTGGCCGAGCTTGAGGCCAGGATCCGGGCCCAGCTGCGCTCGGCCCGGCAGGCGCCACTGACCGAGATCAGAGCCGCTGGGCTCGAGATCAACCTGCTCACCCGGCAGGTTCTGAGCTGGGGGCGCCCGGTGAAACTCTCGAATACCGAGTTCGAACTGCTTCTGTACCTGATGCGGAACCCGGGGAGAACCCTGACCCGGGAACGGATCTTGCGTGCGGTCTGGGGCTACACACACGACCCTGGCACAAACATCGTCGACGTATACATCGGTTACCTCCGCCGCAAGCTCGGCACGTACGAGCAGCCGGCACCGATCAAGACCGTACGGTCTCTTGGATACCGGCTCGACAGCATCGGTAATCCATCGACGCAACGACTGTCGCGATAGAGATCGCGACAGCCGGCGCAGCGCCGGCGCTTTGCGGTGCGGTCAGCGGGTGGTGAGTGCAATCTCACACCTGTCTTAGCCAAGGCTTCGCCGGGGCGCTGACAATCGCAAGCGATGAGCGATCATCCCACTCGTTCTCGACAGGCGGCGACGGCCGAGTCGCGGCGCGTGAGCACGCGCGAAGCGGGCTTGGCGCTCGTCGCGCGGGCTAATCGCTGGATGATCTCAGGCGCCGTGATTCTCGCCGGAGGGCTGACGGCGGTCACGGCTCATGCGTTCCACCAGCGATCGGCGCCTGACGTGCGATCGGCGACGCCGGCCGTGACGCGAGCTGTCACTGCGCCCGCCTCCGGCGAGGAGAACAACGGAGCTCCATTGCAGGCGCCCTCGACGCCGCCGGCTTCCGGTGCTCAAACACCCAGCCAGGCACCCGTCGTCTCCGGCGGCTCCTGAGCGGAGTCTCGCTAAATGGTCCTCGCCGTTTCGAGCCCCAGCCCGCTCTGGTTCATCACGCGCGGAACGGGAGCGATCTCGCTCGTGCTGCTGACGCTCACCGTCGCGCTTGGTATCGCCAATGTCCGCCGGACGCGGATCGGGGAGACGCCCCGCTTCGTGCTCGACTCGGTCCATCGCAGCGCGTCGCTGCTCGCCGTCAGTTTCGTCGCGGTCCACGTCCTGACGACGCTGCTCGATGGCTTCGCGCCGATCACGCTGCTCGACGTCGTCGTCCCGTTCGGGTCGACGTATCGGCCGCTGTGGCTCGGGCTCGGGGCCGTCGCGTTCGACCTGCTGATCGCGATCGTCATTACGAGCCTGCTTCGGCGGCGGCTCGGGTACCGCGCGTGGCGGGCCACGCACTGGTTCGCCTACGCCAGCTGGCCTGTGGCGCTGGTGCACGGCCTCGGCACGGGTAGCGACGCCCGCACGCACTGGATGCTCGTGCTGGCCGCGGGATGCGTGGCGGTCATGCTGGCCGCCGTGATGCTGCGGGTCAGCGCGGGCTGGCCGGGGCACCTGGGCGCTCGCCTGTCCGCCGTCGCGGCGGCAGCGCTCGTGCCGCTCGGGCTGTTGGCATGGCTGCCCAGTGGACCGCTCGCGGCGGGATGGGCTAAGCGGGCGGGCACACCGGTGTCGCTCGTGACGGCAGCACATGCGGCATCGAGACAGAGGACGAGTCCGACCTCGTTCAGGGCGTCGACGGTCGGTCGGGTCACGCAGGTCCGGCTTGCCAGCGGGCTAATGCGGGTCGACGTCGCGCTGGCGATACCGGGACATACGCTCGGGAAGCTGGACATCCGGATCGAGGGTCCGCCGGTCGGCGGCGGCGGGGTACGGATGACCTCCAGCCGAGTGACGCTCGGGAACTCATCCAACCCCGACCGGTACGACGGCCACGTGACCGCGCTCGAGGGAACGAACATCGCATCGACCGTCGCGGAGGCGGGTGGCTCCACGCTCTCGATCGTCGCCCAGCTACGGATCGCTTCGGGTCCGGGCACCGCCGCCGGCACGGTGACGGTGGCGCCGCGAGGGTCGGGATGAGCCTCCTGCCCCGCATCCTTGCCGCAGCGGACGAGGTCTCGAGCCCCGATCTGCGGTCGTATCGCGAGGCCCGAGCACTGCTGCCCGAGCTCCGTCGCTGGGCGCCCGATCGCCTGATCGACGAGATCGAACGATCGGGGCTGCGGGGACGAGGCGGCGCCGCCTTCCCCGTGGCCAGGAAGATGCGCGCGGTGGCCGCACGTCGCGGACCGACCGTGCTGGTCGGGAACGGAACCGAAGGCGAGCCGGCCAGTGGCAAGGACCGGCTGTTGCTTACCGAGCTGCCTCATCTCGTGCTCGACGGCGCTGCGGTAGCCGCCCGGGCGGTGGGTGCGGATACGGCGATCATCGCGTTCGCCCGAAGCGACGAGGTGATCGCGCGTCGGCTCCGGCGAGCGGCGGACGAGCGCCGGCGTTCGCGGCCCGGCGAGGAGCCGCGATACGAGTTACGGGCAATTGACGACGGCTTCCTCTCGGGTCAAGAGTCCGCTCTGGTCAACTCTCTTTCCGGGGTGGACCCAAAACCCGCGTTCCGGGCGCGACCATTCGAACGCGGCGTCCGTCGGCGACCGACGCTCGTCCAGAACGTCGAGACGCTGGCCCACCTGGCACTGATCGTCCGCCATGGCGCCGGCTGGTATCGCCAGGCCGGGACCGCCGCGGACCCCGGATCGACACTCGTCACGCTATCGGGCGCGGTCGCGTCCCCGGGCGTCTTCGAAATCGAGCACGGCGCGCCGCTCGCGGACCTTCTCTACAACGCCGGCCAGACCGAGGAGCTTTCCGCGGTGCTGATCGGCGGTTACTTCGGGTCCTGGCTTTCGGCGCGGGTGATCCCTCAACTGCGGCTTTCCCCGACCCAGCTCACCGAGCACGGTCTCGGGCTGGGTGCCGGCGCGATTGTCGCCCTTGGCCGCTCTGCCTGTCCGGTGGCTGAGACCTCCCGTGTCGCCGAGTATTTCGCCGCCGAGACTGCCGGCCAGTGCGGGCCGTGCGTCAACGGTCTCGCCGCCATCGCCGCCACGATGCGGCAGATCGCGAGCGGAACTGCACCGCCCGCAGCGAGACCGAATCTGGAACGCTGGAGCCGCTCGCTGGCCGGGCGTGGCGCCTGCCAGTTCCCTGACGGCGCGACCCGATTCGTCGCCAGCGCGCTGCGGGTCTTCGCCGACGTCTTTGAGGATCACATCCGGCACGGCCCCTGCGCGGGCTGCTCGGCGCCAGCGGTTCTTCCCATCCCGGCAGCGACGGCGTAGCGGAGCGATGCGAATCGCACTGAATCCAATCCAATGCCAGGCGCACGGCATGTGCGCCGAGCTACTTCCCGAGCGCGTGAGGCTCGACGAATGGGGCTACCCGATCCTCGACGGCTCGCCACTGCCACCTGAGCTTGTCGCACACGCCCGGCGTGCGGCCGATGCATGCCCGACGCTTGCGCTCCTCCTCGAGCGGGAGGACCGATGAGGACGCATTGGAGGCCGCTCGCGCTTTGCGCGGTGGCGATCGGCAGCATCGCCGGATGCGGGAGCGGGACCAGCATCACCACGGTCGCGCATAGCCGGCGCGTTGTCCCGTCGACCACGACCCACCCTCGCACCGTCGCAGTCAGGAATCGAGGACCGGTAGTGCTCGCGCCGTCCTATCCCCGACTGCTCCCCACCGCAACGGGCTCCACGACAAGCGGCTTTGTTCCCGCCGTCACCGTACGAGGGCAGCCGGCGATTTGGATCGAGCGACACACGAACCTCGCCCTACTGGCGGTCGACCAGCGTCTGGTCGGACTGCGGCTCCATTCCGGCTCGGTCGACGCCGGCTCGACTGGCTGGCGCTTCGGGCCCGGGATCGGAGGGATCGAGCGACGACAACTCGTGGCCGCCTTCAACGGCGGGTTCAAGCTCGACGTCGGCGCCGGCGGCTTTGAGTCCTACGCCCGAGTCGGCTCACCGCTGAGCGACGGCCTCGGATCGATCGTCACCTACGCGGACGGGTCGACTGACATCGGCAGCTGGCACCAGGGCGTTCCCGCGCCTGGAAGGCCAGTCGTCTCCGTTCGCCAGAACCTGCACCTCCTGATCGACGCCGGCCACCCCGCCGCCAACCTCGGATGCCTGCTGTGCTGGGGTGCAACGCTCCACGGCGTGATCGCGCCCGCCCGCTCCGCGCTCGGGATCACCGCTGACGGTCATCTCGTCTGGGCCGGCGGAGAGAACCTCACCGTCCAGGATCTCGCCGACGCCCTGCTGGGAGCAAAAGTCGTGCGCGCCGTCGAGCTCGACATCAACCCGGAGTGGGTCGCGGCCTACGTCTACGGCCACCGGCGCGGTCATGGCCTGCTGGCCCCGGTGCCGATCGTTCCGGGCCAGCCAGGCGTGCCTGGGGAATTCCTCGCACCCTACAGCCGCGATTTCTTCACCATCGTGGCCCGCTGACGCGGATCGGCGTGTCACCAAAACAGCGGGGTCACGCCCACCACCTACCGTAGGCCCTCGCCCAGACCGCTCTCTACGAACTGCATCAATCCTGTTTGATGTATTGTCTGGGGATGCCCAAGGAGACGACAGCCGAGGGCGCGCCGCCGAGTTTTCTGCGCCTGGCCGGGCATCCGGTCCGCTGGCAGCTGTTGAGCGAGTTGTCCCGCAGCGATCGGCGGGTCGGCGAGTTGTGCGCCCGGCTGGAGCTGCCCCAGAATCTCGTCTCCTACCACCTCGGTCGCCTCAGAGCCGAGCTCGTGGTGTCGCGCCGGCGCAGTACGGCCGACGGGCGCGACTCCTACTACCTGATCGAGCTCGATCGCTGCGGCGAGCTGCTGGCGGCGGCGGGCAGCGCGCTGCATCCGGGGCTGCGGCTCGCGCCGAGCGCACCGGATCGAGGAGCCCCGGCCGCTCCCCGGCGCCGGACGCGGGTGCTGTTCCTGTGCACGGGCAACAGCGCGCGGTCACAGATCGCCGAGGCGCTGGCCGAGCAGCTCGGCGGCGGCGTGGTCGAATCCCGCAGCGCCGGCAGCCATCCTAAGCCGCTCCACGCCAATGCGGTGCGCGTACTGGCCGAGCGCGGGATCGATATCGCGCGCCGTCGCTCCAAGCACTTGGACGAGTTCGCCGGTCGGCGGTTCGATTACGTGGTCAGCCTGTGCGATCGCGTCCGCGAGGTCTGCCCAGAGTTCCCGGGTCACCCCGACCTGATCCACTGGAGCATCCCGGACCCCGCCCGCGAAGGCGATGGCGATGGTGACGAGCACACCTATCCGGCATTCGAGCGCACCGCCGACGAGCTGTCGACCCGCGTGGCGTTCCTATTTGAGCTGATCGAACACACCCACACCAACTTGCCCAGGAGGTGAGGTGAACATGCCAGATGATCTGGTCAACGTCCGCTACATGGTCAGCGGCGTACAGGAGTCGATCGACTTCTCAACGACGAGGTGGCGCGGCTGCGCGCTGCCGGCGTGGCGTTTCGCAACGAGATCATCACCGGACCCGGCGGACAGCAGATCCTGATCGACGATCCGTCGGGCAACCCGATCGAGCTGTTCCAGCCAGCCGGGACCTGATGCCAGACGTGGGCGACCGCGCTCGGCCGGGCGAGCGCGCCGAGCCGGCCGCTCGCCCGGCCTCACTCGGGACTGTCGCCCGAGAGTGGACCCGGATCGGGGTCACCGGGTTCGGTGGCCCGCCGGCGCACATCGCCCTGCTCCGTGCGCTCGTCGTCGACCGCAGGCGGTGGATGGACGCCCGCGAGTTTCAGGACGCCAACGCCGCGTGCAGTCTGCTGCCGGGGCCTGCGTCCACCCAGCTCTCGATCTTCTGCGCCTACCGGGTCGGCGGGCCGGCTGGCGCGATCGTCGGCGGCGTCGGCTTCATCCTGCCAGCGGTAATCCTGATTCTGCTGCTCTCGGTTCTGTTCCTGGCGGCAAACCCGCCGTTGTGGGTTCGCGGGGCCGGCGCCGGCGCTGGAGCGGCCGTTGCCGCCGTGGCGGTCCAAGCCGCGCGCGGCCTGATCGGCCCGAGCTTCGAGCGCGTCCGCGTAAGCGAGGCGCGGGCTGCGCGGTGGGTCGGCTATCTCATGGTGGGGGCTGCCGCCGCGGCACTGCTCGGCGCGTATCTCGTACTCGCGCTGCTGGCATGCGGGCTCGTCGAGCTCCTCACACAGCGCCGCCTCAACCATCCGCGATCGATCGGACTGCTGCTGCCAGGGTCGGTCTCGGCCGGTGGGATCGGCGCCCTCGCATGGACCGCATTCAAGGTCGGCGCGCTCTCCTTCGGCGGCGGCTTCGTGATCATCCCCCTGATGCAAGGTGACGCCGTACACAGCTACCACTGGATGACCAACTCCGAGTTCCTCAGCGCAGTCGCGCTCGGACAGATCACTCCCGGACCGGTTGTGGCGACCGTCGCCGCCGTGGGCTACGCCGCCCACGGTCTGGCCGGGGGGCTCCTCGCGGCGCTGGTCGCGTTCGCCCCCTCGTTCTCGTTCATCCTCCTGGGGGGCGGCCGGTTCGAGCAGCTGCGCAACAACCAGCGCGCCCGGGCATTCCTGGACGGCGCCGGGCCGGCCGCGATCGGCGCGATCCTGGGCGCCGCGATTCTGCTCGCCGGAGCACTCCAAGAAGGCTGGCAATTCGCGATCCTCGCGGCGGCGGGGATCGCGCTGCTCATGCTCAAGCGCGGGATCGTCGAGACGCTGCTGGCAGCCGGTGCGGTGGGCGTGGTCGCGGCACTCGCCGGCGCGCCCCTCCCGCACTGAAGGCGGCGGAAGATTGATCCTCGTCGTCGCAATCCTCATGGTGCTGCTGCTGGCAGCGCGACCCAGGACGCGAAAGCAGGCGGGGACAGTCGCCTCACACCCAGCTGTTCTTCGAATACACCGCGCTGTTCGTACTACGTCCCGCAGTAGGCGAGCGGTGAGGGCCGAGCTCAAGCATGGCCAAATTCGGCGAACCGCGGGTCCCCAATCGGTTCGGAGCCAGATACCGCATGTGCAGTAGAGCCCAGCGCGCGATCCGGTCTGATCTCGGAGTTCGTATAGCCCCGTGAGTCCGAGAGACTGGTTTGCTTGTCGCGAGCGTCTGGCTCGATCAGGCGAGACCGCTGCTCCTCGTCGTGCTCGCATTTGACTGCGCAAGAACGATTTTCAGCGAACAAAGGTATGCAATTGCTGGGACAACCTCGAAGACCTCGCCCAAACAGTGCTGAACTTGCCGCCGTGGGGTAGGGCCGGGCCACTTCTAGTTCCACTGAAGCCATGCTTCAGTCACGAGCACATCGACCGGTTCGTGTGCTTGCAGCACCACAACGGGTCCGCGGGGCCGACGCGGGTCCCGCGTACTAACCGACCGCCAGCGCGCCGAGACAAGAGCTTTCTGGTCCAACTGCCGGAAGCAGACCAACCACCGGGACCCAACCGTGACTTTTACATGCACTATCTGAAGACGAGTGAAGCGGCGACGTTGCTCAACGTCAGCGCGAACACCCTGCGGCAGTGGGAGGCGAGGTTCGATTTCCCAAAACCGCAGCGATCGCCGGGCAGGCACCGGATGTACCTGCATTGCGAGGTGGCCGCGTTGCGAGCGGCGCTGCGCGACGGTCTGTCGGTCTCGTCGGCCGTTTCCCGCGCGCGCGACGGGCTCGCAGCCGACAACAACTCGCTCGTCACCGCGCTCCGGTCCTACGATCGCGAGCGCGCGGATGCGGCCATCGAGGTGACGCTGGGGTCACGCTCTGTCGAGCACGCGGTGGAGGAGGTGCTGCTGCCGACGCTCGAGCAGATCATCCGCGAGCAGACGGTAGGTTCGGCGGCATGGGCGTTCGCCGCGCCTTGGGGAGCGGATTGGCTGAGGCGTGCCACCCGGCTTGCGCCGCCGCCGTTGCGGCCGCGGTCGATCCTGGTCGGCGACGCGTCGCGAGACGATCTCGACCCCGACGCCCCGCACATCCGCGCGCTCGAGCTCTTCTGCATGCGGGCCGGCGCCAAGATGATGAGTCTCTCCGCGCGCGGCGTCGCGGGCATACGTGACGCACTCGCCGCGCACCGTCCCGACCTCGTCGTACTAGCGGGCGCACACATGGCCGACGACACCGTCGCAAGCTGGACGCATGCAGTCAGACTCGCAGCGGGGCCGATCCCGATCGCGTTCTACCGCCGCGGATATCACCTTACAGGTATGCCTACTACAGGCACAAACGTATTGCCTTCCCGCGCGACTGACGCGCAACAGCGCCTGCTTGAACTCGTCGAAACTCCGCAGCTGAAAACAACGATTCCGATTCCGGCGTCACCCGCCCTCAGCTACTCGAACGTGGTCACCGCCAACCAGCGGGCGGTACCCCTCTAAACGACAGCGACCCCACAGGCCCTCCGCCCGGCTGCGCACCGGGGTGGCGGTTAGTCGCCGCCAGCGCCGCGGTTGCTCGTTGAGCACCACCACGCCTCACAGCACGCCATCGACCGTGGCGAGTCCCGCTGCGCGTAGTCCGGGTGGGAGTCTCCCGGCATCGAATTCGAGGTCGCTGCCGTGCTGATCGGCCTCCTGGTTGGCTACTCGCCGTCTCGGACCAGCCGGCCGCGGACGATCAGCTCACTGGCGGGACGGATCATGCCGAGCATGCCGTGGCTCATGGCGAGCCCGAACTGATCGGCGGACGCGGTGCCGTCAACCTCCAGCTCGCCGCCAACCGGTCGCAGCGTGGCGTCAACGTCGAGCGGGATGCTCTTGCCCGCGGCGTAGAGCTTGCCGCTCACGGTCAGCTTCTCGCCGTCCAGCCTGGCGCGGTCGGAGACGAAACGGACCTCCGGCTCGTTTGCCACGTCGAAGAAATCGCCCGACCGCAGATGCTTGTCACGCATCTTGTTCTTCGTGTTGAGGCTGCCCGCCTCGATCGTCAATTCGATCGCCGGCTCCCGTCGGAGATCGAGCGTACCGTCGTAGCGCTCGAAGTGACCTCTCACGGTCATCAGCCCCCAGAACGTGGGGGTGCGGAACTCGACCTGCGAACGCGCTGGATCAATTCGCCACCGGGTCTTCTCGGGGGCGGCCTTGTCGGTTGTCTGAGGTGTCGTTGTACTCATTGTCATCCCTTCAACTAGTCAGTTTCCATGTCCAGGCGTATTGCGAAAGCGCTTCACCGACCGCGCCGTCGTGGGCCGAGCGCGGGACGTGGATCTCGAGCGAGGCGTCGATCAGAACGGCTTGCACCTGATCGCTTAGGCCTGTCCCGGCGACCGCGGCTCGCGCCGCCTGTTCCGCCGCGCGCCGGCGCAGTTCCGGCTTGTACGGCTTGCCAACTGCCGTGAGCGGGATCTCAGCGATGATCTCGACGTGCCTGGGCGCCGCGGCGCGCTCCGGCACGCGATCGGCGGCCCATCCCTCGAGCGCGGCGGGCGTGACCCGACTACCCGCGGCGACTGTGACGAATGCCATCGGCACCTCGCCCGAGTGCGGATCGGGGCGGCCAACGGCGGCTGCGCCCGTAACGTCGGGGTGCTCCATGAGGGCATCCTCAATCGTTGCCGGGTCGAGGTTGTGGCCGCCGCGGATGATCAGGTCCTTGGCGCGGCCGGCAAGCCGAATGAAGCCATCGGCGTCGACCGAGGCCAGGTCTCCGGTGTCGAGCCACTCGTCCTTGAGCTTCCCGTCTGTGCGCAACTCGATTCCGGACTCGGTCCGGACAAGGTAGCCGGCGAAGATGTTGGGGCCGCGCAGCACGAGGGTCCCGACTTCGCCCTCGGGCAGGAACGTCCACGCGCCCGTGGCGTCGTCAACGGCGACCGCACGCGCTTCCTGATAGGGCAGCCGCTGCCCGACTGTCCCCGGGCGAGGAGATTCGGGCCAGCTGAGCGCGCTGGCGCACGTGCCCTCGGTCAGCCCGTAGCCTTCGCACAGCGCCACGCCGGTACGGGCCTCGAAAGCCGCCGCCACGGCGGGCGGAAGCGGCGCGGCGCCGACGATCGGCATCTTCAGGCTCGAAATCTCGGCGTCGACCGGGACCTGAGCGAGCACCGCGTAGATCGTCGGGACGCCCGACATCGCCGCAATCCGGTAGTGCTCGACGATCTTCCAGAAGGCCTGGAACAGCGGGACGTCACGGTAGCCGAGCGGACCGGCCCACACGACGTGCTGTCCCTTGAGCAGCGGGCCCAGCACGGTCACCACCAGCGCGTTGGTGTGAAACAGCGGCAGCGCCGCGAAGATGACGCTGTCCTGGTCAAGGACGTCGCTTGCGCGCGTCATCCACGCGTTGGACACCTCGTTGGCATGCGTGCGCGCCGCCAGCTTCGGAGTCCCTGTCGTGCCGCCGGTGTGTAGGTAGCTTGCGACGTCATCCGAGGCCGGTGGCGGCACCGGGAGGGCCGCATGATCGGCGTCGGCCATCCCCTCGGCGAGGTACGCGACCGCTGTGCTGCCGAGCGGCTCGAGCGAGGGCGCTTGCCCTGGCGCGGTCGTGGGACGGAGCGCGAGCAGCGCTCGGGCGCCGGTCTGCAGTGCGATCTCCCGTGCGCGCGCCCACACCTCCGGGTCGAGCTCGGGTCCGGAGGCCACGATCACCTGTGCCCCCGAGCGCCGCACGAGCTCCGTCGCATGCTCTACGGTCAGGCCGGGATTGATCGGGGCGTAGATCCCGACCGCCTCTGCCGCCAGCAGCAGCGGGAGCAGCTCCGCGCAGTTGACTGAGACGACCGCCACCGCGTCACTCCGGCTCACCCCCAGCTCGGTCAGCACGGCTGCCGCTCGGTGCACGTCGCCGGCCAGCTCGGCGAACGTCCGCACGAATGGCGTGTGAAACAACTCGGCATTCGGCAGCACGGACACGGCCGGGCGGTCGGGCCAAAGCTCAGCCGCCCTACGCACGAGCTCGTACGTGCTCGCCGGCAGGCCGCGTTCGCTCAGCGGGACGCGCTCGACCTCGGCCAGGTCAGACGGTCGGTGGGACGATGGCCACAGCAGCTCGTTCTCCGTTGTCAACGCGCCCATGCCGCCTCCACCTCCGTCTCGGGGGCGAGGTAGTCCTCAGGCTCCTCGACCACCGTGTTGCAGAGCTCACCGATCCCGTCGATCTGAACGCGCACGACGTCGCCGACCTTTAGTAACCCTTCGGGGAACGGCTGGCGCACGGCGCCGATGCCGGCCGGCGTGCCGGTGGCGATGACGTCGCCGGGCTCGAGCGTGAACGCCGAGGACAGGTGCGCGACCTGCTCGAAGCAGTTGTAGATCATCTCGTGCGTGCTGCCGTCCTGGCGCAGCTCGTCGTTGACGTACGTCCGGATCGGGAGATCGTGCGGGTCGCCGAGCTCGTCGGGCGTGACCAACCACGGTCCGAGCGGCCCATGGGTATCGAACGACTTCCCCATCGTCATCGTGGGGCTCCGTATCTGCCAGTCGCGGACCGACACGTCGTTGGCGATCGTGTAGCCGGCGATCACCTCGTGCGCGCGCTCGACCGGAACGTGTCGGCACCGAGCGCCGATCACGACCGCGAGCTCACCCTCGTAGTCGAGCAGGCTCGATACCCGGGGCATGTGGACGTTGTCGTGTGCGCCGACGACACAGGTGACCTGCTTGTTGAAGAACACCGGGTACGTCGGCGCGTCCATGCCGGACTCGGCGATGTGGTCGGGATAGTTGAGCCCGATGGCCAGATACTTCCGCGGCTGAACGGGAGCCAGCAGCCGGATGTCCTCGAGCGAGTAGTGCTCGTCGTGGTTATCGCGATCGATGACGCTGCCATCGTCGACGATCCCGGCTCGCGGCCCGGCGCCCGCATCAAAACGACAGAGTCTCATCGCGCCGCCTCCGGGATCTCTACCGGGGCGTGCTCGGGCGCATACCCACCGGCCATCGCCTTGGCGTGAATCTGCTCGAAGGTCATGCCGTCGGCATAGTCGACAGCGATCCGATCGGGATCGACAAAGGCGCCGATCGCGTTCGCCTTGAACTCATCCGACGTGCGCATCCACTCGGTCGACTTCTTCCAATCACCGAAACAGTCCACCTGTAGCTCGACGTGGTTGCCGTCCGGATCGGCGTAGTAGTAGGACAGCGTCATCCCGTGGTCTAGGCAGAGCGCCGGCGTGATCTCCTGCTCCTTGAGCCGTAGGTAGCTCGAGTTGAGCTCCTCGAAGCTCGAGTACTCGAACGCGGAGTGGTGCATACCGGTCCGAGTTTCCTTCTCGGGGTCGTCGACGAAGTTCGGGAACGCCAGCAGCGCGACCCGATGGTTGGCCCCGTCGTTCGATAGCCACGCGCCACCCTCGAACTCGTGGATGACCTCGGCGCCGACGAGCGTGCCGTAGAAGTCGATCATTTCCTGCAGTTGGGTTGTCTTGAGGTTGACGTGGTGGAACTTGGGATGGATCACGGAGGTGGTGTCAGTCATGGGAGGGCTCCTGCGGTGGCGGTTGTGTAGGTCAGCTGAAGCTGAGTTCGAAGGTCGTCGAGAAGGTCAGGCAGCTCCCCAGGTGAGAGGCAGCTGCCGAACACGTAGAAGTCCGGTCGCACGAGCACGGCGTGGGCTCTGTGCTCGGTCAGCCACGCCGTGAGCCGGCCGTCCACATCGTGGACGCCGCCCGAGGCGGCCGGGTCAAGGGAGGCGACGCTCATGTCCAACGCGCCGATCAGCGCACGCTGATCGCTCGACAGCTCGCCGAGCGGGTCACCAGCCGCGACGATCAGCTGAAAGCCTCGCCCGATCACATCGTCGAAGAGCCCCTCCCGATCGCCGCGGCGAACCACCCCCTGGACGCTGAGAGCGCCCGCGAGCGAGTCCGAGCCAGGGTCGACTGGGCGGTGTAGAAGGCCATCGCTCAGCGGCGGCAGTTCGAGCGGTGGCGGCGCCTCAACCTGGCGCAGCATCGCGTCGCGTTCGGCGGCCGCCTCAGGGTCCAGCTGGCACAGCACCTTCCCGAGCTCGATCGCGAGGCGGATGATCGCTTCGTTCTGGGGTTGGCGTTCGGGATCGACCGTGTCCAGCAGCTGCGCCGCCGCGAGCCCGCGCAGCACGAGGCCGAGCTTCCACGCCAGGTTGGCCGCGTCCCGCAGGCCCGAACATAGCCCCTGACCCAGAAACGGCGGCGTCAGGTGAGCCGCATCGCCCACCAGCACGACGCGCCCAGCGCGCATCCGATCGGCCAGCATCGAGCGAAACTCGTAGACCGCGCTGCGCGTGAGCGGTCCGTCCTGCGGTCGGTACCACGGCTCGAGCAGCGCCCACACCCGCTCCGGATCCGCGAAATCCGATGCCCGCTCGTCGGGCAGCAGCATGAATTCCCACCGCCGGTGCCGGGGCCCGCTCTGCACGACCGTGGTCGGGCGCGATGGGTCGCACTGCTGGCTTGCGATTGGCAAGTGTGCGAGCGCGGCCATGTCGTGCGGCTCGGTGTCGACGACAAGCCACCGCTCCTGAAAGCCGAGATCCCGGCACGTGATCCCGCTCGCCTCGCGCACGAACGAGTTGGCGCCGTCGGCGCCCACGACCCATCGAGCGCTCACCGTCCGTGTCTCGCCGGTCAGAGCGAGCCTTCCCGGCTCCTCTTCGCTGACTCGTCGGAGCGTCAGCTCGACCCGCTCATCGGACTGCTCGAGCCCATCGGCCGCCCATCCGCGCTCGACTGTGACGCCAGCCGGGACACACGCGTGGTCGTCGATCGCGCGCTCGAGCTCCGGCTGGAAGAACATGTAGTCGCCGTCCCAGCCGGACGGCGCCGGACTGCGCGGCTCGAACCGCAACAGCAGCTCACCGTCGGCGCCGAACCAGCGGTAGTCGTCGACCGGAACCATCTCTTCGGCCAGCACCTCGGACAGCCCGAGCGACTGCAGCAGCCGCATGATCTCGTGATCGAGGTGAACCGCCCGAGGAAGACGGTAGATCGCTGCG
This sequence comes from uncultured Solirubrobacterales bacterium, assembly GCA_963822855.1. Lineage (GTDB taxonomy): Bacteria > Actinomycetota > Thermoleophilia > Solirubrobacterales > Solirubrobacteraceae > Palsa-465. The sequence goes on along the minus strand of CAWGJE010000007.1, from coordinate 276,911 downwards.
AAGCGCTCGAACACGGCCACCCGATGCCCGGCTCGGCCGAGCAGCGCCGCGAGCGTCTGCCCGACCGGGCCGTAGCCGACGATCGCGACGTCGAATTCCGGCTCGTGCGCGTTATCGATTGTCATCTTCATCTCCGAGTCTTCGTGTCGATTCCGATCAACTGATCAGATATGCCTTGGTCCTCATGACCAGTTCTCGATGAGTCTCGGAGACGAGTGGGTGAGCGATCGTCACGCATTCTGGGTGATCGTGTAGGGCAAGCGCCGACGGTGTTCATCGCCGCCGTCATACCGGCGACCCGATCGCTGCCTCGGGAGGCCGGGCGAGGAGCTGGCTCGGGGCGATCCTGAAGTTCGCCGTTACGGCGCAGCTGGCCGGCATCAGCCTCTCGACCGTCGGTGTCATCCTGATGGTGGTCGGCGTGATCGGCCTGCTCGTGAGCCTCTGGCTCATCCTGGCTCGCCGCGCCGCTCCGGAGTTCTGATCGCGGGGCCGGCGTGCGCCTCAGCACGCTGGCCCTTCATCAGCGCCGCGCCCGGCGGCTTTGGGCCCTCTCGCCGACCACCACTCGCGGAGGATGATCTGGATCGCCGCCGCCGTCGGGATGGCGAGCAGGACGCCGAGAATGCCCAACAGCTCGGCGCCCACGAGCAGGCTGATGATCGTCACGAGTGGATTCACGTTCACCGCTCGCCCGTACACAAGCGGCTGCACGACGTAGTCCTCGAGGCGCTGCCAGACGATGATGAACGCGATCCAGACGATCGTGGCGGTGGGAAAGCTGACTGGGACGGTGGCCAAGGCGACGACGATCGCGCCGAGTGTCGCGCCGACCAGCGGGACGAGGTCGAAGAAGCCCACCACGAGACCGAGCGCCAGCGCGTACGGGACGCCCACGATCGAGAGGACGATCCAGGTGGCCATCGTGGCCAGGACACTGATGACGATGTTGCCAGGCGTGTACCGGGCCACGGCGTTCTTGATGTCGATGATCACTTGCCGGTAGCGCTGCTGGCGCCGCCCGATCAGTGACAGTCCGAGCTCGGAGTACTCCCGACCGTGCAGGACGAGCAGGAATGTGACCGCGAGCACGGTGATGAGCTGCGTGACGAAACTGGCCGCGCCCACCGTGACGTCTTTCAACGGCCCGGCCGCCCTGGCCAGCAGCTCCGGCAGCCGGTGCGTGTCCCGCAGGAGCTTGGCCGTGATGTGATAGCGATCGTCGTAGTGCCGGAACGTCGCGTTGTCGCGGAGCCGCGCCGCGTAGTGCGGGACGTCATGCGAGAGGGTGTGCACTTCCCTGACGACGCTCGGGATGACCACGTAGCCGATCACCGCGACCAGTAGGGCCAGCATCCCGTAGACGACAAGAATCACGGCGGCGCGAGGCAATCGGGTTCTGACCACCACAGCATCGACCACCGGAAACAGGGCCAGTGCGAAGAACAGGCTGATGGCGAGGAGCTGTATGAGGCTGCGGAGCCTCCACAGCAGGTACAGCGCGAGCGCGGTCGCAACGATCATGAGCACGATCCGCAGGACCCCACTCATGGGCGGCGCCGTCAAACGGACACGCACAGGGCCGGAGCCGTCCGTGGAGCTCTGGCGCGTCAGGCGCGGGGATGTTCGGGTCGGAGTCATGGCATCGACAGTGAAGAGAGCCGGAATCCCAGGTGAACTGGGATTCCGGCCGTTCAGAAGACGATCATCGACCGAGATGACGGCCCAACGCTTGACCCGCCTCGCGGATCTGGAACGCGCGGACGATGTCGATGAGCCCGCTGGTCATCGCCCAGACTCCGGCGAAGATGAGCAGCGTGTAGGCGCGACCGACGAAGAACTGCCCGCTGACCCAGAACGCCATCCCGGTCATCAGGATGCCGCCGATCAGCGTCAGCCACCACAGGTCGTTGATCGGCCGCTCGGTGAACGCCTGCACCATCCACATCACGCCGATGATCAGGAACACGAAGCCGAGGATGTCGGCGAATCCGACGAACGTGGCGGTGGGCTGGACCAGCGCCACGATGCCCGAGACTGCGAGAAGGACGGAGAAGATCACCCAGAGCCATCGACGGGGCGGGTCGACCGCGGCGAGGACCGACTCCTGGGCTGCGAACAGCAGGAACATGAGTCCGGTGAGGATGCCGACCGTGGTGACCGATGCCTGATTGAACTTCAACACCACGAGAGAGATCACGACCCAGAACACGCCGAGCAGCAGCTCGACCCACCAGTACGAGGCGACCTTCTCAAGCGCCGCCTCGGGTCCGAGACTGGGGCCAAGCGGGATCTGGCCGTTGCGGGGCACGCCCTCTCGCTCGTCGGCGTGTGCGAACCGCTCGCGCAGGGAACGCGACGAAGTCTTGTTCTGTGTGTACGACATTGCCTTACCTTTCTTGTTGGTGCGAAGTGCGTGTCCGGCAGCGTGTTCGCCAGTGCGGTGACGCGTCGTCACGCATTTCGGGTGATTCCGCTCAGGCGAGCAGCGGGATCGGCTGTGCGCGGCGGGGAGGGCGGACCTCAATCACGCGATTCGCGTGATGACCGGTCATCGCAGGTGCGCTCATGCTCACCGGACGCGGAAGTCTCCACCAAACACCAGGAGTGTTTTCATGTCCGACAACAGTTTCATCAGCGAGGAGATCCGAGCTACGCTCGAGCGCGATCAGCGCCTCCCCCACCCAGCCGAGGTGGCCATCACAGAGCAAAGCGGCACGGTAGTACTGCGCGGCAGCGTCGGTTCCCCCCACCAGCGTCGAGCAGCCGTGAGGATCGCGCAGTCGGTGCCGGGCGTCGTCGCCGTTTACGACGAGCTCTGGGTCGACCCCCGGGATCGCTGGCAGGACAACGAAATCCGTGGTGTCGCACTGCAGGCGCTCATGGCGAGTGATGACGTACCCGCCGACCGGATTGACGTGATCGTCGTCAACGGTTGGTTGACCCTCAAGGGTGAGGTCGAGGACCAGTCCGAGACCAACGCCGCGTTCGAGACCGTCCGCCGGCTGCCCGGCGTCGGCGGGATCACCAACGAGATCAAGGTCATCACCGCCAGCATCGATGGCTGACGGGCGCAGGCTCGGAACGTCGAGCGCGTTGCTTTCCGGCCGGCCCCGACGCCGTTGGCGCCAGGCCCGCCACGCTATGAGCGGGGAACGACGAGTATGAGCTCGCCGCAGATCTCGCCGAGACCGACAAGGCGCTGGGCACGGCCGTGAAACCTCACAGCTCTGCCTGAGCTTGTACGCGCCCGGTCGCTATCGCATCGATGAGCATGGCGTGGTCGCGCTCGTTCTGGTCGGCGTAGACCTCGGCGAAGGCCGCAATCGCGTAATCGAACGCCTGCGAGGGACCGAGGTAGCCGGCGATTGCGACGGAGTCGCCGGATCGCGCGTGGGCGCGGGCGAGCGTCCACGCGCACAGCAGCGTGTCCCCACGCTCCCCACGCCGACGACCTTGCGCGCGAGGTCGACATAGCGAAAGCGCTCCATTAGGCGCCGGCGATGACCCTGCACGCTGCCGAGGTACGACTCCAACATCCTGCGGGCGCTCAGCTCCAGCCGCGCCGCCCCCAAGCGGTCAACGAGGTCGGCGATCGGCACGATCAGCGGAGGGTCCACCCGGATCCGCGCCTCGCCGTTGTCCGACACGGCCAGCTTCGCGAGCGCCCTGGCAAGCGATCATGAACGTCAGCACGGCGGCCTCGAGCAGATCATGCAGGCGCCGGTTGTCGCGACGCCAGCGATCTGCTCGAGGCGGACGGCGCGGCCACTACGCGGCCAACGCCCGTTGCTTGGCGCGCTGGAACTCCTCGTCGCTGAGGATCCCGCGATCCCTTAGGACCTCGAGCTCGGCCACGTCGTCGTCTGGTGATGGCCGCGCGCTGGTGATCGGCTGGCTCTTGGTCCTGGCGCGCTGGACCTCGTCGTCGGTGAGTATGCCGCGAGTCCTGAGGTCCTCGACGTCGGAGATGAACGCCCGCTCTTGTATGCGCTCTTGGCTCACCTCGTGTGCCTTCATCTTGTCGCCGCGCGCGATGACGTAGATGAGCACGCCCAACAGGGGGAGCAGAACGATCAGCACGACCCAGCCGGCTTTCGCCCAGCCTGATAGATCGTGGCTGCGAAAGACATCGACCACGACAGTGACAGCCAGCCAGATCCAGAGGACAAGCAGCGCAAACTCCAAAACGGTGAGCAGCGCCTGACCGAAGGTATATGTGGCAAGCAGCTCCATCTAGCCTCCTTTAGGTTGTGGTGGCGTCCGGCGGTGGAGAACGAGCCGGCGCCGTATCAGATGTGCTGCAGGATCAGACCGCCCGGTGTGAGCTGTCGTCACTCACTTTGCGTGATTGCGACGGCGGCACGGGGGTGATTCAGGCGCCGTGCCGGAGCAGTAACTTCGGCCGTCAGCGCGACCGGCGCCGGTGAGATGGCGCGAGAAGCCCGAGCTCTCGAGCGCGGTCGACGGCCTCAGCGCGGCCGTGGGCGCCGAGCTTGGCGTAGATGTGGCGCAGGTGCGTCCTGACCGTGTTCGTCGATACGAACAGCTCGGCCGCGATCTCCGGTGTCCTCAGGTTGGTGGGGAGGTAGCGGACGACGCGAAGCTCGGCCTCACTGAGCTCGTCGACGTTCCCGGCCGACGCTCTGCCGTGCGGTGAGGCACCGGCCAGCACGTCGAAGATGGCTCGCCGAAGCGCCGGATGTGCGGTGCGCCGCCCTGACGGGAGATCGAGTAGCGGCTGGACGGGGACGAGGATGAACGGCAGCAGGACGCCCTCCGGTTCGGCGAGGTCGAGCGCGCGTTCTAGCGAGGCTTCCGCCGCGCGCTGGTCTCCGAGCTGCGCCCGGGCCACTGCATCGAGCAGCTGCGCCTCTGTCAGCATGGTCGGCCCATGAAGCACCGGAGCGGAACCGTCGAGCACCGGGGCGAGTACCTCGATCGCCTGTTCTGGCTCACCTTGCGAGAGATGGACGACGGCAGCGGCGGCGCGCATGTCGCCGACATCGCGCTCCTGCTCGCCGGCGTCGTCGAGCGCCGCGCGCGCGCCAGGCAGCTCACCCATTCGTGCTTGCGTTTGCACCAGACGCGCCCGGACGACCGGCCCGAACGCGTGCTCCCCGGCCAGCAGACCCTCCATCTGCGTCGCGGAGCGGAGCGCCGCCAGCGCCTCTGCAAGTGAGCCGCGTGCGAGGCAGAGAAGCGCTCGGGCATAGTCCACGATCAGCTCTGTGCCGGGTTCACCCCCCGGACGCACCGCGCGCCCCGCGCGCTCGAGCCATTGCTCGGCCTCATCGAATCGCCCCAACCAGAGCAGCGCCATGGCTGCCGTGGCCAGGGCCGTGACAATCACCGGATCTTCGCCCCAGCCGTACCCGTCGGCAATCCTCATCGCCTCCTGGCTCAGCTCGAGCCCGGCGGAGAGCGAGATGCCCGTCAACGGGCCCGCAATCCCGAGATGAGCGAGGCACGGAATCTCTAGCCAGGGTCGGCCCGCGCGGCGCGCCAGCGCCAGTCCCTGCTCGAGGTCGCGCCGGGCATCATCGAGCCGCGATGACCAAAGCTCGGCAACACCCAGGTTCTGGAACGCGACACACCTGATCTCGTCGCCGAGGGCACCCTCACTCGCCGGTTGGGCGGCCAGCGCCGCCTCCAACAACGGCCGCATCTCCAGCACCGTCTCGAGATCACCATGCCAGCGCGCGAGCGCGAGCCTCAGCGCGGCCAGCAGCACGTCAAACCCCGGCCTACGATCCGCGGCAACGCCGTCGGCCAGTCGGGCGGCGAGCTCCACATAAGCAGCGCTCTTGTCGAGCGCACCGTCTAGGAGGCGCGCCGTGGCGAATACGAGCGCGAGCTCCGGATCGGCTCTCGCTACCTCGTCCGGAAACGCGCTCAGCAGCTGGCAAACCGTTCCCCACCCGCCGTCGAAGGCCAAATCGATGTGATGGTCCGTCAGCAGACGCGATGCAAGGCTCCAGTCGCGCGCCGCCTGGGCGTGGCGGGTCGCTTCGACGATGAAGCCCTGCTGCTCGTGCCACTCGGCGGCCGCCCGGTGCAACGACCCAAGAAGCGCCGGCGTGGATCGCCGCAGCTCCAGCTGAAGTAGATCCGCGAAAAGACGGTGGTAACGAAACCAGTACCGCCTTGCATCCAGGGAGGTCACGAAGGCGTTGGCATCCTCAAGCTCCTGCAACATCCGCTCCGCACCCGAACCGCCGGTAAGGAAATCGGCCAGGGGACCACACACCCGCTCGAGTATCGAGGTGCGCAATAGCATCTCGCGCACCTCTGCCGGCTGGCGCTCCAGGACTTCCGGCAGCAGATATCCGGCCACGTTGCGCTCGCTGCCCGAGAACTCTGTGATGAAGCGCTCGGGGTCCGGTTGCTGCGCCAGCGAGATCGCGGCCAACCGCAAGCCGGCGGCCCACCCCTCCGTCCGTTCATAGAGCAACGCCGCCGCCCCATCGGAGAGCGTGATCCCGTCCGCTCGGAGCAGCTCCACCATCTCCTCCACCGAGAAACGCAGATCAGGAGCCCGCAGCTCCGTGAGCTGACCGGACAGACGCAGACGATGAAGGCCCAGCCGCGGGTCCTCGCGCGTGGCCAAGACCACGCGTAACGTCGACGGGAGGCTTGCCAGAAACAACTCGAGCCACTCGAGCGCGTCGCCCGATTCGAGCTCGTGCAGATCATCGATGACCAGCGCGACCGGGTCCTCCAGCAACTCAAGATCGCCGAGGAGCTGCTCGACGACCGCCCGGCCGTGGAACGTCGGCGCGGGCGCGACGCGCTCCACGACGTCGACCGCACCGGCGAGCGCGTCGATCACGGCGAGCCAGAAACGCTGAGCGTCCCGCTCGGCGCGCTCGACCGACACCCACCCCACCTGATCCTCCAGGCCCGCCGCCCCGATCCACGAGCGCAGCAGCACCGTCTTGCCGCTTCCGGCCGGTGCGCAGACCAGCACCACTCCACCGCCTTCCGGCGCAGACAAACGATCGAATAGCCCGTCCCGCTGGACCAGGCGTCGTGCTGCCACCGTCGGCCGCGGAATCGCCCGCCGAGTTCCCGGAACACCGAGTGTCACGCTCGGAATATCACGTCGTGTCGTAGCGTCAGACGAAGCCTCTCACAACGGGTCAACGGCGGCTACGGGAAGGTGCGAGGAGCCTGAGGCCCCGGGCGCGGGCTACGGCCTCGGCGCGGCCGTGAACGCCGAGACGGACTCGTTCGTGATCATCCACTCCGGTCGGCCCATCGGTGAGCCGGTCGTGTTCGCGGGCCCCTTCCTCATGAGCACCGACGCGGAGAAATGCACAGGCAATGGCCGACTTCCATGCTGGCCTGCTCGGCCCGCTCCCCAACGACCCTACCCCGACCGACGCTGCCACGCGGCGCTAACCGCGACACCGCGGAGATGTGGTGCTGAAGGTCAGGCGGTTGGGGGAATCGGTAGTGGGACAACGGCGAGATCGTCGACGCCCGCGAAGTCCCCCGGGTTGCAGGTGTAGATCGGGAGATCGTTGGCGATCGCCGTCGCCGCGATCATCGCGTCGTACGCGCGCGCTGCCGGCTTGCGGCCGGCACGCCGCAAAGACGCCGCGACCCGGCCGAACGCGCGTGCCGCTCCCGCATCAAACGGGAGCGGATCGAAGTCCGCTTCAGCTTGCTGTAGATGCGCCTGACGCGCGGCGCGCTCACGCTCGCCCCGCGCGACCAACGGACCGACCGACAGCTCCGCCAACGTAACCGCGGTGATGAGCGGCTCCGCCGGAAGCAACGTCGCGTCCTCGAAGCGCGACAGAAGAATGACGGTGGAGGTATCCAACACACCGCGGGGACGGGCCTCGGAAGTGCTCACAAGCCCGGGTCGACCACTTCATCGATTTCGCGTCTCAGCGCGCCAGGATCGACGGCCGGAAGGTGGCGCCGCCGCTCCACGAGCGCCTCGCCCGACAACCCCGGGCGTGTGAGCGGGCGAAGCTCAGCCACGCGCTTGCCCGCCCTGGTGATCGTGATCAGCTCACCGCGCGCCGCCCGATCGACTACCTCCCCGCCGCGGTTGCGCAGATCTCGAATACTGACCTCGGCCATGCACGAAGCGTATCACGCGTGATACACAGATAGTCCGCGCTACCGCAGGTGCGACAGCCGACCGGCAGACTCCACCCGACTCCAACCCACGACCCCGGTGCGATGCCAGCTACGCGTGACGAGCGGGCACGAACGTACAGCCTGCAGGGAAGTGTTCAACCACCCCGCCACTCCAGCAGATGCGGGCAATGCGCCTCCCGACGACCCGTTCCGGACAGACCGATCCTGGACGCGAAGTGGACGCGCGCAGGCCCGTTCGGGCTCGATCCCCAGCCCGGAAAAACCTGCGAATTGCAGGGAAAGCCCTCTGTCGGACTCGAACCGACGACCCCTTCCTTACCATAGAAGGGTCAGGGTTTTACGAGCGTTCACGGACGCTCTCGGATGGGCACTAAATCCCTGCAAACAGCCGTCGTTCGCGGGTCAGCCGCTGATCGTCGGGACCGTCATATGGACGGCGACAGACCGACGCGTCGTAATTGAAGGGCGACGCGGTGAGAAGCGCTTCGAGGAGCTCGTGTGAGCGGACTGGAGGTAGTCCCACAACGGCTCCGCGGCTCTGGATCGGCGCGAGGCCCACCAGCCTCACAGGCGCGAAAGACCGGGCTGCCACCCGGTCTTCCATACATAGGCGCCGTCAGCGCCGAACAAAAACAGTTGCACGCAGTGCCTGGGTTGGGCCGTCATGAGGCGCCTGGCCGCACCCCGGTCTCCTGCTTGGACCATTACACGACAGCCCGCAATCGAAGGTGTACGCGGAGCCGTCGGCGCACGATTGCAAGGCGGACCACGTTCAGCGTCGTGGTCCAGGTCGGCGACCGTCTTCCGCTCCTCGGCTAGGAGCTGTCGGGCGGTCCTTTGGCGTTCCGGCTATTGGCTAGCTGCCAGCGACGCCAAGGCCAGATGCCGTCTATCTCAACCTCCAGCGCGAAACTGAGAAGAATCCGGATAACCACGATGATGCCGAGGACCGCGACGCTCTCGATCGTGGGGTCGACGATTATCGTGCGGACGATGTCGGCGACGATCAGGACCTCGAGGCCGAGCAGGATGCAGCGGCCCAGGTTGCGGCGCAGTCCGTGGTAGGACCCCTCCACCGTGGCCGGATACCGGACCTGCCAAGCAAAGACGACAAACGAACCGAACCCGCCGACGACCATGATCCCCGCACCGACCGCCTCAACCACCTTCACGATCTCCGAAATCACATGCTCGTAGCTCATGTGGCCCTACCGTGCAAGCGCGTGCCAACCGGCGCCAACAGCCAGTCGTAGGCACCAGCGACCCTGTCGAGAGCGTGGCTGCCACAAGGCTCGGCTCGGCTGATCATCCCGACCGGAGCATCATCGGTCGCGGGCAGTCGATCGCGTAGATGACCACACGTAAACGAGAATCGCGTCCAGACCGAGCGCCGGCAGCGACAGCCGGGGGGACAGCACGCCCATGAGCCGAATCGGTGGTAGGGCGGTAAGACCGGATCCGCCTGGCTGAGCGCCTCCGGCGTTTTCATCTGCTGGTCAACCCGACGGTCGCTCGGTGCAACGTCTGTTCCTTCGTCAGCTCGAAGGAGATGCACTCTAGGACAGCTTTCAGGATGGCTGACAAGTAGCTGACGCCGTCACATTGTGCGCGCTCGCGGCTTGCTCCGCTTCGCGCGCGCGGTGCCTGTAATTGCGCCATCGGTGCGAGTCCGCGTAACCGGCTTGTGTGACACGCGTTTGAGCTCGGCGTTAAGGAGATCGACGAGGGCGCTGTTCCCGGCAACTCCGCGGAGCATCTCGAGGCTCGCCCGGTAATGGGCGAGCTTGGCGCGGGTCGTGGTTTCGCCAAGGCGCGAGGTTGGCACCAGCATGAGCTCTCGGACTTTGGAGATCTTGTCCGCGGCGAAGATCGCGATGGTGTCGGAGCCGCCGTGCGCTACGCGATGGCGCAGCTCGCGCTTTCGCGAGCCATAACCGTCGATCGATGGGTCGTCTGAGACCGACTCGACGAGCCCGGCAACGCGGGCGCCGAACCGGCGCTGAAGCTCCGCGCGAGTAGTCCCGGTCTTCTCGAGCAAATCATGAAGCAGGCCGGCGGCGATGACTTCGTCTGGCTGCCCGTCAGCGCGCAGCAGCGAACCAACCTCGATCGGATGGGCGATGAACGACGCGCGGTCGATCTCTCGGTACTGATTCGCGTGGCGGGCAGAAGCGAACGTGAGCGCGGCCCGTGCGATCGGCAGCCCGCGGAACGAGTTGCTGGCGCGACCCGACCACACGGTGGCGCTGCCCGCAACCTCTGGATTGCAATCGGGTGATTGGAATCGAGACGCTGGTACGGACTGCCGCCCCGGCCGCGCGGTGACGCTCGCGGTCTTCGAGGGTGGCGCCTTCGCGCGCGTCGCTCGGACCGGTCGCGTTTTCGTTTCCTGAGGCAAGCGCTTTCCCTATGCCGTGGATGGTGTGGGTTTCGTCTGGGCGCCTGGTTGCACGGTCGGGATCCCTCGGGTGAAGGGGAGGGCGATGAGCGCGAGGAGTGCGAGGATGGCCTCCGCGGTGCGCAGCCCGTCGATCTGGCTCTGCTTGTTGACCTTGATGATCTCGTTGGCGGTCGCGGTGGGCACGTTGGCCTTGGAGAGTGCGGCTTTGACGTCGGCCTCGGACATGAACGGCACGCCGCTTGCGAGCTCCGTGTTTGCCTTGGAGACGACGCTTGAGGGAACGTTGGGGTTGTTCTGTATGCCGGTGAAGAACGCCGCTGTCATCGCGGAGATGAGCACGGCGCCTGCTAGTGCGGTGCCGATCGACGCGCCGAGCTGGGTGCCGGTGTTCTGGAGCCCGCCGACCTCACCGCTCTTCTCGTCAGGTTCCGCTGAGACGGTCACGGCGCCGAGCTGCGAGGCCATCGCCCCGAGGCCGGCGCCGGCGAGCAGCAGCGGCCACGTCACGATCCCTGGGCCGACGCCGACGTCGAGCAGCGCGACGAGCAGCACGAGGCCGGAGAACAGCAGCATGAAGCCGAGACGGACGACTCGCCGCGGGTTCGCGTGGGGGCGCAGCTTCGGGACGCCGATGGCGAACACGAGCAGGGAGAGCGAGAGCGGCAGCAGCCGGACGCCGGTTTCGACCGCCGAGATTCCGAGCGCGACCGACAGGAACAGAGCGATGGTGAAGAAGATCCCGGCTTGGATCAGGAACATGAACAGGAATGACATGACCCCGCTGCGGAGCTGGAGGTTGCGTAGCAGCGCGGGTTCGACCAGCACGCCCTCGCCGCGCTTGATCCGCCGGCCCTCCCAGGACACGAACCCGACGAGCACCAGGGCCCCTGCGAACATCAGCCAGATCACGGGGGAGAGCCCGAGCCATGCCGGGGCGTCAGGCTTCGGTCTAACGAAGCCCCAGGTCCCTGACTTCAAGATGCCAAACACGATCGCGCCGAGTCCGAGCGCGGACAAGACCGTGCCGACGAGGTCAAGCCGGGCTCCTTCCTCGGCGGGCGTGTCGTTCATGCGGCGAGCCAGCGCGAGAATCACGAGCACGATGAGTACCTCCCCGACGAACACCCATCGCCACGAGGCGTAGGTGGTGAAGACGCCGCCGATCAGAGGCCCGAGTGCCGCGGCGATCGCGGCGGAAGCGGCGACCAGCCCATAGGCGCGGGGACGCTCGGGCTTTGCGAAGTTCGACGCCACCAGCGCCACGATCGCCGGCATGATCAGCACCGCCCCCAGCCCCTCAAGGAACGACCAGCCGAACATCAGCACCGCCAGGCTATGAGACAGCGCGGTGGTCAACGAGCCGCAGGCGTAGATGACGCATCCGATCGCAAACGCGCGCTTGCGCCCGATCATCTGACCGATCTTCCCGCCGGTGATCATCAGCGACGCCATCACCAGCGTGTAGAGCGTGATCGCGGTCTGGATCCCGGTCACCGTCGTTCCGACGTCCTTGGCGACCGTCGCGATCGCCGTGTTCATGACCGTCGTGTCCAGCGCCATCACAAACTGCCCGGCCGCGAGCGTGATCAGGGCGATTTTCGCGGCGCCAACGCTCTTCGCCGCGGTGCCGGTTCCCAGCGATGGTTCAACATGCGCGTGGGAGCTCATCTCGGCACCCGACCCTTCTCCACCGATGACCGGTCAGGTTCGTCGATCGGCTGCTCGATTTCGATCTGCCCGCCGGGCTTTCGCCGATCGACCAGCGCGGCGTGCTGAATCAGCGCCATCGCGAATCCTTCCGGCTCGTGAGCACGCCGCGATCCGGCAGGAGGCCGGCGCTTTCAGCCAGCCGTACTGCTTCGGCTCGTTTGGTGGCCCCGAGTTTCTTGTAGATGTTCTGGACGTGCGTTTTCACGGTGGGACGGGCGATGCCGAGCTGACTGCCGATGCCGGCAAGGGTTTGATACGTCGTGAGGAGCGCCAGGACGCGGGTCTCGGCTGGCGTCAGGGAAACACTCTTGCGGGACCTATTCTTGTTGCGCGGCTTCGGTTGGCTGGTAATGGTGCTGCCACGGTACGTCGCGGGCGATCGATTGGACATCGGCCGATTTGGCTGATATCGCCTGTGCCAAGGCGATCCCGCTCGAGTCGATTCGGTGACCGGCGCCCCGGGCCGTTCGTGACCGGCGACCACAACGTCGTCGTCGCCTGCGACTCCTCCATCGACTCGAACAGGATCTGCGCCGGCGACATCGCAGCTTTTCCGGCGGGCTCTATGCGGTTTTTCACGGATCCCACGCCCATCACGCCCGGATACCGTCGAAGCTGTCCATGTATTGGGCACCGAGAAGTGGCATTTCCCGATGCGGCGGACCGGCTGTGTGGATCTTTAGGTGATGCGATTTGGCTCGCGCGAAGGGAGCTACCTCTTGTCGGAGATGTTGACGCGGTCCCTGCCCACGGTGAGTAGGACGATGGCAATCGACGCGTTGGTGGTCGAGAATGGGCACCAGATGGCGTGCCGCCCGCGCTTGCTCGGGCACCTTTGTCTTCGTCTCGGGCGTCCAGGACTGGCGGGTCGCGTACCGCCTCGAAGCCTGGCTGGCACGGGAACCGGGGTGGCGTGGGGGCCGAGCGATGAGTAGTTTTGCGCCTTCCGGGACCAGGCCACCGGTCCGGGCGTCGAAGCTTCGAATCCCGGCTGTCCCGCCTTGGGTGGTAGCGCGGCCTCGCCTGTCAGCGGTGCAGATGGCCGCAGAGTGCAGCCGGGTGGTATTGGTCTCTGCGCCGGCGGGTTATGGGAAGTCGACTCTCGTCGCGCAGTGGATCGGCCAGGAATCGAGGGCCAGCGCGTGGGTGCAGCTCGGCCCCGGCGACAACGACTCCGTTGTGCTGCTCGCCCATGTCGTGGCCGCCCTCGAGCGGACCGGCCCGGTGTGCGATGAGCTCCTCGAGGAGTTGTCAGGACGGGCGCCCAGGGTCGATGAGGTTGCCATCCCTCTCCTTGCGGCGGACCTCGGCGAGCGCGAACCATTCGTTCTGGTGCTTGACGATGTGCACCTCATAACGGCTAGGAAGAGCCGCGCGATTCTCGCGTGTCTCGCCGACGAGGTTCGATCCGGGTCTCAGTTGATGTTTGTCACGCGCGGCGATCCGGGGGTGGCGCTCGGCCGGCTCCGCGCGAGTGGGGATGTGGTCGAGATCGGGACTGAGCTCCTCGCCCTGGACCCGACGGAGACCCGTGATGTTGCCGCGAGCACCGGACTGGAGTTATCGCAGGCGGCGGCCGGGGCCCTGTGGGAGCGGACCGAGGGATGGGCCGCCGCGGTCGCGCTGGCCACGCTGGCGCTGCGCGGCCGTCCCGATGGCGCTGACAGGGCCGCCGGTCTGTCCGGCAATCAGCAGCAGATCGCCGACTACCTCCTGGAAGAGGTGCTCGAGCGCCAGCCGGACCATCTCAAGAAGTTCCTGCTCGGGACGTCGATCCTCGAACACATGACAGCGCCCTTGTGCGATGCAGTGCTCGGCACAACGGACGCGGCTGGTTCGCTTGAGGACCTCGCGCGTTCCAACGCCTTCATCGTCTCGCTCGACGACCAGCGCGAGTGCTACCGCTACCACCACCTGTTCGGCGATCTCCTCCGTGCGGAGCTCAAACGACGCCACCCGGAGCTGCTCCCCATATACCTCGGACGAGCAGCACGTTGGTGCGAGGAACACGGATCGCCCGGCGAGGCGTTCGCCTACGCGCATGAGGCCGGCGATCTCGCTCACGCGGGCCAGATCGCGCTCGCGTACCGCGACGATTTTGCAAGCCGCGGGCAGATCGAAAGCCTGTGGCTGTGGCTCGACCGCTGCACCGACACCGACATCGAGTCAGACGCGCATCTGTCAATCGCGGCCGCGTGGGTGTTCGGGTATCTCGGCGAGCCGGCCCGCGCAAGGCGGTTCCTATCCGCCGCCGAGCGGGCTCCACTCGACTCGGCATCCGCCGACGAGGCAGCTTCGCTTCGCTCGGCACTCGCGAACCTCCGAAGCTCCATGGCTCCGGACGGCATCCCGCAGATGCTGCGCGATGCTGAACTCGGCTGCGCATGTGAGAAGCAGATGGGCACCCAATGGGTTCTCAGCGCCCGTCGCGCGATGGGTGCGGCGCATCTTCTGCTGGGCCGGCCGCACGAGGCAATCGCTGTGCTGCGGGAGTCACTCGCGCTTTCTACAGACCGACGCGAGCTCAGCCACACTCGGGTCTTCACGCTCGGCTATCTGGTCTTCGCGGCCGCCGAGCTGGGCGAGCGGCGAGACGTGCAACGCTGGGCGGTAGAAGCGGGCTGGCTGGCAGCCCAGCAACACCTCCACGACACGATCTACGGCGCGATCGCGTACACCGCAGGAGCGCTCGCGCACAATCAACGCGGTGACCAGACCGAGGCCGCACGCCAGCTCGAGAACGTCCGGAGGCTCCGGCCACTGCTCCTGGTGGGCCCATGGCTCAACGCGGACCTCGCGCTGCGCTGCGCCGACATCAGCCTCGACCTCGGCGACGTTTCCGGCGCCCTCGACCACGCGCAAGTCGCGGGCGACGCATTACAGGCATACCCCGATGCCGGAACGCTCCCGGCCCGGCTGCAACGTCTGCAAGCGCGGATCAGGGGAGGACACGACTACGGACTCACTCCCGCCGAGCTCCGGCTCGTCCCCTTCCTGGCGACGCATCTCTCGCTCCAGGACATCGCCGATCGTCTTCACCTCGCGCGCCCTACCGTCAAGACACACGTCGCGTCCATCTACGGCAAGCTCGGCGTCACCTGCCGATCCGACGCTGTCGAGATCATCGAACACGCCGGCCTCGAACCGACAGACGCCAAAGTCACGATCCCGCCTCCAGAGCTCGACCGGCATCGCGATGCCGAATCGCCGCTGGCTGACGATGCAATGTCGGCCATTCTCTCCGATGCCAGACCGACCCGCCTGACCCTAGCGTGATGGGCTAACCGCCAATCCCTGCCCCGTCATTCCTCGGCCGGGGTCACCTACCAGGAGGTGCAAATTCCAAGGCATCGCCGACGATCCGGGTGAGTGGGAACCGGGACGGTGGCTCGCCGGCTGGCACCGCGATCTCAACCTTTTTGGCTGATGCGCCGGCCCGCTCCGCCGTTATAGCCTAATGCGATGGAACCCGGAAAAAAGGTGGACGGATCAAGGCGTCCGATGGGCCGCGTCGCGATGCGCACCGCGCTCGCGACCGTTGCCGCCGGCGCGCTGATCGCGCTTGCCGGCTGTGGCAGCAGCAGCAAGCCGGCGTACTGCTCTGACCGCACCAACCTCGAAAACTCGATCAAGAATCTGCCGAGCGCCACCTCCAGCAGCGGCGTCAGCGGCCTGAAGTCACAGATCAACACGATCGTCAGCGACGCGAACTCGGTCGTCAGCTCGGCCAAGAGCGACTTCCCGAGTCAGACCACCGCCGTCAAGACATCCGTAGACGCGCTCCAAAGCGCCGTCAAGGCGCTCCCGTCGAGTCCTTCGGCAACCCAGCTCGCCGCAATCGCGACCAACGCGGCCAGCGTCGTGAGCTCGGTCAACAGCTTCACCGACGCCACCAAATCCAAGTGCAGCTGAACACGTGGTCTGCCGCTCCGGACAGCGCGCGTACTCCGCCGCCCGGCTCCTATCCCAGGAAGAGTTCGACACGAGCGTCGTCTCTGGCGGCATGCTCTCGCGCGCGATCATGGCGCCCACCGAACACTCGATGCACACCGTACCCGCGTAGTGGGCACCCTCACCAATCGGACGACGAACCGGCGCACATGCCACGCCGATCCGCAGAGGCGGCGCCAGGTCCGGCATTCGTCGGGCGGGGGTGCCGAGGCGTGCCCGATTTAAGCCCGAACGAGCCATGCAGTCAACTCTCAGACGAGCGCCGCATGACGCGGGGCAAGTCCCTCGGCGTCCGGGTGGACGTCGGTATCGCCGCTGCGCAGCTCATCCTTTTTGGCCGATGTGGGATGAGGGTTGGGGACTTACGCTTGTCTTTCTGGCGGCCATAGCCGCGTCGTCACGGAGGCCCGGGCCCGGGTGGGTCTCCTGCTGTGATCGCGGTCGCCGTCGCAATAACCTCAAAGGAGCAGGACAATGAGCAAAGACAACCCTGTGTTTGTGTATGGGGCGGTGTACGCGGATCGTGATGACGCCGATGCCGACTACGACACGCTGCTCGACCTACATTCCGCTGATCTGGTCGGCACCTATGACGTCGCGTTGGTGTACAAGGACGACGACGGCAAAGTGCACGTGACCAAGCACGAGAAGCCGACCCAGCATGGCGCTTGGACGGGCGCCGCTGTCGGCGCGCTGGTGGGGATCATCTTCCCGCCGGCGATTCTCGGCTCGGCGCTCGTCGGCGCCGCGGCGGGCGGGGGGATCGGGCATGCCATGGGTGGCATGTCGCGCAGCGATGCCAAGGAGCTCGGCGACGACCTCAACGACGGCCAGGCCGCGCTGGTAGTGATCGGGGAGTCGCGCCTTCAGGAGCAGCTCGACAAGGTGCTCACGCACGCGGAGAAGACCCAAGAGAAGGAAATCAACGCGGACGGCAAGGAGCTCGCGAAGGAACTCGACGCGATCCCCGCCTAAGCAGCGATCCATTCTCGCCGGCGGACTCTCGCACCGCCCTCGTGGCGGCGCGAGAGCGCCCCGGTACCTTCCACATACGACGGCGAACTACTGAGTCACGTCGCCGGTTCCCCCCCGTTGGCTATCACGATCGCGGGTGCAAGCCTTGGAGACAAGACACATGCACAACAAACCCAGGATCAGCGGCGCCCTGAAACTTCTCTCGAAGGCGGTGAAGTAGATGACTTTTCTCTGGATTGTGTTGGCCATTATCTACGTGGCATGCTGGATTTATTTCGGACTGACAACGTTCCGCAAGGGGCACTACTGGATGTTCTGGATCGGATTCTTCTTCCCGATCCTGTGGATCGTTGGCGCGTTGATTCGACCGACTCCACGCGCCGCCGGCGCGGTATAGGCGCGGGCGTATTCGCCGCACCACTCACATGCGCGCTCGTAAGGTGCGCAAAGCAGACATAGGAGGGTTCACATGACCGACACGCAGATGACTGACGAACAGATGGTCGAAGAGCTCGAGGCCGAACAGTCGATGTTCGTGCAGACCGCGCGCGCCGTCACGGCCGACGGCACGACCCTCACGTTGAAGGACGTCACCCCGTCGACGCTCTACTTCTCCGATCGCCCGAAGCGGATCGTGGGACACATGACCACCGTGGACTTCGTCGACCTCTGGGCCGAGGGAGACAACAACTTCGAGGAAGACCCGCCCAACGCGGTGCTCTCGTTCCTCGAGTCCGCGGATCAAGCACCTGAAGACGCGGTCGTCGTGCTCCGGCAGCCGCATCTGGAGAACGGCGAGCTCTCCTACTCCATCGAGACCCTCGAGGGCACCGTTCCCACGCAGACGGGGCCCGTCACACTGTTCATCGACCCGTTCGGACGGCCGCTCTCGCCCGTATCTGTATGCGGGGTGAGACGGCGCGAGCGGCGACGCGACCGCAGACGGTAGGCACCCGCGCACCTGCAACGACAGCGCAACTACAGCTGTCGCAAAACGCTTCGACCCTGGGTGTTGGGTCATCCGCGGAAGCGTGACGGCAGCTCGGGGTCGGAACGGGCGCCCGGATGATGCCCGAAGTGCGCAGCCGGAGGTCGCCGGACGGACCGCCTCCCTAGAGCAGCGACCGCAGCAACCGGATAGAGGAACAACATGACTCGGCTTGAGAAACTGTTCGAAGCAAAGTGGCAGGGATTCAACCTGCGCAGAGGTACCGTCTTCGCGGTGGTGCTGGGGCTGCTGATCATCGTGGGCGTGCTCCCGCACGACCGGAGGTACTTCCTCAGTGCGATCTTCGGAGCGTTGCTCGTGGCGCTGAGCGACCCCGGTGGAAACTACGGCCCACGGGTCCTCGCGATGGCCGCGATGGCCGGAGCCGGCGCGCTGCTGACGGCCCTGGGGTTCGGCATCGGCGGCGGTCCCTGGGGGTTCGTCGTACTGGCCGCGTTCGTGGCCACTTCGCTGGCCGGTCTCGCGGTGAAATACGGGTTGCACAGATTCGTCTCGGCCTATCTGCTCAACATCTGGTTCATCATCGTGCTCGGCCTGCCGACGCTCCTCTCGTTCGGCCTTCCGGGCGCCTTCCAATCCGGCCTGATCCACACCGAACCGTGGAAACAGGCGCTGGCCTGGCTGACCGGAGCGGCGCTTTGGGTCGCTTACACCTTCATCATGTGGCTCGCGCGCGGACGAGTCGCGGCGCCCCAGCCAGCCGCCGAGATCCCGGGAGATATCTCGCCGAGGCCGCTGACCAAGCCAATGATCCTGTTCGCGGTGATCCGGGCCGTCGCCGTGTCGATCGCGGTCGCGATCGCCTTCGGGCTGCAGTTGCCCAACGCCTACTGGATGCCGATCGCCGTCATCATCGCGATGAAGCCCGACCTTCAGCAATCCACCTTCGCTGCCGTACAGCGCGTCGCCGGGACGGCAATCGGCGCCGCGGTGGCTGCGCTCGTCCTGCTGACCGTCCACAACAAAACCGTCCTCGAAGTGATAATCGTCCTGCTGTTCGGGCTGGCAGCAGCGATCCGGTTCGTCAACTTCGCCTGGTACACGGCAGCGCTGGCCGGAGGGCTCCTGATCGCGATGGACGTGCCCCACCCGTCCAACTTTGCTAGCGAGGGACGCAGAATCCTGTTCACGCTCGCCGGCGTCGGGATCGCCGTGATCGTCATGTTCCTGGCGGACTTGCTGCAAAAGCACGCCGCCAAAGCAGCCCCGCAAGCACCACAAGCCTCACAGGTCAGCACCGCCTGACGCTCCACGAGTGCATCGCCTGCCCGCCCACGCCTCCCTCCAAATCACTGTCGGCACCGTGATCTCAACCTTTTTGGCCGATGCACTGCATCGCTCGGCGGCATAGCCTGATGCGACACCAAGTTGCACGTCGGTAGCTAGGAAACGCTGCTGACTGATGCGATAACGATTGCGGGAAGGAACGGCAATGGCAACCACAACCCCAAGTAGACGGACGACCGCTCCCCGACGCGGGACAGCCGCGCCGGGCAGGAAGCCGGAGACCACGGGCGTTCAGCATTTGTCGGTGGCTGAGCGGGTCGCGCGTGGTAAGGCGGCGCGGAGTGAGGTGCCACGCGCGGATCATGCGAAGTTCGAGCCGCCACCGGGTCGCGCTGATCCGGTCGCGTTGCTGGAGCGTCAGGCGAAGACGCGAGTACCGGAGCTCGTGCCGATCCGCTACGGGCGGATGCTGGTCTCACCGTTTACGTTTTATCGCGGGGCCGCGCTGCTCATGGCCAATGACCTCGCCTCGACGCCACGGTCGGGACTAAGCGTGCAGTGCTGCGGCGATGCGCACCTGTCGAACTTCGGGGTGTTCGCCTCGCCCGAGCGGCGCCTGATGTTCGATGTCAACGATTTTGATGAGACGCTTCCCGGTCCGTGGGAGTGGGATGTCAAGCGACTCGCCGCCAGCATGCTGATCGCGGCGCGCGACAACGGCTTTCGCGCGAAGGAGCAGGAACGGATCGTGCTTGACACGGTCGGCCAGTACCGCACCGCGATGGCCAACTTCGCCGGGATGAAGAACCTCGAAGTGTGGTACTCGCACCTCGACGTCGAGAGCGCGATCAAGGAGTACGGCTCGCAATTCAAGCCGAAGATGGTCAAGCAAACCGAGAAGAACGTCGCGAAGGCGCGGACGAAGGACAGCATGACGGCGTTCTCGAAGCTGTGCCACGACGTCGACGGGAAGGCACGGATCATCGATCAATCGCCGCTGATCGTGCCGATCGAGCAGCTCGCGCAAGGCACAGAGCGCGATGACATGTTCGAAGCGCTTCGCCAGTTGGTGCGCGGCTACCGCGAGACGCTCGAGTTCGACCGGCGGGTGCTGCTGGAAGAGTTCGAGCTGACCGACTTCGCCCGCAAGGTGGTCGGGGTCGGAAGCGTCGGCACCCGCGCCTACATCGCATTGCTGATCGGCCGCGACGGCCAAGACCCGCTGTTCTTGCAGATGAAAGAGGCCGAGGCGTCGGTCCTGGAGGAATTCCTCAGCCCGAGCGAGTTCTCAAACCACGGCGAGCGGGTGGTCGTCGGCCAGCGACTGATGCAAGCCACCAGCGACATCTTCCTCGGCTGGCTGCACATCGACTCCGGGCTCGACGGCAAGCCGCGCGACTTTTACGGCCGTCAGCTGAAGGACTGGAAGGGCTCGGCGGAAATCGAGCAGATGGTCCCTCAAGCCATGGCCACCTACGGCAAGCTGTGCGGCTGGACGCTCGCCCGTGCGCACGCACGCAGCGGCGACCGGATCGCGATCGCAGCATACCTCGGCAACAACGACAGCTTCGACCGCGCAATCGTCGAGTTCTCAAACGCGTACGCCGAACAAAACGACAGCGACTATCACGATCTCGCCGCGGCGGTCAAATCCGGCCGCATCACCGCCGAAACAGGCCTCTGACAAAAACCTCGCCCACAGGCGAACTCTCGCGGGCCAGACGCGGACGGCCCCCCCGCGCAGACTAGCGGATCCTCGCGCGCTGCCCACGGATGGATCGGCGGGGATCCCGAACACCACCAAACCCGTCGGCGGGGGTGCCCGCGGACGGGCCTCGTGTGTCTCCGTTTGCTGGTCTCGCTGTCGCCGCGTCACTTATCGTCGGCTGCCCCGAAGCTCGAGGAGCGGATCTGCTCGTCAATCGCTATCGCCTCACTCAAGGCGAGCCCTAGCCGGCCGAGGATACGCATCATCATCGCGTCCCTTCCGGCGGTCCTGACCGCTCCCGTGTCTCGTCATCTCAACCTTTTTGGCTGATGCGCTGCGCCGCTCCGCCGGCATAGCCTGATGCGATGGAACCCGGAAAAAAGGTGGGCGGATCAAGGCGTCCGATGGGCCGCGTCGCGATGCGCACCGCGCTCGCGACCGTTGCCGCCGGCGCGCTGATCGCGCTTGCCGGCTGTGGCAGCAGCAGCAAGCCGGCCTACTGCTCTGACCGCACCAACCTCGAAAACTCGATCAAGAATCTGCCGAGCGCCACCTCCAGCAGCGGCGTCAGCGGCCTGAAGTCACAGATCAACACGATCGTCAGCGACGCGAACTCGGTCGTCAGCTCGGCCAAGAGCGACTTCCCGAGTCAGACCACCGCCGTCAAGACATCCGTAGACGCGCTCCAAAGCGCCGTCAAGGCGCTCCCGTCGAGTCCTTCGGCAACCCAGCTCGCCGCAATCGCGACCAACGCGGCCAGCGTCGTGAGCTCGGTCAACAGCTTCACCGACGCCACCAAATCCAAGTGCAGCTGACAAGGCAGCCGGCCATCCCGGGGATCGGAGTGCTCGCCGGCTGCTTGCTTGGGCTTCCGCTGCATCCTTGCTCTGGCGTCGGCGTGGTCGACCGGGTGGAACGTGTGGCTTGAGGTGCGTTCGGTGCTGGCGCCGCGGAGTGAGTAGATGGCCACAGAGGCCGACGGTGATGCCGGGCCTTTCGGGCCGCAGTTGCTCTCTCCGCTTCCCGGTTCGGGGGGTGTGATGTGGCGGGAGTGAAGCGGCCCAGAACGATCGAGCGCCGTATGAACCGGTTCCTGCGCGAGCCGATTTCGGTACGCAACGCCGCGAGCGTGATCGTGACGGCGACGTTCATCGTCGTGGTCGGAGGGGGGATCGCGATCAGGCTGATCGACCATCGCGAGTACTCGAGCATCTGGGAGGGCATGTGGTGGTCCCTGCAGACGGTCACGACAGTCGGGTACGGAGACGTGACGCCCAAGGACACCGCCGGCAAGATCGTCGGCGCGGTCGTGATGCTGGAGGGGATCGCGTTCCTTGCGATCATCACGGCGGCGATCACCTCGGCGTTCGTGACGCGCGCGCAGCGCGAGCAGAAGTCCGGAGAGCCACCCGAGGACAGGGTCGCGGAAGCAGCAGGGGACCCGCAGCTCGACCAGATCTCCGCGCGGCTTGAGCGGGTCGAGTCGCTGCTGGTGGAGCTCACGAGACGGTGATTCGCATTTACCGCCATCTCGATCCGGAACGCACCTGGCGGCGATCGGGCTCGGGCCGGCATCCGGGACGGACGCATATATACGCCGAAAAGGATGATTCCAAAATGCTTGGCTTTCCGCGATATTGGTCTCATGGACGAAGTGGCGAAGACTGTTCGAGTTGCACCGGAAGGCGCTCAACCTGTAGCGCTGTCTCAGAAATGAGTACTTATCGCTCCGATCCGAGCTTGCCGCGGTTAAACGGCGCCAGCGATCTCGCGAAGGGTGGAGTGCCGCCGGGGGATGACGTCTCGCCGGATGGCGCCCCACCGCCGGGCTCGAGAAGGCGGATCGGGCGCACGCTGTCAGTAGGGTGGCACCTTGCGGTGGTTGCCTATCGCGACCCCGAGCATGTCGCCGAGCGGATCGCGCTGCACAGCACACAGAGCCTCGGCGAGCCATCTCTGGAGTGGGCACAGCGTGTCCAGAAGGAGCGTGAGGGTGTTCCGCGCGCGGTCATCGCCGAGCAGTTGCGCACCGATAGCGCGAAGGTCGCAGCCGTCGATGGGGCGGTGGCTGGGACGCCGTTCCTGATCGCGCTGGTCCCCGGCTACCTGCTGTACCTCAGGCAGGAGGCGCGGATGCTGCTGCGCACCGCTGCGCTGTACGGGCGCGACCCGCGGGAGCTCGAGACCGCCGCCGAGATGCTGGCGCTCCGCGGCGTCCACCCGACGGTCGACGCCGCCCGCTCGGCCCTGCTCCCCGTGCGAGACACACCGATGCCCGAGAAGCCAGCCGCGCGCCGTCCATGGCGTACGTGGGTCCGCAGCATCTACGTGTTGCTGATCTACGGCGGATTCCTCTCCGCCCCCTCCGACACGCGCAAGGAGGGTGCCCATCCGTGGGTGAAGACCGCGATCGGGTTCCTGTTCGCTGCGACGGTGTGGGTGATCACGTGGGTGTTCCCGCTCAGCTTCATGATCGCGATGGCCTGGGGCTGCGACAGCAGCGCCCGAGGCCTTGGGCGGCGAGCCCTGATCTTCTACGACAGCGAGTCCGACAGCGCACAAGCGGCGATCGCCGCCGCCAAACAGCAAAGAGACGCCGGACACAACAAGCGCCGGATCCTGCGCACCGCGCTGTTGGTTCTCTCGGTCGCGATCCCGATCGCATTCATCGGGTTCGTCGACCATGAGCGCCAGAGCACCGGCATCACCCCACTGACCGGCGTCGGCGGCCTCGTCGCGCTCTCACTCGTGATCGCCACCGCCGTCATCGCCACCCGCCGGTAAACCGGCCACTCTAGTTGCGAGCCACTTGGTCCGAGGCATCGACCGGCCCCCCTTGCGGAGTCGGTTGAACTGGCCGACACCACACGCGTCTGCTAACGCTCCCCCAAGCGAGAGGGGCGCGCGCCTCGCTTGCGCGAAATCTCAGGTAGTGAGTCTCACGGGGGTGAACGCCAGAACTCGAGCAAGCGTCTCGTAGTGCCGGTCGACGTGGAGCACGGCCGCTTGGTGTTGCTGGGCGCACGCGGCTATCAGGAGGTCTGGGATCGGCACGCGATGCTGACTGTGTGTCGCGAGCTCACGCTGAGCGGTCAACGCGGTCGCGATCGTCTCGCCGTCCACTCGGAGCTGATGAAACGTGTCGAGTTCGATCGCGAGCTCCTCGTAGGCGTGCGCTGAGCGAGCGCTGTAGAGCAACTCGAGTCTCGTTATCGCACACAGACAAGGCTCCCCGTACGCGCCGTCGATGTTCGCGCCCCGCACGAGCGCTGACTTGTCCAACAGCAACCAGCGCCGCTCGCGAAACCCGGTCAGCTCCACGCCTCGTCGGAGAGCAACCGATCGACATCGACCAGTGACGGGATCCGCTCGAGCGCCAGCGCAACCCGGCCGCGCCGATCACGAGCAACCGTCGCGAGCTCAGCGCTGGCAAGAGCGTGATGCCCTTCCTCCGCGAGTCGAAGCAGCAGCTGCTTGCGGTCAACGACATCCGGCCAGCGGCGAGCCGCCGCGTCGAGCAACTCCGCGAGATGCCCGCTATCCGTCACGGTGTAGCGAGGCTTGGTCGTCGGCACGAAACGCAAGTGTAGCACCCAGGCTCCAGAGGTGCGACACCTTTAGCACCGCCCGCCCACCTCCAACGCGATCCCGCGTACACGCCAGGATTGGCGTGCGCCCAGCGGGCACGAACGTACAGCCTGCAGGAAGTGTTCAACCAGCCCGCCATCCCCCGCAGATGCGCGCAATTCGCGACCCGACGACCCCTTCCGAACCGCTCTATTTGGACGCGAAATGGACGCGAAGTGGACGCGCAAGCCCGTCATCGGCCCGCACTCCAGAGCGAAAAACCCTGGAATTGCAGGCAAAGCCCTCTGTCGGACTCGAACCGACGACCCCTTCCTTACCATGGAAGGGTCAGGGTTTACGAGCGTTCACGGACGCTCTCGGATGGGCACTAAATCCCTGCAAACAGCCGCAATACGGAGTGTACGGCTGTGGCGGCCGAAATGCGGCTGGTTTCCGGCCGCGTCATCAAGCGGCTCGGGATCCACAGCACGACGTCCCGCCGCCGCTCCCCCCGTTGGTGAGCGGCCTCCAAGAGCAAGCCGAGAGCGCCGGCGTGGTGTCGGCGCTTCGAAGAGAGGAGACCGAATGAGCGACCGATCGTTGTGGCTCGAGGAGTGGTGCCCGACCTGCCGGGTCGCGCCGGGCGCGCGCTGCCGAGCGGTGGACAAGTCGTGACGAGCTCTGCTTCGCACTTGAGGCGGCGGTCTGGAATCGCTTCGGGTCGTTCGCGAATTCGACGTCGCCGCCAAGGTCACAATCGGCCGACATCTAAAGAGCGTCATCCCCGGGTGACCGGACGACGAAACCGACCCAGCGAGACGGGCGGCGTCACCGTGGTTCAACTGCGGCGGACCGATCGGGCGCCGCCGCGCCGATACGCGATGCGGGGGGTCAGCGGCGTTGGTTCCCGAGTTGTCTGGACGGGTAGCGGTTGGTCGTCGGACTGGCAAGAGAGGAGCGGCGATGGCCTACAAGTTCGGAGTGGACGAGTCGGTGCGGAGTGCGATTCTGCGGTGTGCCGGGGAGCAGCTGGATCGAGCTATGTTCGAGCTGCGGGAGGGGATCGGCGATGATCCGGTCAGCGCGGTCCATAGTGCGCGGAAAGCGATCAAGAAGGAGAGATCGCTGTTGCGGTTGGGTCGAGGCGCGATGTCCAGCGAGCAGCGCAAGCGTGAGAACGCCGCTCTGCGCGAAGCGGCGCGGCGCCTGTCGGGCGTGCGCGATGCCGACGTGATGATCGCGTCGGTCAGCCAGCTCTCCGATCGGTTCGCGGGCCAGCTTCCCGAGGCCGCGTTCGGCCGACTTTGCGCGCATCTGGAAACCCGCCGGTCCGCCCACGGCCGACATGGGGATGTCTCGGTCGTGGACGATCGCGCTGTTCAGGAGCTGGCGGCAGTACGCGCTCGTGTGGACGATTGGCAGCTCCGCAAAGGCGGCTGGAAGTCACTGGAGAGCGGGCTGTTGCGCTCTTATTGGCGCGGGCGTGAGGCGTTTGCCCGTGCTCGCGTCAACGGCGACATGGACGATCTACACGCCTGGCGCAAGCGAGTGAAAGATCTCTGGTATCACGAGCGCCTGCTGGCGCCGACGTGCGGTCCGACCGTGCGAGGTCACGCCAAAGAGCTCGACCGGCTGTCGGACCTGCTCGGCGATGACCACGATCTGGCGCTGCTCCGGCAGGTGCTGACCGCGGCGAGCACCCCGGTGGCGGTGGACCTCGACGCGGTGGTCAAGCTGATCGACCATCGGCGGACCGAGTTGCAGATGGAGGCGTTCGGGATTGGCGAGCGGTCCTACGCGGAGACGCCGAAGGCATTCCGGCGCCGAATGCGCATGTCCTGGAGAGCGGGACGCGCGCTGGCTCGAGCGCCTCACGAGGAGCATCCGGCACACCTGGCCGCCGCGAGCCGTTGACCGCTCTGCTCGCGCCACGGCGGGCCCAGGATGCGGCCGATGCATGAAAGGTGCGGGATCTGTTGGACGCGTTCGACGGCTTGTCGTTGAACGCGCTGGACGAGCGGGCGGCGCTGTTGCGCCGGATCGATAACAAGTACGCGGCGACCACGGAGCAATTCGTCCAGCTTGTGAGCGGCTCTCCGATGACCATCAGGTTCTGGACATCGATGGGCGACGGGCGTTTGCCTACAGCACGACCTATTTCGATACCTCAGACCTGCGCTGTTTCGTGGATCACATCGAGGATCGCCGGCCTCGGTTCAAGGCGCGCTCGCGGCTTTATGAGGACACCGGGGAGTGCGTGTTCGAGGTCAAGCTCAAGCGCTCGGAGGACGAGACCGACAAGCGCCAGATCGATTACCCGAAGGAACAGCGGCGCGGGCTGACCGAAGATGCCATGGGGTGCCTGAAGAGCGCCCTGGCGGACGCCGGCCTGGAGGCGCCCGAGGAGCTCGAGGCGACGCTGACGACCGAGTTCGAGAGCGTCACGCTGGCGGCGCTCGACGGATCTGAGCGTCTCACTTGCGATTTCGGCATTTGCCTCGTTGGCCAAGATGGCAACTCAGTCCATATGCACCAGGATCTGATCCTGATCGAGACGAAGTCCGAGGACGGACAGAGCACGGCCGACCGCGAACTCGAGCGGATGCCTGTCGAGACCATCTCGGTGAGCAAGTATCGCGCTGGCCATGAGCCTGGTCGGGAGCGCCCAGCGATTCGGTCCGCACCCCGCACCGACCTGTTCAGCTGAGCCCCGCAGCCGCGGGCGACGCCCGCGGCTCGCACTCGAGCGCACGGCTCATGCCTGCTCCTCCAGACCGGCGGCGACCCACAGCTCTTCCATGTCGTTCATCAGATCGCCGGACTCTCCGGTGGCCTGATGCTCATCAGGTCCGCGAGCGCGTCGGCGAGCGCGTTGAGCTTCGTCCGGAGCCCGAACTCGCTTCGTCGCTGAGAATTCTGAATCAGCGCCACCAGCAGGAAAGTGATGATCGTGGTCACCGTGTTGATGATCAGCTGCCACGTGTCCTTGTCGCTGATCACGGATAGCTGACCAGCCAGACGACCAGGATCACAACGCGACCCGTGAAGAACGCGCTACGCCCCGCGAACGCCGAGGCCGCCTCGCCGAACCTGTCAAACGCCGAACGGCCGAACTCACGGTCGCTCACGCGGTCGACCAGGCATGCGCACCGTCCCTTCGATCGACGGGTCATCGGCGGCTTCGTGGGCTTGTTCTATACCGAGGAGCTCCTCCGCTGCATGCGTTGCAGGTAGACACCCGGAGAGCTGACCGCCCGATCGCTGACCCGCCGCGGCCCGTCCCTCTTGACGGGGAAGATCGACGTCGCCGTGTCAGGTTGCGTCTTCCGGGCTCGGCTCGAGTGTGAACATCAGCGCCGCGACATCGTGGTGAACGTCGAAGCCGGGGACGAACGCGATAGTCCGCCGATTCAATATCCGCTCTACTACCGAGCGCATTTCGTCCTCTAGCGCGTGCTCGAGGAAGAGTCGCTGCTCGCGCAGCCGCCCGTTCTCGCCCAGCGCGAGGAGGTTGCGCTCGGCGATCGTCATGGTGTCTGCCAGCAGAACGATGAGGATGTTCGCTCCCGCAAACTGAGCGCTGGCCTGCGTTGGGCCGCGGCCGAACGCCTGCTTGTGCAGGCGGACCATCGCGTTGGAGATTTCGAGCATCTGGCTCTGCCCGTTGGGGGGCGAGGCGGGCGTGACGGTGCTGGCGGATACTGCGGTCACCGCGTCATACCTCGATTCTGCTGGCGCGACGCAGCCGCGGTCGCTTCCGCCGAGATGGCTGGTGGATCAGCCACCGGCTTGCCTGCGGTTGGCGAACTCCCTGAGGACAGCTGATAGGTGGCTCGATCTTGCGCAGGGATCGGGCGTTGCCTTCGGAGCGGTGGCGAGATCGATGCGGTTCTACTCGGGGGTGTGCCAATGCCGGCGGCGCCGGCCGCCTTGAAGGGGCGGCCGGCGCCGTTGGGCGGAAGAGAGGAGCCGCCAGATCCCGTTGCGCCATCCGGGGCGTTGCGGGGTCTCGCAGCTCTGCCCGGCGGCTGCTTGTCGATGAACGGGAGCCGCTCCGTGAGCCCGGTGACCTCAAACACGCGCCGGACGGCCGGGGGGCCGGGGATGATCACCAGTCGAACGTTCTGCGCGGTCGAGCGCCGGGCGAGTTCGAGCGCGGCGTGCACTCCGCTTGAGTCCATGAACGCGAGTCGACTGAGGTCGAGCACCACGCACTCCGGGCGGCCCATCAGCGCGCCGGCTATGGCTTGACGGGCGGCGGGTGCACCGCCGAGGTCCCACTCCCCGGCCGCCTCGATCGTGATCGTGGTGCCCTGCTCGCGGGTGACGATCTCCAGCAGGTCCGCGGCCTCCAGCGACTCCACCCGTCGGTTCGCGGCCATGGCTCACCTCCACACGATTGCTCTCTGCTGTGGGAGGAATCGAACGCTCCGCAGACGAAGCGTCCGACATCCAGCCTGCGGGATCGGCCTGAAGGGACTCAGCCCCCCAGTCCGAGAGGAGCAATTTTATCGATTGTCCGCGACGGGTCCAGGTCCGATCTGCGACAATTTGTCTCGTCCGTTCAGGCTTGGGCGGCATCTTGCGCTCGCGGCAGACTCGCCGTCTTTCCCTTCTTCCCGCGTCGGATCTCGAACTCCAGGGGAAGGCGGGAAGGAAGTGCCATGTCCGCTGAGACCGAACCGGATCGTCCCCCCGGAAGCTCCATCTATGTGACGATCTCCAACGCGATCGTCGGGCTGCTGCGCGAATACACCGGACGCGGACCGATGAAGGCGCGCACGACCCTGCGGGACAACCTCGTCGTGGTCCTGCTTGAGCAGACACTGACCAAAGGCGAGCAAGTCCTAGTCCAGAAAGGACGCGGCGAGAACGTGCTATCGCTCCGCCACGAATACCAGGAAGCGATGCGCGAGGAAGCCAGCGCCAAAGTAGCCGAAATCACCGGCCGCAAAGTCATCGCGATGATGAGCGCCAACCACCTCGACCCCGACCTCGGCGTCGAGCTATTCGTCCTCGACGGCGCACCCGAAAACCAAATATCGGCAGCCGCAACCCCGGAGTGACCAGATCACCCCATCCCGTCGCTCAGCGAGATCTCGCGCCGCACCCGCGACAACGCTCCCCGACCGCGCGCCGCTACCCCCGGCTCATCGAAGCTACAAATTCGACGAGCAGTCCACGCGGCACTTGGGCAACCTGACAAAAACTTCACCAAGCTCCGTCAACGACGGTGGGAAGCCGTCAGCCGCACCGCCGAAACCGTCCGCTTTGCAGCAACTGCCCGATGTAGCCAGCGGCTCGAACCGGCGACCTCCTGGACGCGAGTCAGCGGCGCGGGGCTTCGGACCGATCCCTGCAGAATCGTCCGCCGCCCCGCGCCTTGATAACCCGGCCGGGCCAACTTAATGCCCTGGAAGCCAGGGTATCCGGACAACTCTTTACCCCGCCTTGGCGAGCTTGACGCCGACGGCAGCGAAGGCGACCGAGCGTGCGTCCGGTCGACCACCACCTCGCATCCAAGTCTCCAGAAGCCCGCCGCCACGCCGAGCGGATGCGGTCGCTGTTTCCACCGGCGCTCAACGCCACGCGCTCGAGGACCACGGCGTCGGCACCGTCGGCTGAACCGCGGCACGAGAAACCCGTCGCCTGCACTCGCCACGCGGCTCGCATGCGCCAAGGCGCGACGAGATGCAGTTGGCGATCTGTCTCAACAATCAACTTGCCGGCGCTGCGGCGGCTCGCGAAGTCAAGTCGGATGTTGTGGTGTGACGGGTAGAGCTCGTCGGCGAGTGTGGCGGCTCAGACCGGGATGAGGGTGCTCACCTCCTCGTTGCCTGGTGCGGGGAGGGGAATACGCGCGTGTTGGCGTGAGACCGAGACCGAGGGGCGAGCCCCTGGGCGAGCCCTGAGGGCGAGGGCGAGCGCCGACACGCGCGTGCACGCCTCGATTGGGGGGGTGCTATCGGTCGCGTGCGTCCGTCCGAGGGCCGCAGAACGGCTCAGAACGGGCCGCGGTTCGCAGTTGCGGTCCTGGATCGGGGCCAGATGGCCCGATCGCGGTTCAGGCGGCGGTGAGACCGGGTACCTCCTGCTCGACCTGGGCCCGCTCGGGCTGGGTGGGGTCGGTGGGCTCGGCCAGGATCAGCGCCATCGACTCGACCGACAGGTAGCGGCGCTGCACCAGCCACTCGTCGTTCTGTTCTGAGAGCAGCGCACCGACCAAGCGGATCACGGCGGCGTCGTTGGGGAAGATCCCGACGACGTCGGTCCGGCGTCCGATCTCCTTGTTGACCCGCTCCAACGGATTCGTGGACCGCAGCTTGGTCCAGTGCTCGGGCGGGAGCCGGTAGAAGGCGAGCAGGTCCTCCTCGGCCGCCTCCAGCAGCGTGCACACCTTCGGCGCCACGTCCTTGAGCCGTTCGAGTACGTGCGTGACCCTGTCCTTGGCCTGCTCGTATCCCTCGGCGTTGAAGATCTCCCTGAGTGCTGCGGCGACGAGCCCGCGCTGATCGCGACGGCAGTGCATGACCATGTCGCGAGTGAAGTGCACTGTGCAGCGTTGCCATGGGCACCCGAGCACGCGGGCGATCGCGCCCTTTAGCCCCTCGTGCTGATCGGACACAGCCAGCCGCACACCGTCGAGCCCGCGCTGCTTGAGCGAGCGCAGGAACTCGACCCAGAACGCGCCCGACTCGACCTCGCCGACATCCAGGCCGATCACTTCGCGCACGCCGGACTCGTGCACCGCGTAGGCGACGACGACTGCCTTGGACACGACGCGGCCGTGGTCTCTGACCTTGACCTGTTTGGCGTCTAACCATAGGTAGGGGTAGGCACCCTCCAACGGCCGCTGGCGGAACAGCTCGACCTGCTCGTCCAACGCCCGGCAGAGCGCCGAGACCCGATCCTTGGTCATCCCGTCGATCCCCAGCTGCTCAACCAGCCGGTCGACCTTCCGGGTCGAGACGCCGTTCACGTACGCCTCCAACACGACCGCGATGATCGCCTGCTCCGAGCGCCGGCGCGGCTCCAGGAAGCTCGGGAAGTACGAGCTGCCCGAGCGTTTCTTCGGGATCAGCAACTCGATCTCCCCGACCCTGGTCTCCCACGCCCGCGGCCGATACCCGTTTCGATGCGTCAGCCGGGTCTCCGGCGCGACCTCGCCAAGCCCAGCACCAACCTCGGCGCTGATCTCGGCTTCCATCAGCTCGCGGGCGACGATCGCGACCGCCTCCCTGACGAAATCCTCAAGCCGCCCGTCGCGGACCTGCGCGACGACATCGGCAACCGTCGTCATGCTCTGACCTTCGGCCATCGTGGTGTCTCCATTCACGTCGACTGCGGTAACAGCCGACGAGTTCGGCGCCACGGTGGCCGACCCTCGCGGGCCTCGACCTACCAGGCGCTCGTCACACCACTTCTACCGACGCGACCGCTCGCGAGCTGACCCGGCGCACCGCGGCGAGCAATCGGGGGCACGAGCCACGCGGCGTTCCTGGAGGGACTCGCCCGTGAGGTCCAGGAGGACCGGGAGTCCCTCCTCGGATCATGCGCGCGCTCGGGATCAGAGTTGACCAAATCAACGTGCCCGGCGGATGGGTCGCCGAGCTCGTACCCGATTCCGCTCGAGGCGCCGGTCACGATGGCCAGCGGACGGGTTTCGTTGTTGCCATTCTCAGCTCCTCGAACTCAGAGTGCTGGTCAGAATCGTGGTTAAGGCTACGCGCATGCGCGGTGAGCTGGCTGCTCGACTTCTTGCCTCCTTTGCGCCCGGCTTTTGCTTTCTGCGCCTTGTTGCCGCCGCTGCCCGAGCCGCTGCTCTTCTGGCTCTGGCTGCTGCTGCCACCACTGCCGCTCTGGTTGCCGCCGCGGCTCGAAGAGGCAGCGCGACCAAGCAGCGGACGCTCGGCGCAATCCGGTCTCAACTCAAGCGCCTCTGGAGGCGCGCGGGTGACGGGCTCAGCCGGTCGCGGCCTTCCACTGGATCGGGTTCGCTAAGCGGCCTCTGAGGGATCTTCCTCACCGGCCAGGAGCAGTGAATGCTCGCGCACCGAGTGGACGTGGCCTTCCTGGAGCCGCACGGCGAACGTGACCAGCTTGCCGATGTCGGCGTCGTTGGCCTTCTCGTTGAGCTTCGCGAGGATTTCCCAATGGGCCATCTCTCCGGCTTCGGCCATGCTGAGGAACTCGAGGCCGTCGAGCGCTTCCGCGTCCTCGAGGTAGGTCTGCATGAAGCCGGTGACTTCGGCCTTGGTTTCACGTGCTTTTGTGGCGATCGCCGTCTTCATGCCGTCCCGTGAGCTGACGGCCGCCTCGCATCGTTGCTCGATCTCCGCTGCATCGTCCCCCATCTGCTGCAGCGATTGCACCAGCTGCATCTCGTGCTCGTCGCGGGCGAGGGTCGCCACCTTCTTGGTCGCGGCCTGGGCAGCTTGGGCAAGGCCGAGTACCTCGGCCAGCTTCTCGTCCAGGTGAGTTAGTTCTGCCATTGCATCTCCGAATCCGAATATTGGTGGGCGTGACTGTTACGCGGTGGCGCCCCGCGTCGCGGGGCGCCACCGCTGGGATGCGCCCCTAACTGACGGCGTCCTTGACCTTGTCAACGACGCCTTTGCCGTTCGCGCCGTTGCCGTTGTTGGCGACCACTCCGGTGGGCTTCTTGGGCAGGCCGGCGGCCTTGCGTAGCTTGGCCGATACCTCCGCGAGCATCTCGGGGTCGGGCCCGGGTGCGAACACGGCGGGCTGGGCTGGGAGGTCGAACGGCGGCGCACCCTCGGGCGAGATCTCTTCGGCGATGGTCAGATCCTCACCGGTCTCCGGGTGCGGGCCGTTGAACACGGCCTTGATCTCCTGGAAGTCCTTGGGGGAGAAGCGGTAGAGCTTGAGGTGCTCGCCGCGCTTGATGTGCGGTTGGCACTCCGGGATCTTGTCGGTCGGGATCCGCGGCGAGGGGAACAGCTTCATCAGATCAGCTCCGGTCAACTTCTCAAGCGCGCGCGCGTAGGCGACCTGGTGCACGCCGCCGCGGACGAGCAGGTATCCGGTCAGCGCGCGGGCGGCGGGATGCTCGACCATCTCATAGACCTTGAGCTTGTTGTTGCGCGCTCCGGTCTCCAGGAAGAAGTTGTGGGTGAGATCCTCGATCAGGTCTCCGGACGCGAACACGTAGTCGCCGCTCCAGGGCTTGGCGTTTGAGTCCTGGACGAGCGTCCCGGCGCCACCGGCGATGAAATGCTGGGTGTTGCGCACATCCTTAACGGCGCTGAGATCACCGAGCTGGCCGGGCTTGCCCTCGGTCGCGCCCGTCAGCATCGTGTTGATCGCGGTCGAAACGAGTTCGATGTGTCCGAACTCCTCGGCGGCGATGCTCGCCACCAGGTCATAAAACGGGCGGGCGCCCTGGCGGTTGCGGAAGTTGAACGATTGATACGTGTAGTTCATGAACGTCGACATCTCGCCGTACTTGCCGCCCAGGAGCTCCTGGACGGCGGAAGCGCCGAGGGGATCCGGGTCAGACGGAGGCGGTAGCTCGGTCTGGATACGATCGATGCGCAATATCACGGGGTCACTCCTCGATAGAACGAGATACGAATAACTTCTAGATAAGACAATGTCTGTTCTAGTACCCCTCATTCACTGCGGCAACCAGCAACCGTCGTCTTCACGCGCGAGAATGCGCCGATGAGTCCGCACTCAGACAACGCCGGCGAGCTGCTGCACGCCCGCGGGCTGCGCAGCACCCCCCAGCGTCGCGCCATTCTCGGAGCATTCCGGGGCGACCCCACCGAGCATCTCTCCGCCGAGGAGGTCTTCGCCCGAGCGGCCGAGTCGGTGCCCGATCTGAGCCGCGGCACCGTCTACTCGACGCTGGCGGAGTTCAGCGAGCTGGGGCTCCTGTCCGCCTTCGGCGAGCCCGAGCCCGTGCGGTATGAGACGAACACCACCCATCATGCGCACTTTCGCTGTCGCCTGTGCCTGCGCATATTCGATCTCGCCAGCGGGCTGCAGAACCCCGAGGAGATCACCGACGCCGGTTTCTCAGTGGAGCGGGTCGACACCCGCGCCGAAGGCATCTGCGCCGAATGCAACGACTACGCCGCCGGCCTCAAAGCCGGAGCTCGCGCCATGTCACAATCCGGACCCGCCGCCGACACGCTCGCCACGCCTGGCGTCGCCACCGCCATCCTCGACGGCCCGCTCGGAGCGCTGCTTCTGGCCGCCACCCCCCAAGGCCTGACCCGCGTCGCGTTTGAAGGTCACGGCGATTTCGACGCACTCCGCGCTCACGCCACCAGCCGCCGCGGCAGCCAAGCCGCTCGCCGCCACCTCGCCGATGCCGCCGCCAAACTCCAGGAATACTTCGCTGGCAACACCGACCGAATGCACTGGGCCATCGACTGGGCGTTTCTGGAGTCATCCGGCGCGCCCGCGCTGAGATCGACCGAATCAATCCCCTACGCCGGACACCGGTCCTACATCGAGCTCACGAGCACTGGCTCGGCTCGAGACCTCGGCCGGATTATGGGCGCCAACCCCATCCCCATCATCGCGCCGTGCCATCGCGTCACCCGCGGCGTCGAGATCCCAGCGACGTTCGTCGGCGGATCTGACCGCCGCCACTGGCTGGAAAATCACGAAACCACCGCCAAGAACCCACCGCCGGCTTGAACCCACTTGCCGCTGCGGCGCTCGCGCGTTTCGGGGCGTGTGGGGCGGGTACCGCCGGGAAGATGAGAATCGGTTATTTCCTGTCGAGTGAGGAGTGGGGTCCGCGCGAGCTCGTCGCTCAGGCGATTAAGGCGGAGGAGGCCGGGTTCGAGGGGCTGTGGATCTCAGATCATTTCCATCCCTGGAACGACGAGCAGGGTCACAGCCCGTTCGTGTGGTCGACGATCGGTGCGATCGCCAACGCGACCGAGATGAAGGTCACGACCGCCGTCACGTGTCCGACAGTGCGGATCCATCCGGGGATCGTGGCTCAGGCGGCTGCGACGTCAGCGATCTTGCTTGACGGCCGCTTCTGTCTCGGAGTGGGCAGTGGCGAGGCACTCAATGAGCACATCTTCGGGGATCGGTGGCCGGAGGCGGACGAGCGACTGGAGATGCTCGAGGAGGCTGTGGAGGTGATCCGCCTGCTCTGGGAAGGCGGTGTCCACGACCACCGTGGCCGCCATTATCGGCTTGAGCATTGCCGCGTATACGACCTCCCGGAGCGGCCCCCGCCGATCGCCGTGTCGGGATTCGGGCCCAAGGCGACCGAGCTGGCGGCCAGGATCGGGGATGGTTACTGCACGGTCGACCCGGACGCTGAATCGGTCAGCCTATATCGGTCCAAGGCGAAGAACGGAAGCTTTGTGCAGGGCGGAATGAAGGTGTGCTGGGACCCGGACGAGGGCCGAGCGCGCAAGACCGTGCACCGCCTCTGGCCCAACGAGGCGCTGCCGGGCGAGCTCGCGCAGGTATTGCCCACGCCCGAGCATTTCCAGCAAGCCAGCCAGCTCGTGACCGAGGAGATGGTCGCCGACGAGCTGCCATGCGGCCCCGATGTCGACCGGCATGTCGCAGCGATCAAGGAGTACGCCGATGCGGGCTTCGATGAGCTGTACATCAACCAGATCGGACCGGAACAGGACGCGTTCTTCGCCGCGTATCGGGACGAGGTCCTCCCGCGCGTACGCTGACGCGCCGATTCGGGAGCAGCTCCTGTCTCCTTGGGAGCTCGCGACCGGAGCGTCGATGCGCGAGCGCATACGCCGCGACCCATCCGTTGACGGCGGAGCTCAGTACCGCATAGCCGACAAGCGGCTCGGGGTCATCCGACGAGTAGGCCGACATCTGAGCGTGCGTCTAGCCGCCCGGCGAGAGAATTACCAGGCGCCCGTTCACGATACGTGGCGTCGTGTCAAGCCCGGGCTGGCGGGTAGCGGCAGCTTGATGACGATGATCGATCGGGGAGGTTGGGGATGAGGGCGGTGGCGTATCACGGCAAGCGGGATGTGCGCGTCGACACGGTGCCGGATCCGACGATCGAGGAGCCGACCGACGCGATCGTGCGGATCACCTCGACCGGGATCTGCGGGTCTGACCTGCACTTGTACGAGGTGCTGGGCGCGCTCATGGACGAGGGCGACATCCTCGGCCACGAGCCGATGGGAATCGTCGAGGAAGTCGGATCGGAGGTCACGCAGATCAAGCCCGGGGATCGGGTCGTGATTCCGTTCAACATCTCCTGCGGTCATTGCTTCATGTGCGATCAGCGGCTGTTTTCGCAGTGCGAGACCACTCAGGTCCGAGACCAGGGCAAGGGCGCCTCTCTGTTCGGCTATACCAAGCTGTATGGCCAGGTTCCCGGGGGGCAGGCCGAGTTCTTACGCGTGCCCCAGGCGCAGTTCGGGCCGATCAAGGTTCCCAAGAGGCCGCCGGATGAGCGGTTCGTGTATCTGTCTGACGTCCTTCCGACCGCGTGGCAGGCCGTGGAATACGCGGCGATACCCAAGAACGGCACGGTGGCCGTGTTCGGTCTTGGGCCGATCGGGCAGATGTCGTGTCGGATCGCGGTTCAGCGGGGCGCCTCGCAGGTGTTCGGGATCGATCTCGTGTCTGAGCGGCTCGAGATGGCGCGGCGTCACGGCATCCATGCGATCGACACGCGTGAGCACGACGACATCGTGGGGGCGCTGCGGTTGCTCACCGATGGTCGGGGGCCGGACTCGGTCATCGACGCGGTCGGGATGGAGGCGCACGGCGCGCCGTTCGGGAAACTCGCCCATCAGCTTGCGGGGTTGCTCCCGGATCCGGTCGCGGCCAAGTTCACCGAGAAGGCTGGAGTTGATCGGCTCAGCGTGCTCCACACCGCGATCGACGCGGTCCGCCGTGGCGGCACGATCTCGGTGAGCGGGGTCTACGGCGGAATGGTGGATCCGATGCCGATGATGGACCTGTTTGATAAGCAGATCCAACTGCGGATGGGCCAGGCGAACGTCAAACGGTGGATCGACGAGATCATGCCGCTGCTCGAGGAAGAGTCGGACCCGCTCGGCGTCGAAGACCTCGCGACGCACAAGCTCCCGCTCGAGCAAGCCCCGCACGCGTACGAGATCTTCCAGAAGAAGCAGGACGGCGCAATCAAGATCCTGCTGCAGCCCAACGGCGGATGACGCATGGCGGGCGCGGCGGTTATGGCCGCCCGACGAACCGCAGCTACGTGTCGTGCCCGCGGCGGAGGTGGGTGGCGCGTCGAGGATCGCGTAGGAGTAAAACGCTGTGTCCCACGCTGAGCGACGCAGACGCAGCGGCCCAGCGAATGCTCGATGACCTCGGGGGCGGGGAGCTGCTGATCTATGATCCGGATCTACGCCTGCGCACCGTGACACGGAGCACGGCAGCGGCGAACCGGAGCGGTGACCAATAGTCGGCCCGGCGCCGCGGTGACCGGCTTCGCACGCCGTCACCGATCCGAGGTAAAGCGCAGTGACACCCTCATCCCCGGACGGGAAGCGCAGGGCCGCAGATCGAATATCCACGTGGCATTCGCAGCTCGAGGCGCTCGCCTCGGCGCGCGCGAAGCGGCGGCTTGGGGCCTGATTGGGCATCGCTCAGGCTTCGGAGGCGAGAGCCCCAGAGCCTGCCGACACTGCCCCACTTCACGTTGTCAGTCGCCGGCGCCCGGGAGCACTCCGACCACGGCCGCGTTCGGGACGCGGCTGGCCCAATGAGCGAGACCTGTGTGCCGGAGGGTTCGTCCTATCCGCCGACGGAGCTGTCGAGGTTTCCATCAGCACCGGGATCCGCGCGTGGGCGACGCAGCGCGGGCAATACTGCAGCGCGATCTCCGGGTGACGCTGATAAACGCTTAAGCCACAACGCGGGCAACTCAGATAGCTCATCGCTTCTCCTCACTTAATCGGACCCGACGGCCCGGCAGCCCGACCAACCTGATGGTTGCCGTTCCCCCAGCGATGAAATCTCCCACACGCCCAGACGAGCAGCGGGCAGGACGGAAACGTAGCAGCTACTCAAGAGTCCCTTCCACGGTCGCCGCGTCACATGTCCGCGCTCGTACGCCGAACCCCTAATCGCCAGACTCGCTTCCTCGATCGGACAGCGATCTCTCTTCCGGCACCTGCACACAGCGTGGCCACGAGCTCAATCGCGATTCCCCGGGAGACCCTCCTCCCTGCCCGACGTGCAGCCTGGCTCATTGGCACACATCAGTTAAGAGACAACCCGTACCCCCGGCCCGCTGGCGATGTTCGCCGCCCAGTCTAAGAGGTGACACCTCACGAGATCGCTGCGGGACCCATGGGCAAAGCGCTCCGGAGTGCGAAGTCCTGCTCGACCCACCGGGCCGCGAGCGCACGGACGATCCTGCCTGGCCGACCCGCCCGGCGCGGGCGTCCCGGCAACGGTTCAGGCGTCCGAGTGCTGATCGGTGTCCCCGAGCGGTGCGTCGTCGTCCGCGGGCGCGCCGGGGAGCTTGTCTGCCGAGGGGCTCTTACTGCCCCCCTCGGCGCCGGGCTCGTCCGGGCGGTCCTCCGGCGGCTCCTGGTCGCTCTCCGTTTCCCGCCTACGTTCCTCCTGCATGTTCATTCCGTCCTTCCCGGGGGGTATCTGACATTGCGGTTACCCGAGCCCTTGCTCAGCAATCAACGGTGTCTGTCGCGTTACCATGGCGGCGGCGACGGTTTCTCCGGCATTCGCTCGGGTACTCGACCCGTGAATGCCCAGTCGTCGCCTGATCCCTCCGTTCGTCCGTCAGCTGGGCGGCGATTCGCTGGGGCTCGGGCGGTCGGCTCAGTCGGCGCGTTCGAAGCGGCTGCGGCCTCGTACCGAGACCGCTGACAGGGTCGTCCAGTCGATCTGCCCGTACTGCGCGGTTGGCTGCGGACAGAAGGTGTACGTCAAGGACGACAAGGTGGTCCAGATCGAGGGCGATCCCGCCTCCCCGATCTCACGCGGCCGGCTGTGCCCGAAGGGGTCGGCGTCGGAGGCGCTCGTCAACTCGCCGATGCGGGAGACGCGCGTTAAGTACCGGCGACCGGGTGGGACCGAGTGGGAGTACCTGAGCCTCGAGCGAGCCAGCGAGATGATCGCCGAGCGGTTGTTACGGACGCGTGAGGAGACCTGGGAGGAGGAGACCGCGGACGGCAAGCCGCTCAAGCGGACGCTTGGGATCCACTTCCTCGGTGGCGCGACGCTTGACAGCGAGGAGAACTACCTGATCAAGAAGCTGTTCACCGCGCTCGGTGCATTGTCGATCGAGAACCAAGCGCGCATATGACACAGCTCGACCGTCCCCGGTCTGGGGACATCGTTCGGTCGCGGCGGCGCCACCACGTTCCAGCAGGACCTGCAGAACTCCGACTGCATCCTGATCATGGGCTCGAATATGGCCGAGCAGCATCCGGTCGGGTTCCAGTGGGTGATCGAGGCCAAGGAGCGGGGGGCGAAGGTGATCCACGTCGACCCCCGGTTCACGCGCACGAGCGCGATGGCGGACATGCACGTCCCGATCAGGCCGGGCACCGACCTCGCATTCCTGGGCGGGATCGTCAACTACATCTTCGAACGAGACGCGTGGTTTCGCGAGTACGTCAAGCACTTCACGAACGGCCCGGTGATCATCAAGCCCGAGTTCCGGGACGCCGAAGACCACGCGGACGGGTTCTTCTCGGGTTGGGACCCGGATCAAAGCGCGTACGACATCAGCAGCTGGAGCTACAACAAGACCGAGGGCGAGGCGGCCGCGGGCAAGTCCGAACAGCAGGCCGAGGTCTCCGGTGACCAGGCTCACGGCGCGCACGGAATCGAGCTCGAGGGTGGCGATCCTCCCGACCTCGACAACTCGATGGAGCACGAGCGGTGCGTGCTCCAGCTCGTGCGCCGGCACTTCGCCCGCTACACGCCCGAGATGGTCGCGGATATCTGCGGGTGCTCGCCCGAGGACCTCCTCGAGGTCGCGGCGGCGCTTTGCGAGAACTCCGGCCGCGAGCGAACCTCGTCGCTCGTCTACTCGGTCGGCTGGACGCAGCACACCGTCGGAGTCCAGAACATCCGCGCCGCCTCAATCGTCCAGCTTCTGCTGGGTAACGTCGGCCGGCCGGGTGGGGGCATTCTGGCTCTCCGCGGCCACGCGAACATCCAAGGCTCGACCGACATCCCGACGCTGTACGACATCTTGCCGGGATACATACCGATGCCCCATCCGCAGTCGCACCCGACGCTCGACACGTTTGTCGAGCTGAACGGACCGAGCACCGGGGCCTGGGGCAACCTGAAGCCGTACATGGTGTCGCTGCTGAAGGCGTGGTGGGGCGAGGCGGCCACCGAGGACAACGACTTCTGCTTCGACTACCTGCCGCGGATCAACGGCGATCACTCCCACTACGCGATGATGCTGAAGATGCTCGACGGGGACGTGAGGGGCATGTTCTGCGTCGGGCAGAACCCGACCGTCGGGTCGGCCAACTCGAAGCTCATGCGGCTCGCGCTCGCCAAGCTCGACTGGCTCGTGGTCCGCGACTTCCAGCCGATCGAGTCGGCGACGTTCTGGAAGGACTCCCCCGAGCACGAGTCCGGCGAGGTCCGCGCAGAAGATATTCAGACCGAGGTGTTCTTCCTGCCGGCCGCGGCCCACACGGAGAAGGACGGATCGTTCACGAACACCCAGCGGCTCCTTCAGTGGCACCACAAGGCGTGCGAGCCGCCGGGCGACTGCCGCTCGGAGCTGCACTGGATCTACCACCTGGGGAAGGCGATCCGCGAGAAGCTGGCGGGAGCCGAGCAGCCCAGGGATCGGCCGGTGCTCGACCTGACCTGGGATTACCCGCTCGTCGGCCCGCACGACGAGCCCGATGCCGCATGCATCCTCCAGGAAGTCTCGGGCCGCAACGCCGACGGCTCGTTCCTTTCGAGCTACGACGAGCTCGAGCAGGACGGGTCCACGGCCTGCGGATCGTGGATCCACTGCGGCGTGTACGCCGATGGCGTGAACCAGGCAGCGCGCAAGCGACCGGATGCAGAGCAGAACTGGATCGCGCACGGCTGGGGCTGGGCGTGGCCGAAGGACACGCGGATCATCTACAACCGCGCGTCGGCCGACGCCGACGGCAATCCCTGGTCCGAGCGCAAGCGATACGTCTGGTGGGACGCCGAGGCGGGCAAGTGGACGAGCCTCGGAGACTCGCCGGACTTCCCGCCGACGAAAGCGCCGGACTTCGAGCCCGACGACGACGCCAAGGCGATGGACGCGATCTCCGGCGACAAGCCGTTCCTGCTGCACCCGGACGGGCGAGGCTGGCTCTATGCGCCCTCGGGGCTCGTCGACGGGCCGCTGCCGGCGCACTACGAGCCGCAAGAGTCGCCGTTCGCCAACCCGCTCTACGCCCAGCAGCAGAACCCGACGCGGCAGGTGTTCGACCGGCCCGAGAATCCATATAACCCGAGTAACGGCGCGCGCGGATCGGAGGTGTTCCCGTTCGTGCTCAGCACGTACCGGCTGACCGAGCATCACACCGCCGGCGGCATGTCCCGGACGGTGCCGTTTCTCGCCGAGCTCCAGCCCGAGTTCTTCTGCGAGGTCTCGCCCGAGCTCGCCCGCCTGCGCGGACTCGAGCACGGGGGGTGGGCGACGATCGTCACCGCGAGGCAGGCGGTCGAGGCGCGAGTGATGGTGACCGAGCGGATCAAGCCGCTCCGGGTTCAAGGCCGCACGATGCACCTCGTGGGGACGCCTTATCACTGGGGCGGCGTCGGGATCGTGACCGGCGACTCGGCCAACGAGCTGCTCCCGGTCGCGCTCGACAACAACGTGCACATCAGCGAGTACAAGGTGGCGACGTGCGACATCCGGCCCGGGCGGCGGCCCCGCGGACCGGCCCGGCTGGAATTCGTCGAGGACTACCGCCGCCGCGCGGGGGTGACGACATGAAGCTCGAGACGCACGCCTGGCCGGAGACCTACCGCGAGCACGCCAAGCCCCGGATGGGCTTCTTCACCGACACCTCGGTGTGCATAGGCTGCAAGGCGTGCGAGGTCGCGTGCAAGGAGTGGAACCAGATCCCGATGTCGATCCACGGATTCACCGGGAAGTCCTACGACAACACGGTCGCGCTTGACGCCAACACCTGGCGCCACGTCGCATTCATCGAGCAACAGGTTCCCGCCGGCGTCACCGACGGCGCGTCGCTCCTCGACGCCGCCGAGCGCGGCCAGGCAATCGACGCCGGCGTCCAGACGTACCAGGAAGGCGACGGCTTCAGGTGGCTAATGGCCTCCGACGTGTGCAAGCACTGCACCGACGCGGCGTGCCTCGAGGTGTGCCCGACCGGCGCGCTGTTCCGGACCGAGTTCGGGACCGTCGTCGTCCAAGAGGACGTTTGCAACGGGTGCGGCTACTGCGTGCCGGCCTGCCCATTCGGCGTGATCGACCAGCGCAAGGATGACGGACGGGTGTGGAAGTGCACGCTCTGCTACGACCGCCTAAAGGACGACATGGAGCCGGCGTGCGCGAAGGCATGTCCCACCAACTCGATCCAGTTCGGTGAGCTCGGGACCCTCCGGGAGCGCGCCGAGCACCGGCTCGCTGACCTGCAACAGGCCGGCCAGGAGAAGGCCCAGCTGTACCTGGCCGATGGCGACGACGGCGTTGGTGGCGCCGGCGCGTTCTTCCTGCTGCTCGACGAGCCCGAGGTGTACGGCCTCCCCCCCGACCCCGTGGACACGC
Organism: uncultured Solirubrobacterales bacterium; assembly: GCA_963822855.1. Classification (GTDB taxonomy): domain Bacteria; phylum Actinomycetota; class Thermoleophilia; order Solirubrobacterales; family Solirubrobacteraceae; genus Palsa-465. Next base: position 233,518 of record CAWGJE010000007.1, on the reverse strand, counting down.
GCCGTGATCTCGCATCGATCTGGGCAGCGGCGGGCGTGGCGGCGGTCGCGCTCGGAGCGGGATTGGCGGCCGCCGTGTTCGGAGGCAAGCGGTGAGCGATGTCAGCAGTTATCACGGGCAGCCCATCCTCAAAGAGCCGACGTGGACGTGGGAGATCCCGTGCTACTTCTACGTCGGGGGGATGGCCGGTGCCTCCGCGGGCCTCGCGTATCTGTCAGAGCTCAGCGGAAACGAGGTGCTGGCGCGCCGCGCCTGGGCGGCCGCGATGCTCGGGATCGGCGTGAGCCCGGCCCTGCTGACCTCCGATCTGGGGAGGCCGCTGCGCTTTCTCAACATGCTCCGGATGTTCAAGGTCACCTCGCCGATGAGCGTCGGGTCCTGGATCCTGACCGCAAGCGGCGCGACCACGGCGCTCGCGGCGGCGAGCGTGTGGACCGGCCGTTTCCCCCGAGCCGGGAAGGCGGCGCGACCGGCAGCCGCGGCGTTCGGTCTCCCGCTGTGCACCTACACCGCGGCGCTCATCGCGAACACGGCGGTGCCGGTATGGCACGAGTCCCGTCGATGGCTGCCGTTCGTGTTCGGGGCGGGCGCCGCGCTCAGCGCCGGAGCCGCCAATGTAATCGCCACGTCGCCGGAGCACGCCAGGCCGGCGCGCAGGCTCGCGCTTGCGAGCGCCGCCCTCGAGGTCGGGCTCAAGGAGCTCATGGAACGCCGGCTCGGCGAGCAGGGCGAGCCCTACAGGGAAGGAGCCGCGTCGAAGTTCGGGCGTCTCGGCCAACTCTGCATATCGACGGGCGCAAGCTTGCTGGCAGCCCGCGGCGGCAGATCGCGGGGGGCGGCGGTTGCGGGCGGGGCGCTGCTCTCGGCGGGAGCGCTCAGCGCTCGCTGGAGCGTGTACAAAGCGGGCTTCCAATCGGCGGCGAATCCCAAGTACGTCGTCCGGCCTCAACGCAGCGGGATCGAGCGAGGCGAGCGACCCGGTGCCGCGCGTCAGGAGTCCTACGCACGTGATCCCGAGCGTGCGCTCGGCTCGCCGGCGACGGCGCCTCTCGAGCTGTCCGCCTCCTGACCGGCCCGGCCGTCCTCGCATGGACGCGGCCTGGACGGGATGCTGGTTGCGGGTCCGGTTCACGGGTAAGGCACAGTCGTGTCCTCGTTGAGCCGGCTTGGGGTAGTGGAGGCACTGGTCAGCACCCGCAGCGAGTACGACCACCTGTTCTCGATCTACGTTCCGATCGCCATCGGGGTTTTTCTGCTGATCGTGCTCGTGGTCGCGATCAGCGTCGTGATCTTCCGCCGGCGGCCCGTCGAGCACGCAGCGCGCTGGCACGAGCACAACCTGCTCGAGGGCTCGTACGCCGTAGTGCTCGTGTGCGTCGCGGCGTTCCTGCTCTACCTGACGTTCACCGCCGAGCACCAGGTCGATACGGTGGCGAACCGGGAGCGTCCCGCGCTGACCGTCGACGTCACCGCCTCCAAGTGGGAGTGGACGTTCACCTACCCGGCCTACGGTTTCAGCGTCCGCAGCGGCACAGTCGGGCGACAGCCGCTCGTGGTCCCCGCGGATGAGCCAGTTCGCTTCAACCTCACCTCCGCGGATGTCATCCACTCCTTCTGGATCCCCGCGCTTCGGTACAAGCGCGACGCGATCCCGGGGGCCACCGAGGTCGCCACGCTCATGTTCCCGGACGGAGTGTTCCCTGCGCAATGCGCGGAGTTCTGCGGGCTCCGCCACGCCGACATGATCTTCGTCGCGCGCGCCGTGAGCCGCGGCGCCTTCGCTACATGGGCCCATACCAAGGGGACCCGCCCGGCACCGTGAGCGTCGCAACTCCTCCCACAGCTCGGATCCCCCGGCTGACCGGGTTGCTCGGCGCCACCGTCAGCACAGATCACAAGCGGATCGGGCTGACCCTCGGGGTGTGCTCGCTGTTCTTCTTTCTCCTGGGCGGTGTGTTCGCGCTGTTGATGCGCACCCAGCTGGCTCAGCCGGACATGCAGTTCGTGTCGGACAACTCGTACAACCAGCTGTTCACGATGCACGGCTCGACGATGATCTATCTGTTCGTCACGCCGATGGCGATCGCGATGGCGATATACCTCGTGCCGCTCCAGATCGGCGCCCTCGGCCTGTCCGGCGCACGTCTCGCGCTCGCGGGAATGTGGACCTGGCTGTGCGGCGGACTGGTCATGCAGCAGGGATGGTTCGCCTCCGGCGGCGCGGGACGTGACGGCTGGTCGTCCTACGCCCCGCTCTCGAACGGGACCAACACACCGGGGGTGGGGCAGGACCTGTGGGTGATCGGCGTGATTCTCGCGGCCGCGGGCATGACCGTGATGGCGGCGTGCGTGCTCGCCACGGTCGCCCGCCGGCGAGCCCCCGGGATGTCCCTGCTGCGAATGCCGGTGTTCACGTGGACCGGACTTGTCAGCGTCCTGATGGTGGTCGGGGCGTTCCCGATCCTGGTGCTCGCGATGGTCCTGCTCTACATCGACCGCCATGGGGGGCACATCTTCACCGGGTTCGCCGGCGCGATCGACTACCAGGATCTGTTCTGGTTCTTCGGTCATCCAGTGGTGTACGTGATGTTCTTTCCCTACCTAGGGGCGGCCGCCGAGACGATCGCAGTGTGCTCGCATAAGCGGTGGTTCGGTTACACCGCCTTCGTCGTCTCGATCATGGCGTTCGCGGCCCTGTCGATGGCCGTGTGGTCACACCACATGTACGTGACCGGTGGGGTCACCAACCAATATTTCGCGTTCACCTCGACGCTGCTGCTGGTCCCGGCCGGGATCGAATACTTCGACGTGGTCGGCACATTGATCGGGGGCTCGATCGTGCTGCGCACGTCGATGCTGTTCGCGCTGACGTTCTTCATCCAGTTCCTGATCGGCGGCCTCAGCGGCATCTTCGTCGCCTCGCCGGTGCTCGACTATCAGGCCTATGGCACGTACATAGTCGTCGCGCACTTCCACTACACGCTGTTCGCCGGCAGCATCTTCGGGTTCTTCGCCGGCGTCTATCACTGGTTCCCGAAGTTCACCGGCGCGCTGCTGCGGGAGTCGCTCGGAAAGCTCCAGCTCGTGCTGATGGTGATCGGCACGAACCTGACGTTCTTCCCGATGTTCTTCCTGGGCAACGACGGGATGCCGCGGAGAATCTCGCGGTATCCGACGCACCCGGGGTGGGGCACGCTGAACCTACTCGAGTCGATCGGCGCGGGGATCATCGCGCTCGGCGTGCTCGTGTTCCTGATCAACCTTGTCGTCTCACTACGTCGGCGGGTCCCGGCCGGCGATGATCCGTGGCTCGGCCACACGCTCGAGTGGGCGACTTCCTCGCCGCCGCCGCCGCTCAACTTCGAGCGTCCGCTGCCACCGATCCGCTCCTATGCGCCGCTCCTCGACCTGCGGCTCGCGGCGCTCGACCGCGATCGAGAACACCGGGAGGTGACCGCAGCCCAATGAGAGGCGGAGCGATCCCGATCCTGGCCTGGGGGACGCTCCTGCTCGTCCTGTGCGTCGGCAACTGGGTGTGGGACGACAAGCCGGTTAACGGGGCGGTCGCCGCCGCCGCGGTGGCCATCGTGTACGCGTTCGGGATCGTGCTGTGGCTAGCGCGCCGGGAGTCCATCCGGCGCGGTCCGCCTGAGCCGACGACAGAGCCACAGGCGGTGCCCGAGGCGAGCGTGGCCGCGGTCGGGATCGGGCTGTCGGTCGGCTGCGCGCTGTTCGGCCTCGCCTGGTCGACGTTCCTCCTGTACTTCGGTATCGGGACGCTGGTGGCGTCCTTGGCTCGACTCACGATCGAGCTACGCGCCGAGCGCTCATCGCGCCGGCAGACGCTCATCGAGGGAGACCCGCGGTGAGCGCCCCGTCGCTGTCGACGTTGCTCGTCTCGCGCTGGACGCTGAGTCCGTCGGTACTCGTCCCGGCGATCGCGTCGGTGGCCCTGTACGGGGTCGGAGTACGTCGGGTGGCGGGTCGCTGGCCGATGCGCAGAGTTGCCTCGTTCGCGGCCGGGATCGCCTCCGTCATCGTCGCGCTGCAGTCAGGAATCGACGCCTACGACGATCAGATGCTGTCGGTCCACATGGTCCAGCACATGCTGCTGCTGCTCGTCGCGCCGCCGCTGCTGTTGGGCGGTCGCCCGGTGGTTCTCGCGTTGCGGTCGCTGTCGCCCGGTCCTCGGAGCCGGCTTGCCCGGGTGATGGACGCCGCGCGCGCCGGCACCGGACCGGTCCCGGCGCTCGCGTTGTTCGGCGCCGTCGTGGTGCTCACACACCTGCCGTCCTTCTACGACGCCACCCTTCGCCACCCCACCCTTCACTACGCAGAGCACGCTTTGTACCTGGTGTCGGGCCTGCTCGTGTGGTCGCCGCTGCTCGACGCCGACCCCGCCCCCCGACACCGGTTGAACGGTCTGGGCAAGCTTGCCTACCTGATCGTGGCGATGCTGCCGATGGCGATCGTTGGCGCCTATCTCAACCGGCACGCGACGCTCGTCTACCCGCCGTACGGACCGCCGGCACGTGCGCTCGGCATCTCCGCGCTCAACGACCAAGCACAGGCCGGCGCGATCATGTGGGTGGTCGGCAACTCGATCATGGTCGCCGTGGGGCTGTGGTCGGTGCTCGCGGCGATGCTGACCGAAGAACGACGGCAGCTCGCCCGGGAATCTCGTGCCGCCCCGTTCGCAGCCGGAGATGGAGGACCCCCGGCATGAGGCGGCTGTTCATGCGCTGGCTCACACGGCCCGCCCGCGTACCGCGGATACTGCGCATATCGATCGCGTTGGTGCTCGGCGCGATCGCGATCGTCGGAATCGCCGCCTCGAGCTCGAGCGGACAGACCGGCACTCCCGCCACGGCGGGCGGTCCCGCGTCCGAGATCAACCCGCCCAGCAAGTCACCCGAGCCCCCGGGTTCGGGGAACCCGACGAAATCGTTCCCCGACTCACCGGCGCTCCGCGCCGAGGGCTTCAACCTCTACCAGCAGAGCTGCTCGTCCTGCCATGGGATCTCAGCTCAGGGAATGCCGGGAGTGGCCCCTTCGCTGCGCGCGGTCGGGCCCGGTCCGGTCGACTTCTACCTGTCGACGGGACGCATGCCGCTCGAGCAGCCACGCCAGGAACCCCAGCGGAGCTCACCTGCGTTCACCCGAGCACAGATCGATGCCCTGATCGCCTTCATTGGATCGTTCGGCGGCCCCGCCGCACCGACCGCGAACCCTGCGGCCGGCGACCTCGCGCTCGGCTTTCACGAGTTCACGCTGAACTGCGCCGGCTGCCACCAGATCGCCGCCCGCGGCGGGATCACCGTCAACGCGCAGGTCCCCGATCTCCAGGAGTCGACAGCGCAGCAGATCGCCGAGGCCGTGCGGATGGGGCCGTACCTGATGCCGCACTTCGACTCCACGCAGATCGATCAGCGCGACCTCGACTCGATTGCCCGCTACATCCTGTGGACCCGTCATCCGACCGATCTCGGCGGCTGGGGCATCTACAACATCGGGCCGATCCCCGAGGGGATCGTCGCCTGGTTCATCGGCCTGCTCGCGCTCGTGATCGTCGCCCGCCTGATCGGAGAGCGCACGGGTGAAGAGGCATGAGCCGGCTGTCGAAGCTCCTTGGCCTGCTCGTGGCGCTTCGCGCGGCCAGGCGCGCGGTCATCGATCGACCGCAGACGCCTCCCGCTCCTGAGCCGGACTTCGATCCCCGCAAGCGCCTCGTGCCATCGAACCGCCGCGCGGAGACCGCGGTCGCGGTGCTGCTGATGCTGGCGGCGCTGTTCGGACTCGGCTTCACGGCGGTGTATGTGGTTCTCGACGCGAACACGCAGCTGCTCGGCGTCGCCATGGGCGGAGCGCTGATTCTGCTCGCCGCGGCGGCGATCGTCGCGGGAAAGCTCGTCGTTCCGCAGGAGACCGCCGTCGAAGAGCGCGGAGCGCTGCTCGACGAGCAACAGACCGAGTCCGTCGTGGAGATCATCCACGCGGGAGGCGAGGGGATCTCCCGTCGTGTGCTGCTGATCGGCGCCGGGGGCGTCGCCGGAGCGGCGATGGTGACCGCGGCGGCGACGCCCCTGGCGTCGCTCGGACCGACGCTGAATGCCCTGCACCAAACGCCCTGGGCGCGAGGGACACGACTGGTCGACGATCAGGGAACTCCGTATCGCGCCGACGACATCCAGATCGGCGCGTTCTACACCGCGCTCCCCGAGCGCTCCGACCCGGAGGCGTTCGGGGCCGGACTGCTCGTCGTCAGGCTCCCGGCGGACTTCATCCATCTCCCCGCCGCGCGCCGTGCCTGGGCGCCGTCCGGCATCCTCGCCTACTCGAAGATCTGCCCTCACGCCGGCTGCGCGATCTCGCTGTATCGCTACCCCACGTACGCGCCGACCAGCCAGCAGCCGGCGTTCACCTGCCCGTGCCACTACTCGACGTTCCTGCCGGGAGAGGGCGGTAGGGTGACCTTCGGCCCGGCCGGCCGCTCACTTCCCCAGCTGCCGCTGATGATCGATTCGGAGGGCTACCTCCGCGCCGCCGGTCCGTTTCACGAGGACATCGGGCCCTCCTGGTGGGGTGTGCATCGAGCGGAGTCATGAACCTGATCGAGCGCTACGCCCAGCGTCGCTTCGAGCGCGCCGCTCGCTCCGGCGACGAGCGCCTGGGCATGATGGGCGGGATCAAGTGGGCGATGCGCTACGTGTTCCCCGACCACTGGTCGTTCCTGCTCGGGGAAATCGCGCTCTACTCCTTCATCGTCCTCGTCGGGACCGGAATCTTCCTGACGCTCTACTACATCCCCGGCGCCGACCAGGTCATCTACCACGGCTCCTATCCGCTCCTGCAAGGCGAGCAGATGTCGGAGGCGTACCGCTCGGTGCTCAACCTCTCGACGACCGTGCCCGCCGGACTGCTGTTCCGCCAAGTGCACCACTGGGCCGCCGACGTGTTCATCGCCGCGATCGTGCTCCACGTCGTGCGCGTGTTCTTCACCGGCGCCTACCGCAAGCCCCGCGACCTCAACTACTTCATCGGACTGACCATGCTGATGCTCGCGATCCTCGAAGGCTTCGCCGGCTACTCCCTCGTCGACGATCTTCTCTCCGGCATGGGGCTCGCGATCGCGTACTCGGTCGCGATGTCGATCCCATTCATCGGAGGCCAGCTCGCGACCTTGATCTGGGGCGGCCCCTTCCCCGGGAGCGACACGTTCCTGCCGCGCCTCGAGATCGTGCACGTTCTGCTGATCCCGGCGGCGCTGGCGGTGCTGATCAGCGCGCACCTGGCGATCATCATGCGCCAGCACCACTCCCAGTTCCCCGGTCCGGGCCGCCGCGAGCGCAACGTCGTGGGCACACCGATGTGGCCCGCCTACGCTCTGCGTTCATTCGGGCTGTTGCTCGCGGTCGCCGGCGTGCTGTTCCTGCTCGGCGGCCTCGTCCAAATCAATCCGATCTGGCAGTGGGGGCCGTACCACCCGTACCTGTCAGAGAACGGCGCCCAGCCGGACTGGTACATCGGCTGGCTGATCGGAGCCCTACGGCTGATGCCCAACTGGGAGCTCGTGATCGGCGGTCGTACCGTGATCCCCAACCCGTTCTGGGGAGGAGCGGCGTTCCCGCTGCTCGTGTTCGGCGTGCTATTCGCCTGGCCGGCGCTCGAACGCCGGATCACCGGCGACATACGGCGGCACGACCTGCTCGACCGCCCCCGCGACCGTCCAATCCGAACCGCGATCGGCGCCGCGTTCCTGAGCTGGGTGGTGATCGTGTTCGCGGTCGGTTCGACCGACCGGATCTTCTACCGCCTCGGCATCGCCTACACCACGCAGATCCATGTGTGGCGAGTGGGCATCTGGATCATCCCAATCGTGGTGTTCCTCGCGACCAAGAGCGCCTGCCGCTCGCTGCAACGAACCAGCGCTCACCCGCTCCGATCATGGCACGGCACCGTCGTCCGCCGTCGGCCTGACGGCGCAGTGGAGGTGGTGGCCCAAAGCCCCGACCGCTCCGAGCCACAGCCGACCGAGGCGGCGGTCGGCACGGTCCCTGGTCGCGAAATCGAAAACTGAGCGCTACTGCGCCTCGCGGCGAGCGTCCACAAGCTCTCCCGGCGACGTGGTCCCGGACGTTCCGGGCTGGGGCCGATTTGTGTGCGGAAGCGGACGCGGCTCAATCTCAGATGAGCTCTTCCCACCGTGAGCCCCGGCACCTGTGCTCCGTGCCCACATGCTCACCACGAGCGCGGAGACCAGCACGATCGCTCCGAGTGGAAGCACGACGATCGTGAAGATCCCACCGCTCACGATCGAGCCTCCGATGCCGAAAATGAGCAACACAACCGCGATCATGTACAACCACATACCGCTGGACTTACCCGAGTCCGTGGCCCAGAAACTGTTGGACGGGACTCCGCCGACGACGGCGAGCCAATCAGGATCAGCCCGGCATCGCCGGTCCTGCGCCGCCGAGGCGATCAGCCGCGCCACCGCGCCGGCGTGACAGCCGTCGAGACGACTGCCCGCTGTCTGAGAACATCCAGTAGCGCGCAGACAAGAATCACGCTCAGCAGCCCGATTCAGCAGTCTCACACGATGGCCTGGACCCGGTCCACCGCTGGCGGTCCAGGTCTGAGAGGTCCGGGCGGCTATCGGTGTTTTTCGATCAACAGCTTGGCCATTGCTTGGGCGCGTTTGCCGGCCTCGGTGTCGCCCGCGGCAGCGCAAACGATCGATCCTTTCATGAGGATGTGCCAGGAGCGTGTGAACGACTCGGTGGCGCGCAGGCCAGCTTCCTCGGCCAGCTTGGTGACGATCGCGCGGACGTTCCCGAGGTGCTCGATGCTGGCCTTGCCGGCGGGGTGGGTGGGTCCCAGCTCAAGCAGGACGTTGACGAAGGAGTCGGCCTCGAAGTCTTCGCGATGAAACCATTCGTCGAACAGGTCGAAGATCGTCAGCAGCTGTTTCTCGGGGGTATCGGCGCGGAGTCTGGCTTCCGCCTCGATCCAGGCCAGCGTCCAGCGTTCCTCGCGTAAGTTGAGGAACTCGAGCACGAGATTGTCCTTCGAGGGGAAGTGGTGGTAGAAGGTCGCCTTGGCGACGCCTGCCTGTCGAATGATTTCGTCAACGCCGATGGCCTGGATGCCGTGGCGGGCGAACAGCTCATACGCCGTTTCGAGGATCCGGTCGCGCGCACTCGGCCTCGTTGATGCTTCGCCGCCGGTGATCACCGGACCAAGATTAGCTTACAGACTGGTCTTTCTGTAGGATACGTACCGGTCTGTCTGGTCAGATCAAAGCTGTGCGCTTCGTCCGTCTGCCGCAGTTGCATAGCAACGCGATCGCGCGACACGCTTGACAGACCGGTCCGTCTGGTGTAGATAGAAAGGTCTGTCAGTCTGTCTACGCGGGAATTCGGAGGAACGGATGGAAGGCTCGACCGGAGAGGGCTTGATCCGCGATGTCGCCGGCGATCACGTGGTCGAGTTGGCGGATTATCGCCTTGCGGGCACGGATCTCGAGCAGCAGGGGCGCGAAGAACCGGCTCCCGCCTCGCTTGAGGTACGCCGCGTCGATCACATGCTCGGCGTGGTGTTGACTTTGCGCGGCGAGCTGGATGTCGGCACCGTCTCGTTGCTGCAGGAGCGGCTAGAGCACGCCGTGCGCGGCAAAGCGGCGATGGTCATCGACCTGTCTCTGTTGAGATTCATCGACTCGTCCGGTCTTCATCTGCTCGTACGCGCGGAGCGACAACTGCGCGACTCAGGTGTGCAACTCGTGCTGGTGCGCGGCCCGCGGGCGGTGCAGCGCGTCTTTTCGCTCACGAGCCTGGATTCTCACTTCGAGTTTTGCGACTCCCCGAGCGCGGCCTTACGGACCGCACTTGAGCGACGCATTGGTACCCCGCGGATCCCCACGCCCGGCGTGAACCGACAGGCCGCGGCCGAGCTTGACCGGGACCTTCGAGGAGTGACGTGGTCATGAGTACAGCTGCGGCGGGCCGTGAGAGGGCTACTCGCGGGTTGTTCGAACGCTGGCAACGCGAAAAGGATCCCCGCGCTCGGGAGTGTCTGGCCGGAACCCAGCGGGCTGCTTTCCCGTCACGCCCTGCGGCGCGACGCCAGGACATTCGGTCTCCCGCCGCGCAACCCGCGATCGCGCAGACGCGCTTGGTCACCGAGGTGCTCGCGCCTCGGGCAGCGGCCAGGGGGTGGTGAAGATGCTGACCTGCCCGAGCGGTGAGCAAGCGCCGCTGGCCGCGAGCCCTCTGCTCGAGATCGCAAACGTGATGGTGCACCTATACAAGGATGCGTTCGGCCGCGGTCCATCAAGAACACGCGCGCAGTTCTCGGGATCGGACACGCTCGTGGTACTGCTGGAGGACATGATGACCATCGCCGAGCGCCAGCTGGTGGCGCTCGGCGAGCAGGCCCGAGTCCGTGAACAGCGACTATTCCTGCAGCTCGCGCTCGAGGACAAAAAGCGCTCAGAGGTGGAGCGAATCCTGAAGCGACGCGCTCTCGCCTGTGTCAGCGGCACCGACCCCGACCGTGATCTCGCTGCCGAGGTCTTCCTGCTCGCGCCCGATCCGGCTGGCAACGGCAGGCACGCACGTGCGGAGGTGCTCGGTGAAGACGCCGTCGTCGACCGAAGCAGCGACCCGTCCCGCGTCGGTGCGGGCAACGGCTGCTGATTTCGGATACAGCCGGTCGTGAGATCCTCGCGCAGAGCACGCCAGCCCCAGAATGGGTCCCCTTTTGATCGGGGCCTTCAAAAGGCGAACGCTGATGGCCGCGATCGACGAATAGCCATCACGGTATGGAGAACCCGGAACTGCGGCAAACCAAGCCGCGTGGCTGCGCTTCCGCAAGGACGTCGGCAGGATCAACAGTCCAAGAACAGAGCGTCCTGAGCCGGCCGTTCCCAGGTCGTGACGTCAGCCGGGTGCTGAACGCCGGGCTTCACCGGGCGATGCTGATCGATGAAGCCTCGATGGCCAACGCCCAGCTTCTCGACCCTCACACCCAGCGCCGGCGAATCGTCGCACACGGGGTTCACCAACGGTCGGCTCTCGACGCACCACGCACAGCCGGCGCCGTCCTCCGCGACACTGCGCTGCTCGCCGTTCCGAACTCCTGGCGTCGAGATCCCCTCGCTCCCGATTATCCCCGCCGGCTGGGCGGCGACTATGCGCGAACATTGATCGCACGACTTTCCACACTTGCTTTACGCGCGACGATCTGGATCGCCACCGGGACTTGTCGACGTGCTAGGCAGCGCGGGCACCACCGCGGGATGAGCCAGGGCGTTCGCGCGCGGACTTTAAGCCCGCAATGCGGACAGCTCACTGGCTCACTCATTCTGTTCCCAGGTCCCTGGTCAGCCGCCTCGCACTCAAGATCGGTATCCGCAGGCCAGTACACAGGGTCACCCTTTCTCAGCCAGCCCCGCGGACGGGACCAGAGGGATCCACGCATGCCGCGCTGGCAGGCACCGAGATAGTCAAAGAATCCTCATCCGCAGCTCACCGCTACGTCACTGCAGTTGAGTGAGAGCAGGGATCTGCGCAGTAGCCGGGAGACGTGCATCTGCGAGTAGCCGATCCGGCGGCTGATCTCGCGCTGTGTGAGGCCCTCGACCAGCCGCAGGCCAAGCACTTCGCGTTCGACCTGGGGTAGCTTCGCCCAGCTGCTCGCGAGCGCCTCCCGGTCTTCGGCAAGCTCGAAGCCGTCGTCCTCGCTTCCCAACATTTCGCCCAACGAAGACCGGCGTTCGTCGTCGTCGGCGACGGGAGCGTCGAGCGAGGTCAGCTGGTAGTTCTCGCCGGCCTGGATCGCCTCGACGGCCTGTTCCAGCGTGCAGTCGAGGGCGTGCGCGAGTTCGAGAACCGTCGGCGAGCGGCCGAGCTCTGTGGAGAGCCGCTCGGCATGACGGCTGACGGCCAGAGCTCGTTCTTGGAGATCACGCGGGACGTGAATCGTCCATCCCTTGTCGCGAAAATAGCGTTTGATCTCGCCCAGGATCGTGGGAGCGGCAAACGCTGTGAACCGCTTCCCGTGCCCCGCGTCAAACCTCTCGATCGCATTGAGGAGTCCGAGATAAGCGACCTGCACGAGATCGTCCAGAGGCTCGCGGCTGTGGAGGTAGCGGAGCGCGAGCTTCCGCGCGAACGGCATGAAGCGGTCGACGAGTTCGTCGCGAGCGCCGAGATCACCCTCGCGGTGGTACATCTCGAGGAGCTCGTCCTCGGATAGGCGCGCGAACTCGCGCAGCGGCAGCGTCGTAGCGACCATCGGACCTCCGGCTTATCGAGTGCAGAAGCGAGGTCCGTGCGGGGGCCGCGTGCAGCGTCCCAAGCGTCGTCCGACGCACTTCGTGCCGACCCGGTTCGGCGTGGGGCCTACACGGGCACAGCTAGTCAGAATATTGCCCGTCGGACGTATTACTAAACGCGCACGGCCGGACTCGGACAAAGGCAGCCGCGAGATGCTCTGATCGCGATCGAAGCGGAGACGGCAGCACTCCGCCAGGAGCTCCGCAGTTGGCCTGACCGCGCCTCAAGCCTTCTCGGGACGGTCGAGGTCACCCGCACCGCACGGCGCCTCGGCGGACAGGCTCCTGCCGTCCCGGTCGGGGTACTCGCGGGGTTGCGATTGCTGCGATCGAGCCGATCGTGCCGGCTGCTGCGCAGATCGGTGGGACGACACTCCGGTCGCTCGACGCGGTCCATCTCGCCACGGCGGCAAGCATCTCGCGTCAACTCGGTGCTTGATCACCTACGACCAGCGCATGATCACCGAAGCCCAGACCCTCGGCCTGCCAGTCCTCTCGCCAGCCTGACATCGTTTCGCCCGCGGCGAACGCCACCCATCGCGAGATCGCGCACGCGGCTTTCGACGCTCAGCCTCGCCCGTCGGGCTCGGCGCGGCTGCCGGGAGCCGCGCTCGTGCCCATGTGGGCCGAGCCGCAGATAGACCCGCACCGCCTTCGATTGGTGGGGCAAGGTCGGCGGCATGACGGCCAAGCCGCTGCTCGCCCTTCCACGTCCGGCTCTGAGCGGCCGAGTCTCTGCCCACGACCCGCCGCCTCAACCGCGCTCCCACGCGCCCGCCAGGATTGGCGCGCATCAAGCGGGCACGAGCGTACAGCCGGCAGGAAGTGGTCAACCACCCGCGCCAGCCCGCCGATACGGGCAATTCGCGTTTGACGACCCCTTCCCAAGTGGACGCATTTTGGACGCGAAGTGGACGCGCACACCCGCGATCGGCCATCACCGCGGAGCCAAAAAACCCGCGAATTGCAGGCAAAGCCCTCTGTCGGACTCGAACCGACGACCCCTTCCTTACCATGGAAGTGCTCTACCAGCTGAGCTAAGAGGGCGGGAAATGCCAGGGTACCGCGTAAGGCGTGACGGGAGCTAGCCTGCGTAGGCGGCGTGCAGGAGCGAAAGCATGGTGCCGGCGGTCTGGCCGCCGATCGGGGAGCCGCTGGAATCGGCGAAGCCGAGCTCGAGATGGGGGCCGGACGAGAGGCCGACTATGCCGGGCCCGATCGAGCTCATGACCTGGCCGGCGCCGACGTGCGTGCCGATCGGCAGCTGGTAGAGCGGCCCGGCGTGGCCGTAGTAGACGTAGCTGTAGCCGGCGATCGAACTGTCGCAGTGGAGCACGGGCGCCCAGGGCCCGAACCCGCCGATGCCGTGCAGGACGATCGTGCCCGAGCAGACGGCGAACTCGGGGGTGTTGCCGGGTGCGGAGATGTCGACGCCCTGGTCGGGAGACCATTCGCTCGGGGGCGCGGCGGCGCTCTTGGGCAGCGGGAACGTGAAGCCGCCGGCGGACACGGGACCGGATCCGACCCCCGGCGCCGGCTCCGAGCCCGATGACGTCGGCGCGGGGGCCGACGACGACGACGGTGCGGTCCGCTGCGCCGCCAGCGCGGCCTGCTCGGCCTGGAGGTGTGAGAGCTCGTGCTGGAGTTGACCTACCTCGGCCCGGGCGCCGGCGAGCTCGCCGGCCTTGGCGGCGCGGAACCGCGCCACCGCTGAGCGCTGCTGCTGCAGGCCCGCGCTCGTCTGCGCCAGCTGATTTCGCTGCGCAACGACTTCCATCGTGAGGGTCTGCTGGCGGACCTCCAGCCTGCCGAGGCGGGTGGCCTGCGCCGCGACCGCGCGGCGGTCCTGACGCACCTGGCTCACGACGGTGACGTCCTGCGTTCTGACTCGCTGCATGAACGACAGGCGGTTCAGGAGATCCTGGAAGCCGGTGGCGCTGAGCACCACGGTCACGATGTTCGGGGGGTCGGTCTCGTAGGTGGCGACGAGCTGGTCTGCGAGCACTTTTTGGTCGTTTGCCACAACCGCTACGAGCTCGCCGAGACGCGTGCGGGCGGCGACCAACTCGACGCGGAGCCTGTCGAGCTCGGCGCTCTTCGCCGCGATGTCGGCCTGGATGCGATTGAGACGCCGGGCGAGAACGGCGAGGCTCGCGTCGAGCTGCCCGAGCCGACCGGAGGCGGCGTGCACCGTGCCCGACAGCGAGGAGATCCGTCCCTGGCCGGCGGATATGCGGTTCTGGAGCTGGCCTACGCTCGCGGCCCGGGCGACGGGCGAGCTAGAGCTGAGTCCTAGAGCGACGGCGAACAAAACCATCGCCGCCAACGTGGCGCGCGCAACGTCGGTGAATGGGGTCTGGCGGCTGGGCATGATGGTTACGGCGCCGACTCCGCGTGCGGCGCGCGCTGTCGCTCCGCTAGACCGGATCGGGCGGCGGCCACGCTAACACGCCCGCCAGCTTCCCCGCCTTCTCGGACGCTCAGTGCAAGAAATCCTGCGTCAAGGAGGATTTCGGCGCTCTTACGCGCGCGCCACGCGGATGACGCGCAAATCGGACGGCGCGCCGTCGGCCCGCAGCCGCTTCGCTCTGCCCGTGGTCAGCCCGTCAAGGTCGATCTGTGCGAGCAACGCGTCGGACACCAGAACCTGCTCGGCCTTCGCCGCTTCGGCGACCCGCGCGGCGACGTTCACGTCCACCCCGAGATAGTCACCGCCGAGCTTCCGCGGCCGGCCCCAGTGAAGACCGGCGCGCATCCGGGGCGCGTATCCCTCGATCTCGATACCGCGGACGGCGTCCTGCGCGTCCAGTGCCGCCTGCACCGCGGCGTCCCCGCTCAGGAACGTCGCCATCAGGCCGTCACCGAGGCGCTTGACGATCCGACCATCGTGCGCGGCGATCGCGACCTCGACCGCGGCCCCGACCTCCCGCAGTAACTCGAGTACCGCGGCGTCGCCCGCGCCCAGCGCCCACCGCGAGAAGCCGACGAGGTCGGTGAACATAAGCGCCATATCGAGATCCCCGCGCCCGCGGCCGGTCGCCTCCGACAGCGACTGCCAGACCTGGAGGGCCGACAGGCCAAGCTCCTTGGTGACGCTCTCGCGCCCCGGCTGAAGAGCCGACACGCCGCGGGCGAGCACCTCGACCGGGGCTCGCCCGGCGGTGGAAAGGGGGTCGCCGAACTTCTCGTCCCCTGGCAGTCGCTGACGGAACCTGCGGGCTGCCGAGATCAGCGACGGCTCGCTGTCGATCCGCGCGACCGCACCGCGTAACCGGGCCAGCCGATCGGCGGATTCATCGTCTCCCTGGGCACGGTCGTGGGTGACCGAACTGGCCTGGTCCAGATCCATCGCTGTTCGAGGATAGTCATCGGGTATGGCGGATCGAACCGGTCGCGGCGGCAATCCGCCGCCGCGGCGGTTTACCCGCCCGAGACCGGGAGCACCGGGGTGCACGCCGGATGCTGGGGATCCCCGGGGTCCAGCGCGGTCAGCACGTCGGCATCGGCGATGTGGTCGTAGGGCATCGACAGGTGCTCGCCCTGGTCGAGCGTGCACTGGTTCTGGAGCAGGATGTTCGTGACATTGGGAGCCGGCGCGAGGAACGCCGAGGTGTAGGGCGTGACGACCTCGTCGTTGTCGGACTCGATCACCGTGTACTTCACGCTCGGTACCGTCGCGCCGCCGTGGTTCAGAGCAGTGATGAAGCTCGATCCCGCCTCCTGCTCCTTGCAAGCCGGGCAGGCGACGCCGACCAGCGCACTCGCGCCCGGGAAGTAGCCCGCGAGCGTGAACAGGCCCTCGAGCGTGGTGCCGTGGTTCGAGGGCGCGAGTCCGACGAGAGTGTCGACCTTCGAGGCCCCGCCGAGGTTCTTAATGTAGTAGCGGGGCATCATCCCGCCCTGGGAGTGGCCGACCAAATCAACCTTCTCCGCGCCGGTCGCGGCGAGGACGCGGTCGACGAAAGTCGCGAGCTGCTGAGCGGACGCCGCGATGTCGCCGGTCGCGTCGACGCCGACCGACCCGCTGCCGTCGTACGAGCCGTAGTTGAGCGCGAACACGCAGTAGCCGTTGTTGTAGAGCAGCGGCGACAGCGCCTCCCAGCTGTCGGACATGTCGCCGAACGTGCCGTGCACGAGGATGACCGGTGCGGGGTGTGCCGCGGACGGCTTGCACGACCAGTTGTTGGCTCCCGGCGGGCTGGTCGTGGGGCTGGCGTGGGCGTAGCCGAGAACACCGTTGTAGACGACCGGCAATTGGGCCGCCGCCGCCGCCGCCGGCGACGCGGTGACGGCAAGCGCGATCACAGCAAACGCGATCGCCACGGCACGGTTACGCATATGTCAATCCTCCGCTGGTCAGACGTCCTGGATGGAGGCCATATACCCGCAGACGAGTCGTTCACATCGAAGTGATTCCTGCTTCAGATCGACGCTTTATGGTTCGCGCCCATGGGCGCCGCGCGCGGGAGCATGGGCGACATCCGGGATCCGCTCGACGCCGAGCGGCTGCAGGCGATCGCGCCCGACGCGTACCACACCCGGCGGGAGTTCCTTCAGCGCACCGCGGTGACAGCCGGGTTGGCGGCCGGGCTCGGGCTGACGCTCGATCCCGACACGGTCCTGGCCGAGGCCGCGCGCCGGCAGCGCGCGCACCAGATCCCGTCCCCGCGCAGGTCCGGACGTACTACGAGCAGGGCGGGCGGACCGAGCTCGACGGCGGGCGGATGGACGGCTTCCTGCGCGCGCAGAGCGACGTGTTCTCGATCGGCTACTACGCCGAGCCGGACCTGCCCTTCACCCAGGCGGCCACCGGAACGCTGCCGGCGCTGTCGTTCGTCGATCCCGCGTTCAACGGCGAGGACCAGGGAACGTCCGGCGACGAGCACCCGCATGGCGACGTGCGGGTCGGTCAGGCGTTCATCGCGGACGTCGTCCACGCGTTCCTCGAGTCGCCGCAGTTCAAACGCGGCGCGCTGTTCATCGTCTACGACGAGTGGGGAGGGTTCTTCGACCACGTGGTCCCGCCGCGGGTGCCCGACCTGCGCGCGAGCACGGACCTGAGCAGCGACTTCGGCCAGATGGGGTTTCGGATTCCGGCGGTCGTGGTCTCGCCGTACGCGCGTCGCGGCTACGTGGACCATACGATCTATGGGTTCGAGTCGATCCTCAAGATGATCCGCTATCGCTACGGACTCCCGCCGCTCACCCCGCGGGACCTGTTCGCGAACAACATCGCGGCCGCGTTCGACTTCGAATCCAAGCCGGACTACGCGCCGCCGGCGCTGCCGCAGCCGCCCGAGGTAATGTCGGCGGCGTGCAGCGGGTCGACCCCGATCGACTCGAGCGGCAACGTCGGGCTCGACGACGGGACGCTGCTCGGCTCGCCGATCACGGGGCTGCCGACGTTCCAGCCGCCCGGGCCGCTGGAGCGCCCCAAGCCTCACGACCTCGACACGATGTTGACAAGCGGCTACCTCGAGCGGCTGCAGTTCCGCTACCGGAAGGCGACGCCCGCGACGATGTTCCGCCACCCGTCGAAGCTCGGACTCCGTGCATAGGGAGGGCGCGGTTCGTGCGGCGGCGCGAGGGGAGCGGCGGCCGGCTCGTGGCCGTCGCCGCACTTGCCATGGCGACGGCGGCCGCGACGGTGGCGCTCGGAGGCACCCTGGCCGGCGCCGACAGCTTCAACCCGGTGCGGCTCGCGATCACCGTCGCCCCGGTGGCGCGCCTGGCTCAGCCGCTGGCGATCACGGTTAACGTCTCCGCCGATGCCGGAGCGCTCGACACCGCGACTGCGCCACTGCGGATCCGGGCCAAGCTCGCGGACGAGTGTGGCGGGACGTTCGACACCACCCCGGGCCCGGTGCTGATCGACGCGGAGCTGAACCCGCAGCCGGCGACGGGACAGGCGTACCAGGCGACCGGGCGTGGTGCGGGCGATCCGACCGTGTACGGGCAGAAGACCGTGTGCGCGTTCCTCGAGGAGGAGGGCGACAACCGCCAGTTCGCCAACGACACCGTCGATCCGCCGATGGTCGACGTGTCGAGGCCGTGCACGCTCGCGGCCGGTCGCTACGACGCGGCGCTGAAGTCGCTCGCGCGCGCGAGGCGTCAGCTCCGCCACGCCAAGCGCCGCGGCAACCGGGCCCGGCTGAAGAAGCTGGTGGCGAAGCGGAGCAAGACCGTCGCGCGCGAGCGGCGCACGGCGCGCGGCGCCTGCGGCCCGGGCGTACCGCTGTGAGGCGGCTCGGCTCACTGCTCGCGGTTATGGCGGGCGTGCTCGCGCTCGCGGTCCCGGCCCTGACCGGCGCCTCGTCGGCGAGCGCGGCGACCCCCCCGATCGGCCACGTGTTCGTGATCGTGCTCGAGAACGAGTCGGCGTCGACGACATTCGGAGCAGGGTCGCCGGCGCCGTATCTCTCGACCACGCTGCGCTCGGAGGGCGCCTATCTCCCCAACTACTACGCGGTCGGACACGAGAGCAACGACAACTACATCGCGATGATCAGCGGCCAGGCGCCGAGCGCTCAGAACCAGGCCGACTGCCAGTTCTACGACGACCTCGAGCCGGGGACGATCGGCAGCTACGGCCAGGCGGAGGGCACCGGCTGCGTATATCCGGCCGACGTGCCGACGATCGCCGACCAGCTGACGGCATCGGGGCTGACCTGGCGCGACTACAACGAGAGCATGGGCGCGGACCCGACCCGCGAGGCGTCCGAATGCGGGCACCCAGGGATCAACTCGGTCGACAACACGCAGAAAGCAACCGCCACCGACCAGTACGCCACCCGTCACGACCCGTTCGTCTATTTCCACTCGATCATCGACGACACCGCGCTGTGCGACTCGCACGTCGTCAACCTCGCTTTGCTTCCCCACGATCTTGCCTCGGCGGTCGACACGCCCAACTACGTGTTCATCACGCCCGACCTATGCGATGACGGCCACGACTCGCCGTGCGCGAACGGTCAGCCGGGCGGCCTCGCCCAGGCCGATGCGTTCCTGCGCCAATGGGTTCCTCAGATCACGAATTCGCCGGCGTTCACGCAGCAGCACGGCCTGTTGATCATCAACTTCGACGAGGCCGCCACCAGCGACACGAGCTCCTGCTGCGGCGAGATCCCCGGCCCAGATAGCCCCGAGCCCGGAGTCAACGGGCCGGGCGGCGGCGACGTCGGCGCGGTCCTGCTGTCGCCTTGCATCGCGCCTGGGACTGTCTCGACCGTGCCCTACAACCACTACACGATGCTCCGCAGCGTCGAGGACATCTTCGGCCTGCCCCACCTCGGCTACGCCGGCCTGCCCGGTGAGACCTCGTTCGGCTCGGACATCTTCAACCAACCGTGCGCGGGAACCGCGTCCGCGCCACCGCCACCGACCACGAAGGTCAATGCGCCGGCGATCGCGTCGAGCGCCGCCGCCAGCCCGCGGATCCCGATCAGCTGGAGTGCGAGCGACGCCGGCGCCGTGTTCACGGTCCAGGTCCGCCAGACGAACTCGTCCACGAGCCCTTGGCGGACGCTGCTGGCGTCGACCACGCAGCGCTCCCTGAAGTTCGCCGGCCGCCTCGGCAGGACTTACAAGTTCCAGGTGCGCGCCGTCAGCGCGGCCGGCGCCCCCGCGCGTGGTCGAGCGCGACGACCATCGTCCCGTCCGGCCTACACCCCGCGGGCGGCCGATACCACGGCGCGTGGCAGGCACGGCGGCTGCGTGGCGGGTGGGAAGGCCGCACGATCGTCAGCTCGGCTCCGGGCGCGGAGTTCACGCTCCGCTATGTCGGCGGCGAAATCGCCGTGATCGGCGAGCGCTCTCCGCAGGGCGGCCGCGTCCGCGTCACGTTCGACGGCCGCAGCCACGCGATCGACCTCCACTCGGCCCGAACGCACGCCCGGCAGGTACTGTTCCTCGCGCACGCGCCGGTCGGCCACCACCGCCTCAAGCTCCGCGGGCTCAGCGGCACGGTGGCGCTCGAGGGCTTCGCGATCGCGTCGCGGCACGGCTAAACGCAACGTCCGAAACCTGCCGATGGCGGGACCAGGATTCGAACCTGGGAAGGCTGAGCCGCGAGATTTACAGTCTCGTCCCTTTGACCGCTCGGGAATCCCGCCGAGGGCTCTGAGTCTAACGTTGCGCTGATTACGAAGAAGCGTCCACTGGGCTCACCCGAGCGGGCAGTGGTTGCCCGCGCTCGACCTCATATTCGGCGTACTTCGGGCCCCCGAGCACCAGGCCGGAACCTGCGCCGAGCGATAGCGCCGGGATGTACCAGCGCCGGCCATCCCCGACGTGCACGAACAGGCAGTCGCATCGAGACGCATCGAGACGCTTCACGAGTCCGCTCCAGCTTTGATTGCCGCCGCGTGTCGCCAGCGTGACCTGCCAGCGATTGTCGCGCCAGCAACTCGAGGTCTTTACCTGCACCCGCACCAATCGATCGCCGAAGTCGGCAACGAGGTCGTAGTCCGGGTTCTCGAACAAGGGCTTGCACACGATCGCGCCCGCGCTGACGAGCCATTGCATCGCCGAAAGCTCGCCGGCATCCCCCTGCCTCCTCGGTGTCCACGCCGATTCCATGCAGGCATCGTACGCCTCGAACCGGACGGAAAAGCCCTGTAAATTGCAACAATTCTGCTACAAGCTCACGCTGGCCATGGCGCGGGCTCCCGACCCGGAGCCGGCGGACCTACGAAGCGTCGCGGAGACGTTGCGCTTCTGGCAACGCCTCGAGCTTCTTGAGCGTGTGGTTCTCGATCTGCCGGATCCGCTCGCGGGTGACGTTGAACGCCCGCCCGACCTCCTCGAGCGTGTATGGGCGCTCGCCGGTCAGGCCGAAGCGCATCTCGATCACCTCGCGCTCGCGCTCAGGCAACGCAGCCAAAGCGCGCCGAAGGTTCTCGCGCCGTAGCCGTTCGGAAGCGAGCTCGAACGGAGACTCGGCCGTCTGGTCCTCGACGAAGTCGCCGAGCTCGGACTCCTCCTCCTCGCCGATCGGCTTCTCGAGCGAGACGGGCTGCTGGGCCATCCGCAGAACGTCGCGGACCTCGCGCACGTTGGTCTCGAGCTCGGCCGCGATCTCCTCCGAGGTGGGCTCGCGCCCCAGCTGCTGGACCAGCTGGCGCTCGACGTGCACGACCTTGTTGAGCTTCTCGACCATGTGGACCGGGATGCGGATCGTCCGGCCCTTGTCGGCGATCGCGCGCGTGACGGCCTGACGGATCCACCAGGTGGCGTACGTCGAGAACTTGTAGCCCCGGCGGTAGTCGAACTTCTCGACCGCGCGGATCAGGCCCATCGACCCCTCCTGGATCAGATCCAGGAAGGTC
Organism: uncultured Solirubrobacterales bacterium; assembly: GCA_963822855.1. Taxonomy (GTDB): domain Bacteria; phylum Actinomycetota; class Thermoleophilia; order Solirubrobacterales; family Solirubrobacteraceae; genus Palsa-465. The sequence continues at coordinate 211,855 of CAWGJE010000007.1, read as the reverse complement.
AATCCGCGCCCGAGGTACGACTTGGCGATCGAAACTACCAGCCGCAAATTCGCCTCGATCATCCGCTGCTTGGCCATCATGTCGCCGCGCTCGATCCGGCGAGCGAGCGCGACCTCTTGCTCGGCAGTGAGCAGCTGCACGCGCCCGATCGAGCGCAGGTACAGACGCAGCGAGTCGAGGCTCGGCTCGACCGTGAGGTCGATCTCGACCTTCTTCGAAGACTGCTCGGGTCGCGGCTCGGACGCCGCCGCCGCGCTCGCCTCCACGCTCGAGCCCTCGGACTTAGCAGGACGGCCGTCGCCGTCGACCACGTCGATGCCCTGGTCGTCGAGGTACGCGTGCAGTTCCTGCACCTGCTCCTTGCTGACCTCGGACTCCTCGAGCCACGTCTGGATCTCGTCGATGGTCAGGTAGCCGCGCTCCTGGCCCTCGGCGATCAGCGGTCGTACTTCCTCCAGCTCCGCAATCGGAGCGTCATCGCTTAAAAGGACCGTCGACTTATCGCTCACTCGCCCCTGAGCTCCTCCCTAAAGCAACCCACCAGAGCCCCCGGTCCGGGGCGCTTCCGTCAGGTCTCTCTCTCGATGTCTCCCAAATGCGCCGGTGAGGAGTGATACCACAAACACCGACGATGTCCAGGGAACGCGAGGGCGGAGTCGCCCCGGTGTCTACGCTGTAGGGGACGGGATGAGCTCGAACCGATCTCCCATCGTTTCCATAACGGACGTACAGGCGCGTCGGCCGGCGGTGCAGCTGAGCCTCTCCCGCGTCGGAGTGACCGGCGTGGAGAAGGTGATCCGCATCCAGCAGAACGGATCCGAGCAGCTGTTCTCGGCACGCTTCGAGTGCGTCGTCGAGCTCGGCCGCGACCAGAAGGGCGCGCACATGTCGCGGTTCGAAGAGGTGGTCAACGACGCGATCGGCGAGGTCGTCCTCGGCGAGTCGACGTTCAAGGCCGAGACACTCGCCGAGCACATCGCGCAGCTGGTGCGATCGCGCCAGCACGCCCGGCGCGCCGAGGTGACAATCGAGGCCCGCTTCCCGGAGCACAAGCCGGCCCCGTTATCGGGCATCAACACCCAGGAGCTGTACACGCTCCATGGCTCGGCCGCGTGCACCGAGTTCGGCACTCGCCGGCTGATCGGCGTGACCGCGCAGGGCATCACCGCATGCCCGTGCGCGCAGGAGCTCGTCGCCGGCGCCGCGCGCGTCCGCCTCGAATCCCAAGGCTTCGACGATGACGACATCGACAAGATCCTCGAGGCCGTGCCCGTGGCGACGCACAATCAGCGAGGCCTCGGAACGCTCCACATCGGATGCACCGAGCTGTGCGACGACGAGATCGACGCCTCGACGTTGCTGCAGATCGTCGAGCAGTCGATGTCGTCTGAGATTTACGAGTTGATGAAGCGCGCGGACGAGGCGCACGTCGTCGAGAAGGCGCACCGTCGGCCCCGGTTCGTCGAGGACTGCGTCAGAGAGATGATTCGCGGCGTCGTCGAGGCGTTCCCGGCCCTGAACGACGCGGCGTTCGTGGATGCCCGCCAGGTGAACCTCGAGACGATCCATCAGCACAACGTCGTCGCCGAGCGGTTCGGCACTCTCGGGGAGGTCCGGCGCGAGCTCCAGGACGCAATCCCGCCGGCGATCCACACGACCCGCCAGGGCTGGCTCGACGCGGTCCTGTAGAACTCCGGAACCAGACCGTGCGCGCCGTAGTCCTCGAACACCAGGGCGAGCCGCTCAAGCCGACGAGGCTCCCTGAGCCGGAACCGCAACCCGGCCAACTCCTCCTGAAGATCGCGGCCTGCGCGGTGTGCCGCACCGATCTGCACCTGCGCGACCACGAGATCGAGGCCACCAAGCTCCCGGTCGTGCTCGGGCACCAGATCGTTGGGCGGACCGAGGACGGGAGGAGAGTGGGCGTGCCGTGGCTCGGCTGGACCGACGGTACCTGCAGGTACTGCACCACGAACCGTGAGAACCTTTGCCTCAATGCGCGTTTCACCGGCCGCGACATCGACGGCGGCTACGCGGAGTGGACGGTGGCGGACGAGCGCTACTGCCTCGAACTGCCTGACGAGCTCGATGACGAGCAGGCCGCGCCGCTGCTGTGTGGCGGGCTGATTGGCTACCGCTCGCTCACGCTGACCGGCGACGCGCACCGGCTGGGGCTGTACGGGTTCGGCTCCGCCGCGCACATGATCTGCCAGGCGGCCGTCTACCAGGGGCGCGAGGTCTACGCGTTCACGAGACCCGGCGACGAACGCACTCAGAACTTCGCAAAAAGCCAAGGCGCCATCTGGGCCGGCGGCAGCGACGAGACGCCGCCCGAGCTGCTCGACGCGGCGATCATCTTCGCGTCCGCAGGCGAGCTCGTGCCCCAGGCACTGAAACACCTCGATCGCGATGGCACGGTCGTGTGCGCCGGTATTCATATGACCGACATCCCGTCGTTCCCCTACGACGACCTGTACCAGGAAAAGAAGATCCGCTCGGTCGCCAACCTCACCCGACAGGACGGCCACGAGTGGCTCGCGCTTGCCCGCGAGGCGCAGATCAGGACGAGCATCACGAAGTACCCGCTGGAGGACGCGGAGCAGGCGCTGGCCGACCTACGCGCCGGGCGCTTCGAGGGCACCGCCGTGCTCGTGATTTGAACCGACTACGCTGCAGACCATGCCCCTGATTCCGATGGTGATTGAACGGACCGCGCGTGGCGAGCGCGAGTTCGACATCTACAGCCGCCTTCTCAACGAGCGGATCGTCTTCCTCGGCACGCCGATCGACGACACGATCGCGAACCTGACGGTGGCGCAGCTGCTGCACCTGGAGTCCCAGGACCCGGACAAAGACATTTCGATCTACATCAACTGTCCCGGCGGCTCGATCTACTCGGGCCTCGCGATCTACGACACGATGCAGTTCATCAAGCCCGACATCCAGACGATCTGCGTCGGGATCGCGATGTCGATGGGCTCCCTGCTGCTGACCGGCGGCGCGAAGGGCAAGCGCTTCTCGCTCCCGAACAGCCGCATCCTGATCCACCAGCCCTCCGCCGGATTCGAAGGCCAGTCGACGGACATCGAGATCCATGCCCGCGAGATTCTCAACATCCGCAAGCGGATCGACGAGATCTACGCGCACCACACCGGACAGTCGGTCGAGCAGGTGAACGCCGACATGGAGCGCGATCGCTTCTTCAAGGCCAGCGAGGCCGTGGAGTACGGGCTCATCGACCGCGTGATCGACCACCACTAGGAGGAAGAAGACATGTCGATGGCTGAGCGAAGCGCGACGACCGGCTGGGACGGCGACCTCGCGCACGGGAACGGTGTCGTCAACGGAGCGAGCGGAGCGCTGAACGACCTCGCTGTGACGTGGGCGTCGCGCACCCAACGCTCGGACGGTAAGACGAGCCCGGAGGAATTGATCGCCGCCGCGCACTCGAGTTGCTTCTCGATGGCACTCGCGCACGGCCTTACCGAAGCTGGCCACACGCCCGAGCATCTCGACGTGAGTGCGAAAGTGACACTCGACGAGCGCGATGGCGCTCCGACCGTCACTACCTCGGAGCTGACGGTCACGGGCCGCGTGCCCGGAATCGATCAGGCCGCGTTCGAGCAGGCGGCGGCCGACGCGGGTAAGGGTTGCCCGATCTCGCGCGCGCTCGCCGGCGTCGAGATCAGCGTGAACGCGACACTTCAGTAGCGCTTATGTCGCCGGCGCGCGCCGGATCCGCCCGGAGCCCTGGCCCCGCGTCTCAGGAGGCTCAGGCACGACGGGACGAGAAAGCGCCCAGTAGATCATCAGCAAGCCGAACACGAGCATCCCGAGGCCCGTCCACAGGTCGACGTTGATCCCGGCGGCCTTGTTCTTGATCTCGTGCGAGCCGAACAGCCCGAGCGCGATCAGGATCAGGGAGTAGAGGCAGAACACCCCGCCGATCAGGCGGCGGATGTCAAACTTATTCGCGGCCCGCGCCGCCTCGGCCTCGTCCTCATCGCTCTCGCCGGTCGGCTGCATCGGCTCCGTACGCGACGACGGACGGGGCCAGCGAATGCGCTTCGAGGGGGTTGACGACACGGGCAGCTCCTACCTAGATGAAGATGATGTTCAGCGCGATCACGATCGCGATCGCGACGCCGCCGAGCAGCGCCGGCGAGCGCCACCACAGCCGGTCGCGCGGGTCGGCGTTGACCTCGCGCTCGTCCTTGCGCGTGAGTCCCCAGACGAGGCCACGCAACTCCTCCCGAGGCTTCGGCTTGGTCACCAGTGACACCGCCACCAGCACCACCGTGCCGACGATGAACGCCCAGATCGACTGCCAGAAGCTCGCGCTCAGCGCCGAGCCGAAGTGGAATATCACATGGTACGCGGCCATGCGGTTGACACCGTAGGCGGTGGCGGTGCCGGCGACCAGGCTCCAGAACCCACCCCACGCCGTCGCCCGCTTCCAGAACATCGCGACGATGAACGTCGTGAACAGCGGCACGTTGAAGATCGAGAACAGCGTCTGGATGTAATTCATCATGTTCGAGTAGCCCTTGGCGATGAACGCCGTGGCGATCGAGATGAGAATCCCGGCGACCGTCATCAAGCGGCCCCAGCGCACGTAGAACGCCGGGTCGCGGTCCTTCCAGACGTAGTCCTGGAGCAGGTCGTAGGTCACGACGGTGTTGAACGCGGTGACGTTTGCGGCAACGCCGGCCATGAACGCCGCGATCAGCGCGACGATCGCGATCCCGAGCATCCCCTCGGGGAAGTACTGGGCAATCAGATGCGGGATCGCGGTGTTGTACTGCAGTGACAGGTTCTTGCCGACGCCGAGACCGTGCACGGTGGCGACCGCGATCAGCCCCGGCAGGATGATGATCGCGGGCAGGAAGATCTTCGGGTACGCGGCGATCAGCGGTGTCCGCCGCGCGGCCGACAGGTTCTTGGCCGACAGGGCGCGCTGGACCTCGGCGAAGTTCGTCGTCCAGTAACCGAAGCTGACGACGAAGCCGAGGCCGAATACCACGCCGATCCAGTTTGCCTTCAGCGGGTTGGTCTCGTGGTGGATGCCGAGGCCCTTCCAAGCATGCAGGCCGGCATTGCCGAGCGCGGGCAGCGCCTTGATTCGGTGCTCGAGCCCGGACCAACCGCCGATCGAGTGCAGTGCAACAAGGGTGAGTGGGATCAGGGCGGCGCAGATCACGAAGAACTGGAGCACCTCGTTGTAGATCGCGGAGGTGAGGCCGCCGAGCGTGATGTAGATGAGCACGATCGCCGCCGCGGCGAGGATCGAGCCGCCGACCGGCCACCCGAGCAGAAGGTGAATGATCAGCGCCAGCGCGAACAGGTTGACGCCGCCGATCAGGACGGTTGCGACCGCGAACGTCAACGCGTTGAAGATGTGAGCGGCATTGCCGAACCTGAGGCGGAGATACTCGGGTACCGAACGGACCTTGGCCCCGTAGTAGAACGGCATCATCACCAGCCCCAGGAAGACCATCGCGGGCACCGCGCCGATCCAGTAGTAGTGGACGGCGGAAACGCCGTACTGGGCGCCGTTGGCGGACTGGCCGAGGATCTCGAGCGCGCCCAGGTTCGCGGAGATGAACGCGAGTCCCGTGATCCACGCCGGGAGTGACCGTCCGGACAGGAAGAAGTCGAGATCGGTCTTGATCGACAGGCGGGCGACGAACCCGATACCGAGCACCACCGCGAAGTAAATCGCGATGATCACATAGTCGATTGTGGCTGGGTGCAATCGCAGCATGGACTCTCCTCAGCGAATTGCATACCCAGCCTGAAGCCGGATGACACCCCCTTTTGGATTTTTTGTGAAACGCCGCGTGCGCCGCGGCGCCGGCGCCCTATGCGGTCGCGCCGGCCTCCACCTTGCTCGCCGCCTCCACGTGCGTCACCGGGAGACCCAGCCCTTTCGCCTTGCTCACCAGGTCGAGCTTCAACCAGCGCGACATTCCCAGCGGCAGTGTCGAGATGATCATCTCGTCGTATTTACCGAGGTTGACCGCGTCCTGGATCGCCATCAGGGGCTCGGCATCGCCGATGCTGCCGGTGACGTCGTGACCGGCAGCGTCTGAGAGCTTCGGCAGCGCCACCGCCAACACGTGGCTGGCCTCCTCCGCGCTCGCATCCTGCGGGTCGACGAACCTGTGCATACCGTGGGCCTGGCGCGGGACCACGAGATGAAACCTGGCCGGACTGCGCTGCGCGCGCTCCCTGACTGCGTCCAGCAATCCACTGGTCGCCGCCGTCTGATGCGCTACGACAAGGACGTTGGCCGGGTCCGACATAAGTCACCTCCAGCGAGATGGACCGGTCGTCCGAGTATTCCACCGCGCCCCCGTATCAACAAGGGCCTGGGGAATCCGCGTCGATGCGCTACGCGGCCCGGACACGGATGCGGCGGATTCCCTTAAGGAAATTCGGCTCCGTCGCGTTACTCGCGCCAGACGCCGGTGCGCCGAATTTCCCCTAATCCAGCCGGTACTCGCCCCGCGCCACGATCACCGCCGACCCGCCGACGAACACGCGCTCGACCGACCCACTGCCCTCGGCGCGCGCCCGCAGCACCGACCGCCGCCCGATCTCGACGCCCTGCACGATCTCGATTTCGGCGCCAAGCTCGACCCGGCCGTGCCGCACCAGATGCACGACCAGCGGCCCCGCCGCCGAACCGGTCGCCGGATCCTCGGCCACCCCCAGCGCCGGCCCGAACATCCGCGTCTTCCAACGCTCCCCCGACCCCGCGAAGCAGTTGATCCCGTAGACGCCGAGTTGCTCGAGCGCGCGCAGATCGGGCTGCAGCGCGGCGACCGCGTCCTCGCTCGGGAGCGCTACGTAAACGAACACCGGTCCGTTGCGGTAGACCTCGACCGGCAACGCGGACTCGGCAACCCCCAGCGCGGCGAGCAGCTCGTCGACCGCCTCGAACGGCTCGGCCGCCGGCACGAACTGCTGCATCTCGCCGTAGTAGGGCGCTCCCCCCTCCGTGCGCGAGAGCGTCACCGGGACCACGCCGAGGCCGGTCTCGAGCCGGACCACGTTCGACCCCATCGCCCGCCCGACGACGAACGCCGTCCCGAGCACCGGGTGTCCGGCGAACGGGAGCTCGGTCGTGGGCGTGAAGATCCGCACGCGAAGGTGCGCCTCGGGCTCTGAGGAGCGCAGGACGAACACGGTCTCGGACAGGTTCATCTCGCGCGCGGCGCGCTGCATGGTCTCGACGCTCAGCCCCGTGGCGTCCGTGAACACCGCAACCTGGTTGCCCTGGAGCGGGACATCGGTGAACACGTCGGCGACCGTGTAGCGGCGCATGCTTACGACTCGCTCGCCATCTCGAGCAGCGCGGTCACCGTCGTCCAGTTGCGCGCGGTGGCGCGGACGCCCAGGCCCGGACCCGCGAGCTTGTTCCACATCTTCGAGCGCCCGACGCCGTCCGGATGCCATGCGTACAGCTCGCGCCCGATCGTCACGAGCTTCTCCGTCGGCGCCGCCGCGGCCACGATCTTCTCGACCGCCGCGGCATCGGGCTCGCCGTCGCAGAAGCTGACCTGGTAGCGCTTCGGGTTATCGGCGACGTCGGCGAGCGGGTTCGCACGCACGACCTCGGCCAGCTCGTCGCGGGTGCGCACGATCACGTCCACATCGAACCCGAACCGCTCCGCGATCAGCTTCTCGCACTGCGCGCCGAGCTTGACAGCGCCCAAACCCGAGGACAGCACGACGTTGCCGCTCGCAACGTACGTCTGGACGTCCTCGAACCCCGCATCGGCGAGCAGCGCTCGTAGCTCAGGCATCGCCACGCGCCTCCGCGAACCGAGGTTGATGCCACGTAAGAGGAGGATTTGCGAGCGATTTCGCGGCACGTTGCGGGTTACTACGGACCGGGGTTGCGGGCCGGCGCGGATGTATACAGACGCGCTTTGGCCGATGTCATTCCCGCAAGCCGGAACTTGAGCCCGGCCCCCAGTTTCCCTCGAGAATACGGAGTCCTGTAAATGCGGAAGGCGAAGGACAAGAGCGGCCGGATGTCGGCGCAGGAGACGCTAGAACTGTGGCAGGCGTACAAGCGGACCGGCGACGCGCGCGTTCGCGACCGTCTGGTTCTGACGTTCGCGCCGATGGTCAAGTACATCGTCTACAAGAAGGCGCGTGAGATCCCGGCCCGCTGCGAGGTCGAAGACTTCATCTCGTGCGGCCTCGAGGCCCTGATCCGGTCGATCGACCGCTATGACCCGAACAAGGGCGCCACGCTCGAGCAGTTCGCGTGGACCCGGATCCACGGCGCCGTGCTCGACGAGCTTCGCCGCAACGACTGGGCGCCGCGCTCGCTGCGCCGGTGGGATCGCGACATCAACAAGGCCAACGAGCAGTTCGTCGGCCTATACGGTCGCAAGCCCACGCGCGAAGAGCTCAGTGAATCGCTTGGAATTGCCTCCAAGGACCTGATCACCCGCCAGGACGAGATCGCCCGCTCCCACGTCGGATCGCTCAACACCGTGGTCCTCGCCGAGGACGACACGACGATCGAGCGGATCGACACGCTCCACTCGGAGGACCAGGACTGCGACCCCGAGATCGCGGCGATGCGCGATGAGGCCAAAGCCCGCTTCCGCAAGGCGTTCGAGCGCCTGCCCGAGCGCGAGCGCAAGGTGGCCGTGCTCCTCTACGTCTACAACCTCACCCTGCGCGAGATCGGCGAGATCCTCGGCGTCACCGAGAGCCGCGTCTGCCAGATCCACGGGCAGATCACCAAGAAGCTCCGCGTCGAGCTCGAGGCCGACGAGGCGCTCTTCTCAGAAGTTGCGTAGGCGACCGGCCGGCGGGCGTTTACGAGCCGAGCCGGCCGGACACATCCGGCAGCTGTGCGGTGGCCGCCGCCTCGGCGGCGGCCTGGTTCTCGCGCTTGACCTCGATCCAGATCTCCTCGCGGTAGACCGGGATCGCCCGGGGAGCGTCGATCCCGATCCGGACCGTCTGGCCCCGGACTTCGAGGACCTCGATGATCGTGTCGTCGCCGAGCATGATCCGCTCGCCGGCGCGTCGGCTGATTCTCAGCATGCCGAGTCGGAGCCGTCCGGCGCGGCGTCCCCGTCGGGGGCTGCGAACAGCGGCGCGCGGAGGTCACAGCCGGGCGCCTGGTTGATCACCTGGTAGGCCTGACCGGCCCGCACCAGGATCGGCGCCTTGAGGTTGGCCGTGAAGTCCTCGAGCACCGGCGCGGCGCGGACGGTCACGTACACGTCCATCGCGCTCGACCCTTCAAAGCCAAGGCGCTCGGCGTCCTCGTCGATCACCTCGACTTGGAACCCCTGGAAGAAGCGGTGCGGGTTGGTCACCGGGAGCGCCAGCGACGGGTCCTCGAGCGACTGGAGCCACAGGAACGGCGCCTCGGGGTCGTTCGCGAGCAGCGCATAGCGAGACCCGCCGAGGCCGATCAGGCCCTCGGGGAACTCGAGGACCGTCTCATTCTCGATCTCGACGCGCCCGAAGCGCGAGCTCTCGATCGTGAGCGACAAGGCGGGGCGTACTCTAGCCGGTGGTGCCGAGGAAGTTCATCAGCGAGTGCTGCACGATGCTGGCGCCCGCCTGGAGGGCTGCGGTCAGCGCCGCCTGCTGCGTCGAGTAGCTGATCTCGGTCGACGCCATGTCGGCGTCCTGCGTGTTGGACAGAACCTGCGTATCGCTGGTCTGCATCGTCTCGATCCGGGAGGAGGCCATCTGAAGCCGGTCCTGGACCGCTCCGACGTTGGCCGATAGCCCGGTGAGCGAGTTGAGGTTCGTGGTCAGCGCGGACATCTCCGAGTTCACGGCGGTGCTGTTGCCGGACTGCATGTCGTCGGCGACGTTGCGCAGCGTGTTCAGGAGCAGGCCGTCGCCGGCGGGCTGGCCCGAGACGGTCTGACCGGTCCCTAGCACCGATTGCAGGTTGGCGTTCACGGCGAGCGTCGTGTTCGGGCCGATCGTCCGCGTGACCTGGCCGGTGTTGCCGGCGTAGCTGTCGTTCGATCCGGACGCGTAGGGCTGCGTGGAGGTCGCGGTGCCCGAGAACACGTACTGGCCGTTGTACTGCGTGTTCGCGTCCTGCTTGATCTCGTCGATCAGCTGGTTGACCTCCTGAGCGGAGGCCTGCATATCGGCGGTGGTCTGGGTGCCGTTGGCCGCCTCGGTCGTGAGCTCCTGGATGCGCTGGGCGGCGTTCGTGATGTCCGACAGCGCGGAGGTGCTGGCCTGAGACCACCCGGTGCCGTCGGTGACCTGGTTCGAGTAGCTGTTCAGGTCCGACAGCTGGGTGTTCAGCGACAAAGTCAGCGCGGTCCCGGACGGATTGTCGGACGGCTCGTTGATCGACTTGCCCGTCGACAGCTCCTGCTGGGTCGTGTCGAGCCGATCCAGCGCCGTCTCGATCCCGGACAGCGTCATCTGCGAGGACATCTGGTTGGTGATGCGCCCGATCATCTAGATCACCCCGAGACCATGCCAAGCAGCGAGGTGAACGTGCTGTTGATCGTGCTCATCACACGAGCCGAGGCCTGGTAAGCCTGCTGGTACTGGATGAGGTTCGTCATCTCCTCGTCGAGCGACACGCCCGAGATGCTCTGGCGCTGATTGCTGATCGCGGTCAGCAGCGACTGCGACGTCGTCTGGGCGTTCTGAGCTGAGGAGACGTCGCTGCCGACCTGGGTCACGAACGCGTTGTAGGACTGCTGCGCGGTGCCGCCGCTGAGGTTGGCGACCGCGTTCGCCTCGGCCTCGGTGTACGGCGGGTTCGTCGCGCTGGCGGTCACCGCCGGATTGACGGCGATCGTGGCCGCGGTCGTGCCGGTGAAGAACGGCGGGGCGGTCGCTCCGGCCGCATCGGCGCCGGAGATCGCGCTGTTGACCGTGGTCGCGAGTTGGTTCGCGACGGTGTCGAGCGTCGACGAGTAGGTCGCGATCTGGCCGGTGTGGGTGGTCGCGTCATACAGCCCGAGCAGCGATCCGAGCGTCCCGCCGGAGCCACTCAGGTTCGAGTCGGTCAGGTTGTCGGTCAGGTCGACGCTCGTCCCGTTGACCAGCGGCGTCCCGTCGGTGGTGCCGTTCCGCGCGGCGATCGCGGCGTTTCCGAAGCTTACGTTCACCATCCCGTTGGACTGGGTGGTGACGTTCACGTTCGAGTACTTCGACAGGTCGTCGATCACGTTGTCGCGCTGATCCTCCAGTGCGTTGGCGTTGATCCCCGCCGACTGCGCCTGAGCGATCTGGCCGTTCAGCTGGGCGATCTGGTTGGCGTCGTTCGCGACCGCACCCGTCGACGGATCGGTCAGCGTGTTGTATTGGCTCGTGACCTGCCCCTCGAGCGTGCCGAGCTGGCCCGAGAGCGAGTTCAGCGTGTCCGCGACGGCCTCGCCCTGTCCGATAACGCCCTGCTGGGCGCCGGCGCTCGACGCGCTCGAGCCCAGCGATGCCCAGTTGGTGAAGAACGTGTCGAGCTGGCCCGACAGGCCGCTCGAGGTCGGCTCGTCGAGCCCGGCCTGGACCTGGCTGAGGAGTGTCGAGGACGTGCTCTCGCCGTTCTCGGTCGTGTTCTGGTCGCGGTACTGGCTGTCGAGGAACTGATCGCGAATGCGGGTGATCGAGGTGATATCGACGCCGGTCCCGAACTGCGAGCCGGCGCCGGTGACGCTCGACAGCGCCGGGATCGTCAGCTGGCTGCGCTCGGTCAGGTTCACCACTTGGCGCGAGTAGCCGGGCGTGCTCGCGTTGGAGATGTTCTGGCCCGTGGTGTCGATTGCCGCCTGGGCGGCCTCGAGGCCGCTCAGCGCCGTCTGCAGTCCCATGTAAGTCGGAATCGTCACCGCTCAGCACTCCAGATCGAACACGCGGTGGCCGGTGGTCTGGGCCGCGGTCGTGGCGAGCCGGTCACCGCCGGCGTTGTAGCTCTCATCGCCGGCGATGCCGGCGAGCTTCAAGAGGTGATCGAGGAACGCCAGCTCCTGGCCCATCAGCGCCCGGTTGACGTGGTGCTCGCGCTGGATGACCTCGAGCAGGCCGCGAAGCTCAGCGCTCCGGGCGCCGGCGGCGAGCGCCGACTCGGGGTCCATCAGCGTCTCGAGCAGCGCGACCGTGACCGACACGCCGGGGACGCCGAGCCGCGCGCCGGCCCGCTCGAGTAGCACGATGCGCTCGTTCTCGAGCTGCTGACGGTGATACAGCTCGGCCTGGAGCACGCCGGTCAGCGCCACGACGCCCTTGACGTCGCGGTTGCGGATCGCGACACCCTGCTCGAGCACCACTCCGAGCAGCCGCCGGGCTGCGACCAGCTGGGCCTCGAGATGCGCGATCACCTCGTTGGTCAGGGCGGCGTCGGCCTGCGCCATGAGCTCGGCCGTCGCCATCACTGCGCCCCCGCAGTCTTCGTCGAAGTCGTCGCGTCACCCTGCGGCGTCCCGATCGCCGGATCGATCGACTGCGCGAGCTGCGCGGCGATCCCGAGGCCCCCACTGGACATGATGCTCTGGGTGAGCGCGGTCGGAATCATGCTGGCGAAGCCGCTCGTGCTCGGGTCAGAGCCGAGGATGCCGCCGCTCGAATCACCGGAGCCGTTGTCGCTGGAGCCGTTATTGGTCGGGCTGGTCACGGTGGAGGCGAGCTCCTGGGTGAGCTGCTGGACGAGGACGTCCTCGAACCCGAGCGCCTCCTGGTAGGCGTTCTTGGCCGCGGTGTTGCCGTTGCGGATGTCCGCGGGCTCATTCGCGGCGTCGACCGGTGGGAGGCTGCTTCCTATCGTCCCGAAGCTCATGGCTTGATCTCGTTCGCGATCTGGAGCATCTGAGCCTGATACTGGATCGCCTGGCTGCCCATCGAGTACTGCTGCTGGGCGTCCATCATCTTGCTCATCTCGTCACCCATGTTGACGTTCGACCCCTCGAGTGCGCCCTGCTGGACCGAGGTGCCCTTGGCGGCCCGGATCGCGCCGCTCGCGGCGGTCGCGCTGAACACGCTGTCGCCGTCGGCGACGAGCCCGTTGGGCGCGGGGACGTCGACGAGCGAGAGCTTGCCGAGGGTCTGCTTGCCGACCGACACCGTCCCGTTCGACGCGATCGACACCTGACTCGGGTCGACGCCGGCGGGGATCGTGATCGGCGGCTGAACGAGCATCCCGGTCTGCGTAGTCAGCTGGCGCTTGTCGTTGAGTTGGAGCGCGCCGTTGCGCGTCATGCCGATCGTGCCGTCCTGCCGACGGACCTCGAGGTAGCCCGGACCGTGGACCGCGACGTCCAGCGGCTGGCCGGTCTGCTGGATCGCGCCCTGACTCTGGTCGTAGCCCATCTGCTCGGCCTGGGCGCCGGCGCCGGTCGCGACGTTCGAGCCGTACTCGCCGTTCGAGTAGAGCAGGTCGTGGAAGCCGATGACCGTCGACTGGTAGCCGGACGTGTCCACGTTGGCCATGTCGTTTGAGATGGCGTCGAACTGCTGCTGCTGGGCCTCCATGCCCGAAGCGGCGGAGTAAAGACCTTCGAGCATCTATCAGCCTCCCAACGAGCCCACGGACTGCGAGCTCTCCTGCATCGTTGAGTCGATCGTCTGGATCGCGTTCTCGCCGGCCTGGTAGGTCTGCGTGGCGCTGATCATGTTCACCATCGTGGTGATCGGATCGACCTCGGAGTTTTCGAGCTCGCCCTGCTTGACGATCCCGCTGCCCTTGCCGGCGGCCGTGCCCGTGAAGTAGTTGTAGCCCTGCTTGGTCGGGTTGGTGACGTTGAAGCACCCGACCGAGGAGGCGGGCACCATCCCCTGGGCGCTGACCTGGATCGGGGCGCCGTTCTGCGAGAGAACCTGGTTGCCCTGGCCGTCGACGAGGAGGCCCGAGGCCGATTCCTCGAACTGACCGTCGCGGGTGTACTCCACGCCCGACGACGTGCGCACGGCGAAGAATCCGGTGCCGGCGATCCCGAAGTCGAGCGGCTGGCCGGTCGAGTGGAGCGCCTGCGGCGTCAGGTCGGTGACCGGGGTGCCGAGCTGAACGCCCGTGTTGACCTGACCGATCTGCTGGCCATTCGCCGTGTTGGCGAGGAGCATCGAGCCGAAGTCCGACTGGACCGACGCGTCGGTCTTGTACCCCGGTGTGGAGGCGTTCGAGAGGTCGTTGGCCAGCTGATCTTGCCTGACCTGCTGGGCCAGCATCCCGGACGCTGCGATGTAGAGACCGGTATCCATCGCCCCCGGTAGTCGCCCGTCCTTCATCATCCTTGAGCCATGGATCCGATCAACGTGGACATTCGTTTGATCAAAGCCGTGCTCGGCACCGAGCTGCGGATCGCGCCCGGCCGCGCGCTGATGGCGCGGGTGGTGACCGCCGACGGCCTCGGGCGCGGGTCGCTCAACATCGCCGGCGCCGTCATCGACGCGACCCTGCCCAAGGACATCCAGGCCGGCCAGGAGCTGCGCCTGACCGTCGCCCACGTGAGCCCCGATCGCGTCGAGCTGAGCCTGTCCGGCCAGGATCCGGCGACGCTTGCCGCGGCGGCGTCTGAGGCGGTGCCGTTGCCCGGCGGCGGAACCGTGCAGGTGGCCGAGCGCGACGCCGGGGGTGGCGGTGGCGCCAGCGGCTCTCAGGGCACGGACCGGCACGCGCTGAGCCTCCGCTACGACGCCCCCGCGCTCGGCGCGATCGACCTGCGCTTCGAGCTTGATCCGGAGACCCTTCGGGTGTCGGCGACGCTCGCGGCCGGCCAGCCGTTCGACGTCGCGCTCGACGGCGCCGGCAAGCTCCGTGACGCGCTGGCGGACGCGGTCGGGCGGGCCGTGACGGTCGACGTGGTCCCGCGGCGCGAGCCCCTCGACGTGTATGCCTGAGCCGGAGCAGCCCGCGCGCCGGCGCGCCACCGCGCTCCGCTACGAGCAGGGGCAGCACGCCCCGCAGGTGACCGCCACCGGCGTCGGACTCGTGGCCGACCGGATCATCGCGGCCGCGCGCGAGGCCGGCGTGCCCGTGCGCCACGACCCCGCCCTGGCCGAGGCGCTCGCCGCGCTCGACCTCGGCGACGACGTCCCGCCGGCGCTGTGGACCGTCGTGGCGGAGACGCTCGCGTGGGCGTATCTGCTGGACGCGAAGGCGTCGCGCCCGCCCCGATAGCGCGACTCGACAGCGTGCGCGCCCCAACCCGCTCAACCTTTCTCCCCGACTGCCGATGAACCCGGAGGCCTCTCCCCCTCGGAAGGTGGTTCCCTCGAATGGCTCTACGCCTCACTGGCATATCCACGCCTGCAGACGCATCCGGCACCCCGGCCGGCGTCGGCCTGCAAACGCTGAACGCCACCGAGTCCGGTAGCGCATTCGGCAACCGGCTCGGCACCCAGGCGCGCGCGCACCTGAGCGCTAACGACCTCGACGGCTACAAGGCGCTGTTCGCCCGCGCCGGCGAGCACACCGATCCGCAGGCGCGGTACCACGCCCACGTGCGCCTGGTCGAGGAGGGCCTCGCCGCCGCGGGCCAGGCGGCGTCGATCACCCAGGCCACGCACCGCTTCGTGGCCGCCGCCACCGGCGCCATCGACGCGCTCGAGACCGACCCGCGCGAGCCGATTCTGCTCAACTACGCCGGCGTCGCTCTGTACGAGCTGTGGAGCCTCGACGCGGCTCACGCGATCTTCAAGGCAGCGCACGGCCTCGATCCGGCGCTGCCGCATCTCAAGCGCAACCTCGACGAGCTCGCCAAGCGCCGGCGCGAGGCGAGCCAGAGCGGCAGCTCGCTCAAGCCGCTCCACGCGCAGGTACCCGCGCTCGCGGCCAAGGCGCGCGCGATCGCCAAGCGCGCCCGCCCGGCCACGAACCTCACGCTGAGCCTGTGCATGATCGTCAAGGACGAGGAGGAGATGCTCCCCCGTTGCCTGGCCGCGGTGGCGCCGGCCGTCGACGAGATCGTGATCGTGGACACCGGATCGACGGACCGCACGATCGAGATCGCCCGCGAATACAACGCGACCGTCATCGAGCGCGAATGGACCGGGTCCTTCTCCGATGCCCGCAACGCTTCCTTCGAGGCGGCGACGGGCGACTGGATCATCTACCTCGACGCCGACGAAGTGCTCGTCCCCGAGGACACAGCCCGCCTACGCAACCTCACCGGCCGCACGTGGCGCGAGGCCTTTTACCTCGTCGAGACCAGCTACACCGGCGAGCTCGGCGACGGCGCCGCGATCACCAACAACGCGCTGCGCGTGTTCCGCAACCGCCCGCACTACCGCTTCGAGGGCCGTCTCCACGAGCAGATCGCCCACAACCTCCCGCTGTACGCCGCCGGCCGCGTCGAGCAGAGCTCGGTGCGGATCGAGCACTACGGCTATCTCGGCGCCGTCCGCGACGCCAAGGAGAAGTCGCGGCGCAACCTCGACCTGCTCAAGGCCCAGCAGGCCGAGAGCCCGACCGACGCGTTCCTGCACTTCAACCTCGGCACCGAGTACTCGGTCCTCGGTGACTACAGCTCGGCGCTGACCGAGTACGAGCAGGCGTGGAGCCTGGTACAGAGCCAGGGTCAGGAGAACCGCGACTTCGTGCCGGCGCTCCTGCAGCGACTGGTCACCGCGCTGCGCTACTGCCGCCGCCCCAGCGAGGCGATCGCCCGGGCAAACCAGGCGCTCGAGCGGTTCCCCGGCTTCACCGACATGGTGTTCGCGCAGGGCCTCGCCGCGCTCGCGATGAACCGCGAGGACGACGCGATCGCCTACTGGCAGCGGTGCCTCGAGATGGGCGACGCGCCGGCGCGGTTCGGGGCGTCGGTCGGCGGCGGCACCTACCTTCCCCGGATCTCGCTGGCCGAGCTGCACGCCAGCCGCGGCGAGCTCGACGCGGCGAAGGAGCTGCTCGACTGGTGCATCAGCGAGCACCCCGACGTGATCGGCGTGATCGCCCCCTACGCATCGGTGATGCTGAAGACCGGCACGCCCGCCGAGCAGATCGCTAGCGACATCGACGCCCGCGTCGCCGAGCTCACGCCGGCGGCGCGGTTCGTGCTCGCCACAACGTTCTTCGGCCACGGCGCGATGGCCGCGGCCGTGAGCGAGTTCCGCGCCGTTCTGGCCGCGCGCCCGAACAGCTCGCAGGCTCGCGTCCAGCTGGCGGAGGCGCTCCTCAACCAGCGCCTGTACATCGAGGCCGCGGCCGAGGCGGCTCCGGTCGCCGACGACGACCCGTTCGCCGGGCTGGCCTGCCGGATCGAGCTCTGGGGCCTGATCGCGGCCGGCGAGCTGGAAGCCGCACACGCCGCGACCGCGAAGGCCGCGCGCGCGGGCGTGTCCAAGGCCGAGCTCGAGACCTTCGCCGGTTGGGTCGACGTCGCCACCGGTAAGCCCGAGCAGGAGCTGCGCCGCCTGCCGGTCGCGGCTACGCCGCTGCTCGGCGTGATCCTCGAGACGTTGCTGGCCGCCCACGACTTCGACACGTTCGAGAAGCTCGTCGGCCTCCTCAACCATTCCGCCCTGGCCGAGCGCGAGCAGCGCGAGCTTCTCGCCTCGCTCTACCTGAAGCACGGATTCCTCCAGTCGGCCGCCCAGGAGTGGATGGCCGTTTGCCAGACCAACCCGGACGTGCGCGCGCTCTTGGGTCTGGCGCGCGTCGCCCGGGCGAACGGGCAGCTCGAGGACGCCGCGGTGTTCGCCGGGGAGGTCATCAAGGCCGACCCGGGCAGCGCCGGCGCTCGCGAGATCCTCGCCCAGGCCGCCTGAAAGGGACGCGAACTCTCCCCCAGCCCGCCGCACCCCGGACACCGGACAACCGGACAACCGGACAACTAAACGGAAAGACGAAGGAGGCGCTCAAGTTCTCAGCGGTGCGCTCGATTACCCCACCTGAGCGGGAAGGATTCCCGCGCAATAGGTAGGAACCGACGCATCCAAGGAGGAATGCAATGAGCTTCGACATCGGCTCGGTGGGCGGGACGCCCGCCGCAGCGTCAGCGGCCAAGAGCTCGCGCCCGGCTGCCATGCCCTCACAGGCGGCGCAGTCCGCGGACACCGTGACCGTCGACACGATCCCCGCCAGCCCTCCCGTCGAGGTGCTTGACGCGATCGGCGTCGCCAACCAGGCGTACCACAACCTGCAGGCGAGCGGCAGCGAGATGCGGTTCAAGGTCAACGAGGCGACCGGCAAGCTGTCCGTCGAGGTCCACGACGTCCACGGGAACCTGCTGTTCACGGTGCCCGCGAGCACGGTGCTCGACGTCGCCTCGGGCGGCTCGCTCCCCACGAACTAGAGCCCGCTCCCCGCTCCAAGCCCAACTAACAGCGCCAGAGAGGTTCACAGGTCATGTCAACGTCATCCGTCGGGTCGAGCACGTCGGCCACCAGCTCCAGCCAATACTCGACCGGAGACCAGCTGACCTCGCTCGGCACCGGTTCGCCGCTGCAGGTCACGGGTCTGGCCTCGGGCCTGGACACGAACGCGATCGTCAACGCACTGATGGCCACTCAGCAGCTGCAGGTCACGAACCTGACCAACCAGCAGACCGGCCTGACGTCGATGAACACGCAGCTGACGACAATCCAGACTGCGCTCCAGAAGGTCGCGGCGGACGCCCAGGCGCTCGGGAACCCCTCGCTGTTCGGCCTCACCCAGACGATCAACTCGACCAACCCCACGCTGGTCGGCGCCACCGCGACCTCCAGCAACGGCGCGGTCGTCGGCGGCTATCAGGTCTCGGTGAGCGCACTGGCCAGCGCCTCCCAGAAGACCTACTCGTTCACGAGCCAGAGCTCGGCGGACACGGTCACGATCGACGGCCAGCAGATCTCGCTGGCCGCCGGCGCAACCGCAGACGACCTGGTCAACGCGGTCAACTCCAACTCGAACCTTGACGTGTGGGCGACCGTCACCCAGGAGGCGTCGGGCAACACCCCGGCCACGGTCGTCTTCTCCGACCGCCAGACCGGCGCGCCTTCGGGCAACTACATCCAGGTCTCCGACACCGCCGGCGCGCTTACCGACACCGGCAACGACGTGCCGGGCACCGACGCCCAGTACACGATCAACGGCGGCGCGACGCAGTACTCGTCCTCGAACACGATCAGCGGCGCTTCGCTCGGCGGCACCACTCCGCCGACCAAGGGCCAGGGCGCTACCGAGACGATCCCCGGGGTGTCGCTGAGCCTGAACGGCGTCACCGGGTCGACGCCCGTGTCCGTCACGGTCGGAACACCGGCGCCGAGCACGCAGAACATCACGACCGCGGTGCAGCAGTTCATCACCGACTACAACTCGGCGATCAAAACGATCCAGACGCAGCTCTCGCAGGCGCCGTCGAGCAGCGACCCGACGCAGGGGACCCTGTTCGGCGATTCGGACCTCCAGCAGCTGCTGTCGACCATGCGCGACCAGATGGACGCGACCGTCGGCGGGCTGACCGGCAGCGTCTCGAGCATGCTCGACGTCGGCGTCAGCACCGGCGCGGCGTCGGGAACGGCGGCGCCCTCGCAGAGCGCGATCAGCGGCGACCTGACGCTCGACACGACTGCCCTGACCCAGGCGCTCACGAACAACGCGAGCCAGGTCCGGTCGATGTTCCAGAGCTGGTCGATCAGCTTCTCGAACCTGGTCAACAACGAGGCCTCGCCGGGAGGCACGATCGACAACCGGATCTCGGGCGACCACACCCAGATCAACTATCTGGGCACCCAGATCTCCAACATGCAAGCGAACAACACGGCGATGCAGAGTCAGCTCGTCCAGCAGTTCGCGCAGATGGAGGCGGCGCTGTCGTCGAGCCAGTCGACGAGTAGCTGGCTGACGAGCCAGATCTCCGCGCTGCCGACCCCGTAACGGCCCCGTCGACGGCCCGGGACGCTTGCACCGGTCCGCAAACGTCCAGGGTGGCTCAAGAGCGCGTTACGGCTGCCGAGCAACTGATAGACGGACGCGCAGTTCAACCCGCCCAGGAGACCCTCTCACGATGACGCCACCCATCGCCGCCCCCACGCCCAACGCCTACCGTGAGAGCGCGGTCCTGAGCGCACCGCCGGAGACGCTCGTCGTGATGCTCTACGACGGCGCGCGTCGGTTCCTGTTCCAGGCCGGCGTCGCGATGCGCGACGGGCAGATCGAGCTCACGCACCGCAAGCTCCGTCGCGCCGAGGACATCATCCGCCATCTGCTCGACGTGCTCGATATGGAACAGGGCGAGATCTCCGAGCGGCTCGAATCGATCTACCTGTTCTGCCTGCGCCACCTCCAGCAGGGCCGCTTCGACCGCGACGCGAACAAGCTCGACGACGTGAGCAACCTGCTCGGCGAGCTGCGCGAGGCCTGGGCGACCATCGCCGGCCAATGAGCTCCGCGGACGCCGCCCCCTACGAGTCGCTCGCGCGGATGATCGAGCGCGAGCTCGAGCTGATCGGCACCGGCGACTACGACGCGCTGGCGGCGCTCAAGACCGAGCGCGAGACCCTCATCGCGAGCCTGCCCGACACCCCGCCCGACTGCGCCCGCCCGGCGCTCCAGCGAGCTGCGCTGATGAACAAGCGCCTCGAGATCGAGATCCTGCGCCTCCGCGAAGCGCTGGTGCTCGAGGCCGACAACATCCACCGGGTCAGCCGGACCGCGCGCGGATATTCGCCGCACCGCGAGCCGCTTCGGCACATCGAAGCCACGGCTTAGTCCGGGCGCTTACAGCTGCATTAAAGGTTCGGAATTTCCTGCCGAATCTGCGGGCATGAGGCTTGTTGCCACATCAGACCTTCAAGAGGACACGACGCTTGCGCGTGACATCCTCACCGGCCGTGACGCCGCCCCGCTGCTGCGGGCAGGTGTGAAGCTCAACGCGCGGTTCATCGAGCACCTGAATCGGGCGGGCATCCTGGGCGTGTACGTCGAGGATCAGTTCAGCCATGGGATCGACTCCCAGCAGGTGATCAGCGGCCAGACCCGCGGGCTGGCCACGCGCGCGATCGCGTCCGTGTACGAAGAGGCCAAGCGATGCGCCGTCTCCGGCCGGGCGCTCGAGCAGGACGCCACCGACGATCTCTCAGACGTCGTCGACCAGATCCTCCTCGAGATCGAGGAGAGCGACGGCAAGAACGTCGTGCTCGCCGACCTGTGCGCCGCCGACGCCTACAACCTGCAGCACCCGATCGACGTCACCGCGCTCGGCCTGCTGATCGGGCGGCGCCTGATCACGGAGCACGGCTGGCTCGACTACAAGGGCGAGCGCCAGGACGACCGCCACGAGGAGCGCCTGTTCCGTCTCGGGATGGGGCTGCTGCTGGCCGACATCGGCAAGACCGCGATCCCCGAGGCGATCCTGTACAAGCCGGGCAAGCTGTCCGAGGAGGAGTTGGAGATCGTCCAGACGCACCCCAAGGCCGGCGTCAAGCTGATCCGCGACACCGATGCTTGGTGCCCGCTGGTCCAGGCCTGCGTGCTGCGCCACCACGAGCGTTGGGACGGAACCGGCTATCCCGAGGGTAAGGCCGACTCCGAAATCCACGAGATGGCTCGGATCGCGGCCGTGGCCGACGTGTTCGACGCGATCACCTCCGAGCGCGTGTTCGCGCCGGCTAAGCCGGCCCATGTGGGCGTGCAGGCGATTCTGGCGGGGGCCGGGACCCAGTTCGATCCCACGATCATCGATGTCTTCTCCCGCCGGATCGCGCCGTTCCCGCCCGGCGTCGAGGTTGAACTGACCGACGGCCGCCGGGCGGTCGTCGTGAGCGTGTCCGAGCTTGCGCTCGACCGCCCCGTAGTCCGAGTCATCGGCGGCCCGGGGGCCCCGGTCGACATCTCGCTGACCGCGGATCCGAGCATCCAGATCGCCGGCTGGAACCCCGTTCCGGTCGCCGGCGCCGCTCAGGCCGCGTAACACCCGTCCGTCGCGAATTTGCGCGCGCCGACCCGACCCGTGTTCGGCTCAAGCTTTCCAAAGCCTCGGTCGATTCAACTGGTCGTTCCACGCCCCTGAAAGGACTCGCCCCCCGTGTCATTCCTGATCTCATCCGTTCGCCGGCAGCTGATCGGCGCCTTTATCGCGGTCTCGCTCGTATTCGTGATCGCGCTGGTCATCGGCTGGTCGAGCATCGGCTCGGTCAACGGCAAGGTCCAGTCTGGGGCCAGGCAGCTTCCGACGCTCGAGCAGGCGACTGGCCACGCGCGTGACATGGTGGCGTCCGAGGTGTCCACGGTGCTCCAGCCGAGCAACGCCGGGAGTCACGAGGCCGACGTCCAGACCTTCCAGCGGACCGTGCGGGCGCTGAATGCCTATGCCACGACGCCCGCCGCCAAGAGCGCGATCAACGCCCTCAACGCGAAGCTCGAGGCCTGGCAGGCGCTCGACGGCCAGGTCGTCGCCCTCGCCAAGGCGCACAGGCCGACCGCAGCGGCCAACCTGACAAACGGCGCCACCAACAACGCCGCCGACGCTCTGACCGCCGCGGTCCAGAACGCCAGCCAGGCGATCTCGAACGCCAACGCCAGCGCCGCCGCCTCGAGCGCCAGCAGCTCCAGGACGCTGATGCTGGTGATTGCGCTGGTCGCGCTGCTCGCCGCCGGCGCCATCAGCTTCACGCTCTCGCGCGACTTCAGCCGCCGGATCAATCAGCTGCTCGACGGGATCGAGAGCCTCGACGCCGACGCCCTGGCCGAGCTCGAGAACGGCCTCGGCGCGATCGCCAGCGGAGACCTCACCTGCGAGGTCCGGCCGGAGATCGAGGAGATCGACACCACCCGCGGGGACGAGATCGGCGAGCTGACCCGCACCTTCAACGGGATGGTTCAGAAGACCCACGCCAGCGTCGCGGCCTACAACACGACCCGCGCCAACGTCGCGACCATGCTCCGCGAGATCTCAACCACTTCCGAGCAGCTGTCGCTGTCCTCGCAGCAGATGGCCAACACCTCCGAGGAGGCCGGACGCGCCGTCGGCGAGATCGCCCAGGCCGTCGGCTCGGTCGCGGCCGGCGCCGAGGACCAGGTCCGCTCGATCGCCGAGGCGAAGCTCCTCACCGACGAGGTGGCGATGGCCTCGCACGCGTCGGCCGACGGTGCCCAGCAGACCGCCGAGGCGGCGGCTGCGGCGCGCGACATCGCCGAGGAGGGCGCCCTGGCCGTGTCCCAGGCGACCGAGGCGATGAAGGCGATCCGCGACTCGAGTGCTGAGGCGAGCACCGCGATCCGCTCCCTCGACGCCAAGAGCGAGCAGATCGGCGAGATCGTCGACACGATCACCGGGATCGCCGAGCAGACCAACCTACTCGCGCTGAACGCCGCGATCGAGGCCGCCCGCGTCGGCGAGCAGGGCCGCGGCTTTGCCGTCGTTGCCGAGGAGGTGCGCAAGCTGGCCGAGGAGTCGCAGTCCGCGGCGTCCTCGATCTCCACCCTGATCCAGGAGATCCAGCAGGAGACCCGCCACGTCGTCGAGGTCGTCGAGGACGGCGCGCGACAGAGCGAGGACAGCGCGACCACCGTCGAGCAGGCCCGCGAAGCATTCGCGCGCATCTCGGCCGCTGTGCAAGACGTCGGCAGCCGCGTCGAGCAGATCGCCGGGTCGATCCAGGAGATCGCCAGCGCCGGCAGCCGAGTGCAGGACAGCATGACCTCGGTGGCCGCGGTCGCCGAGGAATCGAGCGCCTCATCTGAGCAGGTGAGCGCCTCGACCCAGCAGACGAGCGCCTCAACCGAGGAGATCGCCGCGTCCGCGACCGAACTCGCTCGCACGGCCGAGGAGCTCGAGCGGCTCGTCGGCAAGTTCACGCTCGCCTAAGTCGGACTTCCGATCCAGGCATACCGCGCCGGGCGCGGACCCTCGTGGTCCCGCCCGGCGCGACCCGTTTAAGGCTCGGTCTAAACACTCGCCGGCACCCGCTAAAGGATCGTGCGCCCAAGCCGATTCATGGGAGGACTCGATGGATCGAGTCGTAACCGAGCCCAAGGAGGGCGCGTCTTTCACCGGACCCCACATGTCCCTCCTTGACACTACTCAGCAAGCCCTCGAGTCCGCGATGAGCGGCTCGATGCTCCAGCAGACGCTGCTGACGAACAACCTCGCTAACGCCGACACGCCGGGCTACCAGCCCGAGGAAGTGAACTTCCAGTCGACGCTCGCGAACGCGGTGCAGTCCGGGCAGTCGCCCACGTCGGTCACCTACCAGCCTTACTCGGTCGCGCAGTCGACCGGCCCCGACGGCAACGGGATCAGCCCCGAGCAGCAGGAGGCCGCCCTGTCGCAGAACGGCCTGCTTTACGAGACCCTGACGCAGGTCGCGGCCCAGCGCGAGTCGATCCTCGAGAGCGCGATGGGCGTAGGTCAAGCCTGATGAGCTTCTTCGACGCGATCAGCATCGCCGCCAGCGGACTCACTGCCGAGCGCACGCGCATGGACGTGACGTCCGAGAACCTGGCCAACGCCGACACCACCCAGGGCGCGAACGGGCAGCCGTACCAGGAGCAGGAAGTCGTCCTGCAGCAGGTCGGCGGCGGCTTCAGCGCAGCGCTGTCAAACGCGATGGGCTCGGTCCCGGGCACCTCTCCGATCAACGGCAGCGCCGCCGGGGGCGTCGAGGTCGCGGGGATCGTCAGCAGTCCCACCCCCGACCAGTCGGTCTACGACCCGAGCAACCCCGCGGCCAACGCCCAGGGCTACGTGAAGATGCCGAACGTCAATCCGGTCAACGAGATGGTCGACATGATCGACGAGTCGCGGTCCTACCAGTCCGACGTCACCGCGATGAGCACCGCCAAAGACATGTACGAGAAGACCCTGGGTCTCCTGAAATGATTCCGGCGATCTCAGGAGCAGTCGGACCGCTCGGCGCAAGTGAATGGAGCGCGGGCGGGGTCGGCTCGGTCGGCCAGAACGGCACGGCCGGCACCGCCGCGACGGGCAGCGGCGACGGCAGTTTCGGTAGCGCGCTCACGGGGGCGATCAACTCACTCGAGGCGAGCCAGGCCAGCGCCACCACCGCCTCACAGCAGCTGGCCACCGGGCAGCTGACCGATCCAACCCAGGCGATCACCGCGGTCGAGAACGCCTCGCTCGCGATGGACCTCGCCTCGCAAGTCCGCACCAAGCTGGTCGACGCCGTCAATCAGGTCTTCCAGACCCAGATGTAGTTCGGGGCGACGAGCCCCGCAGGTTCCCTCGATTTACCCGCCGGTTCCCTCGGCTACCCCGTTCCCTCGATTACCCCCAACCGTTCCCTCGATTTCGGCCGGTTCCGTCAAACCCCCATCCAGGTTCCCTCCACTGCGTAAATGGACATTCGTCAATTCATTACCAAGCTGACGCCCAAGGGCTGGGCCATGGTCGGTGGCTCGGCCGCCGCCGCGGTCGTGTTCCTCGTGGTCATCATGCACTTCGCATCCGCCCCGAGCTACTCCACGATGCTCACCGGCCTCGATCCCGCGCAGACGGGCAAGATCACGACGACACTGTCGTCGAAGGGGATCGGGTACGAGATCCAGAACGGCGGCACCGCGCTGGCCGTCGAGTCGAGCCAGACGAGCCAGGCGCGGATCGCGCTCGCCACAGCCGGCCTGCTCGGCGTCGGCAGCACGCAGCCCGGCTTCGAGCTGCTGAACAGCTCCCAGCTCGGCGCCTCGAACTTCCAGCAGCAGGTCACCTACCAGCGCGCGCTCGAGGGCCAGCTCGATCAGACGATCGAGCAGATCCAGGGCATCGACTCCGCGACCGTGAACCTCGTGCTGCCCAACCAGCAGGACCAGCTGTTCGGCGACAACTCCCAGAGCTCGAGCGCTTCGGTCCTCCTTGACGACTCCGGCAACCTCGACCCGAGCGCGGTCAAGGGCATCGCCGAGCTGGTCGCCTCGAGCGTGCAGGGCCTGAACGACCAGAAGGTCACGATCACCGACTCCACCGGCGACCTGTTGTGGCCCGCGTCGGGTTCGGGCGCGTCAGGCGGCGACCCGACCTCCCAGCAGTCGGCCGACAACCAGTACGACGCGACCACTGCCGCGGCCGTCACCGGCCTGCTCGCTCAGACGCTCGGCCCGGGCAAGGCTCAGGTCGTCGTGAACGCCAACCTGAACGCCAACCAGGCAACCTCGGACACTCTGACCTACGGCAAGAAGGGCGTGCCGCTGACCGCGCAGTCCCAGACCGAGACCCTCAAGGGCGGCAGCCCCACGGCCGCCGGCACCACCGGCACGATCCCGGCATACGCCGCGAGCACCGGCTCGAGCTCGTCGAACTACTCGAACAAGACCGCCAACACCACCTACGGCGTCGACAAGACCGTGACCCACGCGGTGATCGCTCCGGGTGCGGTCAACAACCAGACCGTGTCGGTCCTGGTCGACAAGTCCGTGCCGGCGTCGGCGCTTCCGGCGATCCGCAACGCGGTGGCCGGCGCCGTCGGCCTGAATGCCAAGCGCGGTGACACGCTGTCGGTCTCGCAGATCGTGTTCGCCAAGCCGGCCGCCGCTCCGACCCCGGCCTCGAGCACGAAGATGATCGGCTACGCCAAGTACGCGCTGATCGGCTTCGGCGCCATCCTGTTCCTGTTCTTCATGCGCCGCAGCATCAAGCGTCGCGAGAAGGAGACGTTCACCGGCCGGCCCACCTGGCTGAGCGAGCTCGAAACCCCGCGGCCGCTCGCCTCGCTCGTCTCGGGCGATGAGCCGCAGACCGACGTCAAGCGCCTGCGGTCCCCGGTCAATGTCCCTAAGCGCCAGGTTGAAGAGTTGGTCGAACGCGACCCCGATCGTGTCGCCCAGCAGGTCCGCGCCTGGATGAGCGAAGACTAGGGTGAGCGGGAGCCGATAAATGGCAGCCGAACTCGAAAAAGCACCAACTCAGGTACCGGCCGCCCCCGCCGCGGCCCAGCCGCCGGCCAAGCGCAAGCTCGAGATCAAGGGCCGCAAGAAGGCCGCCGTGCTGCTGGTCTCGCTCGGTCCCGACCGCGCCGCCGAGGTGTTCAAGCACCTTCGCGACGATGAGATCGAGACGCTGTCGCTGGAGATGGCCAAGCTCCAGCGCGTCGACCCGATCACGACCGCCACCGTGCTCGAGGAGCTCGCGGCCACGGTCGAGGCCTACGACTCGCTGCTTTCCGGCGGCGTCGACTACGCGCGCGAGGTGCTCGAGCGGGCGCTCGGCCCCGAGCGGGCGCTCGAGATCATCGGGCGCCTGTCGAGCGTGATCGAGATGCGGCCGTTCGAATTCCTTCGGCGCACACCGGCCGAGCAGCTTGTGACCTTCCTGCGCAACGAGTCGCCGCAGACCGTGGCGCTGGTCGTCGCGAACCTGCATACCACGCTCGCGTCGCAGGTGTTGGCGAACCTGCCGGGCTCAGAGCAGGCGGACATCGCGATCCGGATCGCCCGGATGGGCGAGACCAGCCCGGACGTGGTCAAGCAGGTCGAGAGCGTGATGAAGAAGAAGCTCGACAGCGTCGTCCAGCAGGAATACTCGTCCGCCGGTGGGATCAAGTCGCTCGCGGAGATCCTGAACCGCACCGACCGCTCGACCGAGCGCAACGTGCTCGACTCGCTCACCGAGGCTGATGAGGAGCTCGCCGCCGAGGTCCGTCGCCTGCTGTTCGTGTTTGAGGACATCGTCAAGCTCGACGACCGCTCGATCCAGCTCGTCCTCCGCGAGGCCGACCAGAAGGACCTGGCGCTCGCGCTGCGCGGCGTCAACGACGACGTCAAGGAGCGGATCCTGTCGAACATGTCGGAGCGTGGCGCGACCATGCTCGTCGAGGAGATGGCCTACCAGCCGCCGCAGCGCAAGCGCGTCGTCGAGGAGGCCCAGGGCCGGATCGTGGCGATCGTGCGCAAGCTGGAAGAGGCCGGCGCCCTCGTGCTCTCGCGCGGCGAGGAAGACGCAGTTGTCTGAGTCAGGGGCGGGCGGGCGCCAAATCAATGGCTACGCCTTCCGCCAGCTCGACGCCCCGCCGCCCGGCACTTCGAACGGGATCGCCGACGTACTGTCCGCGGTCCGCGCCGAGGCCGAGCAGATCCGCGCCCAGGCGTGGGCGGCCGGCGAGGCCGAGGGCCGCGCCGCCGGGATGGCCGCTGCGCACACCGAGGCCGCGCCCGCGGTTGCCGCGATGACGGCGGCGCTCGAGGCTATCGAGCAGCTGAAGGCGCAGATGCTGGCCGAGCTCGAGCAGGATGCGGTCGAAATGGCGATTCGCCTCGCCGAGCAGATCCTCGCCGGCGTGGTCTCGGTCGAGCCCGAGCGCGTGATCGACGTCGGGCGGAACGCGCTGCGCCACCTGTCCGAGCGCCGTCGCGTGACGCTGGTCGTGAACCCCGACGATCTCGAGCTGGTGAGCGAATGCGTCGACCAGCTGCAGTCGGAGCTCGGCGGGATCGAGCACCTCGGCGTTCAGTCCGACCGTCGGATCGGCCGCGGTGGCGCGATCGCGCGGACCGACTCTGGCGAGATCGACTCTGGCCTCGACGCGCAGCTCTCCCGGGCCCGGGAGATCGTCGCGGCCGCGCTCGCGCGTGAGAGCTTCGATGAAGACGACTAGTTTCCGGCGTGCCGAGCGGGTCCTCCAGGGCGCCGACCTATCGCGGCGCGTGGGTCGGGTCAGCGACCTGATCGGGCTGATCATCGAGGCCACCGGGGTGCAGGTCGAGATCGGCGAGGTATGCATGGTCGGCGAGGGCCGCGACCGGCCGCAGGTCGCCACCGAGGTCGTCGGCTTCCGCGGCGGCCGCACGCTGCTGATGCCGCTCGGCGAGCTCCACGGGATCGGTCCGGGCACGAGCGTGCACCCGACCGGCCGGCCGTTCCGCGTCGCGGTCGGCGAGCCGCTGCTCGGCCGCGTGATCGATGGTCTTGGCATGCCTTTGGACGGCTTCGGCCCGCCGGAAGGGATCTCGTGGCGCGACACCACCGGCGCGCCGCCGGACCCCATGACCCGACCCCGGATCAGCGACCGCGTCAGCCTGGGCGTCCGCGCGCTCGACACGCTCGTCCCGTGCGGACGGGGCCAGCGCCTCGGCATCTTCGCCGGCTCGGGCGTCGGCAAATCGTCCTTGATGGGCATGATCGCGCGATCGACGTCCGCTCAGGTCAACGTGATCTCGCTGGTCGGCGAGCGAGGCCGCGAGGTCCGCGAGTTCATTGAACGCGACCTCGGCGACGCCCTGTCGCACTCGGTCGTCGTGGTGGCCACCTCCGATCAGCCGGCGCTGGTGCGGATCCGCGCCGCGTTCACCGCCACCGCGATCGCCGAGCACTTCCGGGACGCAGGACGCGACGTCATGTTGATGATGGATTCCGTGACGCGGTTCGCCATGGCCCAGCGCGAGGTCGGGCTCGCGATCGGGGAGCCGCCCGCCACCCGCGGCTACACGCCGTCGGTGTTCGCCCTGCTGCCGCGGCTCTTGGAGCGCGCCGGCACGAGCGATCGCGGATCGATCACCGGCCTGTACACGGTGCTGGTCGATGGCGACGACATGAACGAGCCGATCGCCGACGCCGTCCGGTCGATTTTGGACGGTCACGTGGTGCTCACGCGGTCCCTGGCCCACTCCGGGCACTACCCCGCGATCGATGTGCTCCAGAGCGTGTCCCGCCTGATCGGCGAGATCGTGACGCCCGAGGTCCGCGAGGCCGGCGAGCGGCTCCGCTCGGCGCTGGCCGCGTACCGCGAGAAGGAGGACCTGATCTCGATCGGCGCCTACCAGCCCGGCACCGACCCGATCCTCGACGCGGCGATCGGCCTGCGCCCCGCGATCGACGCGTTCCTTAAGCAGCGGGTCGACGAGCCGTGCGCGGTCGACGAGGCCGACCGCCAGCTGCTCGGCCTGGCCCACGAACTGGTGCGACGGCTACCCGTCGCCGGCGAGGTGCTCGACGGCCCGCCGGTGGCGCCAGGGCCCGTGCCCGGCCGGCAGGTGCCGGTCGGTGGCGTCGCCCCGGCCGCGCCGGCGATCCCGGGCCTTCAGCTCCGCGCCTAGTACGGCTCGCTCGGATTCGCCGGGCCGAGCTTCTGGTTCGCGTTGTCCGCGAGCCCGAGCGCGAACCGCGGATCGAACACCCCGGCGGGCTGCCACGGTCCGGTGGGGCAGTTCCTGTTGTGGCTGCGGCCGGGGACGCCGACCCACATGAACCCGTCGAGGTACTTGAACGTGTAGCCGTCGAACGTCGGGTCGACATTGCCCGTGGGCATCCGCCCGAGTCCGCGGTCCGGCCAGGGCCAGCTCCTGCGGGTTGAACATCGAGCCGTAGGTCGTCTGGAACTGGGACCACGAGTAGCTGTTGGAGAAGGTCATCGCGCTCATCCCGAGCATCGAGGCGATCGCGCCGGCGGCCTGGCTGTGGGGTCACGCGGAATGGTGAGCTCCGGGATCGCGCAGACGGGGGCCGGCTTGTCGGCCGGCCGCGCGGTCTCCGGCGCCCGCACGCTGTTGGGACCGAACGTTGAAATATTCATCGTTTCTTCCCAAGGGACGCGCCCGGCCCCGACTCGGACAACCGTCCACCCGCGCTCAGGGGCGACCGCACCCGGTCGAGTAAAGGGCCATGAACGGATCCTCGTTCCGCTTCCGCCTCGAGCGCGTCCGCGCCCTGCGTGAGCGTCGTGAAGACGCCGCCAAGCAGGAGCTGGCCGGCGCGATGATGCGCCATCGCCGCTGCGAGGACGAGGTCAACGCCGCCACCGCCCGCCTCGCCGGCGCCCGCGCGGCTCAGGTCGGCGCGACCCGAGTCGTCTCGAACGCCACCGACATGCTTGCGCGTCAGGCCTACCTGGAGCGCGCCGAGCGTGCCCAGCAGGCCACACGCCAGGACCTCCAGCGGCACGAGCTAGAGCTCGCCCAGCGGCGCGAGGCCCTGACCCAGGCCGCGCGGGATCGTCAGGCGCTCGAGCGGCTGAAGGAGCACCGCCGCGCCGACCACGAGCGCGAAGCCGCTCGCCGGGAGGGCCTGGTTCTCGACGAGATCGCCATCAACGGATTCCGGAGGAAGGCCGCATGACCCAAACCATCAGCGCGGCGCTGCCGCCCGCGAGTAACGACTCGCCGGCGCCGAGCGCAGGGGTGGGCGGGAATCCAGAGAAATCATCCGGACCGCCCTTCACCAGCGTCCTCGACAACCATGTGGCCCGGACCGCCGTTGCGGAAGGCCAGAACAAGAGCGCCGGAGGATCCGGCACTCACACCGAACGTGGCCGCCACGCCCACAAGGCGCTCGCCACCACGACGGCGAGCGCCACGGGCGCTGTCGCGGGAACCGGCGCGCAGGCTGCGGCCGGCGCCACCAGCCAGCCGGTCGCCGGCGCCGAGGCCACGTCGGCCAACGGTTCTTCCGTCGATCAGGTGACGGCCGCAGTGGCCGGGGCCGCGTCGGCCTCGATCGCGACGCCGGCCGCTTCGTCGGCCGCGGCGAGCACCGCGACGATCGCCGCCGCCGCGTCGACCCCGACCACCTCGGCCACCTCGGCGACCCCGGCGCAGGCCACGGGCGCGCACACCAGCGCAGCGCAGACTGCCACGCAGGCCCAGACCACCACCACCGACGCCGCTGGCACGGCGGCCGCGACGGCGAGCCTCACCGACCCGGCCCAGGTTGCGACCTCGACCGCGGATGCCGCAACGGCCACAACCCCGACGGCGACGCAAGCTACCGCGCAGGCACAGACAGCCGGCACCAACTCCGTGAGCACCGCGACCGCGACGGCCGCGACGGCCGCGACCGCCGCAACGGCCACGACGGCCACGACAGCGCCGGCAACTCAAACTCCCGCGCAGGCTCCGACCGCAACCGCGAGCGCCGCAACCACCGCCGCCGCGCAGGCCACGGCACAGCCGCAGGCAGCCCAGCAGAGCCCCGCGACCAAGACCGCCGCCTCGTCAGGCCAGCAGTCCCAGGCCACCGCGAGCGGCACCTCGGCCACCGCCACCGCATCCGCGTCGGCGAGCGCCGGCGCCGGCCAGGCCTCGACCTCGAGCAACCCCCAGGGCGACGCCGCCGGCCAGCAGGCGAGCGCACAGCCGCAGGCCCAGCCGGCGACGAGCCACCAGGCCGCGACCGCCGCCCAAGCGGCGGCGACCCCGCCGACCGCGGCGACCGCGCAGCCCACGGCGACCGCGCAGCCCACGGCGAGCGCCGCCCAGGCGGCCGGGGTCCAGACGCCTCAGCCGGCCCAGCCGGCTCAGGCCGCGCCGGCGACGGCGGCCGCCGCGCTCCCGACCCGCTACGGCGTCTCGCTCAGCGACGCCGTCGAGCACGTGCGCGCGACCGTCGAGATGGGCGCGAGCCAGGGCGCCACCACCGCCAAGATCGAGCTCTCGCCGGGGTCGCTCGGCACGATCACCATCCAGTTGCAGCACACCGACGACGGCGTGACCGCCAAGGTGCTGGCCGACCACGCCGCCACCGCCGACACGCTGTCACAGGGCGGCGACGACCTCCGCCGCGCGCTCCAGTCCGCCGGCGTCAACCTGCTGAGCCTCGACATCGGGACTCGCGGCGACAACTCCGCCCAGGCCCAGGCACAGAACCCGGGTCAGAGCTCGGGATCGACGTACTCCACGAGCGGCGACACGGCCGACACCACCGGCGAGGCCGGCGCGATCGAATCGACGACGTCGCTGCCCGCGGGCAGCGCGCTGGTGAACGTGCTCGCTTGAGCCTGACTGAACTCAAAGCTACGAGACAAGGACGACACCGATGAGCCTCCCCACCACCAGCGTTCCGGCGACCGGCACCACGGCCCCGACCGGGACCACCGGCACGAGCAGCACGAGCTCGACGAAGTCGAGCTCGAGCACCCTGCCGATTACGCAGAACCAGTTCCTGCAGATGCTGATGACCGAGCTCAAGAACCAGAACCCGATGAACCCGAACTCGAGCGATCCGATGTCGTTCGTCACCGAGCTCGCGCAGTTCACCTCGGTCGAGCAGGAGACCAACACCGCCCAGTCGACCTCGACGCTGGCCTCCGGGCAGAACGCGTCGACGGCGATCGCGCTGATCGGCCACACCGTCAACTACACCGACCCGACCTCGGGAGCCACCGACACCGGCACCGTCCAGTCCGTCGAGCTCACGAGCTCGGGCCCGACCCTCACCATCAGCGGGACCTCCGGGATCAATGCATCGGCGGTCAATGAGGTCTCGTGAGCTCGATCCTTCCCAACCCCGCGCTCGTCGCGCCGGGCCCTGTTGGGCGGGCGGGGCCGATTCAAGCCCCGGTCACCCCGGCGTCGCAGACCTCGGGCACCCAGGCCACGACCGGCCCGTCGTTCGCGGACCTGCTGGCCAAGCAGACGAGCGCGCCGCACTTCTCGCGGCACGCGCTCGACCGTCTGCGCCAGCGTGGGGTAACCCTTGACCAGCCGACCCTGGGTCGGCTCACAGACGGAGTCCAGCGCGCGGCGGGAAAGGGCTCGCGTGATTCCGTGGTCTTCGTCGACGGCACCGCCTACGTGGTGTCGGTGACGAACAACACCGTCATTACGGCGGTGCCATCCGAGCACATGCAACAGCAGGTGTTCACCAACATCGACAGTGCCGTGATCGCATGAGTGACACGGTGAAAACCAATAGTGGCTGGACCTCTTCGAGGAGGCCTCGAAAGGCAGGGATGTTCCGATGATGTCAGGAATGTATGCCGCGATCAGCGGCCTCGATGCACACCAGACGATGCTCGACGTGACCGCCAACAACCTGGCCAACGTCGATACGATCGGCTATAAGGCCCAGAGCGCCCAGTTCTCCGACGAACTGTCGCAGCTGATCGCCGCCGGCACCTCCGCTAACGGCTACAGCGCCGGCACCAACCCGCTCCAGGTCGGCCTCGGGACGCAGGTCGGCTCGATCGACAACGTGATGACCGCCGGCGGCGTCCAGTCGACCGGCAACGCGACCGACGTGGCGATCCAGGGCAACGGCTGGCTGCGCGTCGCCAACGGCAACGTCAGCACCTCGCCGGCGACGTTCGACTCCACGCAGTACACGCGGGCGGGTGACCTGACGTTCAACGCCTCGGGCTACCTGTGCACGCAGACCGGGCAGTACGTGCTCGGCTACGGCGCGACGCAGAACGCCAGCACCGGCACCTACTCCGCCAACACCGCCGGCGGCGCCAACAACGCGATCGTGGTCCCGCCCGGATCGACGAACGTGACGATCGGCCCCGACGGCAGCGTCAACTACCAGACGCCCACCGGTACCTCCGTGACGGCCGGGTACATCTCGCTGTCGACGTTCCCCAACCAGGCCGGCATGCAGCGTGACGGTGGCTCGTTGTGGAGCGCCACCGCTGCGTCGGGCCCGGAGACCGCGGGTCAGCCCGGCACGGGCAACTACGGGCAGACGATCAGCGGCGAGCTCGAGCAGTCGAACGTCGACATGGGCACAGAGTTCACCAACATGATCGAGGCCGAGCGCGGCTATCAGGCCAACGCGAGCACGATCACCACGGCCGACCAGATGATGCAGACGGCCGTCCAGATGAAGCAGTAATTCCAGGCAAGGGCTGGGCGGAGGGGTGGCAATCGAGGGATGCCGCCCCTCCGGTCCCCAGCCTCTGGTTAACCCCTAACGGACCGAGGAACTAACAATGATCACCCTGCACCGACTCGGGCACAAGCTCGAGCTCTTCCATTTGAATCCAGATTTGATCGTCACCGTCGAGGGTCATCCCGACACGGTGATCACGCTCGCCACCGGCGCCAAGATCGTCGTCGCGGAGACGCCTCAGCGCGTCTGCCAGACGGTGCGGGCGTATCGGGTGGAAATCCTCGCCGGCGCGATGAAGCGCCGCCAGGACCAGCGCGAGGACGGCGGCGCGACGGTGTCGCAGCTGCGGCCGGCGTCGGTCGTCGACCAGTCGGAGCTCGCGTGACCCTGAAGGTTTCCATAGCGCGGCCGATGACAGGGCCATGAAGGCCGCAACCGGCATAGGAATCGCTGTCGCAATCGTCGGCATCCTGATGGGCGCGATGATGGACGGGACCAGCCCCGCCGCCTTCATGAACCCGACCGCGCTGATCCTCATCATCGCCGGCACCGCTGGCGCGACGATGGCGAGTGTTGGCATGGACGGGATGAAGAAGATCCCCGCGCTGTACAAGCGTGTGATCAGCGCCGAGCCGCTCGACGTCCAGGGCCGCGTCAACCTCCTCGTCTCGCTCGCCGAGCAGGCGCGCCGCGAGGGACTGCTGGCGCTCGATGCCCAGATCTCCGAGATCGACGACGCCTTCACCAAGAAAGGTCTGCAGCTGGTCGTCGACGGCACCGATCCCGAGCTCGTGCGCGACATCCTCGACGCCGAGATCGACGGTATGGCGGCGCGCCACCACGCCGGCGTCGCGCCGTTCGAGAAGGCCGGCGGGTTCGCTCCGACGATCGGCATCATCGGCACGGTGATGGGGCTCGTCCACGTGCTCCAGAACCTGTCCGCACCGGCGACGCTCGGCCCCTCCATCTCTTCGGCCTTCATCGCCACCCTGATGGGCGTCGGCTCCGCCAACGTGATCTATCTGCCGGTCGCCAACCGCCTGAAGGCGCTCTCTTCTGAAGAGATCGAGCTCCGCACCCTGACCGTCGAGGGCATCCTCTCGGTCCAGGCCGGCGACAACCCGCGCGTGGTCGCCGACAAGCTCACCTCGTTCGTGCCGCCGGCCCTGCGTGACGGCGCCGGCGAGGGCGACAACGTCACGCCGATGCCTGAACGCGAAGCGGAAGCCGCGTAGTCATGGCCGCGCACGGCAAGCGCGGCCGACGCGGAGGAGCCGTCGAGCACGAGAACGAGGAGCGCTGGCTCCTCACCTACGCGGACATGCTCACGCTGCTGTTCGCGCTGTTCATGGTGCTGTTCTCGATCTCCTCGGTCAACATCTCCAAGTACCAGGTCCTCCAGCAGTCGCTGAAGTCGGCTTTCTCGGGTTCGATCCTGCCCGGCGGCCACGCGATCCTCCAGGCTGGCTCGGAGTCCACGAGTGCCCACACGCCGGCGACCGCCGAGGTTCCGTCGATCGTGCCGCTGGTCCCGACGCCGACCTCGCGCTCGAGCAGCAGCACGGGCTCGGCCAATAGCACCATCACCGCGTCGGCCAGCACATCGGCGAAGCCGATGACCTCGGCCGAGCTGCAGGCGGCGCTCAACAGCATGAGCGCGTCGGTCTCCGAGCAGGACACGTTCGTCGCGCTCAAGGCGAAGATGGACGCCTACGCCAAGGCACACGGCTTTGGCGACAAGGTCCAGACGATCATCGAGCGCCGCGGCCTCGTCGTCCGCGTGCTCACCGACAACCTGCTGTTCGCGTCAGGTTCGGCGACGCTCAAGCCCGGCGCCACTCAATTGCTCGACGAAGTCTCCCAGCTGCTCAACCTTGACCCGAGTCATCCGATCACCGTGGAAGGACACACGGACAATCAGCCCATCGCGACCGCGCAGTTCCCGAGCAACTGGGAGCTGTCGACGACGAGGGCCACGAACGTCGTGCGCTTCCTGATCAGCCGGGACGTCAGCGCCTACCGGCTCGGGGCGGTCGGTTACGCCGATCTGCACCCGATTGCAAGCAACGCAACGGCCGCCGGACGCGCGGAGAACCGCCGCGTCGAGATCGTGCTGATGCGCCTGAACCCAGTCCCCCCATCCTGATCCCCGTCCCCCGACCCTAACCCGAGCCCATGAAAAAGAAGATCCTGATCATCCTGCCGATAGTGCTGCTCGGCGGTGGCTACGTCGCCAAGGGCAAGCTGATGCCGCCCAAGGTCGTCAAGCCGAAGATCGCGGGCGTGATCTACATCCTCCCCCATCAGTTCACGCTCAACCTCACCGACGGTCACTACGCCACCCTGACCGTCGCGCTCGAACTGGCGCCCGGGCAGAGCGATGGCGCCAGCGCCGACAACACGCCCGCGGCGGGCGCCGTGGTCGGAACCCTCCCCGAAGAGGCCGTGATCCGGGCGATCATCACCAACGACGTCACCAACGACAGCTCCAAAACGCTGATCTCCGAGTCCGGACGGACGGGGATCGAGCAGGAAATCCTGTCCCAGATCAAGACCCAGACCGACGTGAAGGTCGACGAGGTCTTCTTCACGGACGTGGCCGTCCAGTAGGAGTGACGATGACCGAGAAACTCGAACTCGAGCAGCTTCCGGCGGGCGCCGGCGACATCGCGCACCCGAGCGTCAACGGCGTCGCCGACCTGCGGCGCCTGAGCGCAGTGCCGGTCGACCTCAGCGTCGAGATGGGACGTACCCGGATGACGGTGGGCGAGACGCTCGAGCTCCGCCAGGGCTCGATCATCACGCTCAACCGGATGGCCGGCGAGCCCGTCGATCTGCTTGTCAACGGCACGGCGATCGCGCGGGGAGAAGTGGTCGTGATCGACGAGCAGTTCGGGCTCCGCGTCACCGAGGTCCTCGGGCAGATGCCGGCCGGCGCGCCCGCGCCCGCCGACCCCGGCGCGCCCGCCGAGGCCTAGCGCTTCTAAGCGGCGCGCAAAACCTAAAGCAACGTGCCGCACGTGACGAGTACCGGGGTACCGAACCCACTGATGGGAACGGCGTCGCCTCCCCGGCTCGTCTGATTCTGCAAGGAGCAAAACCGTCATGCCAGACGCACACAACCCCCGCCAGCTTGTCGTCTTCACGCTGGGCACCGAGCACTACGCGCTCGCCATCCAGCAGGTTCACGAGATCATCCGCTACTCCGAGCCCCGCTCGGTCGCCTCGCGCGCCGACTGGGTCCGTGGCGTGATCAGCCTGCGGGGCCGGATCGTTCCCGTGTACGACCTCGCGGCCCGGCTGGGCGTTGCGTCCCGGGAGCTCAGCGAGGACACCAAGATCGTGATCGTCGAGGCGGGATCCGAGACCGCCGGCGTGATCGTCGACGGCGTCGAGGAGGTCTTGACGGTCCAAGACGAGCAGATGCAGGACGCGCCCGGCGCGGACACGACGCTGATCGACTCGATCGCCAAGATCGACGACCGCCTCGTCGTGCTGCTCAAGGCCAGCGCGATCTTCTCCGAGCCGGATCTCGCGGTCGCCGCCTGAGGCTTCCCACCAACACCAAACCCGAACATGTCCACCACCACCCCGGCGCGGGTCGTCGTCGTCGACGACAGCGCGCTCATGCGCAACATCGTCACCCGCTCGCTGGCCAGGGCCGGGGTCGAGGTGGTGGGCAGCGCCCGCGACGGCGATGAGGCGCTCGCTCTATGCGAGCGTGAACGCCCGGACGCGATGACGCTCGACCTGACGATGCCGGGTCTCGACGGGCTCGGCGTGCTCCGGGCGCTGCGCAACCGCGCGGAAAGCAACATTCGCGTCGTCGTCGTGTCGGCGTTCTCCGCCGCTCATGGAGCGCGCGCAGTCGACGCGCTCGCCGAGGGCGCGTTCGACCTGGTGCCCAAGCCGACCGCGAACGAGAGCCTCGATTCGTTCATCGAGAACCTCGGCGCCAAGGTCAAGTTGGCGGCCGCGTCGCGCGGTCCCCGTCGGCTGCGTGAGAACGGAGCGACGCTCACGCCCGCCCGCCGCGCCACGCCTGCCGACGGCGGCGCGACGATCGCACCGCGGCCACGAGCTCGCGTCGCCCAGGGCGACAAGCTCGTGCTGATCGCCACCTCCACCGGCGGCCCGCGCGCGCTCGCCGCGCTCGTCCCCAAGCTGCCGGCGCCGCTCGGCATCGGAACGCTGATCGTGCAGCACATGCCGGCCGGCTTCACCGGGTCGCTCGCCGCGCGCCTGGACGCAAGCAGCGCCCTTAACGTGCGCGAGGCCGTTGGCGGCGCGAAGCTCGATGCTCGCACCGCGCTGCTGGCGCCCGGCGGCCGTCATCTGCGCCTGAGCAACGACGGTCGCACGACGCTGACCGACGAGCCCGCGGTCGGCGGCCTGCGCCCCCGCGCCGACCTTCTGATCGAAGATGCCGCGCGTGCGTACGGCGAGCGGATGCTGCTGGTCGTCCTGACCGGTATGGGCAACGACGGACTTCGCGGCGCGCGCGAGGTCCACCGCCATGGCGGCCGGATCCTCGTCGAGTCCGAGGACAGCTGCACCGTGTTCGGGATGCCGCGCGCGATCGTCGATGCCGGGCTGGCCGACGACGTGCTCGACCTCGGCCGCCTGGCGCAGGCAATCTCGACTGAGGCACGGGCATGAGCGAACGCGACACCCGCGCCTTCGGGCGGCCCGCGCTCGTCCGCCACCGCGGTCACGACGCTGCGCTCGCGGCTCCGAAGAGCGACCTCGTCGCCGCCGACGACTACGTCGCCTTCTGCGAGGGACTGCGCAGGCTGAACGGCATCGACCTGTCGCAGTACAAGCGGCCGCAGATGGAGCGGCGCCTGCGTTCGTTCTTCGCGCGGCTGGGCTACGCGCGGCTGACCGACGCGCTCGACCGCGTTCGGACCGACAAGGAACTGCTCGAGGAACTGCTCGACCGGGTCACGATCAACGTCTCGCAGCTGTGGCGCCACCCCGACCAGTGGGCGCGGCTCGAGGGCGGGCTGCTCAAGGAGCTGTCCGGCGGCGGGCGCGTCCGCGCCTGGAGCGCCGGTTGCTCGTACGGGGCCGAGGCCTACACGCTCGCGGCGGTCTGCAGCCAGGCGATTCCCGGGGTCCCGGTCCGCATCGTCGGCACCGACATCGACCAGCGGATGGTGGCCCGCGCCAAGGCCGGCGCATTCAACGTCGAGGACTCGCGCAGCGCCCCCGCAGCGGCGATGCAGCGGTGGTTCGAGCGCACCGACACCGGCTGGCAGGCCAAGCAGGCGCTGCGGACGATGACGCACTTCGAGGTGGGCGATCTGCTCAAGCTCCGGCCGCAGGCGTCGAGCTATGAACTGATCATGTGTCGCAACACGGTCATCTACTTCGCTGATCAGATCCGGGACGAGCTGCACGCCAGGCTCGCCCACGCGCTGCGACCGGGGGGCGTTCTGGTGATCGGCGGAACTGAGCGGGTGACCGACGCCGCGTCGCTCGGGCTGGCGACGATTCACCCCTTCATCTACCGAAAGTCGTGATGGATACCTCCGAGTACATGCCCATGTTCGTCGCGGAGACGCGCGAGCACCTCGAACAGCTGAATCTCGCGATCGTCCGGCTCGAGGAGGACCCGAAGGACCGCGGCACGGTAGAGGAGATCTTCCGCATCGCGCACTCGCTCAAGGGCATGAGCGCGACCATGGGCTTCAGCCGGATCGCGGAGCTGACCCACGCAATGGAGGACGTGTTCGAGCTGCTGCGCCAGCGCACCACCGGCCTCCCGGTCGAGGCCATCGACACGGTGTTCGCGTGCCTGGACGCCCTGTCGGTGTCGGTCGAGTCGATCGAGACCGACGGCGAAGAGTCGCTCGATCCCGTGCCGCTCGTCACCCGGCTGCGCTCGCTGGTGCGGCCCCGCACCCCCGAGCAGGAGATGGCTCGCGTTGGGATCGCCGACCCGCTCGACCACGCCGCGGTGATCGCGGCGCAGGAAGCGGGCGCCCGGGTTCTGCGCGTGCACGCGACGCTGGACGAGGAAGTGCTGATGCCGGCGGTGCGCGCGCACATGGTCCTGGCCGCGCTCGGAGACCACGGCGACATCCTCGCCAGCGCGCCCCCGCGAGACGCTCTCGAGCAGTTCCAAGGGCGAGATATCGACGCCTGGATCGCGAGCGATCACGAGGACGAGGCGATCGCCGCGAACGTCCGCGCCGTCTCGGAGGTGTTCACGGTCGAGGTCAACGAGCTTCCGAAGGCCGCAGCGCCGGCGGTGACCGAGGTCGACGCACCGGCGCCGGAGCCCGCGGTCGCGGCGACGGCCCCCGCGGCGAAGGCCGAGGCCAAGGCCGAAACCAAGACCGAGGCCGTGACTTCCACTCAGACCCGCACCGTGCGCGTGGACGCGGAGCGCCTCGATGCGCTGATGCACTCGATGGGCGAGCTCGTGATCCACCGGACCGCGGTCGAGGCGCTGACCGCAAAGCTCGAGATCGAGGGCCTCCAGCAGGCCGTTCAGGAGCTGACCCGCAGCTCGCAGGCCCTCCAGGCGATGGTCATGCAGGTCCGGATGATCCCGGTCGACGTGGTCTTCCTCCGCTTCCCGCGGCTGATCCGTGACCTGTCGACCAAGCTCGGCAAGGAAGTGAAGCTCGAGCTCGTCGGCAGCGAGACCGAGCTCGACCGCACGGTGGTCGACGCGCTCGGCGACCCGCTCGTGCACCTCGTCCGCAACGCGCTGGACCACGGGCTCGAGCGGCCCGACGACCGTCTCGCCGCCGGCAAGCCGCGGCAGGGCACGATCCAGATCGCCGCGCGCCACGCCGGTGGCAGCGTCGTGATTGCGGTCAGCGACGACGGCAACGGGATCGACCCGAAGGCGATCGCCCGTAAGGCCCTGTCGCTCGGGATGATCGACGAGGAGGCCGCCGAGGGGATCGACATGCGCGGCGCCGTCGAGTTGCTGTTCACCTCGGGCTTCTCGACCGCGGCGACCACCAACGACATCTCCGGCCGCGGGGTCGGCATGGACGCGGTCCGCGAGAAGATCCGTCAGCTCGGCGGCGAGGTCGTGATCGACTCGACGCCCGGCGCCGGCACGCTCGCCCAGATTCGCCTGCCGTTGACGCTGGCGATCGTCTCGGCCCTTCAGGTCGACGTATCCGGCGCGCAGTTTGCGATCCCGCTCGACCGGATCGAGCGCACGCTGCGGCTCTCCGAGCAGACGGTTCGCTCGGTCGCGGGCAAGCCGATGCTCCTGCTCGAGGACGGCGTGTTGCCCCTGCTCGACGCCGCGACGGTGTTCCGCCGCGAGGTCGCCACCGACCACGACTTCGTCGTGATCATCCGCACCCAGGACCGCCGCCTGGCACTGGCGGTCGACGACCTGGTCGGCCAGCGTGAGCTGGTCACCCGGCCGCTTCCGGCGATCGTCTCCGACGGCGAGCCCGTGTCCGGAGGCGCCGCGCTGGCCGACGGCCGCATCGCATTGATCGTCGACTGCGATGCGCTCGCCGCCGAGAGCAGTACGCCGGCCACGATGAGCCTCGCCGCGTAGAAGAACCACGTACCGCACACGAACACAGGAGACCGGATCAGTGACCCCCCGCTACACCGAATTGCAGCTGGATGCTTTGCGGGAGCTGGCGAACATCGCCTCAGGAAACGCCGCGACCGCGCTGTCGCAGATGCTCGGCCGTGAGGTCGGGCTGAGCGTGCCGCGCGTGCTCGCGCTGCCGCTGGCCGACGCCATCGAGGCGTGCGGCAGCCCCGACGAGTCGATCACGAGCGTTGTGATCCCGCTCGAGGGTGACATCGAAGGGCTCGTGCTGCTGCTGATCTCGTGCGAGGGCGCCAGCGCCCTATGCCGACTGCTCGGCGTCGAGGCCGGCAGCGAGATCGGCGATTCCGCGCTGCGGGAGATCGGCAACATCCTCGGGACCTCGTGCCTGAACGCGCTCGCCTCGATGACCGGCCTGAGCCTGGGTCCGTGCCCGCCGCATCTGACCACCGACATGCTGGGCGCGATCGTCTCGTCGCTCGCGCTCACGCAGACTCCGCCTACCGACCTCGTGCTGGTGCTCGACTCCGAGCTCGAGGTCGCCGATGAGCCGTGCTCGATCTCGTTCGTCCTGCTGCCGACCGACGGTGGCGTGACGGACCTGCTGACGCCACTCGGCCTCGCCGCGTAGTGATGGGCTCGGTACGAATGGGAGAGATCGAAGTGTCGTGTCGTGCCGGCGATGAGCTCGTCGCTCGCGGGCTCGGGTCATGCATCGGACTGGCGCTGGTCGACCGGTTCGCCGGCATCGCCGGTCTCGCCCATATCGTGTTGCCCGAGTCCACTCCGACCGATCGCCAGCCCGGCAAGTTCGCGGACCTCGCGGTTCCGGAGCTGATCGATCGCATCGTCCGCGCCGGCGCCAGCAAGCGCCGCCTGGAGGCGGTGCTCGCCGGAGGTGCCCGGATGTTTGAGCTCGGAGACCTCGACATCGGCGCCCGCAACGCCGAGGCCGTCCGTTCGGGCCTGACCGCATCGGGGCTGTCGGTCCGCGCCGCCGAGACCGGCGGCAGCCGCGGCCGCACGCTGCGGGTCGTGGTCGGCGATTGCACGGTCACGGTCAAGGAGGCGGGCGGCGAGTCGATCACGCTGCTCGACCGCTCTGCCGGCGCGGCGCGTCGTGCGCGGGTCGCGGCGCCGGCGATGCGCGCGACGGCCATGCCAAGCACAGGAGCGCTTCGATGAGTGAGATGCTGGATCACGACCGGGTCGCCGCGCTGGTCGAGGCGGCCAAGCAGGGTCAGCTGCCCGAGCAGCCGAGCGGCGCGCACCGACGCGGCCAGCGGCTGCGGACGGTCGACTTCTCGCGCCCGACTAAGTTCACCAGCGACCACCAGCGGCGGATCTCCCGCGCGATCGACACCTTCTGCCAGACGTCGGTGACCCGGCTCTCCACCGAGCTCCGCACTCCGGTCGAGCTTGAGGCGATCAACAGCGCCCAGGCCACCTGGTCGGGCGCGCAGGCCCAGCTCCCGACCGGCTCGCTGTTCGTCACGCTTGACGTGCAGCCGCTGGGTACGCGGATGCTGTTCACCGTCGAGCAGTCGTTCGTGCTCATGTGCCTCGACCTGTTGCTCGGCGGCGCGGCCGACAAGCCCCCGCGCGAGCGGCGGTTCAGCGAGATCGACAACGTGCTGACCCAGCGCCTGTTCGAGTCGCTCGTCCACCAGCTGTCGCTCGTGTGGCAGGACCTCGCCGGGATCAGCCTGTCGATCGTCGACATCGAGACGCACAACGACACGAGCCAGATTGCCGCGGTCTCCGAGCCGACGTTCGTCGTCGTGATCGAGAGCCGGGTCAACAGGCACTCCGCCTCGATGGCGCTGCTGATCCCGTGGCTGGCGATCGACGAAGTCGGCGAGCGACTGTCGGGCAAGGAGACCCGCGAGCCGGAGGCCGAGTCCGCCGGCGCCGCCGAGATCGGGCGCGCGATGGCCGCCGTCCCGGTCACGCTCCGTGCCGAGGTCGCCGCGATCGACCTTCCGATCGACGAGATCCTGTCGCTCGGTCCCGGCAGCGTGATCCGGCTCGGCGTCCAGGCCGATCAGGGCGTCACCGTGTTCGCCGAGAACGTCAAGCTCGCGCGGGCTCAGCCGGGCTCCAACGGCGCCCGCCGCGCGATCCAGGTTTCCGGCACCGAAAGGAAGTTCGGATGAGCCAGCAGCAGGACATCACCCCGCGGGAGGCGCTGATGCGCCTCGGCGCCTCGACCGCCGAGGCGATCGCGAAGGTGCTCGAGATGTTCGTGCCCGGCGCCGTCGAGCGCGGCGATGTGACCGTCCTCGGCGACGGCGTATCGCCGTTCTCGAACGTGCCCCCCGGCTCGATCGCGTCGAGCGTGTCGTACGTCGACGGCGTGACCGGCGCCAACATCTTTGTGCTCACGCCGGCCGGGGCCCGCGGCCTCGCCACCGCGATGGGCGCGCCGCCGGAGGAGGCCGAGGAGGGCGCCGGCGAGCAGCCCCTGTCCGAGCTCGAGATGTCGGCGATCGCCGAGGCCGCGAACCAGATGATGGCCGCCGCGGCCGCCGCGATCGGCGTCGTGCTCGGGCAGGAGATCGAGATCTCGACGCCCGATACGCGCGTGCTCGACGATCCGGGCACCGCGGCCGACATTTACGGCACCGCGCCGCACGCGACCTCGACCACCTTCATGATCGGCGGCGAGGCCTGCCGGCTGATCCAGCTCGTGCCCAGGGCGTTCGTCGTGCGGATGGTGCGCGCGATCGACGAGGAGAGCGCCGAGCGGACCGGTGACAACGTGGCCGGTGGGTCGGCGGCTAGCGGCACCGGGTCGGTCGTGGACACGAGCCCGCACACCCTGGCGCTCGAGGAGGCGCTCGGCGGCATCAGCCTCCGAGTGTGGGCCGAGCTGGGGCGCTCGCGCATGCCGCTCGGATCGGCCCTCGGGC
Source organism: uncultured Solirubrobacterales bacterium (assembly GCA_963822855.1). Taxonomy (GTDB): domain Bacteria; phylum Actinomycetota; class Thermoleophilia; order Solirubrobacterales; family Solirubrobacteraceae; genus Palsa-465. The sequence goes on along the minus strand of CAWGJE010000007.1, from coordinate 166,976 downwards.
TGCCGCTCGGGGCGGTCGTCGACCTCGACCGCGCCGCCGATTCCCCCGTCGACCTGTACGTGAACGGGATGCGCTTCGCCCGTGGCCAGTTGCTGGTCACCGAGGAGGGCGAATGGGCCGTGTCCCTCAGTGAGCTCGAGAGCGAAGGCCTGCGCATGCTGGATCTTGCTCGAGCAGCAACCCCCCCAACCGATCCACCCCCAACCCCCGACCCCAAGATCCCAGAAGTGACTGAGTCCGAAGTGGAAGGAGCCGTGACCTGATGGCCCGTGTACTCGTAGTCGACGATGCCGCGTTCATGCGCAAGGTGGTGAGCGATGCCCTCGCTTCCGGCGGCCACGAGGTGGTCGGCGAAGCGGGCAACGGCGACGAAGCCGTGCAGCAGTTCCAGGCGCTCTCGCCCGAACTGATCACCCTCGATATCACCATGCCCCAGAAGGACGGGCTCGAGGCGCTCGCCGAGATCATCGCGATCGACCCCAGCGCCCGTGTGCTGATGTGCTCCGCACTCGGCCAGGAGAGCAAGGTGATCGAGTCGATTCAGAAGGGCGCGAAGGACTTCGTCGTCAAGCCGTTCCAGCCCGCGCAGCTGCTCGAGGCGGTCGGCAAGGCGCTCGCGTAGGACGCGGTAGCGACTAGAACGACCGGAACCGCTGGGTCATCTCGGCGTCCGGACCTTCGTCCCCGTCGCCGGCTCCGGGCGTGGACTCCTCCGCGTCCGGGGCCTCGTCCTCGTCGTCCTCCTCGGGCTCGTGATCGGCGTTGGCCTGCGTCACCACGGCCTCCAGGTGGAAGCGGAGTTTGTCCTCGTTGCCGCGCTCGACATCGCTGACCCGGACCGTGTCCTTCTTGACCTCGATTTCGCCCCACTCCCCATCGCCAAGCAGCCTCACCGTCGTCTCGAAGCTCCGCTTCCAGCCCTTGGGGATATCGCCGTCGAGCGGCACCGTGAGCCTGCCGTTCTCGACCTGAGCAGCCGACCAATCCAATGTAACTGGGTCCATACCTAGCCTTCCTACCCCGTCGCACCGGGCCTGACTCAAGGCCCCGGGGGTAGTGGCCGATTACCGGGAGGACTCTCCCTCGGAGTCCTTTCCCTCGATGAAGTCGCTCACGTTCATACGTGGCGTCGGACTTGCCGGCGCCCTGACGATCACGCACGCCGCGGTTGCCTTTGGCGCCACCGCACAGGCGGCGACCACGCACGCCGCGAGCGTTGCCAAGGCGCACGTGCAGAGCGCGGCCGCGCTCGCCCAGTCCACGGGTGAGAACACGCCGCTGCACCTGAGCGGGAGCACGGTCGCGACCCATACCGCTTCAACCAGCGGTGGTGGGGCGAGCATCGTCCGCACGATCGTGGGCCTGTTCATCGTGATCGCCGTGATCTACGGAATCGCGTGGATCATGAAGCAGGCGAAGAAGAGCAAGACCCGTCCGACCGGCACCAGCCTCACGCAGGTCGCAAGCCTGCCGTTGGGCAGCGGCCGGTCAGTCGCGGTCGTGCGCGCGGGTCGTGAGGTGCTGGTGGTCGGAGTCGCCGAGAACGGCGTGACCCCCATCCGCAGCTACTCCGAGGCAGAGGCGATCGCGCTCGGCATAGAGGTTCCGGCTGAGGGGCCTGCGGGCTCCGACCAGGCCGAGAAGCCCTCCGACCGGGTGCTCAACGTCCTGCGTCGGATGACGGCTCGCTCGTGAAGATCGACGGGAGCAACGCACTTCAGATCCTCCTGCTGATGGGCGGGATCTCGATCCTGCCGGCGATCCTGTTCACGGTCACCGGGTTCACCCGGATCCTGATCGTCCTCAGCTTCGTTCGCAGCGCGCTCGGCACCCAGAACACGCCGCCCAACCAGGCGCTGATCGGGATCGCGCTGTTCCTGACCCTGTTCGTGATGGCGCCGACGATCGGCGCGATCAAGAAGGACGCGTGGGATCCGTACTCGCAGCACGCGATCTCGACCACTCAGGCGATCTCGCGCGCGGAGGAGCCCCTGCGGCAGTTCATGTTCGCCCAGACGCGCTCGCAGGACCTGTCGCTGTTCGTGAGCCTCGCAAAGATCAAGACCCCGCAGACGCGCGCTCAGATCCCGACCTACGTCCTGATCCCCGCGTTCATCATGAGCGAGCTCAAGACGGCCTTCGAGATCGGGTTCCTGATCTTCCTGCCGTTCCTGCTGATCGACCTGATCGTCTCCTCGACGCTGATGTCGATGGGGATGATCATGTTGCCTCCTTCATTCATATCCCTGCCTTTCAAGATCCTCCTGTTCGTCCTGGTCGACGGCTGGGACCTGATCACGAACTCGCTCGTCAAGAGCTTCCACTGACATGGATCAGGACACAGTCGTCAATCTCGCCACCCAGGCGATGATGCTCTCGCTGAAGATCGCCGGCCCGATCCTGGTGCTCGGGCTGATCATCGGCCTGCTCGTCAGCATCTTCCAGGCGGTCACCTCGATCCAGGAGCAGAGCCTCTCGTTCATCCCGAAGATCGTGGGCGTCGCCGTCCTGATCGTCGTGCTCGGGCCGTGGATGCTCGACCAGTTGGTCACCTACGCCCAGAACCTGTACATGTCGATCCCGTCGCTGGTCGGATGAACCAGCTGACGCTCAACCACGTGATCACGGCGCTCGGCGGCGGCCAGTCGGTCACCGCCTTCTTCCTCGTGCTCGGACGCGTCACTCCGCTGTTCGTGCTGGCGCCGCTGTTTTCGGCCAAGCAGATTCCCGCGCAGGTCAAGGGCATCGTCGCGGTAGCGCTGACGATCGGGCTGACCGGGCTGGCCATGCACGGCCAGACCATCCCGACCCAGCCGCTCCAGGTCGCGGGCATGCTGGTCGTGCAGATACTCGTCGGGATCCTGTTCGCGTACGCGATCGGCGCACTGATGTGGGCGGTGCAGACCGCCGGCGGGTTCGCCGACATCGTCTCCGGTTTCTCGTTCGGCGCCACCGTCGACCCGATCAACGGCAACCAAGGGGGAACGTTCGCGGAGGTCTACTCGATGATCGGGGTGATGCTGTTCATCGCGATCGGCGGAGACGCCTGGATTATCCGCGGCATGGCGCGAACGTTCACGCTGATCCCGCTCACCAAGGCACCGCAGCTCGGATCGCTCGCAAACGCCGCCGAGATGTCGTTTGCCTCGATCTTCACCTCGGCGCTCGAGGTCGCGGCGCCCGTGATCCTGGCGCTGCTGATCACCGACGTCGCGTTCGGCATGGTCTCGCGCGTCGTGCCGCAGATGAATGTGTTCTCGGTCGCGTTCCCGCTCAAGGTCGGCGTCTCGCTGCTTGCGGTCGCCGCGACGTTGCCGTTCCTCGGTGGCTGGCTCCAGAACCAGATCTACACGTCGGTCGCTACCGCGCTGCACGCCTTCTAAGTCGACTGAGCACCCATGGCCGATCACGACAAGACAGAAAAACCGACAGCCAAGCGCAAGAACGAAGCGCGCAAGCGCGGGCAGGTCGCCAAGAGCACCGACCTCAACGGCTCGGTGGTCCTCGTGGCCGGACTGATCGGGTTGATCTCCGTCGGCCCCTCGATCGTGTCCGGCATCACCGGCTCGATGCGCTCCACGTTTGATGACATCTCGCATCCCGGCGAGTACACGACCGCCGCCGGCCTGCACCAGTTGTTCTCGGCGGGCCTGCACACGATCCTCGTCACGGTCGCGCCGATCGCTGGCATGTGCATGGCGGCCGGCGTGATCGTGAACGTCGCCCAGGTCTCGTTCAAGCCCTCGGCTCAGGCGATCAAGCCCGACTTCAAGAAGATCAATCCGATGAGCGGGTTCCGGAACGTGTTCGGGATCCGGATGGCGAGCGAAGGGCTCAAGGCGCTCAGCAAGGTCGTCGCGGTCGGATTGGTCGTCGCGGCGGCGCTCGTGCCCCAGCTCACGAGTCTCGGCGCGAGCATCGACACGTCGCCGGCCGCGCTCGGGCTCCTGATCAACTCGAGCATCATGGGCATCGCTGAGCGCGCCGCGATCGCCTACGTGCTGATCGGAATCCTCGACTTCGCGTATCAGCGGTACCGCCACAACAAGCAGCTGAAGATGACCAAGCACGAGGTCAAGGAAGAGGGCCGGTCGCAGAACGCGCCGCCCGAGGTCCGCTCGGCGATCCGCCGGCGCCAGTTGCAGGCCGCCCGTGCCCGCATGATGGCCGCGATCCCCCAGGCCGACGTCGTCGTCACGAACCCCACGCACTTCGCCGTCGCGCTCAGCTACGACGGCAGCCACCCGGCGCCGATCGTGGTCGCCAAGGGCCAGGACCTCGTCGCCAAGCAGATCCGGCGAATCGCCGAGGAGCACAACGTCCCCATCGTGCCCGACCCCCCGTTGGCGCGCTCGCTGCACAAGTCGGTCGAGATCGGTCAGATGATCCCGGCCGAGCTCTACGCCGCCGTGGCGCAGGTGCTCGCGTTCGTCTACCGGCTGGCCGGGCGTAGGAAGGCCGCGGCATGAACGAGAACGCGCTCCAGAAGCTCCTCAAGCACACCGACCTGGTCGCGGCGGTCGGGGTCGTGGTGATCGTGACGATGTTGATCGTCCCGCTCCCGTCGATGCTGCTCGACCTGTTCATCACGATCAACATCTCGATGGCGCTGGCGGTCGTGGTCGCGACGATGTACCTGGAGAAGCCGCTCGAGTTCGCGGCGTTCCCGAGCCTCCTGCTGCTGACGACGATGTTCCGCCTGGCGATCAACGTGTCGGTGACGCGCCTGATCCTCACCAAGGGCGACGCCGGCAGCGTCGTGCGCGACTTCGGCCAGTTCGTCGTCGGCGGGGACGTCGTGATCGGCCTCGTGATCTTCCTTATCCTGGTCGTGATCCAGTTCGTGGTGGTCACCAACGGCGCCGGCCGTGTGGCCGAGGTCGCCGCCCGCTTCACCCTCGACGCCATGCCCGGTAAGCAGATGGCGATCGACGCCGACCTGAACGCGGGCCTGATCACCGACGCGGACGCGCGCTCCCGCCGCCTGGAGATCGCACGCGAGGCCGACTTCTACGGGGCGATGGACGGTGCCTCGAAGTTCGTCAAGGGCGACGCGATGGCGGCCGTGATCATCACGGGCATCAACCTGATCGGCGGGATCGTGGTCGGCGTCGTCCAGCACCACATCGCGTTCGGACAGGCGACCCACACCTACTCGCTGCTGACCGTCGGCGACGGCCTCGCCGCCCAGATCCCCGCGCTGCTGATCTCGGTGGCGACCGGCATCCTCGTCACCCGCTCGGCGTCCGAGAAGGACCTTGGCTCCGACCTCGCCAACCAGATCCTGCGCCAGAAGAAGGCGCCGCTGGTGGCCGGCTGCGTGGTCTGCGCGTTCGCGCTGATCCCGGGCCTGCCGAAGCTCCCCTTCCTGTTCATCGGCGGGATCATGGCGGCGATCGGCTACTCGGTCCGCAACGGCATGCCCGACGAGATCGCCGCGGCCGCCGCCCTGGCGCTCCCCGCGGAGACCCAGACCGACAAGCCGGCGGCGCCGCGCGAGGAGGTCCTCAAGGAGCTGCCGATCGACCCGCTCGAGCTCGGGATCGGCTTTGGCCTGGTGCCGCTCGTCGATCGCCGCACCGGCGGATCGCTGGTCCGTCGCGTGTCGATGATCAGGCGCCAGATCGCCTCCGAGCTCGGCATGGTCATCCCGCCCGTGCGGATCCACGACGAGGTCGACCTCGACTCGCACGAGTACGTGGTCAAGGTCCGCGGCACCGTCGTCGCCCGCGGCATGATCATGGCCGGCCATCACCTCGCGATGGATCCGGGCGATGCGGTCGGGACGCTGCCCGGAATCCCGACTACCGAGCCCGCCTTCGGACTGCCGGCGCTCTGGATTCCGGAAAGCCAGCACGCGCAGGCCGAGGCGCTCGGATACACCGTCGTCGACGGCGAATCGGTGATCGTGACGCACCTCACCGAGACGATCCGCGGGCACGCCGCCCAGCTGCTCACGCGGCAAGACGTACGCCAGCTTCTGGATCAGCTAAAGGAAATCAACGAAGCTGTCGTTACGGAGGTTGTGCCCGATGTTCTCTCGCTTGGCGAGATCCAGCGTGTGTTGCAGTCGCTCCTCTCGGAGGGGGTCTCCATCCGCGACCTCGGCGCTATCGTCGAGTCCGTCGGAGACAAGGCCCGTATTACACGCGACCCCAGCCTGCTTGCCGAATACGCGCGTCAGGCGCTCGGCCGGGCGATCACCGCTCCGCATCTGGATCCGCTCCAGACGCTGCGCGTGATCACGCTCGACCCGACGATCGAGCAGGAGCTGGCGACATCGATCACTCAGACCAGCGACGGCGAGTACCTGGCCATGGAGCCGATCCGAGCCCAGGCCGTGCTCACCGCCGTCAAGAGCCAGTCCGATCAGGCTTCCGCGCGTGGCGGAATCCGGCCGGTGCTGCTCTGCTCGGCTCGCGTGCGTCGCCACGTGCGCCGGCTCGTCGAATCATCCGTGCCCCACCTCCCCGTCTGTTCTTACAACGAAGTCGCCCCAGGCATCAGCGTCGAAACCATAGGAGTAGTTAGCGCATGAGCACCCTCACCGAGCCCCACACGAATGGCCACAACCGTGACCTTGGCGGCGTGCGCACCTACCGCGGCCGCAAGCTCGAGGACCTGATCCCCCAGATTCGCGCCGAGCTCGGCCCCGACGCGATCATCCTGCGCCAGCGCGAGGGTCTGATGGGCGGCGTCGGCGGCTTCTTCGCCCAGAAGTGCGTCGAGGTCGACGCCCAGGCCGGGCCTGGGCGGGATCGAAATCAGATCGACATCTACGACGAGGACGAGCCCGTCAACGGGTGGGATGACTTCAGCGAAGACGACCTGTTCGACGCGACGCCTCCGCCCGTGGCCGCCGACCTGTCCCCGATTGAGTTTCCCGCGCTGCCGGCTCCCGAGGAGCCCGTGGCGCCCCCGCTGACGCCCGCCGCGCAGGACGCCGCTCCCGCTCCCGAGGTCGCGATCCCGGGTCCCGAGGCCGCGAGCCCCGCCCTCTCCGCCGAGGCCGCGAGCCACGCCCTCCCCACCGAGGGCGCCGCCGAATCGTTCGTCACGCGCCTCGAGCAGGCTGCGGCCCATGTCGACATCGATGAGCTGGTCAAGCTGGTGACGACCGGCGGGCTGCCGGCGACCGACCAGGTCGCGCCGGCGCCCGAGCCGATCGTCCCCCCGGCCCCTGCCCCGGTCGCCGAGCCCATCGCTCCGGCCCCGATCGCCGAGCCCATCGCTCCGGCCCCGGTCGCCGCTGAGCCCGCGCCGGTCGCTCCGGCCCCCGCGCCGATCTTCGAAGCCCCGGCTCCTGCGCCGGCAATGCCCGCTCCGCACGTGTCCGCCCCCGCTGCCCCGGCGCCGGTTCCGCCGGCCGCCAACCCCTGGGTCGCCAAGCAGGCCGGAGACCTCGATCCGAACGACGCGCAAGCCGTCGCCGACGAGCTCACCTCCCAGGGCATTAGCGACGCCTGGGCCCACCAGCTGATCGTCGCCGCGGCGGCGCACCGCTCGCCCTTGGCCAACGGCAGCCTGCGTGACGCTGTCCGGGCCACGCTCGCCGCGACCATCCCCGCGCCGGCCCCGCTGCCCGCCACCGGAGCCGCAATCGCCTTCGTCGGCGCCGGCGGCGCCGGCAAGACCCGCTGCGCCGCGGCGCTCGCCTCGGCCTACGCCAAGGGCTCGACGCTCGCCGCGAGCGTCGTGTCGCTCGGCAGCGACGACTGGGGAGGAGACCTCAAGGAGCTGCTCAAGGGCCAGAACGTCTGGGTGATGGGCGCCGCGGTCGGGCCCGAGGCGGCTCCCGCCGTCCAGCACGGCCGCGACGGCGGCCTCGTCGTGATCGACACCGCCGGGGTGACCCCGCGGGATCCGGCCGGCGTCGAGGCGCTCGCCGGCGAGCTCCGCTCGCTGTCGCTCGACGCGGTCTACATCGCGGTCCCGGCGACGTTCAGCGTCCACGCGGCCCGCAAGCTGGTCGAGGGCTTCGCCGCCCTGGGCGCCGACGGGATCGCGGTCACACACGCCGACGAGGCCGACCAGCTCGGGATCGCCGCGGAGCTTGCCCACATCAGCGGCATGCCGGTCGCCTACATCCACGAGGGTCTCGAGATCGACGGCGCGCTGTCGGCTGCCGACCCCTCGTCGCTGGCGGCCCGCCTGCTCCCGTAAACCCCGAGCCCGCGTCACGCCCGCTCCGAACGCCCGCCACGAACGACGAGCTCCCGATGATCTCCGAGCCCGAGCCCACCGACAACGTCATCCGCCTCAACGTGGGCGGGAAGGACGGCAAGCTCACAACGCCCGTCGGCAGCCACATCCCCGTGCGGGTGTACGAGCGGAGCGGCGACTACCTGATGCTCGTGCTGATGCTCGACGCCGGCGACGAGCTGTCGCAGGACGTCGTCGAGCCCCTGCTGCTCGAGTATGTCTCGCCCCGAGGCCTGGTCCGCTTCCACGGACAGGCCGTCGTGCAGGAGCGGGACCTGGTGCGTTTCGACGTGTCCGCCGCGCCGCAGGTCACCCAGCGGCGCGAGTTCGTACGCGTGCCCGCGGCCCAGAAGGTGGAGGTCGCCAAGGGGCGTGACAGCCGCGCCGGCGGGGACCGGATCGACGCCCACGCGATCGACATCAGCGGTGGCGGCATGCTCGTGAGCGGAGCCGAAGGGCTCCCCCTCGGATCGCACGTCCGCTTCAGCCTCAACCTCGGGCCGGGCGCCGAGCCGATCGAGGGCAACGCCCAGGTCGTCCGCGCCGGCGACGAGGGCAAGCGCGCGCTCGTGTTCGACCAGATCTCTCGCGCTGACCGCCAGCGGCTGATCCACTTCGTCTTCGAGCGCCAGCGCGAGGCGCTGGCCAAGGTCGGCCGTGTGATCGATCACAGGAGCGCCGGATGAGCAAAGCACCGAAGGACGAGAAGAAGCCGAAGAAGAAAAAGAAGGGCGACGACGACGCCGCGGTCGCCCCCAGCGTTGCAAACCACCCCCGCGCGAGGTATCAGGTCCGCCGCGCCAAGGGCTGGGGCGGGATTGCCGGCTTTGCGATCGCGGCGTATCTGGGCTACAAGGCCGGCGTGCCGACGTTCGACGTCGGCCTGCGGGCACTGGTGGCCGGGATCGTCGGCTACATGCTCGCGTGGATGTGCGCGGTCACGGTCTGGCGCCACCTCGTGCTCGCCGAGCTGCGCGCGGCGGTGGAGCGCACCCAGGCCGCAGATCCGGACCTGATCCCGGCGCGCGCCCAGACCCGCCCGCCCGCGGCTGACGCCACGCCGGCACAGGCCGGAGCCGGCTCGTAGCCAACGTCTGACCGACCGCCATGGACCCGATCCACCCGATCGTCCCAGTCGCGCCGAACATTCCGTCCGTAACCCCGGCGCCGATGGCCGGCCGTGTCTATCGGGACGGTGCCCGGAGCAACGCCGATCAGGGCGGGCGCCGGCGGCAGCGGGGCGGTCGGGGACCTGAATCCGCGCCCGCCACGTATGTCTCCGAGGACGGGCAGGAGTACTACCCCGAGGCCCCCGAGGACGACGACTCGGGCCTCCACATCAACGTAACCGCCTGATCTGACGGGGTTTTTCGCGGGTGTGTCCAGACCGTTCTGGACGCCCCTCAAGTGCTCGCCGAACAGGGCGATAACCGGAGAGACCGGCAGCAAGGAGCAGCCGGGGGACAACCCCAAAACGACCACACCATGGAGGTGTAAATATGTCCCTTTCGATTCTCACCAACACGTCTGCTATGCAGACGCAGATCAGCCTGGGTAACTCGAGCATGGCTGTGTCGACCGCGATGCAGCGTCTGTCCTCGGGTCTCCGGATCAACTCGGCCGCCGATGACGCCGCCGGTTATGCGATCGCCCAGGGCCTGACGTCGCAGGTCAACGGCCTCCAGCAGGCCAGCCAGAACGTCAGCGACGCGACCTCGATGGTCCAGACCGCCGATAGCGCGCTGAACAACGTCCAGAGCATGCTGCAGCGTGTCAGCGAGCTGGCCGTCCAGTACCAGAACGGCGACCTGTCCACCTCTGACAAGAGCGACATCCAGGGCGAGGTCAACCAGCTCACGCAGGAAATTGACCGCCAGAAGGGTGCCGTGCAGTTCAACGGCATCAACCTGCTCGACGGCTCGGCCGGAACCGGCGGCGCGGTGACCTTCCAGGTCGGCCCGTCGTCAAGCGACACGCTGTCGGTGTCCTTCCAGAACATCGAGAGCTCGTCGAACCTGGGCACGAGCGCCTTCAGCTGGACCCAGGCCTCCACTGGCGGCACTGTGTTCGACCTGAGCCAGAGCGGCGCGGTGAGCGCCATCAGCACGGCGATCAACAACATCTCGTCGCTCGCGGCCACCCTGGGTGCGGTGCAGAACCGTCTCCAGTACACCTCGACGTCGATCTCGACGACGCAGGAGAACATGTCCTCGTCGCTGAGCAGCATCCAGGATGTCAACATGGCGTCTGAGATGACGAAGTTGACCCAGCAGCAGGTGCTGCAGCAGGCCGGCACGGCGATGCTCGCGCAGGCCAACTCGCAGCCTCAGCTGGTGCTGAAGCTCATCACGGGCTGATCCACCTTTCGCAGGGCCGGGCGGCGCTTAGGCGTCGCTCGCGCCCGGCGAGGAAAACTTCGCAGGGCGGACTGCGCTCAGACGTCGCGCGCGCCCAGCGTCCCAAGCTCGGCACTGCCGAGGGCACAATCCGCCCAGGGCCTCTCCTATATACCGCCCGGGCTACATAACCACGTCCGATTCATCGAGGGAACCGGAAAGCGGAGGCGGGCTGCCTTGGTGGCCCGCCTCCGTGTGGATTAAAGAATCAGCGGACCGGCCGATGACCCGGGGAGATGGCCCCCAAGGTCTCGATCATCGTGCCGCTCGCAGGCGGGCCGGCTCAGGCTCTCCGCTGCTTCGAGGGCATCGCCGTCCAGCCGGACGATCCCGCGCACGAGATCATCGTCGTTGACGACGCGTCCATCGGCCTCGAGCCACTCCTGTCCCAACTCGCCGGCGATGTCGAGGTGCTCCGCAACGAGCGGCGCCTCGGGTTGGCGAGCTCGGCCCGCCGCGGCGCCGAGCACGCCCGCGGTGAGGTAATCGTGTTCATCCGCGACGCCGCCGCGCCCGCCGCCGGATGGCTCGCGCCGCTCGCCGCCGCGCTCGGAGATCCGGCCGTTGGGTTCGCCGCCAGCGCCACGGTGGACGCCGCTGACGCCGCCGACGCCCCGCACAGCCCCGTCGCCGCGTGGTCGTTCGCCGTCCGCACCGCCGACTTCCACGCCACCGACTCCCGGATCGCCGGGCTCCCCGGCCTGCCCGGACCGCTCCTCGCCGGAGCCCTGTCACTTTCTCTGGCCGAGCGCGGTCTGCGCGCGGTCACCGTCGCGAGCAGCCGCGTGTCCGCGCCGGGCGCGCGCACGGGTGGCGCGCGCCGCCCCGCCGGCGAGCACCCCGAGTTGACCGTCGTGATCCCGACGCTCGACGCCGTGTCTGACCGGGTGCGCGCCTGCATCGCCGCGGTCCAGGCCACGACCGACGTCGCCCACGAGATCGTGATCATCGACAACGGGTGTCCTCCCCAAGGGTTCGCCTCGCCGGTCAACGCCGGCGTGCGCGCCGCCCGCACCCCGTACGTGGTCGTGATGAACGACGACGTCGAGCCGCTGCCCGGCTGGTGGCCGCCGCTGCGTGCCGCGCTCGGCGCCGGCGCCCCGGTGTCGTTCCCGCTCACGATCGACGGCCCGATGCGCTTCGACTTCGCCGCTTGGTGCTTCGCGATGACGAGCGAGGCCATCGACGAGTTCTCCCACGCGCCCGGCGAGTTCTTCGACCCGTCGCTGGTGCTGTGGTACCAGGACACCGATCTGCTCCACCGCCTGCGTCAGGCGGGCCGTCCGCCGGTCCACGTCGAGGACTCGCGGATCCGCCACGGTCTGTCGGAGAGCGTCGGCAGTGAGGACCCCGAGCTGAGCGCCTGGATCCGCGTCCAGGTCGCGGCCGACCGCGAGCGATTCCTCGGCAAGCACCCGGACATCGCCATGAACGGACATGCACTTGCGAGCTGACTCAACCGCTTTCGACGCGCTCGTCGTCGGCGCCGGCTTCGCCGGGTCGGTCTGCGCGCGCCGCATGGCCGAGGACTTCGGCCTGCGCGTGCTCGTGATCGACCGCCGTCCCCACGTAGCCGGCAACGCGCATGACGCGCTCGACGAGCACGGCGTCCTGATCCACACGTACGGGCCGCACATCTTCCACACGAACGCTGCCAAGGTGACGGACTTCCTGTCGCGGTTCACCGACTGGCACCCCTACGAGCATCGGGTGTGGGCCGAGGTCGATGGGCGGATCGTCCCCCTGCCGATCAACCGCACCACGATTGAGGCGCTCCACCGCGTCGAGCTGCACGACGACGAGGACACCGCCGCCTACCTGGCGTCGCTGGCCGAGCCGCGCGCGGAGCTCAAGAACTCCGAGGATGCCGTCGTCGCCAAGGTCGGTCGCGACCTGTACGAGCGGCTGTTCCGCGGCTATACGCGCAAGCAGTGGTCGCTCGACCCGAGCGAGCTGCACGCGTCGGTGTGCGCGCGCCTCCCGGTCCGCACGAACGAGGACGATCGCTACTTCGGCGACTCGTTCCAGAAGATGCCGGCGGCGGGCTTCACCGCGATGTTCGAGCGGATGCTCGACCACCCCAACATCCAGCTTCAGCTCGGCACTGAGTACAACGACATCCGCGACGACGTGATCGCCCGCCGGCTCGTGTGGACGGGCCCGATCGACGAGTTCTTCGGATATCGGCTGGGCACGCTCCCGTACCGGAGCCTGCAGTTCGAGCGCGAGACACGCGCCACCCCGGGCGGCCGCCTCGTCCAGCCGGTCGCGGTCATCAACTATCCGAACGAGCGGATCCCGTTCACGCGCGTGACCGAGTTTCGCCATCTCACCGGTCAGGTGTGCGATTTCAGCACGATGACCTACGAGTACCCCACCGCCGACGGCGACCCGTACTACCCGATCCCGCGGCCTGAGAACCGGGAGCTCTACCACCGCTACGAGGCCCTCGCCGCCGAGCGACCCGACGTGATGTTCGTGGGGCGCCTGGCTCGCTACCAGTACCTGAACATGGATCAGGTGGTCGCCCAGGCGCTCGTCGCCGTCGATCGCTGGGCCGCCGACCGCGATGTTCCGCCGGTGCTCCAACAAGCCGCATGAGCGCCCCGGACGTCATCGTCGGCTGGCTCCAGAACGACTACGGCAAGCTCGGCCGCGCCGGCGACGCGATCGCCCACGCGCTCGTCCAGTCCCCCGCCGCCGGCCGCGTCGCGTACGTCGAGCCGTTCCTCCCCGCCCCGGGTGAGCCGCAGCTCGGCGCTCGCAACGACCGCGGACTGCTCGTGTTCACCGGTGCCGGGACCCCGCCCACCGGCGGCCACGAGGTCGCGCGCGGCGTCGTCCAGCTGGCCGAGCTGAACGACCCGGTGCTGCTCAATTTCGGGGTCTCGCAGGCGAACTGGTGGCTGCACTACGAGTTCGCGCCGTTGTGCTCGCGGACCGTGCTCGTGACCTACGACAAGCTCGCCGAGTGGGACGTGATGGCTCCCCATAAGGCGGTCCTCGAGCACGTCCGCCGGCAGCTGATCGCCTCGAGCGATGTCGTGTGTGGACTGTCGGAAGGCTCGATCGACGACGTGCCTGACGCCGCCTATGTCGGGCACGGCGTCGACCACCACTGGCACGATCCCGCAGTCGACGTGCTGCCCGAGCCCGCCGAGCTCGCCGCGATTCCCCGCCCGCGGGCGGTGTACGTCGGAGCGCTGTCGATGCGCTTCGACGTGGAGGCGGTGCGCGCCCTGGCCGCCTCCGGAGTCGAGGTCGTGCTCATCGGGATGGGACCGACGCCGCAACTGCTCGAACTCGTGGCCGCCAATTCACACGTCCACTTCCTGGGCGAGCGCCTGCCCGACCAGACCGCGGCGTACCTGCTCCATTGCGATGTCGGCATCGTGCCGCACACCGACGAGCCGTTCACGTATTCGATGGAGCCGCACAAGGCGTACAACTACGCCGCGGCCGGGCTTCCGACGGTCACGCTCAACACCGCCCACGCCCCCGCGCTCGGACCGTTCCTGAACGCCACGCGGAACCAGGAGTCGTTCGTCGAGGGCGTCCGGGCCGCGATCGGCCGCGGCCGGCTGTCGTCCGACCAGCTCGCGACCGCGCGCTCGTTCACGTGGGACCGCGTGGCCACCGCCCTGCTGGCCGCAGCATGACAAGCTTGCTCCCGCGCGTGTCCGCGGTCATCGCGGCGTACAACTACGAGCGCTACCTGCCCGAGGCGCTCGACAGCGCGCTGGCCCAGGACTATCCGCCAGAGCTGCTCGAGATCGTCGTCGTCGACGACGGCTCGACCGACGGGACGCCGGACGTGGCCAGGCGATACGCGGCCGAGCATCCGGAACGCATCCGGTACATCCGCCAGGACAACGCCGGGCTCGCCGCCGCCACCACGCGCGGCCTGCACGAGGCACGGGGCGATCTGATCACGCTGCTCGACGCCGACGATGCGTGGGTGACCTCACGTACGCGCCTGCTGGTCGACGCACTGGGGCGCAACCCACGCGCAGGCCTGGTCTACGGCGACATGGAGGTGATCGACGGCGACGGGCGGACCCTCGCCCGATCGTGGCTGGCCGAAGCGGCGCAGACTCCGTTCCGGGGACGGGTGGCCGCGCACCTGCTGCGCTCCAACTTCGTGATCGCCCCGTCGCTGATGTTCAGATCGCGGTTCCGAGACCGCGTCTGCCCGATCCCTTCGTTCTTCCCGGCCCAGGACTGGTACATCGCCGCGCGCGTTGCCGACGTGGCGGAGGTCGATTTCGTGCCCGCGGTCGTCGCACGGTATCGGAGGCACGGCGCGAACATGAGCCACGGCAAGGACACGCAGGCCGACATCGCGAAGCTGTTTCGCCGCGATCTGGGCATGCGGCGCTGGATGCTGGCCAACCTTCGCTCCAGTGAGCTGACCGTCGAGGATCTCGCCGACGCCTATGAGTATCTCCGTCAGACGCTCCTGTTCGTGGCGCGTGCGGAGGAGGTGCGCCCGGAGAGTGTCGTCGAGGTGACCGCGGCCGACCGTGAGCGCGCCGTTCACCAGCTGACTGCCGGCCGCACTGCGCTCGCGGAGGCCGACTTCGTGACCGCGGCTGGGCATTTCCTCGCCGCGCTGGCCGGCGATCCGTTCAACGTCTGCGCCTGCGACGGCCTGGATCACGCCCGGCGCCGGCTGATCGTCCCGATGCCCCGCGCCGTCGAAGGGCCAGGCCGGTCCGACTACCACCTGAAGCCCGGCTATAGCTCTCGCACCGTCGCCGAGTACGTCGTAGACGCGGCGCGGGAGGGCGACGGGACCGTCCGCCACCCCGACGTCTACGCGCGGGCAGCTGACCTAGCGACCCGGCTCGGCGCCTCCAGGATCATCGACGTCGGCGCCGGCGCGGGCGGCAAGCTCGCGGCGCTCGCGCCGGGCTTCGAGATCCTCGGCATCGACCACGGCCCAAACGTCGAGATAGCCCGGCGAGCATTCCCGGCAGCCACCTGGCGCGAGCACGACCTCGACGCCGCCGGCGGGCTACCGCTCACGCCCGAACAGCTCCGCGGTTCGGTTGTGGTGTGCGCGTACGTGATCGAGCATCTGCTCAGACCCGAGTTCTTGCTCGAGAAGCTGCACGAGATTCTCCCTTCGATCGAGGCGCTCGTGATCTCGACGCCGAACCGCGACACGACCTCGGGACCTGAGGACTTCGGTCCCCCGGCCGACCCCTCGCGCGTGCGCGAGTGGAACGTTCAGGAGTTCGCGGCGCTGCTCGAGGCGTGGGGATTCGAGCACGGCGAGCTCGGGCTCACGGGCTCGGACATCCTGGCCACCTTGTACCCGGACGCCGCGCACGCGCAGCTTCCCGTGGCGGCCTGACGGCCGCGAAGCTACGCGGCGTCGGCGAGCCGGCGCAGCTCGTGAATCCGCGCGTCGTCGACGCGCGGCAGTGGGACCGGCAGCCGCAGCGGCCGCCTGGTGAGGAGCGCATCGACACGCGCCGCGACGGGAACGAGGCCCTCCGCACCTTCCTCCACCGGCAGGCCGACTAGGTCGGCCGCGCCCGCGCCGTCGAGACCGAGCCGCTCGACGAGTGGCCCGAGCGACGTCAGATGATCGTGCGCGCCGGCGATCACGAGCGTCGCGTCGTCGTGGCCGCCGAACACCTCGCCGTAGCCGGCCAGCAGCTCGGGCCGCTCGAGCATTTCGTCGGCCGCCGCGAGCGTCGCGAACCGACGCGCTCCGTCGATCGCCCCACCCGAGCGCCGCGGCCGTGTCGCCATGTCGCCGAGCCCCGGGATGATGTGCAGGTGCCGGTCGGCTCCAATCGACACCGGGTCGCCGGCCAGCACTCCCTGCGCCCACACGGCCTGCTCGGGAGAGAACAGCAGCGGATGGTTGAGGACGATCTGCGCCTTGAGCTGTGTGTCGCGCGCCCGCGCGTCGGCCAGCATGCTGCCGATGCGCTTGCGGTAGCAGAACACCGCGTGCGGAACGAACAGCCCGAAGTGACCGCGCTCACCGCAACCAAGCCAGAAGTCCCAGTCCTCGTACGAGGTCAGCCGCTCGTCGTAGCCGCCGACCTCGCCGAACGCCCGGCGCCGGTAGAGCGCGGTGCACGGGAACAGATTCCTCTGTGTCAACTGAACGAAGTCGTATTCGGGCATCTGTGTGAACTGGTTCTCCTCGCCGAAGTACCGCTGCTGGCCGTACGCGATCGAGATGTCGGGCCGGGCGTCGAGCACGGCCACGCAGTCTTGGATGAACGTCGGGGCGATCAGATCGTCGGCGTCGAGCACGAGAACGTACTCAGCGTCGCCGGCGGCGATCCCATTGTTCCGGCTCGCGGACAGCCCCTGGTTGGCCTGGCGCAGCAGTCGGATGCGGCGGTCCGGGTATGCGGCGGCCAGCCGCTGCGCCACCTCGGCGGTGTCATCGGGTGAGCCGTCGTCGACGATGACGATCTCGAGTTCGGCGCAGGTCTGCGCGCACACGCTGGCCAACGTGGCTGGCAGGAACTCGGCCTGGCCGTAGCAGGGAATCACGACCGTAACCCGCGGCGTCGAGGGCATACCCCGGGTGATCGGCCCGCGCGGCCCGGAGTTGAGGCGCTCAAGGCGCTTCGGCTCGCGCCGATCACCAGGGGGTGACTGGGATTCCCGTCTCTGCGCGCCCGCACGAGCCCAGCCTCGAGCGCCTGGAGCGGGCCGAGGAGCTCTTCGCCGACGGCGACGTCACGTCGGCCCGCCGGATGTTGTCGGAGTGCCTGGCCGATCCGGCCACCCCGGTCGAGCACCAGGTACAGGCGCTCAACGACCTCGGCGTGATCGCGAACGCCCAGGGACGCCCCGACGAGGCCGAGCGACTCCTGCTCGGCGCGGTGAGCCGCGACGCCGGCTACGTCCCGGCGCTCGAGAACCTCGCCACGCTGTGCGCCCGCGACGACCCCGTTCAGGCCACCTACTGGGGCCGCCGCGCGGCCGAGGCCCACCCCGGGGCCGGCGAGACGATGGCCGGCGAGACGGCGGCCGGCGAGCTGGCCGAACTCGCACCGCGCGACGAAGCGGGCGTTCCGGGCTCTACCACCGCGCCGCGGGCCCTCTCGCGCGTGTTGATCGTGGTCGACTACTTCTATCCTTCGCTCGGCGGCTCGGAGCGCCTGGCCGAGGCGGCCGGCGTCACGTTGCAGGCGCAGGGCCTCACGGTCGAGGTGGCCACGCGCCGCCTCCCGCAGCGAACCGCCCGCGAGCACCGAGGCATGCTCGTCCACGAGATCGACCCAGAGCGTCCCGAGGCGCTCCAGACCGTCCTCGCCGCCGGGGCGTACGACGGGATGCTGATCTTCTCGGCCCCCACGTCGTGGCCGATCGTCGCTTCGCTGCGCCTGCCGGCGCCTCGGCCCCGGATCGTGGCCGTCCCGTGCATCAACGCCGAGAACTCGGCCGCCCTGCGGGCCAACCCCGCGATGCTCCACGCTTACGCGGATCTGATCGCCACCGCGGACGTCGTCGGCTACAGCTCGCACGGCGGCTGCGACGCCCGCCTGTGCGAGGACCTGGGGCTGGGCGGCGTGTACGTCCCCAACGCGGTCGAGCGAGTGTCGCCGCGCGACGAGCTGCCCGGGCTCGCCGGCGACGCCCCGCTACTCCTCGTCGTGGCCAACATGTGGCCCGAGAAAAACCACGCCGGCCTGCTCCGAGCGCTGCGCGACCACCCCGGACGCTGGCGGCTGGCCATCATCGGCGAGGCCTCGCCCGAGGCCCCGCACGTCGCCGAGGAGGTGCGCCAGCTGGCGAACGCCGATCCGCGTGTCCACCTCCTGGGACCCGCGGACCCGGGGACCGTCGCGGCCGCCATGACGCATGCGACCGCGCTCCTGCTTCCTTCGCTGGCCGAGGCGACGCCGCTGGTCGTGCTCGAGGCGATGAGTCACCGCCTCCCGTGGATCGCCACCCCCAACTGTGGCGCCGTGCACGACCACGCCGGCGGCCTGATCCTCCCGGTGCGGATGTTCGGCGAGGGCATCGACTTCCTGCTCGACGCCCCGGTCGCGGCCGGCGAGCTGGGCGCCGCCGGGCTCGCCCACTGGGAGGCTTCCTACACGTGGGACGTGATGGGTCCGCGCTACGCGGACATCCTGCGCGGCACACAGGTGGACGCCCTGGCGCCGCCCGCCCGCGCGCTGGCCGCGACCGAGGACGTCCGCGCCCGGTTCTACGAGCGCCGGGCCCGGAGCGAGGCGGCGTGAGCGCCCTGCTGTGCATCGGCATTCCGACGTTCGACCGCGCGGACGACCTCGAGCACCTGCTCGCCTGCCTCGAGCGGCAGCTGAGCGACGCCCGCGAGGACGTCACCGTGTTCGTGTCCGACAACGCGTCTGCGGATCGAACGCCGGAGCTGCTGCGAGAAGCGGCAGAACGTCTGCCCTGGCTGCGTGTTCACCGACAGCCAACCAATCTGGGCGCAGCGCCCAACATGCATTGGCTCATCGATCATGCCGGCGGCAGCGAGTACCTGTGGCTGATCGGCGACGACGACGTCCCCCACGACGGCGCCCTGGCCGCGGTGGTGGATCTGCTGCGCGGGGAGCGGCCGGCGTGGCTTCACCTGCCTCACCGGTGGGTCGACCCCTCCGGGCGAGTGGTCGGGGCCTCGCCCGCGCGGGGTCACGTCGAGCGCTACGCCGACGCGGGCGACATGTACCGCGCCCACCACCACTGGTTGACGTTCCTGTCGGCCTCGATCGTCCGCACGCGCGGCTTGCAGCAGTCGATCCGTGAGGTCCGCTGCGACAACGCCTACATCCCTCTCCTGTGGTTCTTCCGCGCCGGTCTGGATGGCCCGTGCGTCGCGGCCGCCGAGCACCTGCTCGACGGGGGTACCGAGATCACCTGGGCCGACCGTCGGCATACGATCATGACGCTCGACTTCACCGCGCTTTACGACGACGGTCTACACGCCGGCCTGTCGGAGGCTGAGTTCGGAGCGACCCTGGACGGGTTCTACGTAGACGGCTGGGCCTTCGACCTCTGGGAGCGACTGCCCATCGAGCAGCTCGCCGACGCCGTCGCCCGCTTCCCCCAGTCTCAGGGCCTGCGCGACTATCTGTGGAGGCTGGCCCGCGCCCAGACCCGCCGTGATCTCCTCGCGGTGCTCGACGACGCGGCTCGCGCCGTGGGCGACGATGCCGTCGCACGCGAGCTCGTGGCCACCGGCGAGGAGGCGTTCGCGGGCGGAGACGCACAGGCCGCCGCGCAGCGCTTCGCCGAGGCCGCGGCACGGCGGCCCGGCTTGTCCGCCGCCTGGAACAATCTCGCGGTCACCGCGCACCATCTCGGTCTCCCGGATGCGCGCATCTACGTAGAGCACGCGCTGTTCGTCGCCCCGCACGACCGGGATGCGCTGCTCAACCGGGGCGCCATCCGCCTCGCCGACGGTGATCGTGTTGGCGCCCAGGCCGACGCCGCGAGTGTGATCGAGCGCGATCCCGAGGATCCCGACGCGAGGCAGCTCCTGACGCTGGCCGGCTGACCGGGGCATAATCTTCGCGTCGATGGAGCACCCTCCGTCCAGCCCCGGCACGATGGGCGGCCGCTCGGTGTTCGTCACCGGGGCCTACGGCCTGCTCGGCAGCTGGCTGGTGAAGGCGCTCATCGAGCAGGGGGCCCGTACGACCGTGCTCAAGCGCGACGCCGTGGTCCGCTCGGCGCTCGTGGTCGAGGGGATTGAGCGTACGGTCAACGTCGTGCACGGCGACATCTGCGACGCCGATCTGATCGAGCGCGCGGTCGGCGAATACGAGGTCGACACGGTCTTCCACCTCGCCGCCCAAACGATCGTCGGGATCGCGAACACCGCGCCGCTGTCGACGTTCGAGACGAACATCCGCGGCACCTGGACCGTGCTCGAGGCCTGCCGGCACCTGGGCGTGCGACGCATCGTGGTCGCCGCCTCGGACAAGGCCTACGGGATCCATGAGCGGCTGCCCTACCGGGAGGACTTCCCGCTCCAACCCCGCTATCCGTACGACGTCTCGAAGGCGGCGACCGACATGATCGCGCGGTCGTACTGGCACACGTTCGGGCTGCCCGTGGCCGTGACCAGGTTCGCCAATCTCTACGGCGGGGGCGATCTGAACCTGTCGCGCCTGGTCCCGGAGGCCGCCCTCGCCGCGATCGAAGGACGCCGCCCGGTGATCCGCTCCGACGGCACGCTGGAGCGTGACTTCCTGTACGTCGAGGACGCCGTCGCGGCGTACCTCGCCATCTGCCGGCTGCTTGACGAAGGCACGGGTGCGGGCGAGGCCTTCAACGCCGGCGGCGATGAGCCCCACTCCGTGCTCGAAGTGGTCGAGCTGATGTGCCGCGTCGCCGGCACCGGGGTCGAGCCCGACGTCCGCGGGACCGGTACCCCGCCCGGCGAGATCACCCGTCAATGGGTCGACTCGACCAAGTTGCGCCGGCTGTCGGGCTGGGCGCCCCGGGTGTCTCTCGAGGAAGGGCTGCGCCGGACCATCGAGTGGTATCGGGAGTACGTCCCCCGCGGGACGACTTAGCCTCCCAGGCTCTCCAACGCGACCAGCGCGCAGTCCCCGTCGGCGACCGCCACCAGCGTGCCGGGCGCTAAGCGCCGGCGCCACTCCCGCAGGATCTCGTCGCGATGCGAGACCGCGAACAGCACGACCGCGTCGGGAGCCTCCTCGTATAGCTCGTCGGGCAAGCGGATTTCGAGCGCGGTACCGGCCAGGTGACGCCCGTGGAGCAGCCGGTTGCCGTCGTACAGCGCGCTCAACCGCGCGGCCAGCGCCGGGCAGGCGCCCAGCGTTAGTGCCGTGCGCTCGGCGGCGCCGTAGCCGGCGGAGCGCTCGGGGAGGCTGGCGGCGAGTTCGGCCAGCCGGTCCTGGAAGTCTGCGAAGCCGTTTGCCGCGCGCGCCTCCCGGCGTGGGCGGCCGCTCGGGGCGGATGACCCTCGGCGGTACCGCCGCAGCAGCGAGCCGCCGAACACGTCGACGACCGTCCCGCCGACGCACCGCAGACCCGCGGTCGCCGCGAGCCGGTCGAGCGTGTCCGCGTCGAAGTAGTTGCAGTGCAGCTGGTAGAAGTTGCTCCACCGGCCCGTGGCCAGCGTGGCGTCGAGGTCGGGCACCTCGATCCACAACTCCCCGTCGGGGGCCAGGCACGCGGCCAGCTCCGCCACGAACTCCCGCGGCGTCTCGATGTGCTCGAGCACGTGCCGGAGAACCACCCGCTCGTACCGCGGGCCCCGTTTGTGCGGGGGCAGATCATCCGGGAAGAAGCCGTGGATCACACTGTGCGCCGTGGCGTGCGCCGCCGCGGCCCGCCCTGGGTCGATCCCGAGCACGTCGTGGTGGCCGAGGCCGCGCAGCAGCGCGAGCAGCGTGCCGTCGCCACAGCCGACCTCGAGGACGGGTCCGCCCGGCGCGAGGCCGGCGTGGAGCTCGCCGGCGAACCACTCGAGATGGGCGCGATAGGCGTCGCTGGTGTCGGCGGCGAAGCCGTAGTCGGCGTATCGAGAGGAGTCGAAGCGATGGGCGAGCTGAACCAGCCCGCTGTCCGGCGCCCGCACCACCCGCAGCGGAGAGCGGAGCGTCAGCGACTCGTCGATCTCATCCGGATAGATGCCCGGCAAGGGGCAGTCGGCCAGCTCGAGCAGGATCGGAGCGTCCGCGAGCGGCTCGCCGGACAGCCGGCACCGGTCGGCCACCGGAAGCTCAAGCATCGGCCAGGCTCCAGGCTACCCAGTCCCGCAGCAGTTCCAGGCCGTCAGACGCCGATGTGAGCGGAGGAAGTGGGACACGCGCGCGGGCCCGCACGCGGTCGATGTCGGGCGCGCACCGCATGAGCCCCTGGCTACTGCCTGCCGGCGCGGTCCGGACGACGTCCGTGGAGAGGCCCGCGACCTCGGCGCAGCGGCGTGCCAGGTCGGCCATGCTGAGCTCGTCGTCGGGGTTGCCGATGTTGACGGGTCCGCCCGGCGCGCCCGCTGGATCGAGACACGCGGCGAGCTGTGCCAGCCCATCCCAGGCAAAGCACGGGCTGCGGCGCGGCGTTCCGTCGCTCTGGAGTGTGATCGCGCCGCGTTCCAGCGCCATCCGCATCAGCGCCAGCGGGACCCGACCGTCGTCGAGGCGCTGCCCGGGTCCGTACAGGTTCCAGGGCCGGACCGCTGTGAACGCGATGCCGGTCTGGCGGGACAGCGACCCCCCGAGTACCTCTGCCATCCGCTTGGACTCGCCGTAGATCGAGCGGATATCGGTGAGGTCCGGCCCGCCGTCGTAGTCCTCGCGGGTCGGTATCGCATCAGCTCGCGGCTGGCCGTACACCTCGGCGCTGCTCAGGTACACCACGTGCGCCGCCCCGACGCGCGCAGCCTCGGCGAAGGTGTGGATCAGCCCGGCCGTGTTGGCCTGGAACGTGGCCATCGGCTCGCGCAGGTAGTCGGCGGGCGCACCGTAGGACGCGGTGTGGACGGCCACGCCGCCCGCGAGCTCGTCCGGGAAGGTAGTGCTCTCCGCCGGCGCGAGATCCCACCGCACGCGCGGCTCGAGGCCGAGAAAGCGGAACAGGCCGACACGCCCGGCGGGGCGCCGGGCGCTGGCGTGAAGGCGCAGGCCGAGCCCGTGCAGGTCGTCGGCGCGGTTCAGCAGCGCGACCAGGTTCGAGGCCAGGAAGCCGGAGGCCCCGTTGACGTGGATGGCCGCGCCCTGCAGGGGGCGAAGTTGCTCGGCCACCGCCGTGGCCGCCGTGTCGAACGCACGCGTGAGCGTGGCCGCGGGCATCAGGCCGCGACCCGAAGTCCGTCCGAGTCCTCGTCGCTCGCGCCCGCGCTCGGCTGTCCGCTCGCGTCGCGCGAGACCAGCTCGAGCGCCTGGGCGTGGATCTGGTCCTCGGTGATCCCGTGCACCGACAGCAGGTGCGCCTGGGAGCCCACCTGGTGGGCGAACGTGTCGCGCAGCCCGATCCGGCGAAGCCGGGCGCCCGTGCCTGACTCGGCCAGCGCCTCGGCGGCGGCGCTCCCAAGGCCGCCGACGATCGTGTGCTCCTCGACCGTCAGGACCGCCCCGGCCCGTGCGGCAGCCTCGGTCAGCGCCGGCGCGTCGAACGGCTTGACCGTGCCGAAGTGAAGGATCGTGGGGTGGACGCCATCGCGCTCGAGCCGCGCCGCGGCGGCGAGGACCTGTCGCAGGACCGAGCCGGTGCTGGCCAGCACGATGTCCGCGCCGTCGGCGAGGGTCACCGCCGAGCCGATCGTGAACGGCGCGGACCCGAGCAAGTCCGGCTCACCGTTCTTGCCGAGCCGCAGATATACCGGGCCATCGAGCGCGAGCGCCGCCTCGGTGGCGCGGCGTGCCTCGCCCGGGTCGCCGGGAGCGAGCACGGTCATTCCGGGAAGCGCGCGCATGACCGCGATGTCCTCGGTGCCGTGATGCGTGGGACCCAGGTAGCCGTACGCGACGCCGCCGCCGACACCCACCAGCGTCACGTTGGCGTTCGCGATCGCCACGTCGACGCGCACCTGCTCGTGGGCGCGAGCGGTCAGGAACGGCGCAATCGAGTACGCGACCGGCCGCTGCCCGGCGTACGCCAACCCGGCGGCGACGCCGACGAGCGCCTGCTCGGCGATCCCGACGTTCAGGTAGCGCCCGGGCGCGACCCGGCAGAACTCGTCGAACAGCCCGATCCCGAGGTCGCCCGTGAGCGCCCAGACCCGCTCGTCCCGTTCGGCCGCCGCCGTGAGCGCGCTGAAGAAGGCGTCCCGCACCTCAGATCCGCCCCAGCCCGGCCAGCACCGTGGAGCGGTCCTCCTCGCGCAGCGTGCGGTAGTGGGACATCACGTCGCCCTCCATCGAGGCGATCCCGTAGCCCTTGATCGTGCGCGCGATCACCGCGTGCGGACGTCCCTCGGCCGCGGTATCGCGCCCGAACGCGGCGGCCAGCGCGGCGTGGTCGTGGCCGTCGACCTCGCTCACCGCGAGCCCGAACGCCTCGAGCTTGGGTCGCAGCGGCGCGGCGCCGAGCACGTCGGCGGTCGGACCGAGTCCCTGAAGGCCGTTGTCGTCGACGATCACGGTCAGCCCGTCCAGCCGGAGCTGTCCCGCGAGCGCGAGCGCCTCCCATACCGAGCCCTCGCCAAGCTCGCCGTCGCCCACGAGGCAATATGTCCCGTGGCTCCGGCCCGCGTGACGTTCGGCGAGCGCGATCCCGACCCCGATCGCCGGTCCGTGCCCGAGCGAGCCGCCGGTCATCTCGACCCCGGCCACGCCACGCTCTGGATGACCCGCGAGCGAGCCGCCGTCCGAGCAGTAGCCGGTGAGCATGGTCTCGAGCGACAGGACGCCTTCCACGACGAGCGTTCCGTACAGGGCCGATGCCGCGTGACCCTTGGAGAGCAGGAACCGCCCCGCCGGCCGGCCCGAGTCATCCGGGAGCACGTCGGCGTACAGCACGGCCAAGATGTCGACGATCGAGAGCGAGCTCCCGATGTGGCAGGTGCGGGCGCGAATTGCCGCTTCGACCACCAGGCGCCGTGTCTCGCGCGCCACCTCCCGGCTGCGTATGCTCACCGCGCCACCAACTCAACCGCATCCGACGCGCGCCGGGCGGGCTGACCTGACCGCTCTTCGCCACCGCTCACCGGACGCCGGTCGTCCCAAATCCGCCACGGAGCGTCGCCCCTGTCCCACAGGTTGCGGAGCAGCTCCACGTCGCGGACCGTGTCGGCGCACTGCCAGAAACCCTCGTGCGGGTAAACGCACAGCTCGCCGTCGGCCGCCAGCCCTTCGAGCGGCTCGCGCTCGAGCACGCACGACGGGTCGGCGGACAACCGCTCGAGCACCTCGCGCGAGAACACGAAGAAACCGCCCGAGATGCGCGGTCCGCCGGCGGGCTTCTCCGAGAACCGTTCGACCATGTTGCCGTCTGTGACGAGCTCACCGAATCGCGACGGCGGGTGCACTCCCGTGACCGTCGCCAGACGGCCGTGTGCGCGGTGGAACTCGACCAACCGATTGATGTCGATGTCCGCGACCCCATCGCCGTAGGTGCACATGAAGACGTCGCTGTCGCCGAGCATGTGCTGGACCCGCTTGACCCGCGCGCCGGTCATCGACTCCAGCCCGGTGTCGACCAGGCTGACCCGCCAGTCCTCGGCCTCGCCGGTGTCGTACTCGACGCGGCCGCTGGCCAGCGACACGGTCACGTCCGAGCGGAGCGCGTGGTAGTCGAGGAAGTAACGCTTGATCACGTCGCCGCGGTACCCCAGGCAACACACGAACTCGTTGAACCCGTGGGCGGCGTAGCCCTTCATGATGTGCCACAGCAGCGGACGGCCGCCGACCTCGACCATCGGCTTGGGCCGGTACTCGGTCTCCTCGCGCATGCGCGTGCCGAGCCCGCCACAGAGCAGGACGACGCGAGGCGCAGCCAAATGGCCATCGAGGGACATCTCCCTCGTTATCGGCGCGTACGCGTTGGGGTTGAGGTCAAGTACCGCCCGCGCCTGCCGACCACCGGGGAGAAGATGGAGCCCACTGCGGAGCAGATCCTCGAGCTCGTCGCCGCCTACGCCGCCAAGCGCCACCGCTCCGCGGAGTTCGACCGTTCCAAGCCGGTCGTGCCCGTGTCCGGCAAGGTGTTCGGCCCCGAGGAAGTGGTCGAGCTCGTGCGCTCTAGCCTCGATTTCTGGCTGACCTCCGGCCCCGAGACGGAGCGCTTCCAGCGCGCGCTCGCCCGCCGCGCGGGTGTGCGGCACGCGCTGATGGTCAATTCCGGCTCATCGGCCAACCTGCTCGCGATCTCGACCCTGTGTGCCTCAGGCATGCGGGATCGCCGGCTGCGTCCCGGCGACGAGGTGATCACGGTCGCGGCCGGCTTCCCCACCACGGTCAACCCGATCGTCCAGAACGGGCTGGTTCCCGTGTTCGTCGACGTCGAATTGCCGGGCTACAACATCGACGTCAGGCAGCTGGAGGACGCCCTCTCGCCGCGTACCCGCGCGGTCGTGATCGCCCATACGCTGGGCAACCCGTTCAATCTCGAGGCGATCGAGGCATTCTGCAAGCGCCACGAGTTGATGCTCGTCGAGGACTGTTGCGACGCCCTCGGCGCGACTTACAACGGCCGCCCGGTCGGGACGTTCGGCGACCTGGCGACGCTCTCGTTCTACCCCGCCCACCAGATCACGACCGGCGAGGGCGGCGCCGTGCTGATGCAGCGCGCCTCGCTCCGGCGCGTGGCCGAGTCGCTTCGTGACTGGGGCCGGGACTGTTGGTGCGACACCGGCTGCGACAACACCTGCGGCAAGCGCTTCTCTCAGCAGCACGGCACGCTTCCACCCGGCTACGACCACAAGTACGTCTACTCGGAGGTCGGCTACAACCTCAAGGCGACCGACCTCCAGGCGGCCATCGGCGCCGTCCAGCTCGGCCGCCTCGACGAGTTCGTCGCGCGTCGCGCCCACAACCACGCTCGGCTGAAAGAAGGCCTGGCCGATCTACAGGACACGCTGGTGCTGCCCGAGGCGACGCCCGGCGCGCGCCCTTCGTGGTTCGGCTTTGCGATCTGTCTGCGCGAGGACGCACCGATCTCGCGCAACGATCTGCGCCAGTCGCTCGAGGCGCGCGGGGTCGCCACCCGCCAGCTGTTCGCGGGCAACCTGCTCCGCCAGCCGGCGTATCAGGACGTCGAGCACCGCGTGGTCGGGCCGCTCACGATCACGAACGCTGTGACCGAGCGCGCGTTCTGGATCGGCTGCTACCCGGGGCTGACCGACGCGCACATCGACTACGTGATCGACCGCTTCCACAAGGCGCTCGCCCCGCATCCGCGACGCGGCGTCGCTCCGACGGCACGTTCAAGCAAACTTGCCGTCGGCCGATCACTCGGCTGTCGATGAGTTACACCGATGCCGTAAGCCGCGTCTCGCAGATCCAGGCGCAGATCGCTTCCATCCAGACCGCGTTTGATCCCTCGGTCGCCGCGGCAACCTCCGCCGGGAGTACGACCGGGACCTCGTCCACGTCCACGGGGACGGGCACCGACTCTTCCAGCTTCGCGAGCGCCCTGGCGCAGGCCCAGGACACGGGCTCGACCTCCGGCGGCGCCGCGCTCCCGTCGAGCGCGCAGACGATGCTGACCTCAGACCAGCAGCAGTTCGCCTCGCGGCTCGCCGCCGACACCGGCCTTGATCCAAGCGTGGTCTCGGCCTGGCTCCTCGCCGAGGAGTCGGGCGGCGCGGCTCAGTCCCGCCAGAGCCAGAACAACAACGACTGGCTCAACATCGGCTATACCGACAGCGCCACCTACGGCTCGAGCGACTCGATCTGGAGCGACCCCGCCACCGCCGCTGACGCCACCGCCGGCTGGCTCAAGGGCCAGAACACGATCCCCGGCTACGGCACCGCCAGCTCGGGCATCCAGTCCATCCTCAGCACCGCCGGCCAGCCGGCCTCAACGCAGATCGCCGCGTTGCAGAACTCGGGCTGGGCCTCGAGCGGCTATCCCGATCTGCCCTCGCTGTACTCGCAGGTCGCGGACTAGCGGCCGTTCAGCTGAAGAGCGCGATGACCGGCGCGCTCGCCTCACCCGGGGTGGCCGCGGACAGATAACGCGAGCACTCGCCCGCGACCACCGGCCGCCCCGTGTGGAACCCCTGCGCGAAGTCGCAGCCGAGCCGCGCGAGCACGTCCTTGACGTTCTCGGTCTCGACGCCCTCGGCCGTAACCCGCAAACCCAGGTTCCGCCCGAGGTCGATGATCGAGTGTACGAGCACGGCGTCCTGACGGTCGGTCTCCATCCGCGTCACGAACGACCGGTCGATCTTGATCTCGTCGACCGGCAGCTGCTGGAGCTGTGACAGCGACGAGTACCCGGTTCCGAAGTCGTCGATCGCGATCATGATGCCCATCGCGCGTAGCTCCTCGAGCGCGGCCCGCGCCCGGGGCAGGTCGGCCACGATGCGGCTCTCGGTGATCTCGAGCTGGAGCGCCGAGGCAGCCAGGTCGAGCCGAGCGAGCAGCGTCCCGATGATCGTCAGCAGATCGGTGTCGAGCAAACTGCGCGTCGACACGTTGACCGAGACGGTCACCTCGAGGCCTTCCTGCCTCCAGCGCTTGCATTGCTCGAGTGCGGCCTCCAGCACCTTTTCGGTGAGGGGCTTGATGATCCCGGTCTGCTCGGCGAGCGGAATGAACCCGTTCGGACCGATGCACCCAAGCTGGGGGTGGTTCCAGCGCACCAGCGCCTCGACGGCCAGCGTCGCGCCGCCCTGCAGCGGCACCTTCGGCTGGTAGTGGACGACCAGCTCGCCCCGCTCGATTCCTCGGCGGAGCTGAGCGGCTAGCGCGAGCCGGTCGATGCTGTACTCGTCATCCTCCGCGGCGTACGTGTGGAAGGCGGCGTCGGAGTCCTTGGCGCAGTACATCGCCACGTCCGCGTGGCGCATCAGCTCGGGCGCGGTGCGGCCGTGCTGCGGGAAGCACGCGATGCCGATGCTGGCGCAGATGTGCAGCGCCACCGAGTCGACCTCGAGCGGGTGATCGAGCGCCGCGAGCAGCTTCTCGGCCACGGCCTCCGCGCGGTCCTCGAAGCCGTTGATCAGCAGCGCGAACTCATCGCCTCCGATCCGCGCGAGCACGGTCCCGTCCCCGACCGCCTGATGGAGCCGCCGCGCGACCCGCTGGAGCGTCAGGTCGCCGAGCTCGTGGCCGAGCGTGTCGTTGATCGACTTGAAGTCGTCGAGGTCGAGCAGCATCACCGCCACCGGGCGGTCCTCCCGCTCGGCGGCGTCGATTGCGTCCTGGAGCGTCTCCGACAGCGCCGAGCGATTCGGGAGGCCCGTGAGCGCGTCGTGGAGCGCCCGATGGCTAGACAGCGCCGCCTGCCGGCCGCCGAAGTACACGGCGAGCATCGGCACGAAGCACACGGGCACGAGCGCCAGGCTCGCCTCGGCGGAGGCGAGCAGCGCCGGCGCAAACGCCAGCACGCAGCCGGCGGTCCACGCCTGGAAGGCCAGGTCGTCGCGCAGGTAGCCGAGGATCGGGAGCCGCGCGAGCAACGCTCCCGCAACGCACGCCAGCACGTGGTTGGTGACGAAGAACGCGGATGCCGCGAGCAGCACGATCGGCAGCTCGGAGCCGGTGATCGGCCCGAGGGGGAGCGAGTGCCCCAGCAGCAGCACGCCGGCGGCGGCGACGATCGCCAGCAGGTACTGCGCCGCGTTGAAAAGGATCTTGAGCGGTGACAAGCGCCCGGCCGCATCGGCGATCACCGAGCTCGCGACGTACACGAGCGCCGCCGGACCCGGTCCGAACCGCAGCAGGATCGCGAATGCGAAGGCGGCCGAGATCGTGACCCGCGCGTGCCCGTGGCGGCGCGGCACCGGGATCGGCAAGAGCTCGCCCGCAAGTACGAACACCGACAGCATGACCAGCAACGCCGGATCGGTCACCTGCCAGCTCGTGACCCAGGGCAGCATGGTCAGCGCCGCGATCGCCAGCACGACAACGCCGGCAACGTAAAGAGCGAACTCGTTCAGCCGGACCCTGCGCACGGTGGCTGCCATGTTCGCGCTCAAGCGATCTTGTGTCCGGCTGCGTGCGCGATGACCGCCGGCGGAAGCCTCACCGTCGGTGCATGCGACACGGCGATCACCACCACCGGGGGTCGGAGCGCGATGGCCTGCCCCTTCGCCAGTGCCATCGACGCCGACGTCACGAATATCGCCAGCGCGAGCGCCAGCCCAGCCCCTACGGCCAGCACAATCGAGCCGGTCCGCCGCCGCCCGGAGCGGTAGACATTTCCACGCATTCTCTACCTCGCTTTGTGTCGGCGTACGCCCCTGGCGACACTGACCGTCGCAATCGTTTGCTTGCGTATCGGCACCCGCTCGCGAGGGCCTGATAGAACATCCGTCCAGATAGCTTTGCGACGCTTAAGGTCAGAACAAAGCTTCTTGGCCAGGCAGCTCGATCCCGTCGCGCAATCGGCCTGAACCGCGTCCGAGCGCGCTCGCGACATCGCGCGCGATCGCTCCTTCCGACCGCGAGGCGACGATCGGGTCCTCGATGCCCTCGACGTACACCAGCGTCCGCCGGCCGTCGCCGCGATCTGGGCCCTCGAGCGGTACCAGCGCGAACACGCGGTCGGCGCGCACGAACTTGCCGTAACCGAGCGGGATCAGCATCGGGGCTTGCCTTGCCATGGCTTGGGCGGGATCGTACGCCGCCGCCGGTCGGATCCGCGACTCCCGGCACCGGCGAGTAGGCTGCCCCCGCCATGCCCTCTGACAGCGACACCTTCCTCCTCGGTGGCGACCTCGACGTCGGTCGCCTCGGCTTCGGCGCGATGCGCATCACCGGCGATGGCATCTGGGGCGCACCCGCCGATCCCGCCGGCTGCCGCGAACTGCTTCGTCGCGTTGTCCAGGACGGCGTGACCCTGATCGACACCGCCGACTCGTACGGTCCCGAGGTGTCCGAGGACCTGATCGCCGAGGCGCTCTGGCCTTATCCGGAGAACCTCGTGATCGCCACCAAGGGCGGCCTCGAGCGCCCGGGGCCCAATGTCTGGGAGCGAAACTGCCGGCCCGATCGCCTGCGCCGATGCTGCGAGTCGTCGCTCAAGCGCCTGAAGCTCGAGCGGATCGACCTCTACCAGCTCCACGCGGTCGACCCCAAGGTGCCGATCGAGGACTCGATCGGCGCGCTCGCCGAGCTCCAGGACGAGGGCAAGGTCCGCCACATCGGCGTGTCAAACGTTTCGCTCGAGGACCTCGAGCGCGCCCAGCAGATCGTCCCGATCGTCTCCGTCCAGAACCGCTACAACGTGGTCGACCGCGCCTCCGAGGACGTGCTGGAGGAGTGCGCGCGCCAGCAGCTCGCGTTCCTCCCCTGGGCACCGATCGCCAGCGGGCGCGACGTCGCCCGCCACGGTCGTGCCGTCGACGAGATCGCCCGCGGCCACGGCGCCACGCCTCGCCAGGTGGCACTCGCCTGGCTGCTCGCCCATTCGCCGGTGATCCTGCCTATCCCCGGCACGAGCTCGATCCCGCACTTCGAGGAGAACCTCGAGGCCGTGCAGCTCGAACTCGAGGCCGACGAGCTTGATGCGCTCGACGAGCTCGCGCCGCCGGCCAGCTGAGCTAGCCGCTACCCGCCGAGAATCAGCGCGAGCCGGCGCTCGAGCACGTCGCTGAGCACCTCGCGCACCGGGCCCTCCTCGAAGCGCTCGACCAGCGTCGCCAGGAAGCCCTCGATCACAAGACGCTTGGCCACCTCGAGCGGCAGCCCCCGCGAGCGCAGGTAGAACAGCTGCTCGGGGTCGACCTGCGCCACCGCGGCGGCGTGAGTGCACCGCACGTCGTTCGCCTGGATCTCGAGGCCGGGGATCGCGTCGGCGTGCGCGCGCTTTGATAGCAGCAGATTGCGCGACTCCTGGAACGCGTCGGTCTTCTGCGCGCCCGGGTCCACGATGATGTTGCCCTTCCACACCGCGCTCGAGCGCCCGGTCAGCACGCCGCGGAACGCGAGGTCGGACGTCGTGTTCGGTGCCGCGTGCTCCTGCGTCGTGTCAAAGTCGATGTGCTGGCGGCCGTGGCTGGCATACGCGCCCGTGACCCGAGCCCCGGCGCCCTCGCCGGCGAGCCGCGTTTCCATCCGGACGTGGCCGCGCGCCGAGCCGAACCCGAGCGCCACCCAGTCGAGCGACGCGTCCCGGCCGACCTCGGCGCGCTGCGCGCCGAAGATCCAGCTGTTCTCGGACAGCCCCTGGCCGCACACGTAGCGAAGCCGGGCGTTCTGGCCCACGATCAGCTCGGTGACGGTGTTGAACACTCCGTCGACGTCGTCCGACCCCGACAGGAACTGCTCCCATACCTCGGCCTGCGCGCCCTCCTCGAGCACGACGAGCGTGCGCTGGTTGAGCAGTGTTCCGGTGCGGGCCTGCACGCTGCTGAGCGAGATCGGCTCGGTGAGCTCCACGCCGCGCGGGACATATACGAACGCGCTCGCGCGAACGCCCGCGTCGTTGAGCGCCACGAACACGTCGTCGCTCGAGACGAGCGACCCCAGATGCCGCTCGATCAGCGCCTGGTGCTCGGGCGCGTCCAGCGTCGAGACGATCACGCCGTCGGGCAGCGCTGGCGCTCGCAACTCCCAAAGGAGCTCAGCGCCGGCAGCCCCATCGACGTTCGCGCCAACGCGCTCGTACGCAGCCAGGTCCAGGCCCGAGATGTCCGTGAACTCCCAGCCAGGGCGCCCCTTGAACGTGGGCAGATCGATCCCGGCCGGCATCCCGACTCCCGCCGGGGCCGCGCTAGCCAATCGAGCCCTCCATCTGCAGCTCGATCAGCCGGTTCATCTCGACCGCGTACTCCATCGGGAGCTCCTTGGTGATCGGCTCGATGAACCCGTTGACGATCAGCTTCGACGCCTCGTCCTCCGGAATCCCGTGCGACATGAGGTAGAACAGCTGGTCGTCGCCGACCTTCGAGACGGTCGCCTCGTGGCCGACGTTGACGTCGTCCTCGCCGATCCGGATCGTCGGGTACGTGTCCGAGCGCGACTCCTCGTCGAGCAGCAGCGCGTCGCACACGACCTTCGACCGGGCGCCATGGGCGCCCTTGGCGATCTCGAGCAGGCCGCGGTACGAGCCGCGCCCGCCGTCCTTCGAGATCGACTTGGCAAAGATGTTCGAGGTCGTGTTCGGCGCCGCGTGGATGATCTTCCCGCCGGCGTCCTGATGCTGGCCCTTGCCGGCGAACGCGATCGACAGGATCTCGCCGTGGGCGCGCTCGCCCATCAGGTACACGCTCGGATACTTCATCGTCAGGCGCGAGCCGAGGTTGCAGTCGACCCACTCGACCGTCGCGTCCTCGTGCGCCACCGCACGCTTGGTCACTAGGTTGAACACGTTCGTCGACCAGTTCTGGACCGTCGTGTAGCGGATCCGCGCGCCCGGCATGGCGATCAGTTCAACCACCGCCGAGTGGAGGCTGTTGCTCGAATACGTCGGAGCCGTGCAGCCCTCGACGTAGTGCACGTACGAGCCCGGCTCGGCGATGATCAGAGTGCGCTCGAACTGGCCCATGTTCTCGGTGTTGATCCGGAAGTAGGCCTGGAGCGGCATCTCCACGTGCACCCCCTCGGGGACGTACACGAACGAGCCGCCCGACCACACCGACGAGTTCAACGCAGCCAGCTTGTTGTCGTTGGGCGGGATCACGGTGGCGAAGTACTCGCGGACGATGTCCTCGTGCTCGCGCAGCGCCGTGTCCATGTCGACGAAGATCACGCCCTGCTTCGCGAGGTCCTCGTGCACCTGGTGGTAGACGACCTCGGACTCGTACTGCGCCCCGACACCGGAGAGGAACTTGCGCTCGGCCTCGGGAATGCCCAAGCGATCAAAAGTCCGCTTGACGTCCTCGGGCACGTCGTCCCACGAGCGGCCGGGCTTCTCGGAGGCCCGCACGAAGTAGTGGATGTCGTCGTAGTCGACCTCGGCCAGCATCGGCGAGCCCCAGGTCGGCTGCGGGCGAGACATGAAGTGCTCGAGCGCCTTCAGCCGGAAGTCGCGCATCCACTGCGGCTCTGACTTGAACTCCGAGATCTTCTCGACGATCTCGCGGTTCAGGCCCTTCGGCGCCTTGTACAGGTAATGCTCGGCGTCGCGGAAGCCATAGCGCTGCTCGTAATCGGCGTTGATGGCCGCGAGCTGCTCATTCTCGGTCAGTTCAACAGCCACTATTCAACCTCCAGCTTGATCGTCTCGTCTTCGATGAGCACCGGGAACGTCTCCACCGGCACGTACGCGGGCAAAGTCTTCGGCTGACCGGTCTTCAGATCGAACAACGATCCGTGCCGCGGGCATTCGACCGTGCAGCTCTCGGGATCGAACTCTCCTTCCGCCAACGGTCCGTTGTCATGCGAGCACCGGTCCTCGATCGCATAGAAGGCGCCGCCGCAGTTGAACACGCCGATCTCCAGGTCTTCCCACTCGACCAGGCGTCGCTCGCCCGGGCCGAGCTCATTCACGGGGCACACTTCGATCACTTCGGACACGGCTATAAATCCTAGCGCGTAGATAGGATTTGGACAGCCGCGGAACGACGAGCGCTCTACGCCGCCGATTCCCAGTCGGCCGCGTGGCCGAGCGAAGCGCCCTTCAGCACCTTCAGCGACAGCAGCGCGCACTTCAGCCGCGTCGCCGAGATGTCGATCCCGAGCAGGTCCAGCACGAACGACCGGTCGAGCGCCAGCAGCTCCTGCACGCGCATCCCCTTGACCTCGTCCGACGCCATCGACGCCGCTGCCTGCGAGATCGCGCACCCGTGCCCGGAGAACCGCACGTCCTCGATCCGCCCCTCCCCATCCAGCGCCAGCTGCACGGTCAACTCGTCCCCGCACAGCGGATTCAGATCATGGAACTCCAGATCGGCGCCCTCAATCTCGTCCCCCGGAGGGCTCCAGTTATGCGGATGCTTGTAGTGATCGAGGATGTTCTCGCGGTACAGCTCCTCCATGTTGCTTAGCGTAGCGAGCGGTCACCCGCCGGCAAGCGCCCTCGCGGTCAGGACCTCCACCGCCAACCCGTAGTCGAGCCGATCGCCCGCCGACAGCGGCCGGCACGTGTTGTGATCCACTTCAACGCCCCGCGCCCGATGCACCTACGTGCAACTCAAGCGTTGCACGTAGCATTCCGGCGGAACCGCGCGCCGGTTAGGAGCTTGCGGATGGTGTTCCGCGGAACCGCCCGGGCCGACCGGACCCTATTGCGAGTGCTGCTCGCGCCACTCCCGGACGAAGCGTTCCACGTCGTAGGGCACGAGCATCAGCGGCGGACCCGCGATGGTCTTCCGATTGGCCTCGCGGATCTTCTCGTTGACCGCCGAGATGATCTTTCGCACCTCAGCCTCAGAGCTAGCGCGCGAGGCCGCCACCAGTGCGTCATGAGCCTCCTTGCGCACCGCGACCGACGGCGGCATGTAGGACAGGCCCTCACGACGAAGCTTGTCCTTGACCCACCACAGCTCATCGAACGGCTTGTCCAGATCAGGGATCGGCTTGCCCGCGCCGGGCAGATCGGCGAACTCGCCGCGCTCCTCCGCCTCGCGGATCTGTCGGTCGATCCAGCTCTCCCAGCTGGCGCCTGCAGGCTTTCGCGTGGTCATCCGCCGATTCTGGCGGATCTGAAGTGAGCAGAACTCAGCCGAGCTCGTCCGCGAACGCCTCGAGCGCTCGCTCGACGTCCTCACGCGAGACGTCCAGATGGGTGACCGCACGCACCCGGTGCGCGTCGAACGCCTGGACCTCGACGCGATCGGCGATTCGCGCCACCAGCGCCCGCGCGTCTTCCACATGAAAGATCACGATGTTGGTCTCGACCGAAGCCGGGTCGAGCTGCACGCCGGGAAGCGACGCCAAGCCTTCCGCCAGCAGCCGCGCATGTACATGGTCCTCGGCCAGCCGATCCACGTGGTGATCGAGCGCGTACAGGCAGGCGGCGGCGATGATTCCAGACTGCCGGAACGCGCCACCGAGCATCTGCTTCCACCGCCACGCCTCGTCGATCAGCTCGCGCGACCCCGCCAGCACCGCACCCATCGGCGCTCCCAAGCCCTTCGTGAAGTCGATCCACGCGGTGTCGAACCCGCCAGCAAAGTCAGAAGCCGAAACGCCCGAGGCCACGACTGCATTCATCAGCCGCGCCCCGTCCATGTGCGCGCGCAAGCCGTGCGTGCGGGCGACCTCCAAGACCGACTCAACAGTCGACAAAGGCCAGACGCGACCCCCACCGAGGTTCGAAGTCTGCTCGACCGACACGACTCGCGAACGTGGCATGTACCGGTTGCCCGGCGGCCGCAGCGCCGCCTCGAGCTGGGCGGCCGTGAACACCCCGCCGTCGCCGTCGAGCACCCGGATCATCAACCCGGACAGGACAGCCGGTCCGCCGGCCTCCGAGTTGACGGGATGTGCGGTCCGGTCCAACAACAGCTCATCACCGCCGGGACGGGCGTGAAGTCGCAGCGCGATCTCGTTGCACATCGTCCCGCTCGGAAGGAAGACCGCAGCCGGAAAACCCAGCAGCTCGGCCACCCGATCCTGCAGATCCGAGGTAGTCGGATCGAGCCCTCGCTGTTCGTCGCCTACAACCGCGCCGGCGATGGCCTCGCGCATCCCGGAGGTCGGTCGCGTTTGCGTGTCGCTATACAGATTGATCGGCGCCAAGACGTGCGCGCTCAGCCGAGCTGCAGCGTGCGCCGGACGACCCCGAGCCCATCGACCAGCCGCGCCACATCCTCGGACGAGTTGTGCACGGCGAACGACGCGCG
Source organism: uncultured Solirubrobacterales bacterium (assembly GCA_963822855.1). Lineage (GTDB taxonomy): Bacteria > Actinomycetota > Thermoleophilia > Solirubrobacterales > Solirubrobacteraceae > Palsa-465. The sequence continues at coordinate 130,052 of CAWGJE010000007.1, read as the reverse complement.
AGTCGTGGCATGCACGCCCAGCGACCGCATCAGCGGCTGCGCGCAGTGATGGCCGGCGCGGACGCACACCCCCAGCCTCCCGAGTATGTCCGCGATGTCGTGCGGATGGGCGCCCTCCAACGTGAACGACACGAGCGCACCCCGATCGGCGGCGCTAAGCGGACCCTGCACGGTCAACCCCGGGACCTCCGACGACGACGACGACGAAGCCAGGCGCTCCAATGTCTCTGCCACCAACGCCTGCTCGTGGGCACGGATCGCGTCCATCCCCAGCGCCTGAATCCAGTCGACGGCGGCGCCCAGTCCGATCGCCTCGGCGATCTGCGACGTCCCGGCCTCGAACTTATGCGGCAGGTCGGTCCAGGTGGACTCGTTAGCCGCGACCGTGCGGATCATGTGGCCGCCACCGATAAAGGGCGGCATCTCCTCGAGCAGCTCGCGCCGCCCGTGCAGGACCCCGATCCCGGTCGGGCCGTATGCCTTGTGCCCGGTCCAGGCGTAGAAGTCGACGTCCAGGTCCGGCAGCCACACAGGCATCTGCGGCACCGCCTGCGTGCCGTCGACCACGACCACCGCCCCGGCCTCGTGCGCTCGCCGGGCAATCGAAGCCACGGGGTTGATGGTCCCCAAGACGTTCGAGACGTGCACGACGCCGACCAGCCGCGGACCCCGCGCCAGCAGCGAATCCAACGCATCAAGATCCAACAAACCGTCGGCCGTGAGTCCCACGTATGCGAGTTCGGCTTCGCGGTCCTGGCACAGCAGCTGCCATGGAACGATGTTCGAGTGGTGCTCCATCTCGGTCAGCACCACGAGGTCGCCGCGCTGCACGTTCTGGCGCCCCCACGTATACGCGACCATGTTGATCGCGGCCGTGGCGTTCGCGGTGAAGATCGTCTCCTCCCGCGTCGAGCCGAGCCACGAAGCGATCCGGTCCCGCGCGCCCTCGTACAAATCCGTGGCCTCGGCTGCGAGCGGGTACACGCCACGATGGACCGACGCGCGGTGCTCCGTGTAGTACGACGTCATCGCGTCGATCACCGGATCGGGCGTCTGCGACGTCGCCGCCGAATCCAGGTAGGCCACGGGCCGCCCGTCAAACAGTCGGTTCCGCAGCACCGGGAACTGCGCCGAGACGTCCGCGACCCTCACTGCATCGCGCCCGGATACAGCCGTCATTACGCAGCCGCCTCGATCTCGTCAGTGATCCAGGCGTAGCCCTTGGCCTCGAGCGCGTCGACCAGTTCCGGCCCGCCCTCGCGGACGATTCGACCCTGGAACATCACGTGTACGTGACTGGGCTGAACCAGGTGCAGGATCCGCTGGTAGTGGGTGATGATCAGCACGCCCATATCCGGACCGGCGACCGAGTTCACGCCGTTAGCGACCACTCGCAGGGCGTCGATGTCGAGCCCGGAGTCGGTCTCGTCCAGGATCGCCAGCTCGGGCTTCTGCAAGGCCAGCTGGAGGATCTCCATCCGCTTCTTCTCGCCACCGGAGAAGCCCTCGTTCAGATACCGCGTCGAGAAGTCGCGCGGCACGTTGGTCAGCTTCATCGCCGCTTCCACGGTCTGCCGGAACTCCTTCAACGGAACCGGCTCCTCGCCGCGAGCCTCGCGGTGCGCGTTCAAGACGGTCCGCAGGTACTTGGTGACGGTCACACCCGGCACCGCTACGGGGTACTGGAAGGCCATGAACAGGCCCATCCGGGCGCGCTCATCCGGGGACGCCTCGGTGACGTCCTCCCCGCGAAACAGGATCTGGCCCTCGGTCACCTCGAGCCCTGGATGTCCCATGACCGCGTTCGCCAACGTGGACTTCCCCGAGCCGTTGGGGCCCATCAGCGCGTGGATCTCACCCTTGCCGACGGCCAGATCCACGCCGCGCAGGATCTGCTTCTCACCGGCTCGGACGTGAAGGTTTCGTATCTCTAGCTCAGACATATCCACTTTCTCTAGTAAGTCTCAGACGCGTGCGGGTTCGCGCTCGTTGCGACGCGAGAACTCGACGAGCTCCGCCAACGTCGTGGTCTGGAGCGACCGAATAATCCCGCCCTGTACGCGAGTCCACAGCAGCTTGGTCGCGCAGCCACGCCCGGCGTCGGGCTCGTGCGAGCACAGCACACGTTCGGTGTGGTCGTGGACGAAGCACTCCATCGGGGCGATCGCGCCCTCGAGCGCCTGCACCACGTCCACCATCGCGATCTCCTCGGCCGGCCGCGACAGCCAGTAGCCCCCGTGCGCGCCGCGAGCGCTCTGCACGAGTCCCTCCTTGCGGAGCCGGGCGACCACCTGCTCGAGGTACGCGAGCGGCAACCCCTCGGCGTCCGCGATCGCCTTCAAAGACGTGGGCTGCTCGGGAGACTGGCGCCCGAGCTCGACCATCAGGCGCACGCCGTACTCAGCCTTCGAGGAAAAGATCATTTGCGGCATATCCTACCAGGGAGGTCGGCTTTTAGGGCCTCGCTGCGGTCCATCCATGGGGCCGTTCCGCCAAGGGAATTCGGCGCGACGCCTATGTCAACGCATGTACCGCGACCGGATTCCCCGCGTCCATGCCCGGCGGGCCTCGGTAGTCTCAGCCCGGATGCGCACCGAGGCCACCCGCAGTGTCACCTCCGAGCCGCTCGCGAGCTCAGAGGAGGTGGCGGCGGCGGCGACCCTCGCGCGCGAGCACGGGCGTATCGGCATAGACACGGAATTCATGTCCGAAGGCCGCTACCGGGCGCTCCTGTGCCTGGTGCAGATAGCGGTCGACGATGACGCGCGCCCCGAGGGCGAGCCGCGTATCGACCTGATCGACCCACTGGAGGGCGAGGTCGACGTGGCCCCGATCGCGCAGCTGCTGGCCGACCCGGCGATCGAGGTCGTGCTCCACGCCGGCCGCCAGGACGTGGCGATCCTGCGCCGCGCCTGGGGGACCGAGGTCACCAACATCTTCGACACCCAGCTCGCCGCGGGCTTCGTGGGTGCGAGCGCCCAGACCGGATACGGGAACCTGCTCGGGACGATGCTCGGCCGGCGGGTCGGCAAGACCGCGAGCTACACGCGCTGGGATGCGCGGCCGCTGACCGCCGAGCAGCTGAGCTACGCCGCCGAGGACGTCGCGCACCTGCTCGAGCTCGCCGACGAGGTTCAGCGACGGCTCACCGAGACCGGCCGCCTCAGCTGGGCGCGCGAGGAGTGCCGCCGCCTCGAATCCGCCACCGACGAGCGTGACCCGTACGCCGCGTGGGAGCGGCTGCCGCGAGTCGGGCAGCTCGACCCCCGCGCCCGTGCAGTGGCGCGCGAGCTGGCGGCGTGGCGCGAGCGCACGGCGTCCGAGGAGGATCGCCCGGTCGGGTCGGTGCTCGGAGACCCCGCGCTGGTCGAGCTGGCCAAGCGCCACCCCTCGAACGTCGGCGCGCTCGAGCAGATTCGCGGCATCCACCCCTCGGGGATCCGCCGCCGCGGCAACGCGATTCTCGAAGCGATCGCCGCCGGCATGAAGGCGGAGCCGATTCCCCGCGACGAGCCGCGCGGCCGCTCGGAGCCCGAAGACGCGCCGCTGATCGTGCTCGCCGAGGCGCTGCTGCGCGCGCGCTCACTCGAGGCGGGCCTCGCGTACGAGCTGATCGCGTCGCGCAACGAGCTCGAGCTGATCGTCGCCGCCGTGCGCCGGCACGAGGCCGAGCCGGACGTCCGTACGCTCGAGGGCTGGCGGTCTGAGCTTGTCGGCGCGGACCTGCGCGCGCTGCTCGCCGGCCAGAAGGCGATCTCGGTCGGACCCGACCGACGCCTCGTGCTCAGCGACGCGTGACGCCTACGAGGCTCCGACCTCGAGCATCATCGACATCGCCGGCGTCTGGTCGAAGATCGCGCTCGAGAGCGCGTGGGTTATCGGCGTCGGTCGGGTGATCTGCCCGAGGTCGATCTGCTGCAGGTCGTCGGCCGCCGTGGAGTAGGTCAGGCGCAGCTTGTGCCCCGGGGAATTCGCGGCCGACTCGGTCGAGGTGTCGCCGTCGGCCAGCGACCAGCCCGCCTTGCGCAGCACATGGCTTTCGTCGTGGGCCAGGATGTCCGACGACGGGTACCGGGAATCGAGTACGACGAGTTCGATCGTGCAGTACGCGCGCGACCCTTGATCGCACTCGCGGACCTGAGTGCCGATGTGTGCGCCGGGAACGAGCGGCACAGCGCTGGCGGTGGGCGTGCGACCGGCCGTGCTCGTGCCACACCCGCCCAGCGCGACGGCTACTGCAAGAGCCCCGGCGACGCCTAGTCTTCGGGCGATCATGGGAAGGAGCGCAGCGTAGCGGGCGTTAATACGAGCATCGGGCGCTACGTGTTGGGGGCGGCCGCACTGCTCGTCGTGTTGGGCTCGCTCGCGACGGCTGCCGTCGCGGTGCGCCGGCGGGTGCTGCCCGACTGGACCGGCGCGCCGGCGCGGCTCGCCGAGATCGTCACCGGGCTGGCGCTGCTGATCGGGATCCTCGAGGTGCTGGGAGCAGTGGGACTGTTCGAGCTCGGGCCGATCGTGATCACATGCGCCCTCGCCGGCGCGGCCGGATTGCGCTCGCTCGCGGCAACGCAGGTCCCCCGACACCGACATACCTGGAACTCGGACCGGTCGGCGTGGCTGTTGGGCGCACTCGCGCTGCTCGCCGGCGCCACCGTGATCGCCGAGTGGGGCGGGCTCACGATCCAGTCCTACGACGTCGGCATCCGCGGCTTCGACTCGCTCTGGTACCACCTGCCGTGGGCCGCGAGCTTCGCGCAGACCGGGAACATCGTGTCGCTGCGGTTCACCGACGTCGAGTACCTGACGCCGTTCTATCCCGCCACCGCGGAGATGCTGCACGGCCTCGGGATCGTGCTGCTCGGCCGCGACACGCTGTCGCCCGGGCTCAACCTGGTGTGGCTGGCGCTGACGCTGCTCGCGGCGTACTGCATCGGCCGCCCGCGCGGCGTGGGCGCGGCCACGACGATCGGCGCGGCGCTCGCGATGGCCACGATGATGATGGACTACTCCCAGGCCGGCGCCGCCGCCAACGACGTGGTCGCGGTGTTCTTCCTGCTCGCCGCGGTGGCGCTGCTGATGACCGATGCCGAGCGCCCCGCCGTGCTCGTGCTGGCGGCGGTCGCGGCGGGCCTCGCGGTGGGGACCAAGCTCACGGTGCTCGCGCCGGCGCTCGCGCTCACGGTCGGCGTGATCGCGATCGCCCCTCGCGGCAGACGACTCAACACAGCGGGCGTATGGCTCGGGCCGCTGGTCCTCGCCGGCGGCTTCTGGTACGCGCGCAACCTGATTGCGGTCGGCAACCCGCTGCCGTGGACGAGTGCCGGCGGGATTCTGCCGACGCCGGCGCAGCCGCTCCAGCAGCACACCGGCTACAGCGTCGCGCACTACCTGACGAACTCGCACTTCTGGAGCCGCTTCGCACAGCCGGCCCTGGCGGCCGGCCTCGGGCGGTGGTGGTGGGCCGTGCTCGCGGTGGCGATCCTCGGTGCGATCCTGTGCCTGCTGCCCGGGGGCTTGGGAAGAAATGTTGACTATTCCAACGTTTCTTCCCAAGCGATCGTCCGGATGCTCGGACTAACCGCGCTGTTCTCGCTCGCGGCGTACCTGATCACGCCCGAGACCGCAGCCGGACCGAGCGGCGACCCCCTCGGGTTCGCGTTCAACCTGCGCTACCTCGCGCCCGCGCTCGCGCTGGCGCTGGCGGTGGCGCCGCTCGCGCCGGCGCTGTCCTCGGCCCCGGCGACCAGAACCACAGTGGTGGTCGTGCTGGCCGTCCTTCTAGCCGGGACCGTCGCCCAACCGGCGCTGTGGCCGAACTCCCACGCGGCGGGCGCGGTCGCGATCGGGGTGGCCGCGTTCCTCGCGGTGGCGCTGGCGCTGGCGACACTCGGGCGTCTCCCGAGCCTCCGACCCGCGCTCGCCGGCGCCGCGGTCGCGCTCGTAGCCCTCGCCGGCGCGGCGGCCGGCTACCCCCTCCAGCGCCACTACCTCCGTGGCCGGTACGCCTACCAGCCGAACGTCTCGTATCTGGCGAAGGTATGGGCGCTGTTCCGGACGGTCCACGACGCGCGCGTCGGCGTCGTCGGAACGTTCGGCGGCTTCTTCTCGTATCCGTTCTACGGACTGGATCTGTCGAATCAAGTGACCTACGTCGCCCAGCGCGGGCCTAACGGGTCGTTCACGCCGATCGTCACCTGCGCTCGATGGCGGTCACAGGTGAACGCCGATCACTTGAAATACCTAATAACAACACCCGCACGCGACCCTTGGCACCCAAGCGTGCTGACGCCCTCCCCCGAGACCCGCTGGACCGCGACCGACCCCGCCGCCACGCCGGTGTTCACCGAACGCGCGCTGGGCCAGCCGATCGTCGTGTTCCGCCTCAGCGGACCCCTCGACGTTGCCGGGTGCCCACAAAGCTGAAGGTAAGCTCCATTTACATGACTACTGCTGCCGATCCACTAACCGACCCCGAGCTGCTCGAGACCGAGTGGGACCTCGCTCCGCTCGTCGACGGCGAGGAGCGCGCCGGCGCCGAGCGCATGCTCACCGAGGCCAAGGACCGCGCCGCGAATTTCGCGTCTGCCTACGCCGGAAAGGTCGCCGACCTCGACGCCACAGGACTCGACTTCGCGATGCGCGAGCTCGAGGAGATCAACGAGCTGATCGGACGCGCGGGCTCGTACGCGAGCCTGCGGTTCTCGACCGACACGGCCGACCCCGAGCGCGGCGCGCTGCTACAGCTCGTCCAGGAGCGCGCCACCGAGATCGAGACGCTGCTCCTGTTCTTCGACCTCGAGTGGGCGGCCGTCGACGACACGCGCGCCGACGAGCTGCTCGCGTCACCAGCGCTCGACCGCTACCACCACTACCTGCACAGCGCGCGGCGCTACCGTCCGCACCTGCTCTCGGAGAGTGAGGAGAAGATCCTCTCCGAGAAGTCGATCTCGAGCCAGGCAGCGTGGGGCCGCCTGTTCGGAGAGCTGGTCTCGGCGCTCCGGGTCGACCTCGACGACGAGCAGCTGACGCTTGACGTCGCGCTCAGCCGCCTGCTGTCGCCCGATCGCGAGCTGCGACGTCGCGCCGCCGACGCCGTCTCGACCGCGCTCGAGCCGGGCCTGCGGACACGCGGGTTCATCTACAACACGCTTGTCTACGACAAGTCGGTCGAGGACCGGCTGCGGAGCTACCCGAATTGGCTGGCGAGCCGCAACCTCGCCAACGAGGCCTCCGACGAGTCCGTTATGGCACTGATCGATGCGGTACGAAATCGCTTCGACATTCCCCAGCGCTGGTACCGGCTCAAGGCGAAGCTGCTCGGGGTCGAGCGGCTGGCCGACTACGACCGCTCGGCGCCGGTGCTCGCCGAGGACGTCAGGTTCTCGTACGGCGAGGCGCGCGACCTGGTGCTCGACACCTACCAGTCGTTCGCGCCGACGGCCGGCACGATCACGCGGCGGTTCTTCGACGAGAACTGGATCGACGCGCCGACGCGGCCGCACAAGCGAGGCGGCGCCTTCTGCGCGTACACGGTTCCGAGCGTGCACCCGTACGTGCTGCTCAACTTCACCGCCACCCGCCGCGACGTGCTGACGATGGCGCACGAACTCGGCCACGGCCTGCACGCCGCGCTCGCTCAGCCCCAGGGCGTGTTCCACCAGTCGACGCCGCTGACGCTCGCCGAGACCGCGTCGGTGTTCGGCGAGGAGCTGGTGTTCGGGCGGATGCTCTCCGAGGTCACCGACGACGAGCGCCGGCTCGCGCTGCTCGCCGAGCGGGTCGACGGCGCGATCGCCACCGTGTTCCGCCAGATGGCGATGAACCGGTTCGAGCACCTGGTGCACACGCGCCGGCGGTCCGAGGGCGAGCTGTCGGTCGACCGCATCAACGACACGTGGGTGGAGACGCAGGAGGAGCTGTTCGGCGACTCGGTCGAGATCACGGGCGGCTACCGGATGTGGTGGTCCTACGTGCCGCACTTCCTCAACACGCCCGGCTACGTGTACGCGTACGCGTACGGCCTGCTGCTTGCGCTGTCGGTCTACAGCCGCTATCTCCACGAGGGCGAGTCGTTCGTGCCGCGCTACCTCGAGCTGCTGTCCGCCGGCGGGTCGCGCAGCCCCGAGCACCTGGCCGAGATCGTCGGGATCGATCTAGCCGATCCGGGTTTCTGGGACTCCGGGCTCGCGCTCGTCGAGGAACAGCTGAGCGAGGCCGAGGCGCTCGCAGCCCGGCGATAAGCCCTAGTGATGCGCCTTGCGCGTGCGCGAGCGCTCCTCCTGGCGCTCGACCACGTTCACGATCAGCTTCATCACCTGCTCGATCCCGGTCGCCTGGGCGTCGCCGTGCTCGAACGCCTCGCGCCAGTCGCGGATGTGGCCCTTGGTCGCGAGCTCGTTGAAGTGCGAGCGCGACACGGAGATATTGATCTTGGCATCGGCCGCGAAGCCCTTGGTCACCTTCGGGCCCGGCACCTCGACCCGATATAGCTGGGGCTCGCCGCGGGCTCGAAGCTCGAGACCCGCCACCAGCTTGAGGTTGGCGAGCGCGGGGACATCGTCGAGGAAGCGAGTAACCGCGGTCTCGATGAGCGACTTCGTGTCAGCCATCAGATCTTGTTCCGCTCGAGCAGCTTGCGCCCAATAACCATGCGCTGGATCTCCGACGTCCCCTCACCGATCAGCAGCAGCGGGGCGTCCCGGTAGATCCGCTCGATCTCGTACTCCTTGGAGTAGCCGTAGCCGCCGTGGATCCGCAGGCACTCCTCGGCACAGAACCGCCCGGCCTCCGAGGCGAACAGCTTGGCCATTCCCGCCTCGATGTCAGAACGCTCGCCGGCGTCCTTCATCCGGGCGGCCCGGTGGGTCAAGAGGCGCGCGGCCTCGACCTGGGTGGCCATATCGGCCAGCTTGAACTGGATTGCCTGGTGCTGCGCGATCGGCTTGCCGAACGCCCGTCGCTCCTGGGAGTACTTGAGCGCGAGCTCCAAAGCTCTTTGGGCAAGCCCGACCCCTCGCGCGGCGACGTTCACACGACCGAGTTCGAGCGCATCCATCATCTGGCCGAAGCCCTTGTTCAGGCCCGCCTCCTCGCCGCCGAGGATGTTCCCCGCCGGGCAGCGGTAGCCGTCGAACACGAGCTCGGTTGACTCGACACCCTTGTATCCCATCTTCTTGATCTGGGGCGGGACGTTGAAGCCCTTGTAGTCGCCGGTGTTCTCCGAGACGCCCGGCTCCTTCTCGGCGATGAAGCAGGTCAGTCCGCGGTGCTTGGGGTCCGCGTTCGGGTCTGTCCTCACCAGGACGAAGACAAGCGAGGACCGCAGGCCGTTCGTGACCCACATCTTCGTCCCGTTGATCTCATAGCCGCCGTCGCCGGTCTTCTTGGCCGAGGTCTTGATCGCAGCCACGTCCGACCCCAGCTCGGGCTCGGACAAGCTGAACGCGGCGCGCATCTCCCCGGTCGCCATCTTCGGCAGGTACTTCTGCTTCTGCTCGTCGGTCCCGAACTTCATCAGCAGGTACGAGCCGATGAAATGGGTGTTGACGATCCCGCTGATGCTGATCCACCCCCGCGACAGCTCCTCGACGATCATCGCGTAGGTGCTCAGGTCGAGCCCCATCCCGTCGAACTCCTCGGGGATCGTGACCCCGAACAGCCCGAGCTCCTTCATCTGCTCGACGATCGGCTCCGGGAACTCGTCCTCGTGGTCGTAGTGCTCGGCGTTGGGGAGGATCTGCTCGTCGGCGAACTGGCGCACCATCTCGCAGATCGCCTTCTGCTCGTCGGTCTTGTCGGTGTACGGGGTCGCGATAGCCATTGTCGTGGTTGCTCCTCAGTGTCTGGGGAGCAGCCGAGAATACGTGAGATGGCTCGGATCAGCTGCCGTTTCGGGCGGCGGCCGCGGCGGCTTCGGACTTGACGCCGTGCTTCCACGCGGTCTTGGGCCGGCCCTCGGGCTCGCCGTCGACTTCGACGTCGACGCGCTCGTTGAAGAAGCACAGCCGTCCTTCGATCCCGTCGACGGCCCGTAGCGGGTCGTCGTAATACCAAATGAGATCCTTGACGGTCTCGCCGTTCGGCAGGCGAGCCGCGTAATAGCTGGCGATGCCCTTGTACGGGCACCGCGTGGCGGTATCCGTGGACTCGAGCTCGACGGACACGTCCTCGCGCGGGAGGTACCAGCGGATCGGCAGGTTCGACTCGAACAGCGCCATCGCGTGGTCGCTCTCGGCCAGCACCTCACCGTCGAGCGAGATCTTGACATGGCGGCTGGTCGGGAGCACGTCGACCCGGTGATAAGGGTCGCGCGGATGGACGAACACCTCCTCGTCCTCCTCGAACCACTGATCCATACGGTCCCAGTAGAACGCGATCATGTCCCTGATCGGCTCGGCCGCCTCGAGCGGCTCGGGGTAATACCAGGCACCGTTTTCGACGACCGTGTCGCCGACGCGAATCGTGTGATACGAGGCTTCGCCCTTCTTGGGGCACTTGGTGTGACGGTCGGAGGCCTCGAGCACGTCGGCACGGACGTCCTCGCGCGGGAAGTAGTAGACCGGCTGATGTCCGGACTCGGACACCATCAGCGCGTTGCGCGTGTCCGCGATCGTCTCGCCGCCGACGATCACCCGGATCCACTTCGGGCACGGCTCGATGTACATCGCCATGCCCGGATCCGGCGTATCGAAGTTGTGGCTCCCCGCCGGATCCTTCCCCAACGGTCCAGTTCCCGTCATCAGCCCCATGTCGCGGCGACTTTACCAAGGCCGATGCCCAGGGAGGGAAACAGTCTGTTAAAGAAAATCGCCGCCGGCCGCAACCAGACCGATCGCCAGCTCCGCTGACGAGCTCCAAAGGAGCCGAACCCGCATGTAGTCGGTCTAGGCCCCCTTGCGCCGGCGGCCGAGCCGTGATTGTGACGGAAACTTCATCAAACATCACTATTTTGGACAAATGTTTGAGCGCTGGAAGGAATGACTAAGCACCTGGCACACTGGCCGCCGGGATGAACTTCGCTCGAGACGTCGTCGACGGTGCTCCGCCGGACCGCATGGCGCTGGTCGAGCTTGCCCGCGACGGCGGCCGGCGCGAGTGGAGCTTCGCCGAGGTCTCGGACCGGAGCGCCCGCCTCGCGGGCACCCTCGCGCGCCGCGGGGTTGCCCGCGGCGACGTGGTCATGACGCTTATCGGCAGCCGCCCCGAGTGGGTGCTGACGATGGTCGCCTGCTTCCGGATCGGCGCGGTCGCGCTCGCCTGCAACGAACAACTCCGGGCCCGTGACCTGGCTCAGCGGATCGCGGCCTCGTCGCCGAAGCTGATCGTCGCCGACGAGCGCAACCTCACCGAACTGACGGCGGCGCGGCCCGATTGCACGGTCCTGACGATCCCGGATGAGCGCTTGTTCGAAGCCGGTGAGCCGGTGCTGGCGGCCGAGCTCGAACTTGACGACCCGTGCCTGATCACGTTCACGAGCGGCACGACGGGCGAGCCGACAGGCGTCGTCCACGGGCAGCGCTACCTCCCCGGCCAGCGCCTCCAGGCCGAGCACTGGCTGGACGCACGGCCGGGCGATCTGGTCTGGTGCACCGCCGCCACCGGGTGGTCCAAGTCGGCGCGTAACGTGTTCATCGCGCCCTGGCTCCGCGGCGCGGCGGCGCTCTTGCACGACGAGCGGTTCGACCCCGGGCAGCGCCTCGAGTTGCTCGCCGCCGAAGAGGTCAACGTTCTGTGCATGGCCCCCACCGAGTACCGCGTGATCGCCAAGCGCGCCACGCTCCGGCCGCTGCCGGCGCTGCGGTCGCTGGTCGCGGCCGGCGAGGCGCTGAACCCCGAAGTGATCCGGACGTTCACCGAGGAGATCGGGCTCGCGGTCCGCGACGGCTACGGCCAGACCGAGACCGGGCAGCTGACCGCCAACCCGCCGGGAGAGCCGGTCCGCGCCGGCTCGATGGGCCGGGCGCTGCCCGGGGTGAACTTGACCGTCGAGGACGGTGAGCTGGTTCTGGCCGACCCCGGCACCGACCCGACGTTCTTCGTCGGCCATCTCGACGGCAGGCCCTCGCCGGCGGGCGAGCCGTGGCGGACCGGCGACCGCGTCAGCCTCGACGACGACGGCTACCTGTACTTCGAAGGTCGGGCCGATGACTTGATCATCTCCGCCGGCTACCGGATCGGCCCGTTCGAGGTCGAGTCGGCGCTCGTCTCGCACGAGGCGGTCGCGGAGGCGGCGGTCGTCGCCGCGCCGGACGAGGAGCGCGGCGCGGTCGTGCGCGCCGTGGTCGTGCTCCGCGACGGGTTTGCCCCCGGCCACGCGCTCGCGACCGCGCTCCAGGAGCACGTCAAGCATCAGACCGCGCCCTACAAGTATCCGCGGATCGTCGATTTCGCCGACGAGCTGCCGAAGACCGCGTCCGGCAAAATCCAGCGGGCTAGCCTCAGGAGGCGATGAGCCAACAACGCCCGGTCATAGGAATCTGCACGGCGCTCGTCCGCGCGAACTGGGGCGTGTGGCAGGAGCGCGAGGCCGCGCTGCTGGCGTTGTCTTACATCGAGGCGATCCAGCGCGCCGGCGGCCTCGCGGTGATGATTCCGCCTGACGGAAGCTTCGAGCAGGACTCCGACCAGATACTCGACCTGCTCGACGGGTTGATCCTCGCGGGCGGCAACGACATCGATCCCGCCTCGTACGGGGCCGACCTGCACCCGGCGACCCATCATCTGGTGCCCGAGCGCGACCGTTCGGAGTTCGCCCTCGCCGTGCGCGCCGTCGAACGGGACATGCCCGTGCTCGGCATCTGCCGCGGGATGCAGCTGATCAACGTCGCCTTCGGGGGCACCCTCAGCCAGCACCTGCCCGACGAGCTCGGCCACGAGGAGCACCGCCGCACGCCGGGCACGTTCGAGGGATCCGACCACGACGTGCGCCTGGCCGCGGGTTCGCTCGCCGCTCGTGCCGCGGGCGAAGAGCTGCACTCGACCAAGTCCCATCACCACCAGGGGATCGCCGCCGTCGGCGACGGCCTCGCGGTCACCGGCCGGTCGACGATCGACGACCTACCCGAGGCGATCGAGGCGCCGGCGCGGCGGTTCGTGCTCGGCGTCCAATGGCACCCCGAGGCCGACGAGCAGAGTCGTGTCGTCGCTGCGATCGTCGAGCAGGCGCGCGACTACCGCGATCACCGCAGCGCGCGCGGCTCGTCGTACCCGGCGGCGCGCACGGCGTCGGTCACGCGCTCGGCGTGAGCCAACCCCCGCGTCTCGAGCACGAGCTGCACCGCGGTCTCGCGCACGTGCAGGTCGAACCCCTCGCGGATGTGCTCGACGTCGAGCAGGTTCGCGCGGAGCTCGCCGACGAGCGCGAGCAGCCGGGCCAGTGATCCGGGCCGGTCGGGCAGCGAAGCGAGCAACACGAGCCGCCGACCGGCCTGGCTCTCGTGCCGGCGCGCCACCTCGGCGAGCAGCCCGGCGTCGACGTTGCCGCCCGAGAGGATGACCACTGTCGTCCCCGGGGGCGAGCTCGGCACCCGCCCGGACAGCAGCGCCGCGACGCCGACCGCGCCGGCGCCCTCGACCACGAGCTTGGCCCGCTCGAGCAGGAACACCATCGCCTCAGCGACCTCGTCTTCCTCGACCGCGACGACCTCGTCGACCCACCGGTCGATCAGCGACAGGGTCAGCTCGCCGGGGCGCTTCACCGCGATTCCGTCGGCGATCGTCAGCGCCGAGCGCACCGGGACCGGCTTGCCGGCGGCGAGCGACCCCACGACCGGGGAGCAGGAGGCGGCCTGGACACCGATCACCTCGATCGTCTCACGAGCGGACTTGAGCGCGATCGCCACGCCGCTGACGAGCCCGCCCCCGCCGACCGGCACGATCACCCGCGACAGATCGGGCACCTGCTCGAGCAATTCGAGCCCGATCGACCCCTGGCCCGCGATCACGTCTGGGTCTTCGAACGGGTGAACGAACGCCATCCGCTCGTCCTCGGCGGCGCGGTCGTAGGCCGCCTCGAGCGCCTCGTCGACCGTCTGGCCGACCATGCTGACCTGGGCGCCGAGCGACCGCGCGGCCTCGACCTTGGCGATCGGCGCCCCTTCGGGCATGAACACGAAGCACGGCACGCCCCGCGCCCGGGCCGCGTAGGCGACCGCCTGGGCGTGGTTGCCGGCGCTGCCCGTGATGACGCCGGCGGCGCACGCGTCGCCCAGCGCCGACACCTTCGTGAACGCGCCGCGGATCTTGAACGAGCCCGTCCGCTGCAGGTTCTCACCCTTGAGCGCCACCGTCCCGCCGGCGCGCTCGCTCAGCGTGCGCGAGCTGAGCACCGGCGTCTCGCGGACGACTCCGGCGATCACCTGGGCCGCGCGGCGTACGTCGTCGGCCGAAACCGGCGTCCTGCCCCCGGTCACGTGGGCCGTGTCAGTCAGGGATCGCCACCACCGCGTCAATTTCCACCTGCGCACCGCGCGGCAGGCCCGCCACCGCGATCGCCACCCGGGCCGGTGGGTCGGACTCGAAGAACGACTCGTACACCTCGTTGACCTGCGCGAACGCCGCCATGTCGGTGAGGTATACGGTCAGCCGCACCGCGTCACCCAGGGTCGCCCCGGCCGCGTCGCAGACCGCGGCGAGGTTCTCCAGGCAGCGCCCGGCCTGGTCCGCCGGGGTCGCGCCGACGAGGTCTCCGGTCTTCGGGTCGAGCGGGATCTGCCCGGAGCAGAACAACAACTCGCCGGAGGTGCGGACGGCGTGCACGTACGGACCAATTGCCTCGGGAGCGCCTGGCGCCCGTATCGACTCGCGGTGTGCTGGCAATGCGTTTCCTCCTCAGTCGCGCAGTGGACGTAGCGTATTGCTCACGTCTGCCCTGGGGTAGCCTGGGACAGTGTCGAACCGCCTCGGGGGCGAGAGCTCACCGTACCTGCGCCAGCACAAGGACAACCCCGTGGCCTGGGAGCCATGGGGAGAGGAGGCGCTCGCGCGGGCGCGCGACGAGGACCGCCCCCTGCTCGTCTCGATCGGCTACTCGGCCTGCCACTGGTGCCACGTGATGGCGCACGAATCGTTCGAAGACGAGCAGATCGCGGCAGTCATGAACGAGCGGTTCGTCTGCGTGAAGGTCGACCGCGAGGAGCGCCCGGACATCGACGCGATCTGCATGGAAGCCTGCCAGGCGCTGACCGGACAGGGCGGTTGGCCGCTCAACACGTTCCTCACGCCCGACGGCGTTCCGTTCTACGCCGGCACCTACTTCCCGCCCGAGTCACGCCACGGGCTCCCGAGCTGGCGGATGGTGCTCGACG
Organism: uncultured Solirubrobacterales bacterium; assembly: GCA_963822855.1. GTDB lineage: Bacteria > Actinomycetota > Thermoleophilia > Solirubrobacterales > Solirubrobacteraceae > Palsa-465. Next base: position 114,747 of record CAWGJE010000007.1, on the reverse strand, counting down.
GGGTCGCCGAGGCGTGGTCCTCGCGCCGCGACGACATCGTCCGCCACGGGGCGCGCATGGTCGAGGCGCTCAGTGCGACCGCGCGCCTCGAGCCGTCCGTCGAGCCGATCACGCAGGACCTGATCCGCGAGGCGCTGGTCTCGCTGTGGGGCAACTACGACCGGGTCAACGGCGGCTTCGGACGCGCGCCGAAGTTCCCGCAGGCGTCGGTGATCGAGTTGCTGCTCGCGCGCGGCGAGCGCGAGATGTCGCTCGAGACGCTCGAGGCGATGGCCCGCGGCGGGATCTATGACCAGGTCGGTGGCGGGTTCGCCCGCTATACGGTCGACGCGACCTGGACCGTCCCGCACTTCGAGAAGATGCTCTACGACAACGCGCTGCTTGCCCGGGCTTATCTGCACGGCTGGCAGGTCTCCGGCAACGAGCGATTCCGGCGGGTGTGTATCGAGACGCTCGATTGGGTGCTCCGCGAGATGCGCGGTCCCGAGGGCGGCTTCTGCGCGGCGCTCGACGCCGACTCCGAGGGCGTCGAGGGCAAGTTCTACGTGTGGACGGTGGACGAACTGCGCTCCGTGCTGGGTCCGTCCGGGCTTGCCGACGAGGCCATCGCGTACTTCGGCGCGAGCGAGCGTGGCAACTTCGAGGGGTCGGGGCGCAACGTGCTCGAGGCGCGCGGGCCCGAGCCGGCGTCGTTACCCGAGATCCGCCGGCTCCTGTTGGCGGCGCGGTCGGAGCGCGTCCGCCCGGGACTCGACGACAAGCGCCTGACGTCGTGGAACGCGCTGATGATCTCGGCCCTCGCCGAGGCCGGCGCCGTGCTCGAGCGGTCGGACTACCTCGACGCGGCGGTGGCCTGCGCGTCGTTCCTCCTGCGTGACTTGCGCGACGGCGACGGGCGCCTGCTGCGGAGCTGGAACGACGGCCGCGCGCGCCTCGCTGCCTACCTCGACGACCACGCCTTCCTGCTGGAGGCGCTGATCACGCTGTACGAGGCGACCGGGGATCCGAGCTGGTACGGCGAGGCGACCTCGCTCGCCGACACGATGATCGAGCGTTTCGCGGACCCCGAGCGAGGCGGCTTCTACACGACCGCATCCGATCACGAGGAGCTCGCGGTGCGGCGCAAGGACCTCGACGACTCCCCGATCCCGTCGGGAAACTCGGCGGCGGCGTTCGGGCTCATGCGGCTGGCGCTGCTGTCCGGCGAAGGCAAATACGAGCGGCACGCCCTCGGCGTGCTCAGGCTGTTGTTTCCGCTGGCCGCGCGCCACCCCGGGGCGTTCGGGCACCTGCTCGGCGCGGCCGACTTCTACCTGGCACCCGTCAAGGAGGTCGCGATCGTCGGTCCCGCGCCTGAAGCGGCTCCGCTCCTGCGCGTGGTCCGCGACTCCTACCGCCCCCACCTGGTGCTCGCCCCCGGCAATGGGGCCGAAGCCGCGAGCGCGGCCGTGCCGCTGCTCGAAGGCCGCGAGCCCGTCGACGGCCACGCCGCGGCATACGTTTGCGAGCGGTTCGTCTGCCAGGCGCCGGTGACGAGGCCGGACGACCTCGCCGCCGCGTTGGGTTAGTTTCGCGTCAGCGGGTAGCTGGGAGGTATGCCTTCTGCCCAGGCAACCGTTGACCGCAACGCTGAGCGCGTCGAACGCGAGGCGCGGGACGTCCAGCGCTCGCGGTTGTTCATCGTGCTCGCGCGTACGGGATTCGTCGCCCGGGCGGTCACCTACGGCGTGATCGGCGGGATCGCGCTCGCGCTCGCGTTGGGAGCCGGCGCCGCGCCCGCCGCGCCCAACCAGCAGGGCGCGCTCGCTCTGATCGCGAGCGCACCGCTCGGCCGCGTCGCCCTGGTCGTGGTCTGCGTCGGGCTCCTGGGCTACGCCCTGTGGAAGCTCAGTCAGGCGTTGTTCGGCCGCGGCCCCGAGGGTGGTGGCAGCCCAAAGCCGAAGGACCGCATCTCGAACGGCGCCAGCGGCGTCGCGTACCTCGTGTTCTTCGCGGTGGCGGTCCGCATTCTGCTCGGCGGCTCCAGCGGCGGCGGTTCGGGTAGCCCGTCGCACACGACGGCCGGCGTGCTCGGCTGGCCGGGTGGGGCGGCCATCGTCGCGATCGCCGGCGGCGCGTGCATCGCGATCTGCGCCTACCAGATCTACGAGGCGCTCAGCGGCGGGTTCGCCGAGAACGCCAAGCTCGGCGAGATGACCGAGCGCCAGCGACGTACGTACATGACCGTCGGGCGCGTCGGGCTGTGCGCGCGTTCGATCGTGTTCGGAATCGTCGGTTACTTCCTGCTGCAGGCCGCGATCTCGTACGACCCTCACGACGCCGTCGGCATCGACGGGGTGCTGGCGCGCGTCCACCGGGAGCCCCTCGGCACAGTCCTGCTAGCGCTCGTCGCCGCCGGGCTGCTCGTGTTCGCGTGTTACTCGCTGTTCGAGGCGCGCTATCGCCGGCTATAGCACGGGCAGGTAGCGCTCGAGCTCCCACGGGGTCACCTGGACCCGGTAGTCGTCCCACTCCTGGCGCTTGATCTCGATGTAGCGGTTGAACACGTGCTCGCCGAGCGAGCGCAGGACGAGCTCGGACTGGGCGGTCAGCTCGATCGCCTCGCCAAGCGTCGCCGGCAGCTGCTCAATCCCGAGGCGCCGGCGCTCCTCCGAGGACAGGTGGTAGAGGTTCGTCTCCATCGGGTCGGGAAGCTCGTAGCGGTGCTCGATTCCCTCGAGGCCCGCCTGGAGCAGCACCGCGAACGTCAGGTACGGATTGCACGCCGGGTCAGGGCAGCGGAGCTCCATCCGCGTCGTGCGCTCGCGGCCGGGGTGGTACATCGGTATGCGGACGAGCGCCGAGCGGTTGCGCCGGGACCAGGCGATGTACACGGGCGCCTCGTAGCCCGGCACGAGCCGCTTGTACGAGTTGACCCACTGGGCGAAGATCGAGCAGATCTCGCGCGCGTGCCGGAGCTGTCCCGCGATGAATGCCTTGCCAACGTCGGACAGGTAGTACGGGTCGTCGGGGTCGAAGAACGCGTTCTGCTCGCCGCGGAACAGCGACTGGTGCGTGTGCATGCCCGAGCCGTTCTTGCCGAACAGGGGCTTGGGCATGAACGTCGCGTGCAGCCCGTACTTCATCGCGTATTCCTTGACCGTGATCCGGTAGGTCATGCAGTCGTCGGCCATCTTCAGCGCGTCCGAGAAGCGCATGTCGATCTCGTGCTGGCTCGGGCCGACCTCGTGGTGGGCGTACTCGGTGGGGATCCCGAGCTGCTCGAGTGCGAGCACGGTCTCGCGGCGCAGGTCCGATCCCGCGTCCAGCGTGGTCAGGTCGAAGTAGCCGCCCTCGTCGAGCACCTCGGTCGAATTCGGATTCTTGAAGTAGAAGAACTCGAGCTCAGGGCCGACGTAGTAGTGATCGAAGCCCATCGCCTTGGCCCGCTCGACCGCGCGCCGCAGGACGTGCCGCGGATCGCCTTCGTACGGAGTGCGCTCGGGCGTGAGGATGTCGCAGAACATCCGGCCCACGCCCTGCTCCTCGGGGCGCCACGGGAGGATCCTGAACGTCGTCGGGTCGGGCATCGCGATCATGTCCGATTCCTCGATCGGGTTGAAGCCGGTGATCGACGAGCCGTCGAACCCCATCCCACCCTCGAACGCGTCCGTCAGCTCGGTGGCGTTGATCGAGAACGCCTTGAGCTGGCCGAGGATGTCGGTGAACCACAACCGGATGAACCGGATGTTGCGCTCCTGTACGAGCGCGCGCACGTCGTCGGCGGTGAGCGGGGAAGCGGTAGTCGCCATCGGACGGCGAACGTTACTTGCTGGCCGGGCGTCAGAGGCGGCCGGAGAGCTCGCGCTCGCCGAGCCAGCGGTTGGCCCAGCGTTGCAGCTCCGCGAGCGCCGGCCCGAGCTCGCGCCCCATCTGGGAGAGCTCGTATTCCACCTTGAGCGGCGGCCCGGAAATGACCGTCCGCTCGACCATGCCGCGGCGCTCCAGCTCCTTCATCCGCTCGGACAGCAGGCGGTCCGACAACTCCGGGACTGCCGAGGCAATCTCGGAGAAACGCAGCGCGCCCTCCATCAGCACCGCCAGGATCGCCCCTGTCCACCGGCGGCCGACCAATTCGACCGCCTCGTGGTACAGGGGACAGCACACTGCAGTGCGGGTGTCGCCGCGATCAGACTCGGCCGTGTCCTCGGGCGCTCCCATCCTGTATCCGATTAGAGCTTACGCTCCTACGCCGCTTGCAACGCGCGCGATGCCTCACTCGAGCCATCGACGGGCACCTCGCCTGCGACGTTCACCATCGCGGTGAACCCCTCGAGCGAGACCGTCGCGATCGCCTCGAGGATCTGCTCATCGTCCCAGCCGGCCTCACGCGCCTCTTCATGGAGGTGCATGGGCGCTCGGCCGCGCTCTTCGAGCATCGCGTGCAGGTAGCGCAGCAGCGCCGCCTCCCGCAAATCCTTCGAGGTGAATTGCCGCGCCAGCGCCACCTCGTCGAGCGCCAGTCCCGCAGCGCGCGCGGTCCGCGAGTGCATCGCGATCCCCGGCTCGGACTGGTAATACTCGGCGACGGCGAGCGCAATCCGCTCGAGCGTCGGCAGCGTCAGCTTGCCGTGGCGCAACTCCGAGCGGAAGCGGGCGTAGGCCCGCAGCGCGGCGGGCGAACCCGCCAGCACGCCGAGGAAGTTCGGCAGTTGACCGCCCGTCGCGAGCGCGCCCCGCAGCACGGGGACCGAGCCCTCAGGGGCGGTCAGGTCGTCATGGATTTGGAACCTGCTCATTGAAGTCTTCATAGTTGACCACCAGTAGGTCCGGGGGGCTTGAAGGGCCGTCTCGCCCTTCACTTTCGAGACCTGCTTACTGTTGATAAGTCTAGTTTGGCGGGGGCAGCCGCACAAGTGGGGGACGCACTACTTTTGAGCGGCTCAACTTCCGCCCAACACTCTTATATACGTCCGGGGATAAACCCTGGATCAGCCCCGGCCGCGAGGTCTGTAAGGGAGCTGATTGTCAGGGTCTGCGACTGAAGTCGCGGGCCCTTAGTGCGGCAGCGCGCTCGTGGCGGCCACGATGATCAGCAGCAGCCCGAGCAACACGGCCCACATCGCCGTGCGGTCGGGCTTGAAGCCGGCGCGTTCGTGGCGCCGGAGCGTTGGGCTGCCGATGGGCCGGGCGACCGGCAGGTTCCGCTCAGCGCCCCGACCGGTGATCTGCACGGTCCTGCGGCCGTTGTCGGCTCGCGGCGCCCACGTCACCGGGCGCTCGAGGTGGAGGTCAGACTCCGGCTCAGGCGAGAACGGGACAGCCGGCGGAGTGGGCTCGTCGATGGTGGCGGCGCGGAACTCGCGGAACGCCTCGCTGTCGAGCTCCTCCCACCACGGCACAACGTTCCGGCGCCGCGCACGCGCGGCAACGCCAGCTTGGGGCATCTGACCGACCTCTTTCTCGTACTTACGGGGTTAGCTGACGGACGAGCACGATTCGCCCCAACAACTCGGTTCCCCCGCTCCCTCCGCTCATGCACGTCAAGCGGCGCGGATTCAGTTTCGGCGGCGATCCTAACAGCGGCGACGGACGGAACGCGGTCTCATCGCTGACCATTTCGCCGCAGAATGCGGCCTGGTCGTACCGCCAGCGCGGGGTGGCGCGCCGGGGTCCCGCGCGCCGGAGCTACTCGTTCCCAGCGACCTTGGCGACGAACTGCGCCACGTCGGTGGCGTCGACGCCCTGCACGATGTCGGCGGGCATCGTCCCCTCGCCGAGGCATGCCTCCTGGCTGCCCGAGGGCGGGTCCTGCAGGCACCCGTACATGATCGTGTGCAGCACGAGTTGCGCGGTCGGCTGGATCACGTCGAGGTTGGGGCCCACCTTGCCGACCGAATTCGTCGCGGCCAGCGTGTGACACAGCCCGCAATGCTGGCCGAACAGCTCGCGCCCGCGCTTCTCGGCGGCGGTCAGCTTGATCCCACCGACCTGGGCGCTGGCGTTGTTGCGATTGCCGAGCAGGAACACGACGGGGAGCACGATCCCGAACCCGACATACACGAGCACGAGAACCACCCCTATCAGCCTCCGGCTCCGGTATCCCGGCTGCCCGCGGGCCGCGGCACCCGGGCCCCCGCGGACGCCCAGGAGGAACACCCCGAGTCCCAGCACGACCCAGAAGGCGGCGAACAGGAATACGGCGAGCACGGAGCGGCACCTTACCGCGCCGACCCGGTGAACGGAGCACCGGCGAGGCCCGAATGGCTACCGCCGCCGTCCCGAGGCGAAGCTCATCACGGGCGGCGCCACCGCCCGGAAGTCCTCGGCGTCGGTCTCACGCGAGCTTCGCTGCTCGGCCAGCCCGCGGCGCACCTGTTCGTCGAGCATCGAGAAGTCCTTGACCTCGGCGGCGAGGTGGTCGGGAGCGGCGATCGGCTGGACCCGATCGACCAGGATGTTGATCGCACCGCCGGCCGCCGGCAGCGCCTCCAGCTTGCCCTCGGCGAGCATCAGCGGCTCGGTCCTCACGATCAGCCGGTGGCGCTCGTAGATCGGGGCGGGGACGATCAGGTTGATCGTCCCGAACTCGTCCTCGAGCAGCACGAACACGATCCCGTTGGCCGTGCCGGGGCGCTGGCGCGCCACCACGAGGCCGCCCACCGTGACGCGGGTGCCGTGGCGAAGCGTCCCCAGCTCGCGACTCGCGACCACTCCCTCGGGCAGCCGGTCCCTGAGCAGCGCGATTGGATGCGCATCCGCGGTCAACCCGGTGGTGCCGTAATCGGCGAGCATCGACTCCCACGCCGTCAGCGCCCGCAGCTCAGGCGGCGCCGGCAGATCCAGCGGGAGCGCCAGCTGCACCCCGCCGGGCACCCTTCTTCCCGGCGTCGCCACCCCGAGCTGCCACAGCGCGATGCGGCGCGCCGATCCCGACGGCGCCCCGGACACCGAACCCGGAACGAGCGAGTCGCACGCCCCGGACCAGGCGAGCATCTCCAGCGAGGCGGCGCTCGAGCTTGCCCGCGAGGCGAGATCGGCGAGGCTCCGGAACCGCCCTCCCGCCTCGCGGACCGCGGCCAGCTCGCTCACCTCCTGCCCGTTGACGCCGCGAACATAGCCGAGGCCGATGCGGACGCTTCCTCCCTCCATCTCACATTCGGCGGCGCTCTCGTTGACGTCCGGCGCCAACACCTCGATCCCCCGCCGCTGGGCTTCATGGACAAGCGCGTCGGGCGGGTAGAAACCCATCGGCTGCTCGTTCAGCAACGAGCACAGGAACTCGCGACCGAAGTGGACCCGCAGCCACGTCGATTGGTAGGCGAGCAGGCCAAAAGCGGCGCCGTGCGCCTTCGGGAAGCCGAAGCCCGAAAAGCCGCGGACCATCGAGAACACGCGCTCGGCCGTCTCCTCATCCACTCCGTGCCGCCGGCGGGCGCCCGCGACGAAGCGCCGGTGGTAGGCCTCGATCGCCGCGTCCGAGCGCTTGCGGCTCATCGCCCGCCGCAGCCCCTCCGCCTCCCCGGGCGAGAACCCGGCGAACGCGATCGCGACCTCGATCACCTGGTCCTGGAAGATGATCGCGCCGAGCGTCTCGCGTAACGCCGGCTCGAGCGACGGATGTTCGTAGGGGATCTGGTAGTCGGGATCGACGCGCAGCCGCTGGCGGCGCTCGATGTAGGGATTGACCGCACCTCCCTGGATCGGCCCTGGCCGGACGATCGCGACCTGGATCGTGATGTCCTTGAGGTTCTCCGGACGGGTGCGGAACAGCGACTGCATCTGCGCCCGGCTCTCGATCTGGAACACCCCGGTCGTGTCGGCGCTCTGGATGCACTCATACGTCGCCGGGTCGTCGTACGGGATCCTGCTCAAGTCGACATGCTCTCCGCGAGTGCGCGCGATCATCTCGACCGACCGCTCGACCGCCGACAGCATCCCCAGCCCGAGCAGGTCGATCTTCAGAAAGCCCGCATCCGAGCAGGAGTCCTTGTCCCACTGAACGATCTGGCGGCCCTCCATCGCAGCGGGCACGATCGGGCAGCAGTCGATCAGCGGACGGGTGGCGACGATCATCCCGCCCGAGTGCTGGCTCAGGTGGCGCGGCAGCCCGTGGGCTTCGGCGGCCAGCCGCGCGAGCCACGCCCAGCGGCCCGTCGAGCCCCGCCGGCCGTCTTCCTTGGCGACACCGGAGCGCTCGAGACCAAACGCGGACGCGATGTCCCGATCGACCTCCTTCGCGTCCCAGCCCTCGCTGCCCCGCGCCACCCGCTCGATCTCCCCCGGCGGCAACCCCAGCGCCTTGCCGAGCTCGCGGATCGCCCCGCGGGCGCGGTAGGTCGGGAATGCCGCCACCAGCGCCGAACGGTCGTGCCCGTAGCGCTCGTGAACGCGCGGGATCAGCTTCTCCCTGATGTCGCGCGGGAAGTCGAGGTCGATATCGGGGAGCGAGGTCAGCTCCTCGTTCAGGAACCGGCCGATCAGCAGGTCGTTGGCGATCGGATCGACATGCGACAGGCCGGTCAGGAAGCAGACGATCGAGGAGACGCTCGAACCGCGGCCCCGGCCGGGCGGCAGCAGGCTGCGGACGCTGCCTGGACCGCGCACCTCGAGCGCCACCTCGCGGGCTAACTCGAGCATGTCGTGGTGGAGCAGGAAGAACCCGGGCAGACCGAGCCGCTCGATGATCCGAAGCTCCTGATCCAGCCGCGCGAGCGCGTCCGCGCGCACCGTGTCCGCGTCCTCGTACCGATCCTCCAGGCGGTCCCGACACAGCTCGGTGAGCGTGCGCATCGCCGCCGCGTCCTCTGCCCCCGGATAGCGATACCCGAGGTCGCTGGTCAGATCGAACCGCAGCCGCTCGGCCAACGCCAGCGTCTCCGCTACCGCCTCGGGATGGTCTGCAAATCGACTCGCCATCGCCGCCGGCGAGGCGAGCACGTGGCTGAAGTTGCCGCGCCGCACGGGCTCGGAGGCATCGAGCGTGGTGTGCAGGCGTACGGCCACCAGCGCGTCCTGGAGCGGTGCCCGGGCGCGCGCGTGCGCGTGCACGTTCCCGGTGGCCACGCACAGCACCCCGAGCCGCGCCGCGACTTGCTGAAGGCGCCGGTTTCGGGCGCGATCGTCGCGCAGGAACGGCCGCTGGAGCTCGACCCGCAGGCGATCGGGACCGAACGCGCCGAGCAGGCGCCTGAGCGTGAACTCGTCGTGCACCCCGCGCAGCGCACAGCCGCTCAGGCAGACCAGCCCCTCGGCGTGCTCCAGGACGTCCGCGAGCTCGACGAATGCCTGCGACGGCGGCCCCGGCTTTTCACGCGTGTGCGCATGCGCGCGGGTCAGGATCCGGCACAGGTTCGACCAGCCGACCGCATCTTCGACGAGCAGCGTCAGGTGGCGACCATCGCGAGCGTCACCCGGCGCGAGGTCGATCTCGGCGCCGTGGATCGGGCGCAGTCCGAGCGCCCGCGCGGAGACCGCGAACTCCATCGAGCCCGAGACCGTGTTGTGGTCGGTCAGGGCAACCGCCTCGTATCCCAGTTCGAGCGCGGCGGGGATGATCTCGTCGGGCAGGGAGGCGCCGTCGAGAAACGAGAAGGCCGAGTGGCAATGGAGTTCGACGTAGGGAGCGACCATCGAACATATGTTCCCATCCTCGGCGGACGTTGTCACATCGAGCGAGGGCTCTGGGGCGGTTGGTAGGGTGGCGGCGATGAAGTTGCGGACGCGTGAGAAGCGTCAGTCGTGGCGGATGACCCGACGGGAGTTGCGCAAGACGCTCAAGCGCGACGCGCGCAAATGGGTCAGAGAGGTGTGGCAGGCATCCGCCGGCGCCGCCTCGGAGCTCGAGGCACTGAGCCCGCTGACCGCCGTGCTGGGGACGCGGCTGGTCGAGGACTACGCGGCCTCCAAGAAGCTCGCCGACTCGGAGCTCCACCGGGCCCTGCGGATCGTCATCGTCGCCGGCTACGGAGCTCGCATCGTCCTGGTCGACCCGACGAATCAGCCGGCGCTGCGCCCCGCCTCATTCCACCTCGGCCAGCGCGCCGATGCCGAGAAGCTCGCGGGCGACGCGGCGGCGATCGGGAGGCTGCTCGACGACGTGCGGACGATCGCACGCGATCGCTGGGACTCGGTCATGACGCTGCCGCCCGAGGTGTGGAAGTGTTTCGTGGTCACGGCCCTCGAGAAGCTCCAGCACCAGCTCTCGACGGACACGCTGTCGTGGCAGGAGCTGGGGCGCGAGCGGATCGAGACGATGCTCCGCTACGGCTACGTCCTGTGCTGCCTTGACGAGGCGATTGGCGCCGAACCGGTCGTGCGCGATCAGCATGCCGAGCCGGCGACGGAGCCCGTCGAAGACGAACAATCTCCGCAGGCGGGCGGGCGGATCTCGCTCTAGCTCGAGCCCGCCGCGACCAGCGAGCGGAGGTTGATCGCGGCCGCCATCGCCCGGTAGCCGGCGGCGTTCGGATGCAGGTGGTCACCGCTGTCGTCCGCGGGGTTGAGCCGGTCGGGATCGCCGAAGTCCGCGACCGCGACGGCGAAGTCGATCACGCCGTCGAACGCGCCGCTCGTGCGGATCCAGTTGTTGACCGCCTCGCGCTTGGCCTCACCCTCCGGCGTCCAGTAGTGCGCGCCCTCGAACGGCGTCAGCGTCGCGCCGAAGATCTTCAGCCCGGCCGTGTGGGCGAGCGTGATGATCCGCTCGTAGCCCTCGACGATCTGGAGCGCGGACACGTCGGCGTGCGGCGCGGTCAGCGCACCGCGACTCTGGCTGTAGCCGATGTCGTTGATGCCCTCGAGCAGGATCACGTCGCGGACACCGGACTGGTCGCGCACATCGCGCTCGAACCTGGTGACGGCGTCGACCCCACAGCACAGCGAGCCGTTCAGGACGCGGTTCCCGCCGATCCCCTCGTCGACGACGGCGAGCGTCGAGGAGCCCAGGTTGTCGAGCCGGTCGGCGAGATCGTTCGGCCAGCGCTCGTTCTTGCCGAACGGGGAACCGACGCCGTCCGTGATCGAGTCGCCGAGCGCCACGACCGAGCCGACCGCGTGCGGCGAGCCGAGCACATCGACGCCGTCGAGGAAGTACCACGACTGCGTCCGGATTCTGAAGGCGCTCGGGGCGCCGTCGGCGTGCGCCCCGGCCGCGACGAAGTTGACCTGCTGCGCGTCGGCGTGCTGGGTGGCCGGGCCGGTCGCGCGCGGGAGGTAGATGCTCACCGCCAGCCGGGTCGCGGGCGCGATCGCCAGCGGCACGAGATCGCTCGTGGCTTCCGCTCTCGGCGGGATCACCACCGAGCGGCGGCCGGCGAAGTACAGCGGGTGTGAGGTTCCTCCCACCGTGCGAGGTCCACTGCCCTCGACCGCCACCGCCGCCTCGCCGATCCGGAGCGGGGCGCTGCCGAATGCATTCGTGAGACGCACCCTGATCCTGGCGCCGCCGGCGCTCGTGACCACGATCTCCCGGATCGTGGCGTCGCGGAAGCCCGCGCGCGACAGGTTTCCGGCGGTGGCGGCCTGCGGGGCCGCCCCCCAGGTCGCGATCCAGTGGCTGCCCGCCGGCACCGGGACCGGGGTCGCCGCGGCTGGAGCGTCACGATTCAGGACGGCAGCGCCGATGCGAAGCAGAACCAGAAGCGCCACGGGTGCCCAGAGGTATCGACGCACTCTGGGACAGTAACGGTCGAGTCAGCCGACCAGTTTTCGGACCTCGCCGAGCACGCGCGGTTCGAGCAACTCGCTGCAGTACGCGCTGAAGTGGACCCCGTCGAACCGGCACAGCTGCCCGTTGATGTTGGCGTTGTAGTGACCTCCGGGCGAGACGGTCTGATCGATGTCGAGCACCGAGACCGTTTTCGGATGGCGACGAGCAGCGGCCTCGAGCATCGAATTGATCAGTGCGTGCCGCGCCGGCGACGCCTGCGGCGCCGGCGAGCCGTCGGGAAGGTGCGGCGGATCGGTGTACGGGATCGTCAGGAACACGATCTTCCTGCCGCCGGCGCCCATGATCTGCACGAACCGCTCGATCTGCTGCTCGACGTTGGCGTCGAACGCCGGCTGACCGATGTGGACGACCTTGCCGTCGATCTTCCAGTCGAGCGTGTCCCGGTACCCGAGCTCGACCACCACCGCCTGAGCGTTGGTCGCGCGCGCCTCCGCGGCCCACTGCTCGGCGGCGGTCGGGCAGCCCACTGACTGGCTCTCCCAGGTCCCGTCGACGTCGAGCTCGCCGCGCGTCGTGAACGCGCAGCCGAGCAGCGCGCCGTCGGTCAGTTGGATGCCGTAGCGCTCCTCGTTGCCCATCCACGGGACGCCGAGCGTGAACGCCAGCGAGTCGCCGACGACCAGCACGTGCTTGGGTGGGCACGTCTGGAATCTCTTCTCGGCCGACCCGCTCCAGGTCAGCTTGTGCGCCCCCAGCGCCGCGTATACGAACGCCGTCTCCTTGCTCGCGGGCACGGGCGCGACGCCGTAGTCCGGCGCGTCCTTCAGCGCCACCGTGCACGACGGATCATGGCCGCGGAGCTGCGGCGGCGGCTGGGGCAGCGTCGCGGCGGCGGGAATGCCGACCGGCAGTTGGTCGGCCGCCGAGGCCAGCAGCAGCGCGGCCACGGCGCCGCCGGCCGCGAGCGGCGTCAGCGCCCGGATCAGCCACGTGGGCCGCCGGCGCTGGCGGATCGGCTGCTCGATCAGGAAGTACGACGCGGTGCTGACCGCGAGGGTGACCGTCAGCCGCACCAGCAGCAGCCTCGTGCCGGTCACGCCGACCGTGTCGGCGGTCAGCCACAGGAACAGAGGGAAGTGCCATAGGTAGAGGCCGTAGGAAATCTGCCCCAGGCCTCTGAGCGGCCGGACCGCCAGGGCGCGCGCCGCCGGCGAGGCCGGGCGCAGTACCGCGGTCGCGATCAGGAGGAGGGTGGCGCCGTCGAGCGCGAGCAGCCCGTACGGGTAGAGCCAGCCGTCGGACCCGTCCGTGGTGGCGATCGCCGCGAGCACGCCGGCGAGCGCGAGCATCGCGGCGGCGCCGACCGCCCGCTGTCGCGTAGCGGCGCCGAGCACGCGAGCCTTCTCACCGCCGGCCCCGAGCACACGGTCCTGCCCACGGCCGGCGCTAGCGCTCCACACGGCCAGGCCGATCGCCAGCGCGGCACCGATCAGCAGGCCGGACGCGCGCGTGTCGGTCCCGTAGTACACGCGATCCAGATTGCGACCGCCGTCGAACAGGATTGCGGTGTCCACTACCGAGGCGATCGCGCCCGCGATCGTGACGCCGAAGAGAACGAGCAGCGGACGACGGCTCGATCGGTTCGCGCGGCGACGGGCTAGCCACAGCACGCCGAGCACCAGGATCGGCCACACGACGTAGAACTGCTCCTCGATCGCCAGCGACCACGTGTGCTCGAGCGGCGACACCGGCCCGGTGGCGGCGAAATAGCTGCTTCCCGCGGCGATCTGATGCCAGTTGCTCCAGTACGTGAGCGCCGAGATCCCGTCGCCCTTGAGACCGGGGATCGCCTGCGCGGAGCCCGCGACCGCGTAGTACAGCCCGATCACGGCGACCAGGCAGAACAGCGCCGGCAACAGCCGCCGCGCCCGCCGGGCCCAGAACGCGCCCAGCCCGATCGTTGTCTTCCGCGTCGATTCGGCCAGCAGCAGCGAGGTGATCAGGAAGCCCGACAGAACGAAGAACACCTCGACCCCGAGGAATCCGCCATGGGCCCAGGAAACGCCCCCGTGGTACAGCAGGACGGCCGCCACCGCGACGCCGCGCAGGCCGTCGAGCGCGCCATAGTGGGTCAGCTCGATCCGCCGCCCCGCCTGGCGCCGGGCCCCAGGCCGAGGCTGCCCTGCTGCTGAGCGGCCCGGCCAAAGCCGCCGGATCCGTTCGGTTAGTTCCCTGCTCACCAAGCAAGGGGATACCCCGCTGGGCGTAGGGCAAGCGTAAAGAGCTCCGGGGGTCGCGCCCGGCCCTCGCCCGCGAAACAAAATCCGCACCCTCTTGACAACTTATTAGTCGCTGCTAATCTCTGCATAGTTAGCACTCACTAAGAAGGGAGAACGGACCGCAATGCAAACACCGATCACCCAAAGCCGCCGGATCTGGACCCTCGTGATCGTCTCGCTCGGGTTGTTCATGACCGTGCTCGACAACCTCGTCGTGAACGTCGCCCTCCCGAGCATCCACCGCGACCTGGGCGCCTCGATCCAGACGCTCGAGTGGACGGTGAACGCATATGTCCTCGCCTACGCGGTGCTGCTGCTGACCGGTGCGGCGCTCGGCGACCGCCTGGGACGCAAGCGGATGTTCATGGTCGGCATCGCCGTGTTCACCGTCGGTTCCGCCGCCGCGGCCCTTTCCCCCACGATCGGCTTCCTGATCGCCGCCCGTGCCCTCCAGGGCGTCGGCGCCGCGCTCGTCACCCCGCTCACCCTGACGCTGCTGGCCGAAGCGTTTCCGCCCGACCGGCGAGGACTCGCGCTGGGCGTGTGGTCGGCGATCAGCGGCATCGGCGTGGCAGCCGGGCCGCTCGTCGGCGGATTCCTCACGCAGGCCGCTTCGTGGCACCTGATCTTCTGGGTCAACGTTCCCATCGGACTCGCGCTCATCCCGCTCGCCGGCGCTCGGCTCGTCGAGAGCCGCGGACCGGTCAAGCATTTGGATCTCCCCGGGCTGGTGCTCGTGTCGGCCGGGCTGTTCGGACTCGTGTTTGGCCTCGTGCGCTCGCAGTCGCTCGGCTGGGGCAGCACCGAGGTCGTGATCTCGCTGGCCGCGGGCGCCGCGCTCGTGGTGGCGTTCATCGTCCAGGAGCTGCGCACCGACGAGCCGATGCTGCCGATGGAGTTCTTCGCTAACCGCGGATTCGCGGTCACCAACGCGGTCTCTCTGGCGATGTACTTCGGGATGTTCGGCTCGATCTTCTTCCTCAGCCAGTTCCTGCAGAACGTGCTCCACAACACGCCGCTCCAGGCGGGCGTGAAGCTGCTGGTCTGGACCGGCGCGGTGATGGTCGTGGCGCCGGTGGCCGGATTCATGTCCGAGCGCTACGGGAGCCGGTGGTTCATGATCGCGGGCCTGTCGCTCCAGGCCATCGCACTCGGCTGGATGGCCAGCGTGGCCGGCGTCGGCGAGTCCTACGCCAGCCTGGTGATCCCGTTCGCGCTGGCCGGTAGCGGCATGGCGCTGGTGTTCGCACCTTCGGCCAATGCGGTGCTGGCGTCGGTCCGGACCTCGCAGACCGGGCAGGCGTCCGGCGCCACCAACGCGATCCGCGAGCTGGGCGGCGTGCTCGGGATCGCGGTGCTGGCCACGGTGTTCGCGAGCCACGGCAGCTACCTGTCGCCCCAGGCCTACGTCAACGGTCTCGTGCCGGCGCTTTGGGTCGGCGCGGTGGTGCTGGCTGCCGGAGCACTGATCGCGGTCGTGCTCCCGTTCAGCACTCGGGCCTCGGCCTCGGCGCACGCGGCGGAGGAAGCGGCGATGACCACCGGCGAGGCGTTCCAGGCAGAGCTCGCCGGCCTGACCGCTTGACCGTGCCTTAGGATCGAGAACGGAAATCATGGCAACGACACAGGCAACAGAACAGAAGTCACCTCGTCAGCGCGTCCCGGCGGCCGAACGCCGGGAGGCGCTAATCGATGCCGCCGTGCACGAGTTCGCGCGCGGCGGCCTGTACGGCACGCCGGTCGATCGGATCGCGCGGCGCGTCGGCGTCGCACAGCCGTACGTGTTCAGCCTGTTCGCCAACAAGCAGGAGCTGTTCCTGGCCGCCGTCGAGCGGTGCTTCGACCGGGTCGGCGAGATGTTCACCAAGGCGGCAGAGGAGTTCGACCCGGCCACCGCCCCGCCGGAATTCGACGTGTTCAAGGCGATGGGCAATGCCTACGTCGAGCTGCTGGAATCGGATCGCGCGTATCTGATGCTCCAGCACCAGGCGTACGCGGCGTGCGACGACGAGGAGATCCGCGAACGCGTCCGGGCCTGCTACGCCCGACTCGTGGTCCATGTTGAGGCGCTCGCCCCCGACGCCGAGCCCGAGCGGATCGACGAGTTCTTCCGCTACGGCATGTGGTTGA
Organism: uncultured Solirubrobacterales bacterium; assembly: GCA_963822855.1. Classification (GTDB taxonomy): domain Bacteria; phylum Actinomycetota; class Thermoleophilia; order Solirubrobacterales; family Solirubrobacteraceae; genus Palsa-465. Next base: position 98,688 of record CAWGJE010000007.1, on the reverse strand, counting down.
ACGTCGCCGCCGCGATGGGCGTCGAGGACCTGTCGGTCGGCTGCGAATGGGTCCAGGCCGACGCGCAGAGCGCCGACGCGCAGAGCGAATAGCGGGCCGTCAGTCCGCGACGCGGCGCTCGGGGTAGCGCGGCAGACCGTCCTCGGGAATCGGCTCCCAGGGCACGGCGTAGGCGACGAACTGGTGCGCGGCGGGACGGATGCCGGGATCCTCGTCGAACGCGCCCATGCGGACGCCGACGCGCGCTGGGTCATCCGTGTCGCGGCTGAACAGAGCCGAGCCGCAGTCCCCGCAGAACCATTTCTCGGCGCCACCCTCGGGCTTCCACGCCCGGAGCCGATCCTCGCCGGTGAGGAGCTGGAACGAGCCCGGCTCGACCCGCGCGCTCACCGAGGCCCCCGTTCCCGTGCGCCGCTGGCAGCGGGTGCAGTGGCAGTACTGGGCCGAGACCGGCGGCGCGGTGACCTCGAACGTGACCGCACCGCAGCCGCACCCGCCCGTGAATCGGAACGTCGTCGCCATCCCGTCAGACTAGAAGCTGGAGCGGCGCCGTGAGCTAGAGCGCCGCCGCCTTGACGAGCTGGCGGTCCGGAGCGATCCCCCAGCGCTCGGCGACCTCGGCGAGGTGATCGTCGAGGTCCCAGCGATCCGGGCGCTCCTCGCCGGAGTGCTCGGGGCTCGCGCCCTTGAGCGCCATGCAGCCGGTGTTGTCGCCGATCGCGCGGATCGCGTCGACGTCCTGCGCGGTCAGCCGCACCTCGGTGGGGAGCGCCGCCAGCTCCGCGCGCTTGCTCTCGACCGGCCGCGCGTCCGCGCCCACCTCCTGGATCAGCGTCGGCACGACACAGGCGACCGGCGCGTGCGCCATGTTCCACTGGCACGCGAGCTGGATCATCGTGAGCCCGGTGCGCTCGGCCACCGGCCGCATCAGCTCGAGCCGCTCGCGGCCCTGCTCGATCCAGCCGGCGGGCCGGAAGCTCCGGTGGTCCTGGCGCGCGAGTTCCTGCCCGGGCACGAGGTCGTCGAAGAACAGCCCGCCGTAGTCGACCACGCGCGTGATCACGTTCACCCGAGCGGCCACGGCGGCGTCGAGGCATAGCTCCCCGGGCCACGGCTCGAGCGGGTTGAGGATGATCATCGCCCAGTCGAGCAGCGCGCCGAAGCGCTCCAGGCAATCGATCACGTCGAGCGTGAAGCCGTTGGCGGGTCCGGGTGCGACGCCGATCAGCCGCGTCAGGCCGGCCTCGCGCAGCGCGGCCATCCCCTCCCACACCATCTCGCTCGTGTAGCCGGTCCGGTCGGGGTTGTGGAGCAGCAGCAGATCGAAACTGTCGATACCGACCCGCTCGAGGCTCCGCTCGGTCGCCATGCGCAGATATCCGGCGTACTCCGACGCGTCCCGCAACCGGGGATCGGTGAAGCGCGGGAACCCCTTGGCGCCGTCGCGCTCGCCCTCGTAGAAGTCGTGGCCCACGGCCCCGACCACGCACATCTCGCCGCGCCGGCGGCCCTCGATCGCGCGTCCCAGCATCCGGTCGGCCTCGCCGGTGCCGTACACGTCCGCGGTCATCACGGTCCGGATCTGATCGTCGGGCGCGATCAGCGCCATGAACCGCTCGTCGTCGAGCGGCTCGCCGAAGTGCATGAACCGCCCGCCGCTCCAGGTGCCCACAGCTGCAGGGCCAGGATCGAGCGGGGCGTCCGGGGTGGCGGAGGGGTCAGCCATGAGGAAGATGCAGTTTATGACCGGTGCTCAGCGCTGCCTCCACCACCTCCCTTTCTCGAGGTCGTGGAACACGACCTCGTCACGGCCGCACGTGGTGACCACCTCCCAGTAGCGCCGGCGAAGCGGACGATCGGTCCACCAGCGGTCTTCCACCAGCCACGACTCGCGCACCGAGTCGACGTCACGGCCGTCGACGATCAGCGGACGGCCTTCCTCGCCGGCTTCGACGGCGACCCGGCGGGGAACGGACAGGCGGCGTGGTCCGCTCACCGCACTACCCCTCGAACGGGGTGAGCACCGCGCGCCGCTCGGGAAAGCGCGATTCCGGGTCGACTTCGAGCACGCGCAGGGCAGCGTCGGGTCCCGCAGCCGCTCGCGTCTGGCGGATGGCCTCGCGCAGGCGTGCCGTGCGAGCCACGACGGGATCGTCGAGCAGACTTCGCTGATCGCTGGCGAGCGGCCCGAACCGCTCCACCGCGAGCCGCAGCTGCTGCGCCGGCGCCGGCATCTGCGCCAGCCGCGGGGCCAGTGCGAGCCGCATCCTCACCGGGTCGGCCAGCGCCTCGCGAAACACGACCTGCTCGCGCCAGGTCCCGCCTTGCTCCACGAGCACCGCGGACAGCACGACCGCTCGCAGCGTCCGGCCGCGTCGCTCCCGCCGCGCCAGCAGGCGATCGATCAGGAGCCCGAGCGCTCGCTCCAGCTGCATGCCCGACGCGGCCTCAGGCAACTCGAGCGCCTCGCGCAGGAACTCGCTCGCCGGCCGAGGCCTCAGAGCGCCGTCGCCACCGCTCGCCAGCTCGTGGGCATGGAGCCCGGCCGTGCCGAACCGGTCGGCGAGCGCCGCCGGCGCCAGCGCCGCCAGTTCGCCAAGGGTGCCGATCCCGAGCCGCTCGAGCGCTTCGGGTAGATCTGCCAGCGCCGGCCGGGCACGCAACAGCGCCACCGGCAGCGTCGCGAGGAACTCGCCCGCCTGCTTGCGTCCCCCAGAGACGATCACCGGCCGGCGCACCCGGGCCCGGGTCGCCGCCGCCACTGCGGCGAACCGGGACGGCGCGACCCCGTAGCGAGCCGGCGTTCGCAGGCTCCGGCGGGCCGCGGCCAGCACCCCCTCGAGGCCTCGATGCAGCCGCAACAGCCCACGCACATCGAAGCAGACGAGCCCCGGTCGCTCGGGTTCGACCGCTGCCCCGATCGATTCGAGGCGAACCAGCAACCGCTCCCAGGCGTCGGCGACGCCGGCAGGATCAGGTGCGACGAGCGTGAGGCGCGGGCAACGCGCCAGCGCCTCCCCCAGACGCATCCCCGGATGGACGCCGAATGCCTCGGCCGACAGCGAGACCTCGCCGATCTGCTGCGTTCCACCGGGCTCAGGCGCGAGCGCCGTGGGCGCCTGCAGCAGCTCCGCTCGGCCTTCCAAGGCGACGGTGAGCTGGAAGCGAGGGAGGAGAACGCAGGCGATCATGGGAACGCATGTTCGCATGTGGCTCGGATGGATGTGGCGACATAGCCCCAGCCACTGACGACGCCCCACTCCCACAGCGATGGTACGGTCACGTCCGCAATGGCGCCGCCCAATCCGCTCGACATAGCCGCCGATGGGATCCGCACGCTGCGCGCGTTCGGCCAGCGCATCCCCGGAGCGGGCGACGTGCTCGCGCGCTCGCTCGAGGACGCCGTCAGCGGCCGCACGGTGATGATCACCGGCGCGTCGTCGGGGATCGGCAAGGCGGCGGCGCTCGAGATCGGCCAAGCGGGCGGAACGATGCTGCTCGTCGCTCGCCGACACGACCAGCTCCAGGAGGTGGCCGACGAGATCGAGGGTCTTGGCGGCGTCGCCTACGTGCACACCTGCGATCTCAGCGACACCGACGACATCGACCGCATGTGCGCGGAGGTGCTCGAGCAGCACCAGTCCGTCGACGTCCTCGTCAACAACGCCGGCAAGTCGATCCGCCGGTCGGTCGACCGCGCGTACGACCGCTTCCACGACTACCAGCGGACGATGCAGCTGAACTACTTCGCCGCGGTCAAGTTGATCCTGAACCTGCTGCCGACGATGCGCGAACGCGGGTCGGGGCACATCATCAACATCTCGACGATCGGGCTCCAGATGAACACGCCGCGGTTCAGCGCGTACGTCGCGTCGAAGGCGGCGCTCGACGCGTTCAGCCGCTCGATCGGCCCCGAGGTCATCAACGACGGCGTCCACATCACCACGGTGTACATGCCGCTCGTGCGCACCCCGATGATCGCCCCGACCAAGATCTACGACCGGTTCCCCACGCTCAGCCCCAAGGAGGCCGGGCACATAATCGCCGAGGCGATCCGCAAGCGCCCCAAGCGGATCGCGACGACGCTGGGAACCATCGGTCAGCTCACGTACGCGGTCGCCCCGGGCGCGCAGGACCTGATCGTCAACCGCGCCTACCACTTGATCCCCGAGGGTGACAAGAAGCAGCCCGATCATGAACCCTCGCCCGAGGAGCGCGCGTTCGTGAGGGCCACCCGCGGCGTTCACTGGTAAGGGTTATTTCACACCTCGGTAACACCGCCGTCGCATCGCAGTAACACCAGCGACCCCGGTGCGCACCTAGGATCAGCCGGCTAGTCCGCTCGCGAATCCGGCGAAAGCGGGGCCGAGCGTGAGCTGAAGCTAGACCGACGAGCCGGCGTCGCGGATGAGCTGACCTACCGGCACCGCCCTCAGGTGGAAGGTCACCAGACCGCGGTCGAGCTTGCCGAGGAGCGCCGGCACCTGCGAGGGGTTCGTGCACACGAGCTCGATCACCTCGCCGGCGCGCAGGTGCCCGACCCGGTCGTCCTTGTCCTGGAGCCGGACCGCGCCGGCAACGAGCCGGCCTCCGGCCCCGTGGGCCATCACCCACTGTCCGACGCTCGGGCCGCTCGAGACGTAGAGGAAGTGGTGACCGTAGCCGAGCAGCCCCATCAGATCGTGTAGCCGGTCCCGGGCCCCGATCCAGCGGACGAGCCCGCCGTCGGGGAGGCGCGGCACGGACTGATCCCCGTACTCCGCGACGACGACGGGCTCCGCCGGGTAGGCGGTCTGCTCCATCGCGAACGACGCGCGGATGCCGTGCTCGGCGAGGTCGTTGGCGATCGTCGGGATCTCGCTCGCGGGCGCGTCGACGAGCACCCCGACCTCCGGGCGGGTCGTCGCCACCGCGGTGACCGGGCGCATATGCACGAAGTGCGAGACGAGGCTGTACGAGGCGCCGGTGGTGAGCGTCCAGCTCGCGATGAGAACGGCAGCCGCCCCCGCCAGCGCGGCTCGCACGGTCCGCAGACGCCAGACCGGCAGCGCCGTCGAGCGGCGCTCGTTGCTGAGGATCAGCGAGGCGGTCGACGGCCGGCGCGCGAATGAGCCGTTGGGCTCGGGACGGTTCCTGAGGGCGACGTCGAGCGCGGGCCCGATGTCGGTGACCTTGCGCGCGACCTGCGCCAGGCCGAACCGCTCGAGCGCCTGGTTCGAGACGCGGACGTGGCCGTAGCCGAAGCCGTAGGAGATCACCGGGCAGCCGCGGATGATCGCCTCGAGCACGGTCAGCCCGGCGCTCGAGTGCACGAGCGCATCGCTGGCGGCGAGCACGTCGCCCATTCGGTCGGTGAAGCCCATCACGCGCAGTCGGGGCTCGTCCCCCAACTCGCGGGACACCCGCGCCCGCAGCTTGTCGTTGCGACCGCACAGGCACAGCACGATCGCGCCCGGCACCTCGAGCGCCACGCGCGTGGCGCCGAGCAGGTCGCCGACACCCCAGCCGCCACCGGACACCGAGATCACCTTCGTGGCGTCGGTCGGCAGGCCGAGCGCGCGGCGAGCGTCGTCGCGCGAGCGGGCCGCCAGGAACGCCGGCGAGGTCGGCGGCTTGGCCCAGCGGACGCTGCCGGAGCCGGCGATGCTCGCCACCTCCTCGATCGTCTCCGGATGGGTGACGAAGTGCAGGTCGACTCCTGGATGGGCCCAGAACTGCATGCCGGCGAGGTCGGTGATCGACGAGTAGACCGGGACCTGCAACCGGCCGGTTCTTCGCAGCTCGCCCAGGACCGCGGTCACGCCCGGGTACGTCGAGACGATCACGTCCGGGTTGTGCGAGCGGATCAGCCGCAGCAGCCCGCGCCGACCGAGCAGTGTGAGCATCTTCATCGAGAACCAGCGCGTCGGGGCGAACCCCATGAACAGCCGGTACTGGAGGTCGAACAGCCACGGGACCCAGCGGAACATGAACTCCGAGTTCTCGCGCAGCAAATGGGTGAGGAACCAGCCCATCGCCGGCAGGCCGTTGACGATCGCGACCAGCGAGTCGGGATCCTCGTCGTGGAACTCGCGCGCCACCGCGCGCGCCGGCAGGTCATGCCCCTCGCCAATGTCGGCCGAGATGATCAGCACCTTGCGCGGGCCGGACTCGAAGTCGGGCTCGCCCGCGGGAATCACCGCCGCGGCCTCGCGCTCCGCGGCCCTCGCGGCGTGCTGCTGGCGCCACTCGACGTAACGGCGGACGCCCTCGGAGAACGGCGTGCGCGCCGTCCACCCGAGCTCTTCCGAAGCCCGGTCTGAGAGCACGACCTTGCCGCTGAAGTCCCCCGGGCGCGCCGGCGTGTAGACGATCTCGACGTCGCCGAGCAGCTGCTGCACGTTCTCGGCGATCTGCTTGATCGTCACGTTCTCGTCGCTGGCGAGGTTGTAGACGCGGTTGCGGGCGACGTCCGAGAGCCCGAACGCAACCCCCTCGGCGAGGTCCTCGACGTACACGAACCGCCGCGACTGGCCGCCGTCGCCGGCGAGCGTCAGCGGCTCGCCTTTGAGCGCCTTGTTGACGAACGCCGGAATGACCGCGGCCTCACGCGCGCGTGGACCGTAGGGGATGCCGAACCGCAGGATCGTGAAGTCGATCCCGTAGAGCTCCTGGTAGGCCTTGCAGTACAGCTCTCCCGCGAGCTTCGTGCTCGTGTACAGGTGCGACGGCGCCGGCAGCAGCGTGTCCTCGTCGACGACCTCCTGCTCGCAGTCGGAGTAGACCCAGATCGTCGACGCATACACGAGCCGCTTGACCCCGGCGCGCCGGGCTGCCTCCAAGACGGTCACAGTCCCGCGTGCGTTGACGCGCTCGGCGTCCTCGGGCTCGGCGTGCACATCGTTGACATCCGCGACAGCGGCGAGGTGAGCCACTGCGTCGCACGAGTGCAACGCCCGCTCGAGCGCCTCGCGGTCAGTGATCGAGCCGAGCACGGTGTCGACGCTGCCCGCCTCGTGCCAGGGGGACGGTCGCAGGTCGTAGATGACGGGCTCGTGTCCCTGCGCGCGCAGCTTGTCGACCACGTGCGAGCCGATGAACCCCGAACCGCCTGTGACCAGAACCCTCATGATTCGCTCACGTCCGGTCGGTAATACAGCGGAACGCAGGAATGGTTGCGCGCGACCCAGTCGCTGTTCGGAAGCTCCACGTGGTGGCGCATGATCCGGTGGCACGGCTCGTCGTACACGCGGCCGGTCGAGCGGTCGAGCCACTCGAACACGATGTACTTGTAGTAGCCGGAGGTCATCCCGCGGGGAAGCTCGAGCCGGCTCGGATTGACCGGATCGAGATGCTCGGTGGCGATCTGGTTTTTCCACGCCACGATCTCGGGCAACCGCTCGATCTCGCAGAGTCCCATGGCGGCGGTGAACTCGTTCATGCGGAAGTTCAGGCCCTGGACCTCGTAGCTGGGCTTGCCGTAGTTGCGGAACGCGCGAGCATGGTCGAGGACTTCCGGCCGGTTCGAGACGAGTACCCCGCCCTCACCGGTCGTGATCGTCTTGGTCGCATACAGCGAATAGACGCCGACGTCTCCATATGTGCCCGGCTTGCGCCCGTTCCATTCCGCACCTTGTGCGTGGGCGCAGTCTTCGATCAGAAAGATCCCGTTCTCGGAGCAATAGTGAGCGATCTCCTCGACCTCGAACGCGAGATGGCCCCCGATGTGGACGAGGAACGCCGCTTTGGGCTTGTGCTTGTCGGCCTTGGTTTCGAAGTCTTTGAAGGACATGCACAGGTCCTCGCGATTGCAGTCCACGAACTCGACGTTCGCGCCGGCGTTGACCGCGGCGAGCGGGGTCGCCATGAACGTATTCGAGGGACACAGCACGGTCTCCCCCTTGACGCCGGCAAAGTGGAGCGCGGCCAGCGCGCCGCCCGCCCAGCTCGACATGGACACCGCCGGGATCCCGTTATAGAGCTCCCAGGCGGCTTCGAGGCGCGCCACCATGTCACCCTCGGACCACTGGCCGGAGTCGATCACCTCGTCGATCAGCGCGTGAAAGCGCACGCGATCGCGCGGGTCGAAGCCGATCGTGAACCGACCATACTCGGGGACCCTGGGTTCGGGCATGTCTTCGGGGACGCTTTCTTGCGAGGAAACGGTGGTCATCGTCATGTGGCGCGCCCAGGGGCGTTGGGGATTACGCACTGCTTCGCCGGCCGGAAGCGGCAATCCCTGCACACAGCTCGCCAATCCTGTCAGGTCCTGGGGCGCTCGGGCAAGCCTGTCAGACAGGTAGGACGGTACCGATTTTCTGCCGTTTGAGTTCTCTCACGATGAGCTTGAGGGCCTCGGCGGTCCGCTCGTGAGACCCTCGAGACGAGTAAAAATCCGCATCGTGCAGGAGGATCACGTCGCCCGGGCGTAGGTTCGCGGTAGCTCGGGAGGCGATCCGCTCAGGCGTCGTAAACCGGCGCCAGTCCTTGCCCCAGCGCGACCAGAGCAGCGGCTCGAGGCTGCGCTCGCGGACCGCGCGCAGGCCATCTGGGCTGTAGAGACCGTAGGGCGGCCGGTGCCGACTCGGCCGCCTCCCAGTCGCGTCTTCGATCGCCTCCAGCCCCAAGGTCACGTCGTGTTCCACGGTTTTTTGGGACAGCACCGGCTGGGGCCGGTGGCGGTAGCCGTGAAGCGCGACCAGATGGCCCCGACCTGCGATCTCGGCCGCCAGCGACGGCCGGCGCTCGACCTGTTCGCCGACGAGAAAGAACGTCGCCTTGATGTCCGCCTCGCCGAGGATCTCGAGCACCGCCGGCGTGCCCTCGGGGTGGGGTCCGTCGTCGAACGTGAGCGCCACGCCCCCCGCCACCGTCCGCTGGATGCCGAGGGCGGCGGCGGCCTGCGGGACATGTGGGGCGAGCAGGTGGCGGATCACCGTGGGGATGATGATGATTGTGTTTCGGTGGTCGCCGGCCGGCGTGATCGCCATCGAGCGGGCTGCTTCGGGGAAGCTTTGCCGGCGCCAGGGCGTCTTCGCTCGTAACGTGTTGACGCAGCACATGCCCGACCTCGATCACTGGCTCGCTAAGCCATCGATACGCGTCGCCTACCGCCGGGAGAGCGATGCGTCGCCGGAGCGGCTGTGGGAGGCGAGCCGCGAGGTGAAGCTGAGCGACACCCGCCGGCTCGGCCGGATCGTCCGGTGGCGGATCCCGGACCTCGCGCCCAACCTCACGTTCGACGAGATGTTCCGCTCCCCGCCCTTCATCGTGCTGAGCGAAGACGCGGGACGCGCCCTGGTCTCGGGCCTCGTCGGGAGGATCTGGACGCTCCGGCGCGACTATCCGCGGCTCGGCGACCCTGAGGAGTTCCGGGAGTGGTCGACCGGCGGCACCGCGAGGGTGCTGTTCGCGAACTGGGTCGATCAGACGCCCTCGGGCCGCGCCGCGCTCCAGTCCGAGGTCCGCGTCGAGGCGATCGGCGCCCAGGGCAGGATCGGGGTGGCGGCGGTCCGGCCGCTCGTGGGCGCGTTCGGCAATCTGGTCGGGAGCGATGGGATCGAGGCCGCCGTCCGCGCGGCCGAACGTAGGTAGGCTCGCGCCGTGGCGATCGAAGCTGGGACACGGTTCTTCGTCGTGCCCCACACCCACTGGGACCGCGAGTGGTACGTGCCGTTCGAGGAGTTCCAGATGCGGCTGGCGTCGGTCGTCGACGAGGTGCTCGACGTGCTCGAGTCCGACCCGAGCTTCACCTGCTTCACGCTCGACGGGCAGGCGATCGTGCTCGAGGACTACCTCGACGTCCGGCCCGAGAACGAGCGTCGCCTGCGGGCGCTGCTCGCGGCCGGCCGCCTCGAGGTCGGGCCGAGCTACATCCTCCCCGACGAGCTACTCGTCGGGGCCGAGCCGCTAGTGCGCAACCTGCTGACCGGCCGCGCCGTATGCCGGCGCTACGGCGCCGAGCCGACGCCCGTCGGCTACATGCCGGACAGCTTCGGCCATCCGCTCCAGCTCCCGCAGATCCTGGCCGGGTTCGGAATCGACACCTTCATCTTCTCGCGCGGGATGGGCGACGAGCTGGACGACGTCGGGGTCGTGTTCCGGTGGCGCTCGCCCGACGGCAGCGAGGTGCGCGCGTTCCAGCAGCTCCCCTCGTACAGCAACTTCAACGTTCCCGCCGATGGCGCTCAGGCGCGGATCGAGTACATCGCCGAGCAGTTCGGCCCGGCACTGCAGCGCGCCGGCGTGAAAGACGTGCTCTTGTGCGACGGCGAGGACCACCGGCGCATTCGCCACGACCTGCCGGCGCTGTGCGCACAGCTCGAGCACCGGCTGCCGGGCACGAGTTTCGCGATCGCGGGCTTCTCCGACTACGTGGCCGCCGTCACCCCCGACGGCCTGCCGGCATACGCGGGCGAGCTGCTCGGCAGCCGCCTCCAGAACGTGCTCCGCGGCGTCAACTCGGCCCGGATGTATCTCAAGCGCGCCAACGAGTTCGCGGAGCGCCGGCTGCTCGAGGTCGAGACGCTGGGCGCGCTCCGGACCCTCCAGACGGGCCAGCGGTTCCCGGTCGCCGACTTCAGGGTCGCGTGGCGGGAGCTGCTCAAGTGCCACCCGCACGACTCGATCTGCGGTTGCTCGTGCGACGAGGTCCACCGCGACATGCTCGTCCGGTACGAGCAGCTCGAGCGCACGGTGTCGCATCTGGAGGGGCGAGCGCTCCAGGGTCTCGGCGCCGGCGACGGGACCGCCGGCGTGATCAACCTCCTCCCCTACCGCCGGCGTGGCCTCGTCGAGCTCCCCGGGCACGAGCCGGCCATGGTCGAGTTCGACGGCTTCAGCGCCCGCTCCGTCGTGGTGACCCCGGCGCCCACCGCCGGCCATGACCCTCACGACGGCCGCACGATCGAGAGCGATCTGATCCGCGTCGACGCCGCGCCTGACGGCACGGTCACGCTGCTCGACAAGGCGACCGGCAAGCGCTTCGAACACCTCCACCGCCTCGAGGACGAACCGGACATCGGCGACCTCTACAACTTCTGCCCGGCCGACGGCGCCGTGCCCGGTTGGAGCGAGTCCGCTTCGGTTCGGGTGCTCCGGGACGGCCCGGTGGTCTGGGAGCTCGAGATCCGCATGCCGACGGTGAGCACGATCGTGCGGCTGCTCGCCGGCATGAGACGGGTCGAGTTCAGGACGACGATCGACAACGCGGCAGAGAACCACCGCCTGCGCGCTGTGTTCCCGGTCCCCGAGGCGAGCGATGTGCGCGCGGAAGGACAGTTCGCGCTCGTCCACCGCCCGCTCGTACCGCCCGCGCCGAAGACCGACTGGTGCGAGCCGCCCGACCCGACGCACCACACGCTCGGCGCGGTTGCCGTCGGACCGCTCGCGCTGCTCACCAAGGGGCTCCCCGAGTACGAGGCGCGGCCCACCGCCGAAGGTGCGGAGCTGTGCGTGACCCTGCTGCGCTGCGTCGGGGTGATCTCGCAGCCCGGCGGCGCGATCGCCACCCGGCCGGTGTGCGCCGGCCCGCCGACCCAGACGCCCGACGGCCAGTGCCTCGGCCGGCACGAATTCGAATACGCACTGCTCCCCGGCACGGACGAGCTCGACGATGCCGAGCTGCTCCGCGCATCCCAGGACTACCGCTACGGGTTCCTGATCACCTCGCAACCGGCGACCCTCGATCCTCCGATAACCATCGACGGCGACGTCGTGTTCTCGTGCCTGAAGGGCGCCGAGGACGGGGACGGGCTGATCCTGCGCTGCTTTAACCCGAACACCTCGCCGGCGAGCGTGAAGATCGCCGGCGAGTTCGACATCTCCCGCGCCCGCCTCGACGAGAGCGAGGACGAAGGCGCGCGAGGCGTCGAGCTGAGGCCCGGCGAGATCGCCACCTTCCGCCTCAGACCGTCCGATGAAGCCCGCGCGCCAGGGGCAGGGTAGGGGCGGCTCCCTCCCCCCGGCTGCGCGGCTCCCTACGACTGCGACGAGCTACGGGGCACGGCGATGAAAATCGCCCGCACGTTCCCGGTCGATGTGCTCGTCCCAGTCCCGGTCGACTGGCAATGGCCAAGCCGGCCGCCGATCACCTTGACCAGATCCCCGGCGGCCGGCGGGTTGGCGCCCTCACCGAAGAACACCTTGGCGTTGGTGAACGTGTACGTCACGTCCGTGGTCTGCTGCGTCGGCTGGGTCGTCGAGCCTGACTTCCAGCCGGCGTGATGCGCCTGGAAGGCCGGCTTCGACACCGTGATCGAACCGCTGTACGTGTTCGTGCCGGTCTGGGTCGCGGTCCAGCTGACCAGAGTCCCGAACTTGGAGCGTCCGAACGAGCGGCCGCGGCGCCCGAACCGGGCGAACTGCCCGTGATCGCTGCGGAACCCGTGATCGCTGCTGGACTGAGCTCCCTGCTGATCCCTCACCTGGTTTCCCTGCCCATTCGTCCAAGCCTGCGCGACCGCGGGTCCGGTCACGGCAAGTGCACCGATCGCCGTTGCGATCCCTACTTTGGCGTTGAGCCTCATCGTGCCTCCTCGCGTTGTCGGCTTTCAACGCGTTAGACGTGCGAGACCGGCGAAGGTCAGGAACTACTTGTCGTGCCCGACTGCACGACCCCGCGGCGAGCCCTCGCCGCCCGCCGTACCCTGGCCCCCGGCGACGCCGTGGCCGCCGCTCCCACCGTGGCCATCGCCCCTACCTCGTCCACTGCCCCCGGCGTGATCGCCGTGGCCGGGCTCGCCGGCGTAGCCGACCAGCGTGTCGTGGCGGATGCCCGACACGGCCCCGTGTCCATGACGCGCCTCCGAGCGCCCCCCGTGCGAGCCCCGGCCGCCGTCGACCCGACCACGAGCGCGGCTACCCCACTTCCCCGGCCCGGCAGCCATCGGCCGATGCCGCGCGACCGCCCAACCGTGCGCGTGCGAGTAGACGAGCCGGACGTGGCGATCCGCCCCCGCGCCGGTCCGCGTACCGCGCGGAGTCGTCGAGCCCGCTTTCGACGAGCTCGCACGGGCGGTCGCGTGGTGAACCGGGGTCGGCCTGGGCGGCGCCACCGGCGCCGAATGCGACCTCGCCGGCCGCCGGGACGAATCGATCCGCACCACCGCCGCCACGCCGCCGACGGTGACCGCCGCGGTGGCGAGCACCGATGCGGTGGCGAACCCCTTTGAGACGATCGCGACGCCGGCGGCCTTGCCCGCGGTGCTCGCGGCCGCGGCTCCGCCGGTCGCGGCACCGCTCGTGCCGAGCGCACCACCGCCCGCCCCACCACCGATGGCCGAGTCCATTGCCCGCGCCAGCACCACAGCGGACGCCGCCGCCGGGAGGACGGGAACGATCGCGCGCATCTCCACCTGGCGAGACCCGATCGCGGCCGCGAACGCCGAGCACGACGCGCAGTCGCACAGGTGCGCGCGCACACGCCTACCGCGCAGGACGCGGCGGTCGCCGTCGGAGACCGCTCGGCAGACCTCAGCGCACGCCATCACTCGTCCCTCGGCGCACTCGGCGATCCCGCGCCGGGCTTCGAAGATCGCCTGTTTGGCCGCTCCGGGGGAGATCTCGAGCGCGACCGCGATCTCCTCGTGCGACAGCCCGCTCAGCTCCCGCATCACGAGCGCGCTCCGCGCCCGTTCGGGCAGCGACGCCAGATCTGCGAGCAGCATCTCCAGACGTGCCCGCGCGCCGGCCTGATCCTCGGCCGAGGCCGCCACCGGGAGCGCCGCCTCGGCGAGCGGCTGCTCGTCGCGCCGGCGCCGGCGCAGCACCGAGATCGCCTCGTTGTGCGCGATCCGGAACAGCCAGGGGCGTAGCGGCGCGCTGCGCTGGTCGCGTTGCAACGCCGACAGCGCGCGCGTGAACGTCGACTGGAGCGCGTCCTGCGCGTCGGCATCGTCCTTGAGGATCGAGCGGCAATAGCGGTACAGCGTCTGGTGGTAGCGGTCGTACACCGCCGCGAACGCACGCTCGTTGCCGCGGGCGGCGAGCCGCGCCAATCCCTCGTCCCCGAGCCGCGGCAGATGTGGCGCCGGCCACGTGATCGTCTCGACTCTCCATTTGTTATGAGCGACGCTCGCGCGCACTAAGAGTCAGGACCTTGTTCGAGCTCGAATTCCGACCGGAGGTCGCACCGACCTGCCCGGCGGCTACCCGCTGACGCGGGCGCCAAGCATGCCACGAACCTGATTCGCGCGAAACATTGCGACGTTTGTGCAACAACCGGACGTTTCCGCCCACGCCCGGTCTAATGTCAGGCGCGTGTCCGTGTTCGAGGCCGAGGTGACCGTCCGTCGCACCCGGTTCGCCAGCGAGGAGACGGGCTGGGCGGTGGTCGAGGCGGCGGGCGAGGACGGCACCCCGGTCGTGCTCGTCGGCCCGCTCGTCCACCTCGAGGACCACGAGCGCGCCCGCGTCGTCGGGACGTGGGTGAAGGACAGCCGCTACGGGCCGCAGGTGAAGGTCACCGAGGCAACGCCGCTCGCGCCGACGGACGCCGACGGCCCGGTGGCGATCGCGTACCTGGTCCGGGTCAAGCACGTCGGCGTCAAGCGCGCGACTCGGCTCGTCGAGACCTACGGCGCCGGCGCGGTGTTCGACGTCATCGACCGCGACCCGTACGCGGCGTTCACCGCGGCGGGCATCCGCAGTGTCAGGGCCGCCGAGGCAACGAGCTCCTGGGAGCGGCTCCGCGTCACGCGGCGCCTCCATCTCCTGCTCGCCCCGCACGGCCTGGCGTATCTCGCGGCGCGGATCCGCGAGACCTACGGGGATCGCGCTCACCGGATCGTGTCCGAGCGTCCGTACGAGCTGACGAGCGTGTTCGGCGTCGGCTTCCTGATCGCCGACCGGATCGCGCAGCGGCTCGGCGTCGAACCGGGCAGCCCCGACCGCGCCCGCGCCGCGGTGCTGCACGTGCTGTCGGAGGCCGAGCGCGGCGGCAGCACGTGCCTGCCGCTCGACTTGCTCCTGTCCTCGGCCGGCGAGCTGCTCGGACCGCCCGGAATCGACGAGCCGGCGATTGACGATCTCGTCGAGGCCTCCGATCTCGTCCGCGACGAGCAGTGGATCTACCGGACGCAGACCGCTGAGCTCGAGGCGGAGCTGGGCGAGCGCGTCCACGAACTGGTCGATGGCCGCCCCGGCGACCGCCTCAGCGATCCGGGCGGGGATCCGCAGTCGACGCTGACCGGCGAGCAGCTAACCGGCGTCCGCAACTCGTTCACGCACCGCCTGTCGCTGATCACCGGAGGTCCCGGGACCGGCAAGACCGCCTCGATCCGGACGATCGCCACGCTCGCCGCGGGTCAGGGGGCGCGCGTGCTGCTGGTCGCCCCGACCGGGCGCGCGGCGATCCGGATGCACGAGGCGAGCGGGATGCGCGCCACCACGGTCCACTCGGCCCTCGGGTGGATTCCGGGCGAGGGCCCCACCCACGACGAGCACGACCCGCTGAGCTGCGACCTGCTGATCGTCGACGAGACATCGATGGCGAACCTCGAGCTGTTCGTCGCACTCCTGCGCGCGGTCGGCCCCAAGGCGCACGTCGTGCTCGTCGGCGACGCCGATCAGCTCGCCCCGGTCGGCGCCGGCAAGCCGTTCGCCGAGCTGGTCGCCTCGGGCTCGGTGCCGACGACGCGGCTGACCCACATCTTCCGCCAGGCGGCCGGGAGCATGATCGTGCAGGGCGCGCACGCGATCCGCCGCGGCGAGGCGCCGAGCTTCGCACCGTCCGAGCAGATGCGACGAGACCTGTTCCTGATCGAGCGCCCGAGCGCCGCCGCCGCGCTCGAAGAGATCGTCTCGCTCGTGTCCGAGCGGCTCCCCGCCCACTACAGCGTCGATCCCGTGCGCGACATCCAGGTGTTCGCGCCCGTGTACCGCGGCGACGTCGGGATCGACGCGCTCAACGTCGCGCTGCGCGACCGGCTCAACCCAGACGGCCGGCCGGTCCGGGGCGGCCGGCTCCGGATCGGCGACAAGCTGATGATGACCGGGCGCAACCTCCACGATCTCGGGTTGATGAACGGAACGCTGCTTCGCATGCTGGATGAGACCGGGGACCGGGAGCAGGACGAATCGGCCGACGATCCCGCCCTGATCCTCGGCGCCGACGAGGGCACGATCTTTCGCCTCCCGCCCGAGCAGGCCGATCGCCTCCAGCTTGCGTACGCCTGCTCGGTCCACCGCGGCCAGGGAATCGAGCTCCCCGTGGCGGTGATCGTGGCTCACCCCGCGGCGGGGGCGTTCTTCCTGCGGCGCGAGATGCTCTACACCGCGATCACCCGCGCCAAGCTCGCGACCGTCATCGTCGGCACCCGAGAGGTCGTCGCCCGGGCGGCCCGGACGCCCGACACCGGGAGGCGCTACAGCCGGCTCGGCGAGCGCCTGCTTCGCCCGACGGCCTCGACCCCATAATCTTGACTCACGTTGGGAGCGTCCGCCGAAACCTCGCCGTCCCCGCGCAAACGACACGCGCTCGAGCTGTTCTCCGGCCTCCCGCGTGCTTACGACCGGATGGGCGCCGTGCTCAGCTTCGGCCAGGATCCCCGGTGGCGCGCCACGCTCGTCGATCAGGTCAACCCTCTCCCCGGCCAGCGCGTGCTCGACGTCGCCAGCGGCACCGGGATGGTCGCGTTCGCGCTCGCGCGGCGCGGCTGCGAGGTCGTTGGTCTCGACCAGAGCCCGGACATGCTCGCCGCCGCCCGGCGCCGTCTCGACGCAAACCCTCAGCTCGCAGGCCGGATGACGTTCATCCAGGGCGAGGCCGAACGGCTCCCGTTCGACGACGGCGAGTTCGACGCGCTCACGTTCACGTATCTGCTCCGCTACGTCGACGACCGAGCCGCCACGATGCGCGAGCTCGCCCGGGTGGTCAAACCGAACGGCCGCATCGGGATGGTCGAATTCGGGGTGCCCGCGTCGAAACCCCTGCGGGCGGCGTGGCGGATGTACACCCGCGTCGGGTTACCGATCCTTGGACGCGCCGTGTCGGCGGCGTGGTTCGAGGTCGGGCGTTTCCTCGGACCGAACATCGAGGATTTGTACGCGCAGGAGCCGGACCTCGCGGACCTGTGGCGACGATCCGGTATCGAGGAAGTCGAACAACGGAACATGAGCTTCGGAGCCGGGCTCGTGATGTGGGGCGTCAGGAACGGTCATGGCGAGCGCGCCGGGTGAGCTGCGCCGTCCGGCGTTCTACGCGCTGCGGTCGGGCGGCTGGCGCGACCTGGTCACGCTGCTCCACCCTCCGTACACGGCCTGGCACCTGAGCTACGTGGCGCTGGGGGCGGTGGCCGCGCCGCACATCTACGCGAACCGGCTCGCCGCCGCACTCGCGGCGTTCTTCCTCGCCGTGGGGATCAGCGCCCACGCCCTCGACGAGCTTCACGGCCGTCCCCTCCAAACCAAGCTCAGCCGCTCCACGCTGATCGCCCTGGCGGTGATCGCCTTCGCCGGCGCGATCGGCATCGGGATCGCCGGGATCATCGTCGTCTCGCCGTTGCTCGTGCCGCTCGTGCTCGTCGGCGGGGTGCTGGTGCCCGCCTACAACCTCGAGCTCGCCGGCGGCCGCTTCCACAACGACACCTGGTTCGCGCTCGCCTGGGGCGGGTTTCCGGCGTTCACCGGCTACTTCGTCAACGCGCTCGCGATCCGCCCGGCCGGGGTGCTCGTGGCCGGCGCCTGCTGCCTGCTGAGCGTGGCCCAGCGCCGGCTCAGCACGCCGGTGCGGCGGCTGCGGCGCGACACCGTCGAGGTCACCGGCCAGCAGCGCCTGCGCGACGGCCGCGTGGTCGAGCTCACGAGCGCCGGACTGTCGGCCCCGCTCGACGGCGCGCTCAACGCGCTGTGGATTGCATTAGTCCTGCTCGCCGCCGGGCTGGTCGTGGTGCACCCCTAGTAGTTAAATAGCGGCAGCAGCCACGACGAGATTGGGGGTCGGGCGACGTGCCAGGGCGGGCGCGGCGACGCAGGACAGGAGACCGGGCCGGGACCGGGCCGGGGTGTCGAAGACGACACCAGGGTGATCACAACATGCATGGCTCGAGGCTGAAAATCACGCCATGTGGGTGGTTGATGAAGACGTGACGCTCGAAGGTCTCGGGACCGGGGTGGCGCCGGCGGGCGCGGGTCGGCGTCGTGGCATCCGCGTGGGCGCCGTGCCGGCGTGGGTCCGTGACCGGCTGGCGACCACGCCGGGCCGGCTCGTGCTGGTCTCGATCCTGGTCGTCGTCGGCGCCGTCTGCTTCGGCGCGATCGCCACCGGAGCCGAGCAGTCACGCGAGCGCGCCGCCAAGGCGGCCCAGAGCCAGACCGAGCCGCTCCTGGTCCAGGCCAAGAATCTGTACACGTCCCTGTCGGACGCAAACGCGACGGTGGCGACCGGGCTGCTGGCCGGCGGCGTCGAGACGGCGGCGAGCCGAAACCGCTATCTGAGCGACGTGGCCGTCGCCTCAGACGCGCTGTCGGCGCTGACCCGGGAGGCGGGAACGGCGGCGAACGCCCAGGCGGAGCTCGGCGCGATCGCGACTGGGCTTCCCACCTACACCGGGCTGATCGAGACGGCGCGGGCGAACAACCGACTCGGATACCCGATCGGTGCCGCGTATCTGCGCCAGGCGGCGTCGCTGATGACATCCCAGCTGCTTCCGGCCGCCGACCATCTCTACACGACCGAAGCGGAGCGCCTGAACCAGGATTACCGCACCGGGACCGCGACTTCGACGCTGGTCACGTTCGTGGTCGCCGGCGCCGCCGCGCTGATCCTGCTCCTGCTGACGCAGTGGTACGTGACCCGGATCAGCCGCCGGATCCTCAACGTCCCGCTGGTCGTGGCCACGGTGGCGGTGTTGGGCGTGTCCGTGTGGGGAATAGTCGCGCTGGTCAGCGCGCAGAACGCGCTCCGGACCGCCCAGCAAAAGGGCTCTGACTCTGTCGAGGCGTTGTCGGCGGCGACCGTGCTGCTCTCCCGCGCCCAAGGCGACCTGAGCCTGGTGCTCGTCAACCGTGGCACCGACACCATCGATCCGCTCGACTTCGCCGCGGTCAGCGGCGCGCTCGGGCGCCCGGGAGGCCTGATCTCCGAGGTCTCGACGCTGGCGCAGCGAACCGGGACGACCACGGCAGCTCAAAGGTTCCGCGACGAGTACACGGCGTATCAGGCCAAGGCCCACCAGATGAGCCGGCTCGAGAACGGCGGCCAGCTGACGACCGCGATCGCGCTCGCTCCTGCGGCATCGCGCATCTCCCAGCAGATGAGCCACGACCTCGCGCAGCAGATCGACGCCGCTCAGGGGCGGTTCACGCGGGCTGCCGCAGATGCCACCTCCTCGCTCGACGGGCTGGCGTTCGCGATCCCGCTGATCACCGTGCTCGCCGCCGTGCTGGCGCTGATCGGGCTCCGGCAGAGGATCAACGAATACCGATGAGACAACCGCTCCGCTACCTCGTGGGACTCGTGCTGCTTGCGGCGATGCTCGCGGGTTGTGGCGCGAGCTCGGACCACGCGTTGAACCTGACGCTCGGCGCGCTCGCCACACCGACCCCCGCGCCCCCGCCGTCGTCGAGCACTCCAAACCCTAGCTGCAAGCACAAAACGGCGAGCCTGCGTCCGCCGGCAACGCTGCCCGCCCCGAACCACATGCCCGCCGGCAGCTTCATGGCCAAGATCCAGAAGCAGGGCTATCTCATCGCCGGCGTCAACGCGGGGCTCTACAAGTTCGGCTACCTGAACCCCGCCACCGGGAACATCGAGGGCTTCGAGATCGACCTCGTGGACCAGCTGGCCGCGGCGATCTTCGGCACCGCCAGGGGCCACGTCCGGCCCGTCGCGCTAACCGTGCCCCAGCGACTTCCGTTCGTCGAGCAGGGCAAGGTCGACATCGTCGTCGACGCGATCACGATCACGTGCTACCGGCGCACGCTGGCCGACTTCTCGGCGGTCTATTACGACGCGACGCAGCGACTGCTGGTGCCGGCGAGCTCAAACGTCGACGGCATCCAAGCGCTCGCCGGCAAGCAGGTCTGCGCGAGCGCGCAGTCGACGCCGATCCAGGTGATGGACGCAATGCCTGAGAGCGATCGCCCGCGCCCGCTCGGCCTCCCGCAGGCGATCGACTGCCTGGTCGCCATGCAGCAGGGACGCGTTGCCGGGATCTCCACCGACTCTTCGATCCTGCTCGGCTTCAAGGCGCAGGACCCCGGCACGAGGATCGTCGGAACGAGCCTCGGCGACGTGCCCTACGGCATGGCGATCAACAAGTCCGACCCGGACTTCGTGCGCTTCGCCAACGGGGTACTCGCGCAGCTCGAGCGCAACGGGACGTGGCAGCGGCTCTACGCGAAGTGGCTCCCCCCGGCCCAATTCGGACCGATCCAGTCCCCTCCGACCGCACAGTACGACGGTTGACATGGGCCGCGACGACCCCAGCCGTGAGCTGATCCGCCTCCAGGAGGCGAGCGACCGCGCCGCCGCCAACCTGGTCGAGCTCGAGCTCGACTCGAGTCGCCAGCTGCTCGACGTCAGCGCGCTCACCGGGCGATCGGCCGACCGCTGGGCGCGGGCGAGCGCCGCGCTGACCGACCTGTGGGGGTGGCAGGGCCAGCTCAAGCAGCTGGTCGAGCGCGCGGAGAAGCTGCGCGGTCCATGGCGGGCGAACGAGCTCAGGTCCCTGCTCGACGGGGAGGCGATCGAGCTGACCAGATCGGAGGTCCCGCTGGCCGAGCGCGACCTCCTGGGCACGTCGGAGATCACGGTCCGCTGCACGCCCGAGCAGCTGCTCGCGCGTATGTCCGGGGCGTTCGACGAGGTCAAGACCGTCGTGGCCGGTTTCGGGGAGGCATGGGATGCGTTGACTCCCCGCGTGACCGCCGCGCAGGCGGCGCTCGAGCAGGCGGAGGCCCTCGCTGCCGGGCTCGGCGAAGCCCACCGGCGTGACCTGGACGACGCGGCGCTCCAGACCGCGCGTCTCGCGGCCTCGGCCAGCTCCGACCCGCTCGCGACCGCGCCCAGTGAGCTCGACCGGCTGATCGGCTCGCTGCACGAGATCCGGCGCGACCTCGACGCGACGGCCACGCTCCGGCGCGACTTCGACGCGCACCTCGACGCCGCCCGCGCCCTGCTGGCGGACCTCGAGACGGCGGCCGGCGAGGGGCGCGCCGCGCACGAGGAGGCCGTGCTGAAGGTCTCGGTTCCGGCGGCGCGTGAGGTGCCCGTGCGGACGGACGATCTCGGCGCCGAGCTCGACGAGATAGCCAAGCTCGCCCGCTCGGGCGCGTGGCGACACGCCCGAAGCAAGCTCGACGCGTGGACGTCGCGGACCGAGGCGCTGCTGGACGGAGCGCAGCGGGCCGCGCGCGCCAGCCGGGCGCCGGTCGAGGCGCGTAACCAATTCAGAGCCCTGCTGGAGGCCTATCAGGTGAAGGCCAGGCGGCTCGGGGTCGTCGAGGATCCGGAGCTCGAGCAGACCTTCGCCCGCGCGCACGAGGCCCTCTACACGGCTCCGACCGACCTGGCGCTCGTCGCCCAGCTCGTCCGCCGCTACCAGGAGCTCATCGGTTCCGCCCAGGAGGTGCCGAGATGAATTGCGCACGGAACGGATGCACCGGGATGATCGTCGACGGCTACTGCGACGTGTGCGGGATGGCCCCCGCCCGCCCCGCCCCGGAGGTTGTTCCGAGCAGTCCCTCGCCGACGGGGCAACCGCCGTCGAGCGCGCTGACGGCCTCGACGCTCGGCTCGTCGCGGCGCGCGACGACCGGTCGGACCCGGGCGAGCGCGCGAGCTCACCTCGGGGCCGGGCTGATCGAGATCGAATCGGTTCCGTCCCGCGATCCGGCGGACGCCGTTCTCGGGGCGGCCGCGGTCGTGCCCGAGAGCCGCCGCTTTTGTTCCCGGTGCGAGGAGCCGGTCGGCCGCGGCCGCGACGGCGCGCCCGGACGCACCTCGGGGTTCTGCCGCAAGTGCGGGACAGCGTTCTCCTTCGAACCTCAGCTCAGCGCCGGCGTTGTCGTCGCCGGGCAGTACGAGGTGGTCGGCTGCATCGCCCACGGCGGCATGGGGTGGATCTACCTCGCGCGGGACCGCAACGTGTCCGACCGCTGGGTCGTGCTCAAAGGGCTGCTCAACTCGAGCGACGACGACGCTATGGCCGCGGCGCTGGCCGAGCGCCGCTTCCTGGCCGAGGTCGAGCACCCGAACATCGTGAAGATCTTCAACTTCGTCCAGCACGAGAGCTCCGGCTACATCGTGATGGAGTACGTCGGCGGGCTGAGCCTCAAGCAGATCCTCACCGCGCGCCGGGACGCCAACGGCGGCGCGCCCGACCCGCTCCCGCCGGCGATGGCGATCGCGTACGTGCTCGAGATCGTGCCCGCGCTCGGCTATCTGCACCGCCTCGGGCTGCTGTTCTGCGACTTCAAGATCGACAACGTCATCCAGACGCAGCATTCGCTCAAGCTGATCGACCTCGGCGGCGTGTACCGGATGGACGACCCGGCGGCGTCCGTGTTCGGCACGGTCGGCTACCAGGCGCCCGAGATAGTCTCCTCCGGTCCGTCGATCGCGTCGGACCTGTTCACGGTCGCCCGCACGCTCGCGGTGCTGTGCTTCGACTTCCGCGGGTACCAGAGCAACTTCCGCTTCACGCTTCCGCCGCGGGAGTCGGTCCCGGTGCTCGAGCGCTACGACTCGCTGTACCAGTTCCTGTTGACTGGCACCGCGCCCGATCCCGACGACCGCTTCCAGTCGGCCGAGGAGATGGCCGACCAGCTCTACGGCGTCCTGCGTGAGGTCGTCAGCGATCAAGAGGGGCGCACCGTGCCGGCGGCGAGCAAGCTGTTCACTGGGTCGGTGCGAGGCGACAACGAGCGCCCCGATCGGCGTGTGCTCCCACGTCCGCTCGTCGACCGGGACGACCCGGCCGCGGGCTACCTGGCGACGATCATGTCAACCGACCCGCAGCAGATGATCGCCGACCTCCGGGCGGCCCCGGACAGGACCACCGAGGTCGTCCTGCGACTCGCTGCCGAGCTGATTGAGGTCGGCGACTGGGATTCCGCCGAGGCGGCGCTGGCGGAGATCGAGGCGATCGATCGCTGGGAGTGGCGCGTCGCCTGGTACCGCGGCGTGATGAATCTGGCGAGGGAACGGTTCGGCGACTCCAGGGCGAGCTTCACGTCCGTGTATCGATCGCTCCCCGGCGATCTGGCGCCCAAGCTCGCGCTCGGCATGGCCTGCGAGTCGGGAGGCGGGACGATCGTTGAAGCCGCCGGCTGGTACGAGATCGTGTCGCGCACCGACCCGGCGTACACCGCCGCCACGTTCGGCCTGGCGCGCTGCCGGCTGGCGGCGGGCGAGCGGGCCGGCGCGCTCGCGGCCTACGACCGGGTTCCCGACTCCTCGAGCGCCTATGTCGAGGCGCAGACGGCCCGGATTCGGTGCCTCGCGGAGACCAACGGAACGGGAGCGACCACCGCCGACGATCTGCTGGTGGCCGGCTCGATCCTCGAGACCCTTCCGGTCAGAGGAGAGCAGCGCGTGCGCCTGGCGGCCGACGTGCTGGAGGCGGCGCTCGCGCTGGTCCGGCACGGCGGAGCGTTCGATGACGGTCGCGCCAGCCTGCTCGGCTACCGGTTCGCCGAGCGCGACCTGCGCTTCGGGGTCGAGCGCTCCTACAGAGAGCTCGCCCGGTGGTCGGCCAGCAGTGCGGAACGGAGCGAGCTGGTCGATCACGCCAACCATGTTCGACCGCGGACCTGGACATGACAATCAAGGAGGGGACGTGAGCACAGAGGACGTTGATGTGAGCACCGACGCCGGCATTTCCTGTCCCTCGTGCGGAGCGCCCCTGCAGGCCGGAGACCGGTTCTGCGAGCGATGCGGCGCCCGCATCGAGGACGAGCGGCAAACCGACGGCGCGGCCAGGCGGGTCGAGCTCGACCTCGCGATCGCGGCTGCGGTCAGCGATCAAGGGCTCGTTCACCATCGCAACGAGGACTCGTTCCACATCGAGGTGACCGGCGAGCGAGACGTGGCGGTGGTCGTGTGCGACGGGATCTCGTCCGCGAGCGCCGGCAATATCGCCGCTCGGGATGCGGCCGGCGCTGCCGGCGCCGTCCTCGCGCAGGCGATCTCCGATCCCGACAAGGACGCGGGCCAGGCGATCGTCGACGCGATCCAGGCTGCCGTGGACGCCGTGATCCAGGTCGAGTGGACGACGCGGGTCAAGCGCGTGGATCCGTCGTGCACGCTCGTCTGCGCCGTCTGCCGGGGTGCCGACATCACGGTCGGCTGGGTCGGCGACAGCCGCGCGTACTGGTTCGATCGCGAAGAGTCCCACCAGCTCACGGTCGACGACTCGTTCGCGGAGGAGGGGATCGCCAAGGGCCTGCTCACGCCCGAGCAGGCGGCGAAGAGCCCGTTCCTGCACTCGATCACGAACTGGGTCGGTCCGGATGCCCCCGAGCGTCCGCCGCGAACCGTCTCGCTGCGCCCCGAGCGTCCCGGGCGTCTGCTGCTGTGCACCGACGGGCTGTGGAACTACGCCCCCAGCGCGAGCGAGCTCGGCCGGCTGATCGATGCGCTGCCGGACGGGGCTGCGCCGGCGGCGGTGGGGCGCGCACTCGCCGACACCGCGAACGAACGTGGGGGCCACGACAACATCACCGTGGCGGTGGTCGACATCGATCCGTAGGGCCTAGAAGAGGGGAGTCAGATGAGCACCTTCAGCACCGAGTGCGACCAGAACGAGTACCTGCCGCTGGGCGGCTCACAGGTCAACGCGATCGTGACCGTCACCTCCGACGGCGCGGCCGGCGAGTGGAGCCAACCCGACGCCGCCGAGATCGTGATCCTCGACACATCGGGTTCGATGGGCGCGCCCCGCCGGAAGCTCGAATCGGCACGCGAGGCTACGAGCGTCGCGATCGACTGCATCCGGGACGGCGTGGCGTTCGGAATCATCGCCGGCACGGATACGGCGCACGCTGTGTATCCAACCGATGGAACGCTCGCGATCGCCTCCGAGCTCGCGCGATCCGAGGCCAAGCGCGCGCTCCGCTGGCTGAAGGCTGCGGGCGGGACGGCGATCGGATCGTGGCTGACGCTCGCGGGGACGCTGTTCGCGACCGTGCCCGGCCGCTCGTGCCACGCGATTCTGCTCACCGACGGCGAGAACCAGCACGAGACTGATGAGCACCTGAACGGGGTGCTTGCCGAGCTCGAGGGGCGGTTCCAGTGCGACTGCCGCGGCGTGGGCACCGACTGGCAGGTGAGCGAGCTTCGCCGGATTGCGTCGGCGCTGCTCGGGAGCGTCGACATCATCGGCCACCCCCGAGACATGTCGGAGGACTTCCGCTCGCTGATGCAGACCGCGATGGGCAAATCGACCGGCAACGTGTCGCTTCGGCTGTGGACGCCGCAGGGAGCAAGCGTCGCGTTCGTCCGCCAGGTGGCGCCGACCGTCGAAGAGCTGACGGACCGCGCCGTGCCGGTCAACCCGCAGACCGCCGACTATCCGACCGCGACCTGGGGCCGCGAGTCACGCGACTACCACCTTTGCATCAACGTGAACCCGGGCGAGGTGGGCGACGAGATGCTCGCCGGCCGGGTCAGCCTCGTCGAGGGGGACGAGACACGCGCGACGGCGCTCGTTAGGGCCATGTGGACCGACGAGCAGCAGCTGTCGACGGAGATCAACGGGAAGGTCGCCCACTACACGGGCCAGGTCGAGCTGGCCGCGTGCATCCAGGAGGGGATCGCTGCTCGCAAGCAGGGCGACCTCGCGACCGCGACGTTCAAGCTCGGGCGCGCCGTCAGGCTCGCAAACGAGAGCGGCCATGCCGACACCATGAAGCTGCTCCAGGGGGTGGTCGAGGTCGATGACGCAGCGACCGGGACCGTCCGGCTCCGCCGCGACGTCGCGACGGTCGACGAGATGTCGCTCGACACGCGCTCGACGATCACCGTGCGGGTGGGTCCCGGCGCGGCATGAGCGTCGTCTGCCCGCGCGGCCACGAGTCCCAGGCGACCGACTACTGCGATCAATGCGGCGCCTTGATCGCCGGCGCGATCACCGCGGTGCTCCCGGTCGTCGAGGAGGTCGACACCTCGCCCGCTGCCCGCCGGGAGCCGTGCCCCGTTTGCGGCGCCGCGCGCTCGGGCGAGGATCGCTACTGCGAGGGCTGCGGTTACGACTTCCACGGACCGCCGCCGGCGCCGGCGCCAGCCGGATGGGAGGCGATCGTCTCGGCCGACCGCGTCCAGTTCGATCTTCTCGCGGTCGACGGGGTGTCGTTCCCGGACGATTACTCCGAGCGGCGCGTCGTCCTGGGCGACGGCGAGAGCCGGATCGGGCGGAGCCGCGGACACCCCGACGAGCGCGCCCCCGAGATCGACCTGGCGGCGGCGCCCGTCGACCCGGGCGTCTCCCGCCTGCACGCCATGCTCGAGCGCCGGGGCGACGGCGGGATCGTCGTCCGCGACCTCGGCTCGACCAACGGGACGATGGTCAACGACGATCCGAAGCCGATCGACCCACACACGGCCATCCCGCTGGTCGACGGCGATCGCGTCCGGGTAGGCGCGTGGACCACGATCACCGTGCGCAGGCGCTAGTGGTCGTGAGCGACCACTAGAAGTCGTGCGGGGAGAGCAGACCCGAGCCACGCACGATCGCGACCAACTGCTGGCGCTTCTCGTTCTGGGGCAGATCGCCGAGCTCGAACCGGTCGAACAGGTGCCGCATGTGGGCCTTGACGGCGTCGACGCTCAGGTACACCTCGGCGGCGATCTGCGGGTTGGTCGCGGGGGTGGCCGACCCGGACTCGACCGGCCGGCAGAGCGCGATCAGCAGCTTCCGCTGAGTCTCGGTCAACGGAATCGCGGCCGGTGATTCGAGCGCCCGCGCGGTCGATTGACTGCCCGGGTCGCTCTCGGGTTCCCGGTACACGACCCGGGTCTGGCCGAAGTACATGTGGTCCTTGTCCTCCAACCGGTGCCGGCCGCGGATGCGGCTGCCGTTCACGAACGATCCGTTGAGCGCCATGCCGTCGTCGATCAGCGTCCACTCGCCGCCGACCGGCTCGAGCATCGCGTGCGCGCGCGAGACCTCAGCGTCCCACGTGAGCGGGACGTCGGACTGATCGCGGCGGCCGATCGTGACTCGCGTCCGGTCCGCTGGCAGCATCAGGATGTGCTGCTCGCCGCCGTCGTCCAGCCAGTACAGGAACGGTATGCCGGTGCGTTCGGCCTCGATCCGCTCCTTCAGATGGCGGGGCGAAACCATTCGCGTCTCGTACTGGTCTGGCATCGCGAGGCGCAGCATCTCACGACGATGGCCCGGATTCCATTGGAATCCGGGCCATCTGTACGAGGCGCCCTGTGCGCGGAACTGGCGCCTAGCTGACGTCGGTGAACTGGACCAGCCCGGTGTCGCACTGGTCGGTCTGGCCGGACGGTGAGATGTACGTCTGCTCGAGACGCCAGGTTCCGGTGAGCCTCGTGTGCGCGGGATTGAGACTTGCGTTCAGCGTGTCCGTCCCACCGACGGACCCGCCGCCCGACAATGCGGTCGGCGCCTGCGCGAAGGCCGCGTGGATCTTGCCCCCGTGCGTGATCGGGATCCGGACGTCCCGGTCCGGCACGACGAACTGATCACCTGAGCTGCACGTCATGTTCATGGCGATCGCGCCCACCTTCAACGTCCGTCCGTTGCCGGAGATCTCGAAGAACGAGGGGTAACCCTGTGAGCTGAGTCCCGCCAGCACAGTGGTCGGGCCGATGGGCGCGGCCTCGGCAGGCACGCTCTGGAGCACGAGCGCCCCGAGCATCAGCCCGCTGGCAAGCACAAGCCGGAGCCACCAGTTCCGTGGGCTCATGGCGACCCTCCTCTCTTGTGGGGCGGCCGGTGGCCGCGCCCGGTTGGTTGACGGCGCCACTCTCGCGCGTCGGCGCCACCGCTCCCAGCCCCCCATGGGGTCGCGCTTCGCGCCCTCGGTGTCGCGATCGACACCTTGGTTTGCGCCGGGTTACGCCAGCCGATCCGGGGTCCTCGTCTCCACGAGCGCCGCCTCGACCTCCCCCGGCAGCCGCTCGACCGCGGCGCCGTTGGCCAGCCACCGGGCCAGCCGGCGCTGCATCGCCGCCGCCGTCGCGTCATCGTTGGCCAGCAGGTCCGCGAGTTCGCGCGTCCGCCACCGGCCGCGCGGCGCGCATCGGCGCCACACCGACTCGTAGCGCTCGGCCAGCACCCGCCGCCACAGGTCCTCGTCGGCCTGGCGCAGGTCGGCCATCAGCAGCGCCGCCCACCGGTCCGCCGAGAGCTTCAGCAGGCGCGGCCCGAGCCAGCCGACGACCTGCTCGTCGAGCGGGGCGCACGCGCACGCGACCAGCAGCCGCGCGTGCGAGCGCTCCCCCTCATTCCAGGTCGGGGGCGTCGTCTCGAGCCCGAACCACCGCCACAACCGGACGCCCGCGGCCCCGACGGAGCGCTCCGTCTCGTCGACCGCGATGTCCACCAGCTCCTCGTACTCGGGCACTTCCTCGAACAGCCGCTCGAGCTCGGTCACGTCGGGCGGCTCGTTCGCCCGGTCGCCCCGGCGCTCGGCGACCGCGCGGGCCGCCGCCGCGAACGCCGCGTCGAGCGCGGCCGGCGATCCGGCTTGGAGGTAGCGGTCGAGCGCCGCCCGCAGCGCCAGCACGGGTTGGATCTCGCCGGCGCCGCTCACGATTTGAACAATCTAATCGGACATCTGCGATCGCAACTCGAAGGGTCTAGACGGGTTACGACAAAAAAGCACGTCTCGCCCCTGGGGGGAGGTTCGCCGCTGCGTCGCTCATTTGTCCTGCTCGTCACGGTCATCGCCATCGCCCTCGCCGGGGTCGCCGTGACGCTCGCACCGATATCGAGTGGCCAGTCACCGGGGGCGGCCCCAACCTGTAAGAACTCGACGAAGGCCCGCGGGACCGCGCTCGCGAACGGCCTGACGATCTTCGCGGCGCCGAACCCGGTGACCGCGGGGCGCCCCCTGACCGTGTTCGGGTCGCTCGTCGGGGTTCACCACGGCATCCGGCGGTGCGGCATCGAGGTCGTGCTGTGGCGCCGCTTCCCGGCGCAGCGCGGCTTCAGCCCTGTAGAGCGGGCGGTCACGAACACTGCCGGCACCTACAGCTTCGTGATGCCGCCCGGCTCGGTCGCGACCAACCGCTACTGGATGGTCACCGCGCACGGGCTGAACAGCCGGACCGTCGCCCAGCAGGTTCGCCCGTCGGTCACGCTGGCGAGCACCGCGACGTTCGCCGTCGCCGGCGACGCCGAGACGTTCAGCGGCCAGCTCGAGCCCGGCAACGCCGGAGCGGTGGTGTCGCTCCAGCGCCGCGTCGGCACTCGCTGGCAGACGGTCGCGCGGCCGCGGCTGAAGCGGAACGGCAGTTTCGCGGCGGCACACACCTTCACCACCGGCCGCAGCGAGCAGTGGCGCGCGATGGTTCCCGCCTCGGTTCACAACCTCGCGGCGGCGTCGGCCACGCTGAGGATCAAGATCGCGCCGCTCACCGGCATCCACAAGATCAAGCACGTCGTGGTCATCATGCAGGAGAACCGCTCGTTCGACACCTACTTCGGCACGTACCCGGGCGCCGACGGGATTCCGGCCGGTGTGTGCGTCCCCGATCCCGTCAACGGCGGCTGCGTCGCCCCCTTCCACGACCCCTCCGACCTCAACTACGGCGGCCCGCATTCGGTGAACAACGCCGTGGCCGACATCGACAACGGGCGGATGGACGGGTTCGTCGGCCAGGCCGAGCAGGGGATGAGCTGCAGCTCCGAGGACCCTAACTGCAGCGCCTGCACCGACGCCAGTCACACGACCTCCAGCCTGCCCTCGTGCGTCGACGTCATGGGTTACCACGACGCCCGAGAGATCCCCAATTACTGGACCTACGCCGAGCAGTACGTGCTCCAGGACCACATGTTCGAGCCCAACGACTCCTGGAGCCTCCCCGCCCACCTGTACATGGTGTCCGAGTGGTCGGCGTTCTGTACGAACGCGTTCGACCCGTCGTCGTGTCGCGGCGACGTCCAGAACCCCAATCCCGACTCGACGCTGACCGCGAACTTCTCGACCCCCAACACCGGCCAGCTCCTCTACGCCTGGACGGACATCACATGGCTGCTGCACCAGCAGAACGTCCCGTGGGCCTATTACGTGTTCCAGGGCACCGAGCCCGACTGCGAGAACGACGCCTCGATGACCTGCGCGCCCGTGCAGCAGGGACCGCAGACGCCCGGGATCTGGAATCCGCTGCCGTCGTTCACCGACGTCACCCAGGACGACCAGCTCGGCAACATCCAGTCGCTCACGAACTTCTTCACCGCCGCCAAGAACGGCACCCTGCCGGCGGTCTCGTGGATCGACCCCAACGGCACTGTCTCCGAGCACCCGCCAGCCCTCGTCAGCGCCGGCCAGACCTACGTCACCGGGGTTGTCAACGCGATCATGAACAGCCCGGACTGGAACAGCACCGCGATCTTCCTGGCCTGGGATGACTGGGGCGGCTTCTACGACCACGTCGTGCCCCCGGTCGTCGACCGCGCCGGCTTCGGCCTGCGCGTGCCGGGGATCGTGATCAGCCCCTACGCCAAGCAGGGATACATCGACCACCAGACCCTCAGCTTCGACGCCTACACGAAGTTCATCGAGGACGACTTCCTGGGCAGCGCCCGGCTCGACCCCGCCACCGACGGCCGCCCCGACCCCCGGCCCGACGTCCGCGAGGACAACCCGATCCTCGGCAACGTCGCCAACGACTTCGACTTCAACCAGACGCCCCGCGTGCCGCTCATCCTCCCGGTCCACTCCGCCCCCGGGCCGGCGTCTATGCCACCGGGCGGCTGACGGCCGATGGCGATGCAGCTACGTATTTGGTAGCTGCAACGCCAAAGTCCGGGGTCGACCCCTACATGTCTTGGCCGCCGTTGACGCTGAGGACCTGTCCGGTGATGAACGAGCTGTGGTCCGAGGCGAGGAAGTGAACGACCCGGGCGACGTCGTCGGGCCGCCCGAACCGGCCCACCGGGATCTGAGCCTTGATCCGGTCGAGCACCTTCTCGGGGATCGTCTCGAGCATCTCGGTGGCGATGAACCCGGGCGCCACCGTGTTCACGGTCAGCCCGACCGAGTCTTCGGACTGCTTCCCGGCCCTGGCGAGCTGGTGGCACGCCTCCCGAGCCATCGTCTTTGTCAGCCCGAACAAGCCCGATTTCGAGGCCGCATAGTTGGCCTGGCCGATGTTCCCGGTCTCGCCGATGATCGATGAGATGTTGATGATCCGCCCCGTCCCGCGCTCGAGCATGTGCGGGAGCACGGCCTGGCTCATGAAGAACGCGCCCGACAGGTTGACCGCGATCACCTTGTACCAGTCCTCGTCGGTCATCTTGGTCACGCTCTTGTCGCTCGTGATGCCCGCGTTGTTGACGAGCACGTCGAGCCGGCCGTGGCGCTCGATCACCTCGTTGACGGTGCGCCGGCAGTCGTCGGCCGAGCCGACGTTGCCCTGATGGATGCTTGCGGCGACGCCGTTCTCCTCGAGCTGGTGCAGCAGTTCCTCGGCGTTCTCCTTGTCGCGACCGTAGCCCGCGGCGAGGATCGCGCCCTGCTCGGCGAAGCTGCGGCTGATCGCGGCGCCGATTCCGCGCGTGCCGCCGGTCACGAACACGACCCTTCCCTTCATCCGGGCCCGGCGGTGCCCCGCCGGAAACGCCTCGTCTGAGGGGACGAAGTCTCGTGCTGTGGTCTCTTCTGTGCTGGTCTCGGTGCTCATTTGATCCCTCGCCTCGTTGGTTTCTGCGTCAGCCGTCGGAACGCTCCGCCAGCCATTCCGCGATGTGCGGCCAGATCTCCGTGCGCGCCGCCGACCCCGCGACCAGTCCAATGTGTCCGCCGGGCCGGTCGATGTGCTCGACGTCCTCGCTCGAGATCAGGTCGAAGATCGGCATGGTTCCCGCCCGCGGGGCGATGTGGTCGGCCCCGGCGGTAACGACCAGCACGCTCTGGTCGATCCGGCCCAGGTCCACCAGCCGGTCCCGCAGCCGTAGGCGACCGCTCAGCAGCGACGCGTCTCGATACATGAGGCGAATCCACTGCGCCCACGCCCGGCCGGGAAACGGTGGGTTGTCGCCCACCCACTTGGCCATCGTTTGATACGACTCCCGGCGCGTGGTCCCGTCCTGGACCCCGTCCCACAGACGGCGGTAGGTCGTCCAGAAGTTCGTGACCGGCTTCATCATCTTGTTGGCGAAATCGATCGCCCCTCCAGGGAGCGAGCCATGGTGCTCGCTGACGCCGTCGATGTCGAAATCCTCGTCCGCGACCCAGTTGGCGTACGTCGAGCCGCGCCCGTCGATAGGCATCGTCAGCAGCGCGAGGTTCTTTACGGGGGCCCGCTCCTCGCCGCGATCGAGGCCGCAGTACATCGCACACAGCGTCGCGCCGATGCACCAGCCCATCAGTGATAGCTCGTCCGCGCCGCTGGCCCGCAACGTCTCGCGCACGGCCCAATCGAGCTCGTCGCAGACGTATTCGTCAAGGCCCATGTCGGCGTCTTCCTCGTCGGGGTAGCCCCAGTCGACGAGGAACACGTCGAACCCCTCGTCCACCAGGAACTCCACCAGCGATCGGCCAGGGTGCAGATCGAAGATCTCGGGCCGGTTGATCAACGCGAATACGAGCAGCAGCGGGACTCCGTAACGGCGCTTCGAGGACCGGTAGCGGTAGAGCGTCGTCTCCCTGTGAGTCCACACCACATCGCGCGGCGTGGCGCCGACGACCGCGTCGTCGGTCGTCAGCAGGATGTTCGTGTACTCGAGCGCGTTGACCGGGAAACGCACGATCCGCTCCACCGCGCCGGCGATCGGGTCGACGACGCTCACGACGTCGACCCCGCGGCGTCGCGCTCGCGTGTGACCTCGTCGCGCAGGCTCTCGACCTCCTGAAGCACGCGCTCGAGCTTGTCCTCGGTGCGGTGAAGCTGCTTGGACAGCCTGACGATGTCGGCCCGTCCGGCCAGACGGAGGTTGCGCCACATTAGATCGACCGCGTCGAAACTCATCCGGGTCAGTGCCGCCGTGTTCTCCGCGCTCAGCGCGAGCAGCCGGCCGAAGCTCGGCTTGTTCACCAGCGCCTCGAACGCCTTGGCCGTGTTGGATTCGGCCTCCTCGTACAGCGCCCGGACCTGCTCCTCGGGCGACTGTGCGCCGTTTCGCCGGTCTGCCATCGCCTTCCTCCTTCGGTGGTCCGTATGTAATTCGAGCCTACCCCATTGACTCACATCCGCAAAAGTGAGCACCCCCTCGGTGGGGGGTGCACCCGGGAACGCCGATGCTGCACACTGCACGCGATGCGCTGTGCGTACTGACGCCGACGTCGGGGTGATCGGGGCCGGAATCGTCGGGCTCTCGACCGCCCACGCGCTGAGCGAGCAGGGCGCCACCGTGACGGTCTACGAGCGCGGGGTACCCGGCAACGGTCAGTCCGGCGGCGAGTCGCGCATCTTCCGCCACGCCCACGACGATCGGCGCCTGGTTGAGTTCGCGTGCGAGGCCCGTCGCGCCTGGCGCGAGTGGGAGGAGCGGTTCGGGCGCGAGTTGCTCTCGCGGGACGGCGTCGTGGCGCTCGGGCCTGCCGGTCTGCGCCGGCTCGACGCGATGCGCGGCGCCGGCGTGCGCGCCGGCCAAATCGACCACGCCGAACTCGCCGAGCGCCTGCCGATGCTCGCGCAACCAGATGAGCGCGCGGCGTTCGACGAGGACGGCGGCGTGATCCGCGCCCGGGCGGCGATCGAGGCCCTGATCGGGGAGCTGCGCGAGCGGCTCGTATTCGACGAGGTCCTGTCGGTACGGCCGACGCCCGCGGGCACCGTCGAGGTCCGCGCCGGCGGCACAACGGCAGAGCACGACCGCGTCGTCGTGTGCGCCGGCCGCGGCACCGCGGCGCTGGCGCGAGGCGCAGGCCTCCCGTTGCCGATCCGCCAGGCGGCGCACGTCCGCCTCACGTTCGCGGTCCGAGGCGACGCGCCGCCCCACGCGGCATGCCTGCTCGACTCGAGCTCGTTCTTCGGCGAGGTCGGCGCCTACGGCGATCCACTACCCGGCAACGCTGCCTACGCCCTCGGGCTCGATGACACGCCGCTCCACGACGACGGAAGCGTGATCGACGCCGGCGGCCTCGCGGCGCTCGCGGAGCGGACCACGGCCTACGTCGAGCGTGCCCTGCCCGGGCTGAATCCGCGAGCGATCGATGTGCGCCACTGCTGGGTGACTGAGCTGCCCTGGAGCCCGGACGGCTTCGCGGTGTGGGACGTCGGCGGACTCGTGATCCTCGCCGGCAACAACCTGTTCAAGCACGCACCCGCGCTCGGCCGCGAGCTTGCTCGCGCCGCGCTCGGCGGGGGGCTGGCGCCGAGCTTGCACCCGGAGGCCAAGCTCGGCGCGGAGTTGTTCGAGCCCAGCCGCCCCTAGGCGCGCGACTGGTCCGGCGACGCGGCCGGCCGGTGATTCTGGGGAGCGGGCTTAGGCTGCGCGGCGACCGGCGCCGGCGCGGGCGCGGGCGCGGCATGCGGTACCGGGCCCTGCGGTGTCGAGGGCGGCGATGCCGGGCCGGCGTGCGCCGAGCCCGCTGCGGTCGCCGGTCCCATCGGCCCCGGCTGCGTCTTGCGCTCCGGAGCGCGCGGGGCCTCCGACTCCGTCGGCTTGGCCGGCGACGCGATCGCCGGTCCCGCCGAGCCGCCCCTGTCCGCATCCTCGGGGAACCGGTCGCACGCGTCCTCGGCCAGCGAGAACAGCGAGGTCGCGACGTTCCGAACGTCCTCGATCAGCCGGATCCGCTCGGTCCACACCGCGTCGGTCTCGGAGTCGAGCTGTCGCAGCTTGCGCTTGGCGTCGTCGGTCATCGCGACCGCGTTGGACGCGGCGTCGGCGACGCACCGCTCCGCCTCCACACGCGCGCGGCGCGTGATCTCGGCCGCCTGCTCGTGGGCGACTCGCAGGATCGCGCTCGTCTCCTGACCCACGCGCGCGATCTCGTCCTCGACCGAGGGCGCGGGTGGCGGCGGCGGGGCCGAACGCTGGGCCGACAGCTTCGCCGCCATCTGGCCGATCTCGTGCTCGAGTCCGTCGATGTAGTCATCGACGGCGTCACGGTCGTAGCCGTGCAGCACCGTCTGAAAGCGCCGCGGCGAGGGCTCGGACGGCGGGATCGAGTCGACTGCCTGGGTCGGCTGGTCAAGCTCCTCGTAGTCCTCCCATTCCCCCTCGTCGGGCTGGGGCCGGTCGAAGCTGTTGAAGCCTCGAGCGAGCCGGTCCCCCAGGTCGGCGAAGAACGTGCCTGGCGTGCGGCGCCTGGCCGGCTCGTCGTAGGTCACGCCGGCTCTGTCTCCGGATCTCTCGAAGTCGCTCATCCATAACTCCTCTGCGCGTCTCACGGGTATGTGGCGTGTTCGGCGAGCCCGGCGCGATCCCTCCGGGTCCCTGCCGTTTGCAAACGCGCGTGCAGTCAGCCGGCGGGCCAGAGCTGCCGACCGATCCCCATCATGTCGATCAGCCGGTGAACCGACGAGCTGACGCGCCGATCGACCTCGAGCTCATGGCCGCTTCGGCGCGCGTGCTTGAGGCCCAGCACGACCGTCTGGACCCCGGAGCTGTCGATGAAATCGAGCTGGGAGAGGTCGAGCCGCACCGGGCGGCCGTCCTCCCGGTGCTGGCGCAGACGTTGCTCGACGGCATCGGCGACCGCGATGTCAAGCTCCCCGATCAGAGCGACGCGCAGTGCGCCGTCGCCGTCGACGCTTTCTCGTATCTCGAACGCTGGCCCGGCGAGTGGCACGAAGACTCTGGTGTTTCGAACGGCAGGGACTGCGAGGCGCGCAATCCTAACCGAACGCTCGGGAAGGAATCAGAATCGACGACGTCCTTGGAGTCACAGGCGCGAAGCCCCCCTCGTGCCCGGCATTCGGCGGCGGCTCACCACAGCCGTCGCCGGCTTGCCGGGACTTAGGTGGCTGCCAGCGACGGGTCGGCCTCGGGCTCGGGCTCGGCCTGGGCCGCGAACTCCTCGCAGAAGGCATCGACGACCTTCGGATCGAACTGCGACCCGGCGCCACGCTCGAGCTGGACGAGGGCATCGGCCGGATCCAGCGCCGCCCGGTGCGGGCGATCAGAGGTCATGTCCTGGAAAGCGCTGCAGACGAAGATGATCCGAGAACCCAGCGGAATCGCATCGCCGGCGAGGCCGTGCGGGTAACCCGACCCGTCCCAGCGCTCGTGGCTGTAGCGCACGAGTCCGGCGACGGCCTCCATCCCCAGCGGCCCCGCGAGGAGCCGCTCGCCCACGAGCGTGTGCAGAAGGATGAACTGCCACTCGGGTCCGTTGATCTTGCCGGGGT
Source organism: uncultured Solirubrobacterales bacterium (assembly GCA_963822855.1). Lineage (GTDB taxonomy): Bacteria > Actinomycetota > Thermoleophilia > Solirubrobacterales > Solirubrobacteraceae > Palsa-465. Next base: position 62,273 of record CAWGJE010000007.1, on the reverse strand, counting down.
ATCCGAGCACGGCGGCCGGGACCGCAACGTTGCCGATATCGCACAGTTGCATCGCCGTCTCGACGGTCTCGAGCTCGCCCGCCGGGACCCCGAGCCTGCGCGCGATCCCGGCGGCCAGCGTGGCGACGTCGCGGCGCGAGCGGACCAGCCGCAACGCCTCGTTCGCATCGGCCGGCGCGCGCCGGCCGGACTTCACGTGGCGCTCTGACCCGTGCTTGCTCGCTCGGCGAGCGGCCAGCTCGAGCGCCGCCCGCGGGGACGGGGCCTCGGCCGGAAGGGCCGCCTGGCCGACGTCGCAGTAGATCTGGAAGCCGTCTCCGTTCTCACCGAGCGCACTCGCCGCAGACGCGCACAGCGCGCTCGTGAAGCGCTCGGAGCCGACCGCGAGCAGCGCGAAGCTGCCCCCGCGCATCCGGTAGACGCTCCCGTAGGAGCCGACGGCGTCGCGCAGCTTCCGAGCCAACCATTCGAGCAGCGCGTCGCCGCACGCGTCGCCGTAGGCGTCGTTGTAGTCCTTGAACCCGTCGAGCGCGAATAGGTACAGCGTCAGGACGCGATCGTCGCCGGCGTCGATCGCTTCCTGCAGGTCCGCGACCAGCCTGTCGTGCGTCGGCAGCCCGGTGACGGCATCGACACCGTCCGGAGCCGGGGCCGCGGCTTCGCTGGGGGGCCGGACCTCATCGGAACCGGCCACGACGGTGAGCGTGGCCACGGCCCCGAGAATCGCGCCGATCACCATCCCCAGCAGCCACGCGCCGCCGCCGATGACCGCCACCACCGCGATCACGGCAACCTCGGCGACGGCCACGGCGACAATCGAGTTTCGGCGCGCGGGCGTGGGCGAGCTGGACATTGAGATCTACTCGGCCTCGGGCCGGGTCGAGGCGGAGCCTCAGCCGCGCAGGACCGGGCGGACCGCCTCGGCGATGCGGCGGCCGAGCTCGAGCACCTGCTCGTCGGACCAGTGCGCCAGGTTGACGCCCGCCGTCTGGAACTCACGGCGGATGTTCACGGTCGCCTGGGCGGTGTCGACCGCACGAGCGAGCTTCGCCAGCGCCGTGTTGACCACCGGGGTGTCAGCGGCACTGGCGCCGTTGAGCTCGGTCTCGAGCAGCCAGGCGCGTAGCGCCTGGGCCTCGATCAGGTCAAGGTCGAGAACGAGACGGGGCTCGTTGTTGTTCCCGTCGACGCGGGAATCGTTCAGCTGGTCGGTGGCGCTCATTGCGGCAGGCCCTCCATAGCGGCGGTGGTTGGAGTGCGCAGGTCGCGCCCGCGCGAAAGGTGGTTACACCGGATTATCGGCACGATCACCGGCCACTTGAGTACGCGCAACCCCTCGTGGACGATGACTCCGACTAGTCTCCATGGCATGGCTTCTCGCGTGGTGAGGGCGGAGTTCACCCCCGAGGAAGCCCAAGCGGTGCTGACGTGCATTCGCGAGTACTTCGCGATCCTGCTCGAACGTCGCAGCCTCGGCGACGCGAGCCTGTCATCCGCCGCGTCAAATCTGTACGCCGCGATGCTCGAGGCCGGGGTGACGCCGGACAAGCTCGAGTAAGCGTATGAGCTCGCTTGCGCTCGCTCGCCCGGCTCGCTTGCGCTCCTGCGCGGGCGTACGAGCTTCGGTGCGCTCGCCGCGCGGGTGAGGCTTAATGGCGGGCGCGCATCTCCGCGAGGCGATCGGGATCGAACTCGTCGGAGCGGACCCAACTGAGCAGGGTCTGCTCGGTCTCGATCACCCGGTCGGCCGCGGCGGGTAGGTCGGCGGCGATCTCCGACGGGATCTTCAGCACTCCGTGCTGGTCGGCGTGGAGCAGATCGCCAGGCGCGATGCTCAGGCCGCCGATTTCGACCGTCTCGCCGATCGCCTCCACGCGCACGTACGCGTGCGATACCGACGGGCCGGCGGCGAAGAAGTGAAAGCCCATCCCGCGCACCTCGTCGAAATCGCGCACGGAGCCGTCGGTGACGCAGCCGACGCACCCGAGCGCGCCGAAGATCGTCGCGTGGACCTCGCCCCACAGCGACCCGTGCGCCGGCGGGACGTCGAGATCCTTGACCACGACCACGCGCGGCGCCGGGATCGTGCGCACGTACTCGTACAGCGCGTTGTTGCCGGCGCCGGCCCAATCCGCCGCCGGCGCGCCGCGCGCGACGATCGTCGCCGTGGCCGCGTACCCGACCATCCGTCCCAACTCGGGGAACATGCAACTGATGCTGTTGTCGGCGAAGCCGATGTCGCGCGACTGCATGTCGAACGTCTCGATCGCGTTCGCCAGCGTCGGCGAGTCGTAGCGCGCGAGGGCCTGGAGCAGGTCTTCCGTCAAAGGAGCACCTTGCCCGGATTGAAGATCCCTTCCGGGTCGAGCGCGCGTTTGATCGCCCGCATCATCTCCACCGCCTCCGCCCCGTGCTCGGAGACGAGGAACCGGGACTTGCCATAGCCAACGCCGTGCTCGCCGGTGCACGTCCCGTCGTGCGCGATGGCCCGCTCGACCAGTCGGTTGTGGAACTCCTCGGCGCGGGCCACGTCGTCGGGATCGTCGGGATCGACGAGCACGCACGTATGGAAGTTCCCGTCGCCGACGTGCCCGACGATCGGCGCGGTCAGGCCGAGCGCCGCGATGTCGGTCTGCGCCGCCGCGATGCAGTCCGCCAGCGCCGAGATCGGCACGCACACATCGGTCGTCAGGCCCGCCTTTCCCGGGACGAGCGCCCGCGTCGCATCGTAGGCGCGGTGGCGCGCGTGCCACAGGCGCCGGCGCTCCCGCTCGTCCGAGGCCCAGGCGAACCCGCTCCCGCCATGCTCCGCGGCGATCTCGGCGGTCTCGCTCGCCTGCGCGGCCACGTCGTCCTCGGACGCGCCGTGAAACTCGAGGAACAGCGTCGGCGCCACCGCGAACGACATGTCGTCATGGCGGTTGATCGCCTCGATCTGCAATTCATCGGCGAGTTCGATCCGGGCCACGGGAATCCCGTACTGCGCGATCTGCGTAACGCACTGCACGGCGTCGCGGACGGTCGGGAACGTGCACGCCGCCGCCGCGGTGGCCGGCGGGATCGGATGGAGCCGCAGCGTGGCCTCGCAGATCAACCCGAGCGTGCCCTCGGAGCCGATCATCAGCCGTGTCAGGTCGTAACCCGCCGAGGACTTGCGCGCTCGCGAGTGTGTGTGCACGACCTCGCCGCGGCCGCCCACGATCGTCAACGCGAGCACGTTCTCGCGCATCGCCCCGTAGCGCACGGTCATCGTCCCCGACGCTCCAGTCGCCACCATCCCCCCGATCGTCGCGTCGGCGCCGGGATCGACGGCGAAGAAAACTCCCTCGGGACGCAGTCGCGCGTCGAGCGCGCGGCGGGTCGCGCCCGCTTGCACGGTCACGTCGAGATCCTCGATCGACGGCTTGCCGATCGCGTTCATCTCCCGCATGTCGACGCTGATCCCGCCGGCGAGCGCCGCGACATGCCCCTCGAGCGAGGTGCCGGCGCCAAACGGCACCAGGGGCAGGTGGTGCGCGGCGGCGATGCGGACGACCCCCGCCGCCTCGTCGATGCTCCGCGGCCACACGACCATGTCGGGACGCGCCTCGGGGTGGAAAGACTCGTCGTGCCCGTGCTGGGCGAGCACGTCGTCCCCCGTACCGACGCGGTCGGCGCCGAGCAGGTCGGCGAGCGCCTGGCGACCCGCGTCGATGCTCGCGGCCGGGGGCCGCGTCGGGCTGGGCACGTCCACCACCGCCATCGCGCACACATTGACAGACCGGCGCGTCTAAACGTCAGTCCGCCCCATCTAAAGATCCGCGCGAATAAATGTGCGTTTGCTCGATGTGCGAGCTCCGCGCAGTCGGCACGATCCCTCGCACCCTTCGACAGGAGCGAGATATGAGCAGCGTGATCAGATTTGCATCGAGGCTGGGACGCGGGCGGGCCACCCGGCGCGCATCGCTGGCCGCCGTGGTCCTCGCCGCCGGCTGGCTGTGCCTCGGAGCCGCCTCAGCGTGGGCCGACAGCGTCATCGATACGACCGGATGCACGATCGACGGCCGCGCCGAGCTGTCCGGAACTCCGAGCAGCCCGAACCAGCTCGGCGCGGAGTTCGTGGCGCCTGCTGGCTATCTGACGACGTTCGCGGCGAACCTGGCGTCCGACAACCCCCAGGCGGTGACCCTCTCCCTCTATAACGCCAACAGCACGGGCCCCGTCGGGCCGCCGCTGTGGACCGCCCCCGCCACCGTCGACAGTACCGGCTCGCCGACGACGTTTGCCCTCCAGACGTTCACGATCGATCAGCCCGTGACGTCAGGCAACACCTACGTGCTCGGCCTCATCTCGGCCACGCCGACGGCGAACGCGTGGTGGTCCGTCGACAACTCGGGCGCGGGAAGCGGGGCCTGTTACCCCGGGCCAGTGAACGACGGCTACGCCGGACAGGCGTGGTTCCCGCCGCTCACCTACGAGGCCTTCTCATTCAAGGCGGACTTCGGCACGCCGGCGCCGCCGGTCGCGAGCCCAACCGCGGTCTCCTTCCCGAGCCAGCCCGAGAGCACGATCGGTGCCGTACAGACCGTCACGATCAATTCCCCGGGCGACATCCCGGTGTCGTTGGGGCAGCTATCGGTTGCCGGCGCGAACCGGTCCGTCGGACGGTACCGCCGGTGCCGCCGGCACCGCGGGCGCCGGCACATCCGGGTCGGGGTCGAGTGGAACCACCACCAAGACCGAGCTCGTGACCTGCAAGCCGACGACCAAGAGGGTCGAGGTCGACGGCCACAACCGGCGCGTGAGCACTGAGCAGTGCACGACCAAGATCGTCACGGCGCCGGTCGTGTTCCCGACCGGCTCCGATGTGACCGCCACGCTGTCGCGCTCCTCGGTCGTTTATGCGGCCGGACGTGGAAATAACTCACGCGTCGAGCTCAGCGCCCGGCGCACGATCAAGCCCGGCCATTATGTACTTGCGCTACGCCGCGGCCGGAGTACCACGCGCGTGCCGGTGACGATCGGCTGACGCGCGTTTGACGCCGTACGCGGAAGCTGTCAGGCTCGGCCACGGCCATGGCTCGACTGCAGGACAAGGTCGCTCTCATCACCGGGGGCGAGAGCGGGATCGGACTCGCGACGGCGCGGTTGTTCGTGTCCGAAGGCGCGAGGGTTCACCTCGTCGGCATCGATGATTCGCGGCTGGCGGCGGCGGTGTCCGAGTTGGGCGAGGACAACTCGCTGTCCTCGGTCGCGGACGTGACCGACGAGGACGCGGTCGCCCGGGCCGTCGATTCCGGCGTGGATCGATACGGACGATTCGACGTCGTGGTCAGTAACGCCGGGATCAGCGGCGCGGTCCAGCCGATCGTCGATTATCCGTCCGACGTGTTCTCGCGCACGATCGCGGTTCACATTCTCGGCGCGTTCCACGTGCTCAAGCACACGATCCCGCACGTCCCCGACGGCGGGAGCATCATCATCACGTCGAGTGTCGTCGGCCTGATCGGCGCGCCGGGAGTGTCGGGTTACATCTCCGCCAAGCACGGCCAGGTCGGTCTGATGCGCACGGCCGCCAAGGAGCTCGCGCCGCGCCGCATCCGCGTCAACACGATGCACCCTGGGCCGACCTCGACCCCGTTCCAGGACGACATCGAGATGCGCGCGACCCATCTACCGCAGGAAGAGGCCGCCAAGGCCTTCGACGGGATGATCCCGCTCGGGCGTCACACGACGGTCGAGGAGATCGCGCAGGGCATGCTGTACCTGGCGAGCGACGAGAGCGCGATGGTCACCTCGCACACGTTCTCGATCGACGGCGGCATGAGCGGCTGATCCGCGAGGCCTCGTAAGAACGTCCAGCCCGAACGGGCCGCGCCTCAGGCTCGCGGGACTCGCTGCCGATCCGTCGACCGTGGGGACATCGGTGCCTCCTCCCGGATTCGCCGGACAGCCGCTCGTCGAGCCGCCGTCGCCAGGATCGCCGGCGCCGTCGAGGCCGCCGTCGGGCTCGCCGTCGCGGTCCCAGCGCCGGCGCCCGAGGTTGCTCACCGCGGCCGGGATCGGAGTCGTCGCCGCCGTGGCGGGACTCGCGTTCCTGCTGCTCGGCTCGGGCGGCACGCAGCTTGGCAGTCCGGTCGCCCAGGCCGCGACGCTCTCCTCGACTAGCCCTGGCTACCGCGTGCACATGTGGATGCAGACGACCTCATCCGTGCTCGACGCCCCGGTCACCGCCTCCGGCAGCGGCGTCGTCGACCTCCGGGATCACGCCATCGGTATGTCGCTGGCGATGGACCTCGGAGACGACCCGCAGGTGATCCAGCAACTTGGGAGCTCGACGATGCGCCTGGACATGGTCTTGGATGGGGGCACCGCGTACGTGAAGCTCCCCTCGTCTCTGACGTCGGCGCTAGGGGCGTCCCGGCCATGGGTCAAGCTCGACCTCGCCAAGCTCTCGGGGATCCCCGGACTTTCGTCGCTGGCCGACGGTCCGAGCACGAGCGACCCGACCCAGGCCCTCGAGATGCTCCGATCTGCGTCGGGCAGCTTCGCGAACCTCGGCCAGCAGCAGGTGGACGGCTTCCAGACGACGCACTATCGACTGGAGATGAGCGTCGATCGATTGGCCGACAACCTACCCGCGTCTGAGCGGGCGGCCGCCGACCAGGCTCTGTCCCTGCTCTCGCAGTCCCTGCCCAGCGGTGAGTTTCCGATCGACGTGTGGATCGACGCTCACCACCTAATTCGCAGGGTCGTGATGTCGATCGATCTGGACCTCCCCAACGCGGCCAACATGCAAGAGACGATCATCGCTGACTACAGCGATTATGGGCCGCAGTCACCGCCGGCGACACCACCGGCGAGCGCGGTGATGGACCTGAGCAACCTGCGGCGCTAGCGGGTCACCGACGGCGCCGACCCTCTAGAGGAGAGCTTCACCCCCAGGATCGCGCCGGCTCGTCGCAGCAGCCTGCCACCGTCGAGCAGGGCCGGCTCGAGATGTCCGCGGATTCTCAGAGTCGCGGTGAAGCAGGGGTCCGCATCGGTCGGCGCGTCTGACGGTTCGCTCACCGTAGCCAGGACCGGGCCGTCCGGCGCGGCGCGGAAGGTGAAGGTGACGATCGGGGCCGGGAGGATGAGCGGGCACGAGATCGCGACCCCACGAAGCGCGGCGAACGGCAGGCTGTCGATGATCCCGGCGACGCGGCGCACCTTCGAGTGGTTGGTCACCGTGAGTGACGGCAGCGACTCGCCCATCCCGGCTCTTGTGATCTCGAGCAGCCGCGCCCTTGACGGTATCCGCTGGTCGGGAAGACGGGGGGCCGAGTAGCGGACCGACGCATCGGCACGAACGCCGGCGCCTCCGCCAGTCAACTCCACGGCCTCCACGTCGAGGCTCCGGGGGCCTAGGGCGGGCACCCCGGCGGTCGGCAGCGTGTACGACTCGAACAGGCTGTTCCCCGCGTAACCCGTTCCGGACGAGCGTGCGCCCGGGGGGAGATGAGCGTCGATCGACGCGATCACCGCGCTCGGCGAAGCGCCGGTCGTCCAGAACTCGTGGCGCTCGACCTCCGCCGCGTAGAAGAACAACTCATCGGGGTGCGCCAGTTGGTAGGCGTCGCCGACCGGCTCGGTCGGTACCTGGGTCGCGCCCGCCGGCAGTACCAACTCACCCAGCATTTGCTCCGCCGCTGTAACTGCGGCCTGCTGGTTCGCATGCGCGACCTGCGCCGGCGATGCGGCGCCCACCGGCACCGCATCAGCGACGCCGAACATAACCGCGAGCAACAGAACAAGCGTGAGCTTTCGCACGACGCTGACACTACGCCGCGGCGACGGGTTCGTCACATGTCAGTGTCGGCGTCGAGTTCCCTGAAGCCCCGACAGATCCGGGGAAGAGTTGGCGCGAGCGCGACACGGGAGCGCGCATAAGTTCAGCCTCCGAGGGGCCAAAGCCGCCTCGTCTGGCAAACAGCCGCGCGGCAGACTCGAAGCTCCGCTCAGAAGCCGGACCGTGGCCGCGTCACTCAGGCAGTTCGTGTTGTGTCGGCTCACGCCCCGCGGCCAGGTCCGAGGCCACTTGCTCGATGAGCTCCCCGGACCTTCGCCACCCACGGACACGCCACTCCAGTTGACGATCGGACGCGAGTGGGTCATACGAGCTCGCCTCGACGACCCACGGGGTCCTCGAGACGACGCGGGCGGTCAGTCCGCCGGCAGCCAGCACGCCGAACACGATCAGTTCGACGCCAAAGAACAGCAACGGGATGACGACGAGGAGGGCCGCCACCGCCGCCGCGGCCAGCAGCAGTCCCGGCACGGAGTCGACGCCGCCCACGTCCGGCAACCCACCGCCGGCCTCCACGAGCGAGTCGGATGCGATCCGGCCATGCCTTCGCCATCTCCAATCGAAACGCCGCGACGCCCATCTCCGGCCCACGCGCCACTCGACGTGATCCGGAGTCACTACGTACCTCGGCCCGAAGTGGAGGGGCATGTCCGTTCTTACAACGGTCGTCGCCTACTCGCGCGGCGATTCGAGGACCCACGTGTCGTCGCGCAGGATCGGCGTCGCGTTCCCGGCGTGGTCGATGCCGTCGACGTCGACCTGCGGGCCTCCGATCATGATGTCCTGGTGGACGCTCGAGACGTTGAAGCCGCGATCCGCGCGTTCGGCGGGATCGTCGGGCAAGTCCGGGACCGTAAATGGGTATGCGTTGCCGAGCGCGATGTGGCAGGTCGCGTTCTCGTCCAGCAGGATGTCGTTGAACACCAGACCGGTGCGGCCGACGGGCGAGGAACGGTCGACCAGCGCGACCTCCCCGAGCCGGATGGCGCCGTCGTCGGCCGCAAGATACGAACGCACGGCATCAGCGTTGGAATCGGCGTTCACGTCGACGACCCGCCCGCGCTCGAACCGCAGCCGCAGCCCGTCGACGGACACGCCCCCGATCAGCTGGAACGTGCGTGTCGCGAGGACGATGCCGTCAGCATTTCGGTTGTCGGGCGTCGTGAAGACTTCCTCGGTCGGCATGTTGACGATCATCTCACGACCCCAGTTGGTAGTGAGACCGCCGGCGAGCCACTGCGCACCGTGCATCAGGCCGATCGTGAGATCTGTACCGCCGCCGTAAAGCCGCAGCGCCGTGAACTCATTGCGCTCGAGCACGGCGGCGCGCTCGCGCAACCGGCCGATGTGAGCTCGCCATGCCTCCTCGGGATCGTCCGCGTCCAAACGGAGGATCGGCGCCAGGACGTCCCATAGCGCATCGACGTCATCGGTCCCGAGAATCCGCTGCGCGGCGCCACGCGAGGGCACCGGAACAAACGTCCAGTTGACCTCGCCGCCTCCCGCCATGGCGTGCAGAGGCCCGGTGAGCGGCATGTGGTCTCGTCCGGCCCGCGTCGGATCGACGTCGTCAAGAAGTCCGGGTTGAGGATCGCCCCAGAGGATGATGTAGGCGCTTCGCCGCTCGATGCACTCCTCGATGTGGCGATCCCACCAGGACGGGGTGAACTCGAGCGAGTCCTCCGGCGCGTGCCGGAGCCGAGAGCGTTTCACGTGCTGATCCCAGTAGATCACGCTGACATAGCGCGCGCCGGCCTCGTACGCTGCATCGGCAACTGCGCGCGCCACGTTCGCATACTCAACGTCGCAGGCCAATACGACCACATCCTGTCCGGCTGCGACATTCGCGCCCAACCGCACCGCCAGCCTCGCTAACCCCTCTGTCCGTGCATGGATGCTTGCGTTCACCACACGAGAACAATACTCACCACTCATGGATACCCGAGGGCCGAGTTTTGGCGCGCGTCACCGTGAGTGTTCGTTACTCCAAGGCCGCACGTGCCTCCCCTCGCCGCGCCTCCCCTCGCCGCTTGGCCCGCAACCCGTAGAACGCGGTCCATGCTCCGAGCGCGGCGAGGAAGAGGTAAGGCAGGATCTTGTTGATCACGAACGCCTTGTCGGTGGAGGTGGCCTCGATGATCGTCGCGCTGATGGCCGCCTGCACGACATAGGCGACTCCCCAGCCCACCGTCATCACCACGAACACGCGGCGAAACGCGGCATAACGCCAGAGATCGGCGAACTCCCTCCCTTTCGGTGACTCGGCGCCGCCCTGCGATTCGAGCGCAAAGTGGAACATGAGCGGTCGCGCTGCAGCGAGAGACGCCAGGCACACCAAGCCGAACACGCCGGTGAGGATCGCGCCGTCCAGCAGATACAGCCGGCCGCTGCCGGTGGCGAGGCCGATCAGCGTGGCCAGGATGATGCTGGACAGGACGAACACACCGACGGCATCCACTCGGCCCCGCCACAGCATGCGGGCGGCGATCCATACCGCCGGCGGGATGCCACTGAGCGCGAGAGCCAGCGTGATGCTCGCGCCATGGCTCCGCGCGACACTCTGCACGATGATCGGCCCGGCGATGTCGAACACCACGATCGGCACAAACATCGCCGTGCCCGCGCGCACGTTCGCTCGGCGACCGCGCGCCCCAGACGTGCCAGCCGCTGGCCCATCGTCGGCGCTGCTCATGCGATCACCATCGTACCGTCGGCGGTGAGCGCCATCCGCCGAAGGGGCGCGCGTTCAGGCAAGCAGCCGGCGGACGGCGAGCTCGAGCGCTTCGCGGTGGTTGCGTGATCCGTGGTCGGCGGCGATGAAGTGGGAGCCGATGGCAAGCGAGAACGCAAGCACCGCGCGGCCTTCGATCTCGTCCTCGTCGGCGCAAAACGAGCCGAATAGCTGCCTCAGATACTCCATCCGCCGGTTGTCCACCCGGCGCAGGCGCGCCGCGACGTTGGGGTCGTGCCGGGCCCAATCGCGGATCGCGAGATCGATCGGCAGCAACTCCTCGCTGAACGTGAGCGCGCCCGCTCGCCGCACCTTCGCGCGTGCGTCGCCGCCCCGGCGCTCGACCTGTTCCAGGACCTCGTCGATCGCGGATCGCTCCCACGTGTCGAGCATCGCCTCGAGCAAGGCGCCACGGTCCTTGAACTGGCCGTAGAAGCCCCCGCGGGTGACCCCGAGGGACTTCGCCAGCGTCTCGACGCGCACCGCGTCGGGTCCACCGCCCGCGGCCAGCCCGCGCAATCCGGCCTCGATCCAGGCGGCGCGCGGAGTCCTGGTGGGAGGAGCCATCGTGATTACTCGATCGTCAGCGGGGTTGACATGGCCCTCGATGATGCCTAGCCTCCATACATACAGTCCTGTATATATGGAGCGTATGCCATGACCGCAACACGACAGCCTCGCTCTACGACACACCCACACGCCGTGAGCCAGATTTCGATGCCGGAAGACGCGCGGGCGCTCAGCACCCTGTCCCGGGTCGACTACGAAGACTCGTTCACGGTCACCGCCGAAGGCGAGCACACCGCGGAGGAGTGGGTTCGTGCGGTCGTTCAAGACACTCCGCCGAGGGTGCGCGGGAAACTCTGGTTGGGGTGGACCGCCCTCGGCCTGAGGCTTGGGCCGCCGTGGTCCGGGGGCCGCGTGGTCGGGTGGAAGATCGAGCACAGCGACCCGGGCTTCATTCTGCTCGCGGCGGACTCCTGGCTCGGGCTCCGCGGCCAGTTGCTGTTCCGAAGCGAACCCGGCGGTCTGCTGTTCGCGACGTTCCTCCAGCAGACCAACCCGGTCGCCCGTGCGCTATGGGCCGCGATCACACCCCGCCACCAGCAGGTCGTCCGCTCACTTCTGACACACGCCGCGATCCGGATCACCAGTCACTGACTCGCCCTCGCGTGAAGCTCATCGCGTGGCGGCTAGAGTGGTCTGCGTCGCACGATGGCCGTCCTGTCCTCACCCACCCGACGAGATGAGCTGCGGGCATTTCTGCGCTCGCGCCGGGCGCGACTGTCGCCGGCGGACGTCGGACTCCCGGACAACGGCGGCCGCCGCCGGACCCCGGGACTGAGGCGTGAAGAGGTCGCCGCGTTGGCGGGCGTGGGTGTGTCCTGGTACACGTGGCTCGAGCAGGGGCGCGACATCAACCCGTCGCCCGAGGTGCTCGACGCGCTCGCCCGCGCGCTGCGACTCGACGCGGCGGAGCGCAGGACGTTGTTCGCCCTCGCGCGGGCGGAGCTCCCGCTTGCCGACGACGTCGCGGGCGCCGATCCCGGCCAACTCGACGGCGACATCGACCAGTTGATCGCGTTGGTCGACTCGATTCACCCGAACCCGGCCTACCTGCTCGGGCCGATGACCAAGATCCTCGCCTGGAACCGTGCGGCCTCGGTCGTGCTCGGGTCGCCGGACCATCTCGATTCGGACAGGCGGTATCTGCTTTGGTGGCTGATGGTCGATCCCGGCGACGGCGGCATGACCCCGCAGCGGGAGGCAACCGCCCGCAACACGCTGGCGCGGTTCCGTGCCGAGTACGCGCGCCACGCGGGCGAGCGGGAGTACGAGGAGTTCGTGGCGCAGATCCGCGAGCGCAGCCCGCAGCTCCGCGAATGGTGGGACGAGCACGAGGTGATCGAGGCGCAGCGCGGGACCAAGGTCATGCAGCATCCACGGCTCGGCACGCTGCGGCTGTATCACGCGCAAACGGTGCCGACGGGTCAGCCGGAGCTGCGATTGGCCGTCTACGCGCCCGCCGACGACGCCACTCGCGCCGCGCTCGCGAGCCTGTGACGACGCCCGCGCCCGGGTGGCACCGCCCCCGGGGCCGGTGCCCCGGAGGCGGGCGCCGCGCGGGTTACTCGTGGACGGCGCTCAGGGGATCGCCAACCTGGGTGGCGTTCTCGAGCTCGGCGAGGTCCTGCTCGTCGAGTTCGACGTCCGCGGCGGCCATGTTCTCCTCGAGGTGCGCCACCGAGCTCGTGCCGGGAATCAGCAGCATCCGCTCGTAGCGGTCGAGCAGCCAAGCGAGCGCGACCTGTGTGGCGGTGACCCCGCGGCGCCCCGCGACACCGGCGATCGCCGGGTCCTGCGCCAGCTGCTTCGGACCGCCGCTGAACGCCGAACCGAGCGGGAAATACGGCACGAACGCGATCTCCCGCTCGATGCACAGCTCGAGCACGTCCTCACCGGAGCGGTTGACGACGCTGTAGGCGTTCTGGACCTCGGCGATATCGACCAGCTCGAGCGCGCGCCGGACGTCGCCGGTGCCGGCCTCGCTGATCCCGATGAGGTCGAGCTTGCCTTCGTTGCGCAGATCCTCGAGCGTGCCTAGCTGCTCGGCGAGCACGTCGCCGGACGTCTCGGAGGACATGAGCCGGAGGTTCACGAGGTCCATCCGCTCCACGCGGAGGGACCGGAGGTTGTCCTCGACGCCCTCACGCAGCTCGGCGGGAGTCTGGGCGGGGAGCCAGCCGCCCTTGTCGTCGCGCCGGCCGCCGACCTTGGTCACGAGCTTCAGATTCTCCGGATAGGGATACAGCGACTCGCGGATCAGGTCGTTGACGACGTCTGGGCCGTAGTACTGGGCGGTGTCGATGTGGTCGACGCCGAGTTCGATCGCGCGGCGCAGCACGGCGCGGGCGGCGTCCGGATCGTGCGGCGGGCCGAACACGCCGGGGCCGGCGAGCTGCATCGCGCCGAAGCCGATGCGGTTGACGGGCTTGTCGCCCATGAAGGATGTCTTGTTCATAGGGGTAGCTTGCGACACGGGGCGCAGCTCGACAAGAGGTCTGAAGATCCTGGGTGCCAGACCACCAGCCTGGGGGCCGGTCGGCCGCTCAGCCGGGGCCGTTGGCTACGTGGAGCGTGATCGGCGTCAGCGCGTCGGTCGGGACGAGCAGCCGGAAATCGCTCCAGGGCACCTTCCGCCCGGCCGCGTCGGCCTCCACCCACACCCACCGCGGCCGGTGGCAGCTGTACCCGCGCGGCCGGGGCGAGACCTCGTAACCGTTGATGCTAAGAGCCAGGTCCCGCGCCCAGCGGGAGCGGGTGGCCCAGTCCTCGTGGCGAAACTCGAACTGGGCGCTCGCTACGTCCTTGATGCTGATGAGGCTCGTACCCATAACGGTCCGAGGGTCGTATCGGCCCTCCGCCTCCGGGCCTTGCGGACGGGGCGGCCAAAGCGGACAGGATATGGGTACGTGCCGATCGCCACGTAGGCAGGCGCCGGTGCCCACGGCGCGTTCTACTAGCCCGAGCTCAGCCAGCCCTTGCGGCGGAAGAAGAACCAGAATCCGATGATCGAGGCGACCAGCAGACCGAGACCGAGCACGAAGAACGACCACGCCGCGTGCTGGATGTGCCCGGTTAGAAACGCGAAGTTCTGGCCGAAGAACCCGGTCAGGAACGTCAGCGGCAGGAAGATCGTGGCGATGATCGTCAGCTGCTTGGCGATCTCCCCCTGGCGGTTGGCCACCGTCGACAGATACATGTCGGTCGCGCCGCTCAGCAGGTCCCGGTAGGAGTCGATCAGGTCCGACGTACGGACCACGGTGTCGTACAGGTCGCGGAAGTACAGCGTGTCGTCGGGCTGCATCCCCGGCAGGTGCGTGATCTCGTCCGCATCGCGGGCGAAGAAGTCGCGCATCGGCGTCACCACCCTGCGCATCGCGATCAGGTCGCGCTTGAGCGAATAGATCCGCTGCAGGCTCTCCTCGCGCGGCTGCGCGATCACGTCCTGTTCGATCTCGTCGATCGCGTCGTCGACACGATCGAGCACCGGTGCGTAGCTCGACAGCACCGTGTCGAGGATCTCGAAGATCAGCCGCTGCTCCCGGCTCAGCGACTGCCGCTGCACGCGCTCGCGCAGCGTGTCCAGCACCGCGAACGGAGTCGGGTGCAGCGTCACCACCCAATCGCCCGAGATCAGCGTGTGCACCTCGCGCAGCAGCCGCTCGCCCGCGGCCGCCTGCTCGTCGACGCCGTAGACGACGAGGCTGACGTACCCGTCGTAATGCTCGCGCTTGGGCCGCTCCGAGAACGTGCTCACATCCTCGATTGTCAGCGGATGCAGATGCAGCAGCTCGCCGAGCCGGCTGAGCTGGTCGGACGTCGGGTCGTGTAGGTCCAGCCAGAAGAACCGCTGAGCCTGCAGCAACCCGGCTACCTGATCGAGGTCATCCGCCTCGAGCAAAGGGCAAGGCGCCTCGCCAGAGCTCACGCGGCGCAGACTAGTCCCGGGTCCGGCGGAGCGTATGTGGCTCCCACTTACGGTTGTCCCGCCAGCGCGTCGCTGAATCCTGCAACGTCGGTCAGCAACGCGTCGCCGAGGAATCGCAAGCTCTCTATCGCCCGCTCACCGGCCTCAGCGTTCCCAGCAGCGCACGCGTCGGTCACGACCACGGGGATGAAGCCCAAGTCGCCCGCGTGCCTCACGGTCGGTTCGATGCCGATCTCGGTCGCAACGCCTACGACCGCGAGCGCCCCAACGCCGGCTCCGCGTAACGCCAGCTCGAGCGGCGTACCCGCGAAGGCCGACAACGTCAGTTTGTCGAGGACCGCCTCTTGCTCGTTCGGCCTCAACTCCGACACGATCTGAGTCTGAGGAGCATCCGGCAAGAACGGGGAGCGAACGTCCTGGGCGCGATCCACGCCCTGCCACGTTCGCCACATCCTCAGCTGAGCGACGCCCATCAACTCCACCGGCAACGTCACGTGACGCGTGAAATACGTCCTTACGCCGGAGGCCCTCGCGGCTCCGAGAACTTCGCGCACGTTCTGGATGACCCTCTCCCGGTCGGCGATCTGCTCCAAGATCCCAACCTGCATGTCGTAAACGAGCAGTCCGAGGCTCTCCGGGCGGCAAACGTCGTTTAGCGAGCGCGGGACGTTGAGGCCGTGGAACTGATCCACGCGCACCACCCTACAGGGAGCTGTCAGGGCACTAGCAGTGTCTTGCCGATCGTGGCGCGATTCTCGATCGCTCGATGGGCGTCACCGGCACCCGCCAGCGGAACCTGTTGTCCGATCACGGGGCGAAGCGCGCCTGCCGCTGCCCCGGCCAATGCTCGAGCGGTGAGTCCACTCAACGCGCTGGGCGTGGAGCGCGCGCCACGCACCCGTGTGACGCCGCGGTCGGCGAGCTCTTGCTCGCTGACGGCAGTGAACGTCCCAGACGACATGCCGAACGTGCAAAGGCGCCCGCCGGGCCCCAGGAGCCCGAAGGCATCGCGCCCGATCGAGCCGCCGACGCCGTCGAACACGACGTCGACGCTTGCGCCATCCAGCGCAGCCGTCACCTGCTCGGTCCATCCACCGCGCCCGTAGTCGACTGCCACGTCTGCACCCAGCGAGCGCGCCACCTCGAGCTTGTGCTCGCCGCCCGCCGCCGCGATCACGAACGCCCCGGCGCGCTTGGCGAGTTGCACCGACAATGATCCGACGCCGCCCGCCGCCGCCTCGACGAGCACCGTCGCTCCCGGCTCGATCGCCACCCGGTCAAGCAACGCAACCGCCGTCCGCCCGTCGGCCAAGAGCGCCGCCGCGTCCCTGAGCCCGAGCTCAAGAGGAACCGGGATGAGCCCGTCCGCGGGAACGGACACCAACCCCGCGTAGCCGCCGATCCCCCCAGTCGTGGAGACAACCCGCGCCCCCACCAACTCCTTATCGACACCTGGACCGACAGCCACGACGAGTCCCGCCACGCCGTTGCCGGGAACCGTAGGCAGCTCCGGCAACATCGAGACATGCGGGGCGTTTCCGGAGCGGACCTGCGTCTCGACGAACGTCACGCTCGAAAACGAAACCTCGATCAACACCTGGCCCGGGTCGCACACCGGATCGGCGAGCTCGTGCAAGACGAGCACCTCAGGCGGCCCGAACTCCGCCATGACTATCGCGAGCACGCGCGACGCTCCGATCCGGACACCCGAGCGATCGTGCACGACGGAGCGCACGATCACAATCCGCAATTAGCCCTAAGACCCCATCGGCTCCGGACTGAACCCCTTGCTGCGAGGTCGAGCGACGATGCGCAGATCGTCTGTGCCGACGTGCACCACGTCGCCGGGATGGAGCTGTCGGCCGCGCCTGACCTCGGGCTCACCGTTGACGGTCACGTGACCGCCGGCGATCAGGGCCTTGGCCTCGGCTCCGCCCGAGGCAGCGCCGGCAAGCTTGAGTAGCTGGCCAAGGCGGATCATGTCCCCGGTGATTTCGATCGATTGCAATCGGCGACGATCAGTCGTCGCGTGGCGGAGGCTGAAAGACGATTCGTTTGAGTTCGGCGAGCGCGTGGCCGCCGAGACGAAGTGCCGTCTGGAAGCCGTCGCGTCCCAGTTCGCCCGCGTCGAGCGACCGCCGGAGCTCGTCGAGGGCCGGCCGCTCGTCGTCGCGTACCTTCTCGCGCGGAGCCTCCAGCAGGATTAGGTGTCGCGGACGCCGAAGCTCATGCGCGAGGCGCACGTACCGTTCGCGCTCTAGAGCGTCGAAGCCCTCGAGCGGCAGAACGACGGTCTCCCCAGCCTGCAGCCGCTTCAGAACGGCGCCGGCGAGCAACTCGCTCGAACGTTCCTCGATCTCGCTCTCCGCCACCCGACCGGCAAGCAGCGCTCGTACCCGACTGGGCGCGAGCGTCGCCCCACGCTCCTCGACGACTCGCTCGGCGAACTGCGCGGGCTGCGACGCCTCGGCGCCGACGATGATGAGAAGGCTTCCGGGCGAGTAGCGCAGCCGATGCGATGGAGCCAGGACGCGGCACCGGACTGACACATCGACCGGGCGCGGCGGGCCGCCACCTGCGCGTGGTCGCTCCGATGACCAGCCGGTGCGCTCGTCGGCGGAGATCTTGACGCTACGGGCCGTCGGTTTCTCGGACACGCGGACAATCATCGCCGACCTCGCCCATTCGTGCGCTGCCGGCGGCGTCTGCGTAGGATGGAAGTCCGTGGCCAATCAGCCCGCTGCCCCTCCTATGGACGACGCTGAGCGCGCGCGACGTCGTGAGTTCGTAGCCGAGCACCGGACCGCCGTCTTCGGCTATCCGCGCCGTGACGACGGGCCGTCGATGTCGGTCGTCTACTACGTCATGGACGGAGACGAACGCATCCTGGTGTCGACGATGCGCGACCGCGGCAAGGCGAAGGCCGTGGCCCGCAACCCCAGGGTGTCACTGTGCGTGCTCGACGAGCAATGGCCGCAGAGCTACCTGCTGGTGTACGCCACCGTAGAGGTCGACCCCGGCCTGGATAAGGCGACGGATCTGATGATGCGGATCTCCGAGGTGATGGCCGGTCACCCGATGCCCCCCGAGGCGCGTGCCGACGCTGAGGAGATGTGCCGGCGAGAGGACCGGGTAGTGCTGACTCTCTCGCCGTACGCCACCTTCCGAACGCCCCCGCGGCACGTCAGGGAGGCGACCGACCTCCAGGGGCTCACCCACTGGACCAGCACGAGCCTGCCCTGGTGAGGCGGTCCCGTCACCGGGCGGGCTTGTGATCGGTCGCCCTGGCGGGCGTCGGTATATCACCCGACACAGCAAGCACCGGAATCGGCATCCGGGGGCATGCACGACCGGATCGAGGCGGTCGGGGGCCGGCTCGAGATCTTCTCCGGGCCTGGTCTGGGCACTTGCATCCACGCAACGATCCCCCACACGGAAGCTCCCCTCTGCGCACCGGGGAACGGAGCCGATTGTCGTACTCGGCTGACGGCCGGAGCTAGTTCTCGCCCCAGCGACCGTCTCCGTGGTCGCGCGGCGAGTCGTCGCCGAAGAAGGCCCTGGCTTGCGCCAGTATTTTCGGCTCGGTCAGGTCCTCGTCGTCGGTCTCGATCGAGCCGACGATCCGTTTCATCAGGTCATGGTCGTGTTGCGCCAGGTACTGCATGAACTGCACGATGCCGTTGCTGTGACCCTTGCCGTTGCCGATGATCAGTACCTGGGCTGCAGGCCTTAGCGCCTCGGCGAGCTCCGCGTACCATGAGTCCTCGATCCTGCCGTACCAGCCCTCGGGGTTGCCCGCCTTGTGGTGCATCGTTCGCAGCCTGCCGCGCGGGTCCTCCGGAACGATTCTGCTCGGCGCGCCGTCCGTTGCGTCGGTCAGGTAGATGTCGGCACCGTGCGCGTTGATGACCAGGATCGCGTGGCCCCTGGGCTCCATCGCGGGCGGCTTTGCCCTCACGCCTAGCCGCTCGTGCAGCCCCTCGGCGGTGATGCCGGCGGCGCCGAGCATGCGCCTGAGGTCGACGACCGTCTGCGCGTCGATGTCCTTGCCGCTCGGCCGGTGGAGCGTCTCGGTCTCGCCACCGATTGCGACCTTGAACTTGCCGTTGTCCTCCTCGCTCACCTCGCCGATCGCCTTCAGAAGCGAGAGGACGTCACGCCACTCGATGTTGTGGCTGACCGGGTGCGAGAGGATGGCCTGCGCCGTGCGGCGATGGTGATTATCGAGGTGGGTGCTGTCAACCATGAGGATTCGGGGAGCTGCTTGGCCCGGCGCCGCCTCGAGCACCAGTGCGCGCCCACGGCAACTGTATCGCCAACGCTCCGGTACGAGTTACATGATGGTCGATCTCATCCGCGATCCCGGCCGCGCTCCCTCAAATGCGGAGCGCGACCGGTTCCTTAGTCACTCGGGCCTGAAGTCTTACCTTCGACTGATCAGGATGTGACCGCGGCGTCTTTCGACACGCGCCCGAGCGCCTCGTGCAAGGAGGCGATGTCGCGGTGGGTGTAGCCGAGGTCCTCCGCCTTGCCGAGTATCTCGTCGGCGACCGCCGCGGATGGGAGTGGGGTCCCGACTTCGGCGCCGGCTTGGCGGGCCAGGCGGATGTCCTTGTGCATCAACCCGATGTCGAACCACGCCTCGTCGGGCGGATCGAGGATGAGCGGGACCCGCAGCTTGAGCATCGGCGAGCCGATCTGGCTCTCGGCCATGATCTTGGCGGCCAGGTGGGGGTCGATGCCCTCGCGTTCCGCGAGGAGCAACCCCTCCGAGAACGCGAGTGTCTGCACCGCGAGGCTGATATTGATGGCCAGCTTGAGGACGAGCCCCTGCCCGTTCTCGCCGACGTATTCCGGCGTTCCCAGGATGCGGAGGACCGGCTCGATCCGCGCGTAAGCGTCTGGGTCGCCGCCGACCATGATCGTCAGCGTCCCGGTCTTGACCTGGGGAACGCTTCCCGACACGGGTGTATCGAGCATCTGCGCACCGCGTCCATGCTCGCGTACATGCTCGGCGAGCTCGCGGCTTGCGCGAGGGCTTATCGTGCTCAGATCCGCCCAGATCTTTCCCTCGTTCAGTCCGGCGATGATGCCGTCCGGGCCGGAGGCCACCGACGCGACGATCTCCTCGTTCGGAAGGGAGGTCAGAACGATGTCAGCCGCCTCTGCGACCGCGCGCGGCGTAGCGGCCCACTGCAGGCCCTCATCGACGAGGCCTTGGGCAGACGCACGGTCGCGATCCTCGCCGTAGACGGTGTACCCGGCGGCGAGGTACCGGGCGGCCATGTTGCCACCCATGTTTCCGAGCCCGATGAATCCGATGGTCTGCATGGCTACTGCTCTCCTTCGATCGTGGTGATGTCGTCTTGTGAGAGTTCGAGATTGGCGGCCTCGATCAGCGGGTCGACCTGCTCGGGGGACCGGAACCCGACGATCGCGCCGTCCACCGCCGGGTTGGTAAGCGTCCATGCGATCGCCACCGTTCCCGGGACAGTTCCGTGGCGCTCGGCCACCACACCAAGGCGCTCGACCAGGGCGAGGTTGCGTGACAGCTCGGGCTCGCGGAAGCGGTCGTCGTGCTTGCGCCAGTCATCATCGGGAAGCCCGGCGATCCGCTCGCGACTCATCGCGCCGGTCAGCAGCCCTGAGCTCATCGGCGAATACACGATCACGCCGATCCCGTCGCGCTCGGCGACCGGGAGGATCTCGCGCTCGATGTCGCGCTCGATCAGCGAGTACTGCGGTTGCAGCGTCTCAACCGGTGCGATCTGCTGTATGCGCCTCAGTTGCTTGGCGTCGAAGTTCGAGACGCCGATATGGCGGACCAGTCCCTGCTCTTTGAGCTCGGCGAATGCCGACCAGCCCTCTTCGATGTCCTCATCGGGAATCGGCCAGTGGATCTGGTAGAGGTCGATCGCGTCGACGCCGAGCCGCTTGAGGCTGGCGTGCGCCTCGCGCAGGATCGAATCACGCTTGAGGCTGTGGACGACCCGGCGGCCCGGGCCTTCGAGCAACGACGCCTTGGTGAACACGTACGGGCGCACTTCAACGCCCGCAAGCGCCCGCCCGACGATCTCCTCAGAATGACCGAATCCGTACGCGGCGGCAGTGTCGATCCAGTTGACGCCAAGCTCGACGGCGCGCTGGATCGCGGCGATCGACTGCTCGTCCTGCTGGGGTCCCCAGCCGAACTCCCAGCCTCCGCCCCCGATCGCCCACGCACCGAATCCGACGCGAGTGATTTCGAGGCCGGTCTGGCCAAGCTGTGTGGTCTTGAGTTGCGTTGTCTGCATGGTGACTCTTTTCAACGGGAGAGGGGTTGTGGTTGTGTGGATGCGCGGCGTCCGCGACCGCCGAGAAGCGCGGGGGTCGCCACGAGGATTCCGAACGCGAGGAGCCCGGCGAACACGAGCAGGCTCACGCGCGTCGACGCGATCTGAGTGAGGACGCCCAGGCCGATCACCGGACCGGCCAGTCCGAGGTACGCGGCGAGGAAGAACCCCGCGACCGCCTCGGCGCGTCGCTCGGGCAGCGAGATCTCCGAAACCGTCTCGATCGCGCCCTTGAACATCAGTCCGGCCCCGGCTCCGGCGACGAGATCGCCGGCGAGGAAGATCCCGAAGCTCGGTGAGGGCACCCACAGGGCGACGGTCAGTAGGGCGATGCCGATCAGCAACGCGGGGATCGCGGCGGCGAGAAGCTGCTGCGAGGCGCGCGATCCGGTCAGCGTCTGCGCGAGCGCAGCGGTGGCGAACAACGCGAACGAAACCGCACCGGCGAGCGCGTGGGAGGGCTGGTGCAGCGTGCTGGCGAGGAAACTGGGGGCCAGCGACGTGATCAGCCCGAAGATCGCGAACGTGATCGCGACCGCGACAGCCGCGCCGAAGAATCGACCGCGTGACCGTGGCGGCACTGACACGCGTTGGGGGCGATAGCGCGGCCGTGGTGAGGCGGCGATGCGGGTTTCAGGAGCTAGTGCGATCGCAACCAGTCCGACCAGCAACGCGGCCATGAGCACCAGAAACGGGAGGGTGAGGGCGTGGCCGACCCACTGGGCGAGCACCCCAGCGATCAGCGCACCGAGGCCAAGCCCGCCTAGGTTCGCCGCGGTACTGATGATGTGAGCTCGCTGGCCTCCGTCACGCGGCCGCCGGGCGGCTTCGAGTTCCGCCAGCCACACCGTCGCGGTGGCTGTCGCCGCACCCACGCCCAGGCCGCTCAAGACGCGCGCGACGAGCAGGCCGGGCAGCGCAGGCCATGTCACGAACACAACCCCGGCCACCACGTTCAGCGCGAGCGCGGGGACCAGCAGCCGGCGGCGTCCGTACACGTCCGAGAGATGCCCCGCGAGGACGAGGCTGATCGCGACGGCAACGGCGTACACGGCGAACGCGACCGTGATCGTCAGGGACGAGAAGCCGTCGCGACGCGCGAACAGGGACCACAGCGGCGTCGGCACGGTGGTGAACGCCATCAGAGCTGTGAATGAAAACGCGACGGCCCAGAAGCCGAATCGATAATTTCTCGGAGTAGTCATGGGAAGCCTTTCAGTGACCTGATTCGTTGGTCGTCGGGTCATGACGCCTGTCGCACGGCGATCGGCTTGGTTCGGGGCAGCGCAGCAATGACGGCGTCGTCGAGGTTGAGGTGGGCCTTGACCAGCTCGGGCGGAAGGACACCCATCCACTGGCTCAGCGAGACGTCCGCGAAGTGGTCGGAGCGGAACATCTCGAGGAAAGTCAGTGTCTCCTCACCGGTGTTCTCGACGTAGTGACCCATCGCGAACGGTACGTATCCGACGTCGCCCGCCTCGTAATCGAAGGTGCGGGCTTTGCCACCGGAGGCGAATACCGTCATCCGGCCTTGCCCCTTGAGGTAGTACTGCCATTCGTCGGCGTTGGGGTGCCAGTGCAGCTCGCGCATCCCGCCCGGCTCGATCTCGACGAGCGCGGCCGCGATCCGCTCCGAGATGGTGAAGTTACGCGAGTCGGTGATCCGCACCTGCCCGCCCGGGGTCTTCGTCGGCTCCTGCGCGTGCATGTGCCAGGTGTACGCCCGGGGCGGCTCGGTCGCCGGGTACGGCGGGGCGTCGTCGCCCAGGGCCGGCGGCACGTCGCCGGCGAACATGTACCGGGTGTGAGCGATGTCGGTCGGGAGAGCGTCGAACGCCGACTCGGCCACCCCGAAGTTCTTCGCCAGCACCTCGCGGGGAGTGTGGTTGAACCAGTCGGTGATCAGGAACGTCTCGTTCTCCGAGAAGTCGCCGCTGTCGAACACCAACAGGAACTCGACGCCGTCCTGGAGCGCCTGAATCGAGTACGGTAGCCCGGCGGGGAAGTACCAGAGGTCGCCGACGGAGACGTCGTCGAGGAACAGCCGGCCCTGCTCATCGAGGATGCTGATACGGCAGCTGCCGGCGATCACGTACGCCCACTCGGCCTCCTTGTGCCAGTGCAGCTCACGGATCCCGCCCGGCGTGAGGCGCATGTTGACGCCCGCGACCTCGGTCGCGATCGGCAGCTCGCGCGTCGTAATCTCGCGTGCCCACCCGCCGCTCAGCACGCGGTTGTGGGCCAGCGCATAGGGGAACTTGAGATTCGGGACCGTGCCGGCGTCGGTCGGCGGCAAGACCAGAACATCGGGGTTCTCAAGCTCGACGGATACGTTACGCGGGCCGAGGATGGTCGCGCCGCGACCGTCGACGACGGGCTGAAGATCGGCGGAGGTGGCGGACATGGGCTGGTTCCTTTCGGCGGGATTCGAGGACAGCCACAGCCTCTCGCCACGCGGCCGCTTGGACCACATGGGCAGTGCCCATCAGGTGGTGGGGGTAGCCGCTATTGACCGCGGTGGCTCGCCCGAACCACCGGGCGGGCAGGGCGATCGCCCCTAGCGGGTCTGGAGGAACCGGACTACGGCGAGGACGCGGCGGTGGTCGTCGCCCGTCTCGGGGATGCGCAGCTTTATGAAGATGCTGTGGACGTGCTTCTCGACGGTTGACTCGGTCACCCACAGCTGCTTCGCGATGCCGCCGTTGGATCGTCCCTCGGCCATGAGCGCCAGGACTTCACGCTCGCGCGTGGAGAGATCCTCGAGCGGATCTTCGGCGCGGCGAGCGGCGACCAGCTGCTGGATAAGGAACGGGTCGACGACCGCCGCGCCCGCGATGATCCGCCGGAGCGTCGCGATGAACTCGTCGACATCGGTTACGCGGCTCTTGAGGAGGTAGCCACTCCGCTCGCCGCACGCGAGCAGGTCGGTGGCCTGTTCGACCTCGGCGTGAGCGGACAGTACGACGACTGCCGTCTCGGGCATCTCCGCGCGTATCGTGCGGGCCGCATCGAGCCCTTCGGTCGTATGGGTTGGCGGCATCCTGATGTCGAGGATCACGAGGTCAGGGCGGTGACGATGGGCCAGCGCAAGTAAGGCGGAGGCGTTGCCGGCCTGGTCGATGACGTTGAAGCCCTCATCGGCGAGCAGCCTCGCCAGCCCCTCGCGGAGGAGGACGTCGTCCTCGGCGATCAGGACACCGGGCATATCGGCGGTCATGCGCGGATTATCGACGGTGGCGCCCGGCCGACCGCTGGCCGCCCGGCGAAGACTGAGGCTAGCCACAACCCGATCGCGGGTTCCCGCTCCTATCGTTGTGCCGCATGGCGATCCGGTGCCTGATAGTCGACGACAACCAACGATTCGCGCAGACCGCGCGGGAGCTGCTGCAGGAGGACGGCATCGACGTCCTCGCCGTCGCCGGCGGCGGTGAGGAAGCCGTGCGACTCGCTCGTGAACTGCGACCGGAGCTCGCGCTGGTCGACATCGACCTCGACGGGGAGAGCGGCCTGGACGTCGCGCGTCGCTTGCGCGCGGACGAG
The DNA here is from genome assembly GCA_963822855.1 of uncultured Solirubrobacterales bacterium. Lineage (GTDB taxonomy): Bacteria > Actinomycetota > Thermoleophilia > Solirubrobacterales > Solirubrobacteraceae > Palsa-465. Next base: position 37,350 of record CAWGJE010000007.1, on the reverse strand, counting down.
CCCGGTGCGCTCGCCGACGCGGTGATTTTGATATCGACCCACGCTCAGGAGGAGTTCGCCGAATTGATCGCGGCGAGTCCCGCCGTCGGGTTTATCGCCAAGGCGGAGCTGGGCGCCGATGCGATCGACGCGCTCCTCCGCCCCGCGCAGGAGCGAGCCGAGTGATTTAGCCTCTTCCCGTGGACGCGCGTGTCCGCAGCTGGAAGGGGTATCCGATCGCCGCTGCAGCCGCGGCGTTCGTCACCGGCGCGGCTGTGTTCGCCGGGATGGCAGTGGCTGTGCCGTTGCGCGGCGAGACCGTGCTCGTCGTCTTGTGGTGCGTGCTGTGTGCCGGCGCCGTCAGCATCGCGGCGTGGCGACTCGGGCCGCTCTTCGGCGTCCCGCTGGCGCTGGCGGCCGCGGTTGCCATCGATTCCTTCTACATCGCGCCGTATCGAACGTTTGACTCGCGAGACTGGGTGAATTACCCCGTGACCGCGATGTACATCGCGATCGGCGTCCTCGTTGGCGGGATTCTCGAGGTCACCCGAAACCGCGCGGCGAGGTCCGAGACCGCGCGGAGCGAGCTGGCAGAGGAGCAGGCAGCGCTGCGGCGCGTCGCCACCCTGATCGCCCAGGGCGCCCCTCCCGAGGACGTGTTCGCAGCGGTGGCTGTCGAGATGCGCGACCTCGTCGGGGCCGATGTGACGCGGATCATTCGCCGCGAACCCGACGGTACCGCGACCCTGGTCGGCGGAACCGGGACCGACGACCGGCCGCGCCCGCTCGGGCGAGCCGAGCCTGGACTCGCGACCGAGGAGGTGTTCCGGACGGGTCGGACCGCTCGGATCGACGACGACAGCGGAGTCTCCTCGGAAGTGGCGACCCGTTGGCTCGGTGCCGCTGCCTCCTTCCGATCGGCGGTCGCCAGCCCGGTGAACGTCGCCGGCAGCCTGTGGGGCACGATCGTGGCCATCTCCCTGGATGGCCCGCTGCCGGAGGCGACCGAGCGGCGCATGGGCGAGTTCACCGAGCTGCTTGCGATCGCGATCGCAAACGCCTCCGGCCGGGCCGAGCTGGCGGCCTCCCGGGCGCGCGTCGTCGTCGCCGGCGACCAGGCCCGGCGCCGGTTCGAGCGAAACCTGCACGATGGCGTCCAGCAGCGCCTTGTGTCCCTCGCGCTGCGGTTGCGGAGGATCGAACGACGCCTTCCCGGCGAGCAGGGCGAGCTGCAGGCGGCACTGGCCGAGACCGTCCGCGAGTTGACCGAGGCCACCGATGAGGTGCGCGAAATCGCGCAGGGGATCCACCCAGCGATCCTCACTCAAGGCGGGCTGGCACCCGCGCTTCGCACCCTGGCCTTGCGCTCCTCCGTGCCCGTCGACGTGATCGTGGAACCTGAGGAGCGGCTGCCCGAGCCGGTGGAGGTGGCCGCCTACTACGTGGCGGCCGAGGCGCTGACCAACGCGGCCAAACACGCCGGTGCGTCACGCGCCTGGGTGACGCTCGAGCGCCACGACGGTCTGCTGCGACTGCGCGTCCGCGACAACGGCGCCGGCGGAGCCGACCCGTCCACCGGCACCGGCCTGACGGGGATCCGCGATCGGATCGAGGCTCTAGGCGGCTCGCTGGCGGTCCACAGTCCGCGCGGCGAGGGTACCGAGCTGGACGTCGCACTGCCCGTGCCGCCCGCGCCGGACCAACCCAAAGCTTCCGGTTAGCCCCCACCCGTCTGTCGGGCTTGCCGTGATGGCGCGACGCTCGCACGGTGGGAGCTTGTACGTGTGCTCTTTTCGCCCGCCTCGCTCGATCATCACCGCGTCCGCGACGCGCTGCTGTCGGTGCTCGCGGTGGCCCCCCATGGACGGTGAGGCGCAACCAGCCCCGGTTCGTCCCCTGGCGGCGTTCTCGGTCCCGAACTATCGCCGGTTCGTGATCGGGCAGGCCGTGAGCCTGGTCGGAAGCTGGACCGAGACCGTCGCGCAGGCGCTGCTCGTGCTGCAACTCACCCACTCGGGGCTGTGGCTGGGATTGGCCACGGCAGCGCGCTACCTGCCGGTGCTGCTGCTCACACCGTACGCGGGCCTGATCGTCGACCGCGCGGACAAGCGCACCGTCCTGCTCATCACGCAGGCGTCGCTGGCCGCGCTGTCGCTGATCCTGGGCGCGCTCGTGCTGCTCGGAGCGATCCACCTGTGGATGGTGTTCGCGATCGCGCTTGCCTTCGGGGTGCTCACAGCGCTCGACAACCCGGCGCGAATGGCCTTCATCCCGGAGATCGTCGGACCACGGCTGATCCGAAACGCCGTCACGCTCAACAGCACGTTCGTCAACGTCGGCCGCGCCGTCGGCCCGGTCGTGGCAGCGGTGCTGGTGGCGGGCGTCGGCATCGGCTGGTGCTTCGTGGTTAACGGCCTCAGCTTCGCCGGCGTGCTGGCCGCGCTTCTCACGCTGGACACCTCGCAGCTGAGGACCGGCGATCGCGTCGAGCATCGCGCTCACCAGCTGCGCGATGGTCTGGCCTACGCGCGCGGGGTGCCCGACATCCTCGCGCCGCTCTGCATGATGGTGCTGATCGGCACCTTTACCTACGAGTTCGAGGTCAGCCTCCCGCTGTTCGCGCGCGGGCCCCTGGCAGGCGGTCCCACCATCTACAGCTGGTTGATGGGCGCATTCGGCCTCGGCGCCGTCGTCGGAGGGATCTACAGCACGCGCCACGCGCAGACGGGCGTACCGCGCATGATTCGCGCTGCCGTCCTGTACATGCTGGCGATGCTCGCCACCTCCTATACCGACAGCGTGCCGGCGGCCGTGCTCCTGCTGCTCTTGGTCGGGTTCGGCAGCATCTTGTTCCTCACCACCGGCAACAGCACAATCCAGCTCGCCGCCGCGCCGCCCTACCGAGGGCGAGTGACAGCATTGTGGTCCACGGCATTCGTCGGCAGCACGCCGATCGGCGCAACGATCATTGGCGCAATCGGAGCCAGCAGCCCACGTCTCGCCCTCGCCGTGGGCGGAGCAGCCTGCGGCGCGGCAGCCGTCACAGGCATCGCGATCCTCGCGCACTCCCGAATCACCACCGGCGTGATTCCCCGACTCGGCCGCGGATAAATGCCGGTGCTATCCCTCGCCAACTCGATGGTCCGACCGGCGGCCTACGGTGCGCTTGGGTCAGAGCGCTCGTCTGATGGCTCGAGCGTGAACAGTTTGATTGTCACGTCGCGGGCGGTGTCGATTCCGCTCACGAATGCCAGCGTCTTGCGGCCAAGTGCCTGCTCGACGATCGCACGGAGCTGATCCTCGAGTGCGTGTGAGAGGAACAGGCGAGCCTCGCGGAGCCGCTGATGCTCCCCCATCGCCACCAGGTTGCGCTCGGCGACGGTGAGGCTGGACTCGAGGGTGACCAGCAGCGTGTCGTTTCCGGCGAATTGCGCTCGTGCCTTGGTGGGACCGCGCCCGAATGCCTCTTTGTAGAGGCCGACCATCGCGTTCGATACCTCGAGCAATGGACTCCGTTCGATCGTCGCCGTGGCGATGCTCTCCGGTGAGTCGAGGCTGTCCTCACGGCCCGAAATCCGGGTCGCTCGCTGCGACAGCTCCGGAGCCATGTCGCGCATCAGTTGATGACCATCTTGCGTCCGCATAACTTGATACAGTCGTGACAGGCGATGGAAAGACCGCGTCTCGTTATATGCGATTCGTAGTATACGAATTGGGCCTCTGATTTGTCAACTGGCCACGCTGATGGGGGTTGGCAATTCGTCACCAACCACACGCAGGTGTTGCTCTGCATCGCCCGCGACCCCGATATTCGCCTGCGCGACATCGCCGACGCTGTCGGCGTCACCCTCGGATCCGCCCAGCGAATTCTGGCTGACCTCGTTGAGGCCGGCTACGTCCAGCGCGAGCGGCACGGCCGCCGGAACCGCTACGTCGTCAACCGAAACGCACCGATGCTCCGACACGCCGCCCAGGACGGCAACGACATCGGCGGGCTCCTCGACCTCCTGCGCCTAGAAGCAGGCGAGTAGGCCGTCAGGCTGGTTCAGATCACGCGTAGCGTGATTACCGCTGCGTCGTCTTCGGGGCCATCTGGTGATGCGACGGCGATGGCGTCGAGGATGTGATGTACGGTCGCCGCCGCCGATGCCTGAAGGGTGGCCATGATCGCCTGCTCGATGTCGGCAGGCGACGCGGTGCTGTCACGTCGGGCGCTTGCCGTGATCGACGCGCCGTCGGAGCACAGAATCAGCCGTTGCCCGGGATGCAGGCGTCGCTCGTGGCGTTGGCGCTCTGCCGTGGGCTCCGAGGATCCCAACGCGCCCTGTGTTTGGCTCTCTAGTCGCTGGATGTTCCCGTCGGATGACGCGATCATCAGGGGCGGGCCGTCGCAGTCGATCCAGGCCACGCGCGAGGCCGGCGCGTTCCATCGGGCAAGCAGGGCATTGACGGTGAATTCTGGGCCTCCGACTTCGCGCACGATCTGGTCCATGGACATCGCTGCCTGCTCGAGCGTGGCGTCGCTGCGCCGAGCGCTCCGGAGCGCCGACAGCGCAAGCGCGCCGAGCGCGGTCGAAGCGGGGCCGCTTCCGTTGGGGTCCGCGATCGCGAACCACGCGCCGTCGTGGTTATCGGCAAAGTCAAACCAGTCACCCCCGCTCTCGTAGGCGGGGACCAGGCTTCCCGCGAGCTCCGCGCCGGTCACGCTCATGATCCGTGGGGGCAGCAAGCCGAGTTGGAGCTCGGCGGCCGGCGACGGCTGCCGGGTTCTCCGACCGCCCTCAAAGACGTCGGTGTAGGCGCTGGTCAGCTCGATCGCCGCAGCGCCCTGACGTGCGAGCTCTCGTAGTGAGGCCCCCGGTCGGCGGACCGCGACAAGCACACCGATCGCGCGACCGCGGACCATCAGCGGGTAGGGCGCCGAACCGGGAAACTGCTCCGCCATCCTGCGTTCGAGCGCGAGAAAACCATCGGACGGAATCTCGCCGCCGAGGGCCACGACGTCGTTGAAATGAGCTGGGAACTCTCGTGAGCCGGCGAGCCGCACCAGACGAGAACCATCGATGTCGACCAGGTAAAGCGCAACCGGCACCCCGGCGATGCGTTGGGCTTCGGCCACGAGCTGCTCGGCCACCAGATGAGGCGGGACCGAGTCGAGCACCTCTATCGCATCCAGTGATAGCGGCCCCTCACGGCCGAGCTGTCCGGCGGGGCGCACGCCGTCGAGTTGAGCCGTGTCGGCTCCCGCCGCGCTACCGAGCGGCGTCGCGGAGCGTCCATCGACGAGCCGCCCTTGAGGACTCGTCTCATTGGGGGTGACGGCTCGGGCGGCGGACTGCTGCGAGCGCGTAGATAACGCCCGCTCAAGCTCGCCGCGAGTCGGGAAATAGCGATAAATCGTCGAGCGGCCCACTCCGGCCGCCTCTGCGATCTCCTGCATCGTGGTCCGGCGATCACGCTGCAGCGCGGTGGTGGCCGCGTCGAGAATTGCTTCTCGGCTGCGCCAGCCGTCGCTTCTCAGCCGCGGCGCGGAATCGGCCCCAGCGTCAGAACTCGCCGCTGGCCCCGGGCCGCTCGAAGCGATTGGTTCGCTCATGACAGCGCTAGTCGCATCGAAACCGCCTCGTGAGGCGCATTACAGATGGCCGGGGGACATCTGTGCAACTTAGCACAGTAACTCATACAAATGTCGCTCGATCGCGCATCATTAAGGCTAGTTCGGGCGTCGTGGAACATAAATCGGGACAAAATGGTTCGTATCTGATACGGTCCGGAACATCGAAGGTTCTATTTGAGGCGACCCGAGACGTTTCACGCCCCAACGGCGGACATCTCAGAGATCGACGCGGACCTGAGGCAGTCACGGCCGTGTGTGGGAGACGCTCAAGTGGGCACCCGATGCAGCACCCAACGAACGAGAGGACGACTGATGAGTCGGTCAGAGCAGAAGGTTGTGCAGTATTTGAACGAGGCCCACGCCTCAGAACTTGGCTTGGCCCAGGTGCTTCAGGCGCAGATCGCGATGACCCCGAATGGGAGCTACCGCAATGCGCTTGAGAAGCATCTCGGCGAGACCCGCGATCACGCGCGTCGCATCGATCGTCGGGTGGCCGACCTCGGTCCGACTGGCAATCCGTTCCAGACCGCGATGGGCTGGGCGGAGGACGCGCTCGCGCAGACGTTCGCGTTGGCCAAGATGCCGTTTGACCTGGTGCGGGGCAGCGGCGGCGAGGAGAAGGTGCTCAAGAACGCCAAGGATGCGTGCGCGGCCGAAGCACTCGAGATCGCGACCTATACCGCGCTCGAGCACCTAGCCCGTGCGGTGGGTGATGAAGCAACCGCGAAACTTGCGGCCTCGATCCGCTCCGACGAGGAGAAGATGTTGGACCGCGTGATGCGCGAGATCCCGAAGCTGACCGACGCAGTCGTACGCGCCGCCGTGCACGGTGATCGCTCGTATGACGTAAGCGAGACCGGCGCTGCGGATGTCGTGCGCGAAGCCGGCGAGCAGGCCAAGAAGACGGCCCGTCGGGCCAACACGCGCGTGCGAAGCACTGCTCGGCAGGCGCGCAAGGTTCCCGGCGTCGCTCAGGCCGAGGGCCAGATCAAGGGCGCAATGGCCTCCGAGCAGGACCTGCCGATCACGCGCTATGACAGCCTCACCGCTGCCGACGTGCTTGAGAAGCTGACTGGGCTCTCGCAGATCGACCTGGCGAAGGTCGACGCCTACGAGCGCAAGAATCAGAAGCGCTCGACGGTGCTTGGGCGCACCAGCGCGCTGCGCGGCGAGGAGCCGTGGCCCGGCTATGACGAGCTGAATGTGAGCGAGGTCAACTCCGTGTTGGGCGAGGGAGACGAGGACCGCGCCAAGCGGGCCCGTACCTACGAGCGCTCGCACAAGAACCGCGCCGGTGTAATCGACACGACCGAGCGCGAAACATCGAACGCGTAGCGGCTGAGTAGTTACCAGCGCCTCCGCCCGACTCAGGGTGGGGGCGCTTTTTTTACAGGATCCGATCGGGCGTCAGCTTCGGTGGGAGGTCGCCTCGTGCAGGAGGAAGAAGCGGATCATCTCGGCGGACGCGTTGGGGCCCTCCGGATCGGTGTAGGACCCGGCGGGATTTCCGCCGTACCACGCGTGCCCGCCCCCGTGAACGATCATGGACTCGGCGACGGCGACATCGTCCAGGCTGTAGTAGGTAGTTCGGGTGTACGGCCGGCCGCCCTCAGTGCGCACCGTTGACGGACCGTCCTGGCTCGTGATATCCCCGGCCGCAAGCCGGCAGCCGATGAGCTTCTCGGCGTTGATCGGAGCCACGATCGCGTCTTTGTCGCCGTGGATGACGATCAGCGGGACCGTCCCGGTCGCGGGCGGTGTCCCACCGGTTCTCATGGCGGCAAAGGCGGACCCGGCGTCGTGCGCTGCCCGGTAGCCGATGCCCGAATGCACCCCTACCGCGGCGTAAAGGTCCGGGTAGGTCGCAGCCATGACCGCGGCCATCGCGCCACCGGCGGACAGCCCGGCGATGTAGACACGGGCCGAGTCGACGGCCAGGTCCCCCATGACCTGGCGCGTGATGCCGGCGATGATCGCCGGCTCGCCGAAGCCGGTGCGCTGGTGCGTCGGCGAGAACCAGTTCCAATAGCCGCCATGGTTCGCCGCCCTTGACTGCTCGGGGTAAGCCACCAAGAACGTGTCGCGTTCCGCGAGCTCGTTCATGCGCGTGCCGGCGGCGAAATCGATCGCGTTCTGCGTACCGCCGTGGAGCATCACGACGAGAGGGATGGGGTCTCCGCGGTACCCGCTGGGAACGTAGAGGTGGTAGCTCCGCGTCCCGGCGGTCTCGGTGTGACGCCGGCGATGGCTTTCGCCGCCCGAGCGCGCGCAAGCTTGCGCCTGCGCGCGCGACTGGGCCGACGGCCGTGCTCCGGACGAATCGGCCGGCGCGAGGGAGAGTCGAGCAGGCTCGCGAACGGCGAGATCGTCCGCGCCGGCCGCTCCCGGTTGCGGTCCGCCGGCTGTACCGGCGAGACCGCGCTGCAGCAGCGTGGTCGCCTGCGCCAACTGCCCCGCGCGAGTGAGCCGCAGCGCCTCGCCCATCGTCGTACTCCACTGTTCGGTCATCCGTGCCCTTTCAGGCTCGTGGTTGGTCGCAATCACATTGACCGGTTCGCGTGGACCGCGGCACCGGCTAGATGGTGCGCGACGCCAGCGCGGCCTTCACCGCCTCCGGCGCCCGAAACGCCCCGAGAACCTCGACCGCGTCAATCGTCGCCAGCGCGAGCTCGGGCGAGACATCCTCGGCGATGGTCGCCAACCCGAGGACGCGCAAGTGCACCGTGGTCCCCGACGCTCGGATCGCCTCAAGATCGCGGCGGCTGTAGTACTGGCTGCCGAGGGTCAATTCGCGCCGGGCCACCGTCCGGTCCAGAGCGCCTGACCGACTCTCGAGCTGTCGCCTGATCGCAGTGCGGATGAAGTCGGTGCGATTCGCGAAGAAGCCCTCGTCGACTAGGAGGTCGATCTCCCCCAAATCGACCAGCCCGATGTTGATCGTGATCTTCTCGCTCTTGTCGCGATCGACTTTGCCTCTCGAAAACGTGTCGCCCCGATCCATCTCAGCACCATCCTAGCACCATCTGCATGGATGGCCCAGGAATCCCGGCGACAGGGCAGACGTGTCGACTCTTCCCCGTGAAGGTCGCCCCGAGTGGGCCGGTTAGCCGCCTGATTTGCCGGATCGTCTCCTGGGTTCTGACGCTGATAAGGCCCCGACCACAGCCACGTGACGCCTCACCGATGCTCTGCAGATGGCTGAACGCCTCATTGAACTTCTCCTCCGGGAGGAGGATCTCGGCGCCGGGTTCCGATGGACGGTGTGGAATGGCGAGGAAGTCGGCGATCGAGAGCAGGGCATGGATCCCTGCGTGCAGACATAGCTGGCCGCGGGAGGCACGCGGCACGTCGCAGGCCGTGAGCAGGAGCGCGGCGCCGTCCAGCACCGCTTCGGAGGCGAGCACCCAATGATTGTTCGAGCGAGGCGAGCGGAAGAACACCAGTTGGGGATACACCAGGTGCTGGAGAGCAGCGCCGGACCTGATGACGGGGCGCCGGCTCGAACCGCGAGTTTGGTTATCAGCTGCTCGCGCCGGGAGAACGTGCCGTAAAGCGTCGGCAGATAGGCGATCACCAGGGCAAGGAGCGCTAAGCCGACCGCGGCCGCGGCGAACGAGGCAAGCTGTCGCGACAGCCCGTGGGGAGAGTCGAGGCCCAGCGTGAGCATCGAGGACCACGAGAGCTCCAACGCGTGTGAAATAGCCGCGCCGTCGAGGTCGATGTGGTCAGAGACCAGAACAGCACGGCGAAAAGAAGCCAGATCAGCACGCCCCAGGTCGCGAGGCAGAAACCCAACGATGACCCTCACGACGATCACAACCTGTCCCATTCCTGCACGAAAGTGATCGTCTCAGCTACGAGTCCCAGAGGTATGTATCCGGAACCCGGGGGTGCGCAGGCCGTAATCTGGGGCGGCTGATCATTGCGCGCCTCGTCTTCGGGGGCGGACGGACCGGGAGTCGTATGTTGGTGGGGTGGCGGTCGGCCGAGACGCTGACTTCACCTATTCGCAGACTGATCGGATCATCCGGCTCAGTCTCGGTGAGCTGCCCGATTTCAGCGGCGCGAAGTTCGACGGGGATTTCTCGCTGGATCTCGAGGAGGCGCAGCGGCGCAAGCACGAGTACGTGGCCGAGCAGGTCGGGATCGGGCCGGGGCGCCGCCTGCTCGACCTCGGTTGCGGCTGGGGTCCGCTGCTCGCCTATGCCCGGTCCTGCGGCGGCACCGGCGTGGGGGTGACGCTCTCCTCGGCGCAACTGGCGGCCTGCCGCCGGCACGGGCTCGAGGTCTATCTTGAGGACGCGCGCGAGATCGACCGGGAACGCTTCGGCGCGTTCGACGCCGTGGCATGTCTCGGCGCGTTTGAGCATTTCTGCTCCCCGGAGGACTATCAGGCGGGGCGCCAAGAGCAGATCTACCGCGACCTGTTCGCCCGCGTCGCGAGTCTGCTGCCGCCCGGCGGCCGCTTCTATCTGCAGACGATGGTCTTCGGACGCAACATGATTCCGGCGTCGCGGATCGACCTGGAAGCGCTCCGAGCGCTCCCGCCGCGAGACTCCGACGAGTGGTACATCGCGCTGCTGGGCCGCCAGTTCCCCGGCTCCTGGTTACCGTTCGGCCAAGAGCAGGTCATTCGATGCGCTGAGCCGCACCTCCGGCTGGTCTCGAGTGTCAGCGGCCGCCTCGACTACATCGAGACGATCAACCGGTGGAAAGCGCGGATCAGCGCGCCGAGCTTCAGGAAGACGCTGCTCAAGCTCCAGCTGCTGCCCCGCTGGCTCACCAGCGCCGACTTCCGCCTCGCGTTCACCTCCGGCGTGAGCGCCAACCAGACCTGCTTCGAGCGCGAGCTCCTCGACCACCACCGCCTCGTGTTCGAAAACAGAAAGTGAGGCAGCGCCGCAGTCCCGCGCGCACCATACGGAAACGCCCGATCGGATCAGGTGTCTAATGGGCGGAGGGGGCTTCGAGGAGATCAGCGTCCGCCTGTGCGATCCATTCACGCTTTTCGGCGCGCCACTCCTCGTCGGTGCGACGCAGCTTCCAATAGCCCGTGGCGGAGAGGGCGCTGGTCGGTAGGCCACGATCCAGGACCAGGTGACGGCGGATGACGCGTACGGTGGTGGCCTCGCCGTGCACGAACGCCTGGCCTCTCCCGGCGGGCAATGACAGCGTGCGGACGGCGTCGAGCAGCAGGGAGGGATCCTGTCCGGCGTCGGTGTGGCGGTGTACCCAGACGAGGTCGAGGTCCCCGGGAGAGTTCAGCGGCTGACGATGGTCGGGTCCGTCCACCTCGATAACGGCGAATACGGGAACACCCGCCGGCACGCGCGACAGCGAAACGGCGATGGCCGGAAGCACGGCGTCGTCGCCGACCATGAGGTGCCAGTCGGCCTCGGGGTCGGGCGCGTAGGCGCCGCCGGGTCCGGTGATCTGGAGCGTGTCGCCTGGCTGGGCCTGGGCTGCCCACGGTCCAGCGATGCCCCGATCGCCGTGCACGACGAAGTCCAGCGTGAGCAGACGACGCTCGGGGTCCCAAGCGCGCACCGTGTAGGACCGCATCCGGTCTCCGAACCGGCACTTGACGTAGTGGTCGGTGAACGAGCCGATGGCGAAGCCCTCGAGATCGGGCCCTCCCACTACGAGCCGGACCATGCTTGGGGTTAGCCAAGACACGTCGGTGACCGTAGTCGAGAGGGTGCGGCGTTCGGGCATGGAGCTCCTAGAAAAGTCGGGTGCGGCGAGGATGGACCCAACATATTAGGGCACCCTAATACCGCTCCTTGGACCGGCCACAGAGCCGAGGGGAATCGGATCGAGCTGTGGCAGCCCGCCTGACCGCGTCTTCATGTAGGCGGTGACGTGCTGGTGACCCACGCGGTCTCGGATTGCTGCTTCGACCGCCCAGCGGGCTCCCCGGCCAGCGCTCTCTCGATGTAGGTGAGCTCGGTGTCATATACGTGAGCCGACTTGATCGTCATCAACAACCGGCCGACGCGCACGCCGAGCGCATCGGCGACGTGCTGCTGCAACCAGGCAAGCTCGACCAGATTGCCGTAGCCCTTGGCGCCGAAGTCAATGCTGTGCGCGTACACGACTAGCTCGACGGCACCGTCCGGAAGCCAGAAGTCGAGCATGCTGACGCACGGGATGTACGTCGTGTCGGTGTGTGGTTGAAATGTCGTGATCGTCGCCGAACGCGATGAAGGGTTCGCGCGGAGTCGGTCGATCACCCACCGGACCTGGTTATGACCGGAGTGCTCGTAGTCGAACAGTCGCGTCGCGTAGCTATCGGTGTCACCGAGACTTGCCACTCGACCGTAGTCAGTGAAGTTGGCGTGCATCCACGCCAGCCGCTCGGGGTCTGCGTGCCTCGCGACAATGTCGTCGTCGGGATCGGGCCGATCGATCGCCAAGGTAACCAGCGAGAGCTCCCGGATCGGCAGGCCGTCGTAGAGGCTGGGTAAGCCGCTGGCCACGATCCGGCCGGCCACAGCCAACCACGACTCGCCGATGGTGCGCGAGCGCAGCACGGAAGGTTCGTCGGAGGTCAGTCGCATCGCCAAGACCGGATCGTAGCCAAGCGACCAGCCTCCGCTTTATCGCGCGGGGCCGGGTCGAGACTAGATAGGTAAGCGAGCCGTTCCAGCGGCACCGCGTGCTCGCACCGAGGTCCTCGACCTCAGCCTGCGGGTTGCTTCTCGGGTCGGGCCGTGGGCTGGTGTCGCACTCGGGCGATACCTCGATGGATGTGCGGTCGTGACTCATCGGCGTCGTAGTAGCGGCCGCCGCGCATCAGCGACGCGGCCGCCGCCACAAGGCACGCGACGATCGCGAACGCGAACGCCTCGTGCAGCCCGCTGCGGAACGGCGCCGAGATGAGGCTCGGGAAGAACGAGTGTCCGATCAACAGCGATCGGTTCTGGGGTGTGAGCATCGCCAGCGCGTGTGCGCCGAGGAGGTGTTGGATCGGGTTGTAGCCGAGGAACGCGGCGAACAGGATCGAGACCGGTGGCAGATGGGCGACGCTGGTGGCGGTGGCCGTCGACACGCCATGCGCTTCGAGACCAGTGGCCATCGACGAGGGGAGGCTGCTGGCGAGGCCGATGATCATCAGCGTGAAGAAGATCCCGATCGACAGGACCTGGGCGGAGTTCTGGAAGGTCTGGTTCATCGCGCCACCCGCGCCGCGGTCGCCGCGCGGCAGGCTGTTCATCACCGCGGCTCGGTTCGGAGAGGCGAACATCCCCATCGAGATCCCCATCAGCGCAAGGATCGCCGCGAACAGCACGTAGTTGAAGTCGGTCGGCAGGAGGGCCAACAGGGCGAAGCTGAGCGCGGAGCCGAGCATCCCGCCCGTCGCGAACCAGCGCGCGCCGAAGCGGTCAGACAGGTACCCGGAGGCGGGACCGGCGATGAGCAGGCCGATGGTGAGGGGCGTTATGTAGAGGCCGGCGTACAGGGGTGTCTTGGTGAAGTCATAGCCGTGCTGGGGCAGCCAGATCCCCTGCAGCCAGATGATCAGGATGAACATCAGTCCACCGCGCGCGACCGAGGAGAGGAATGTCGAGAGCGTCCCGAACGTGAACGCGCGTATGCGGAACAGCGGCAGTCGGAACATCGGATCGGGAACGCGCGACTCGGTGATCAGGAATGCCACCAGCAGCACCATCGACGCGGCGAACAGACCGAGGACCTTGGGGCTCGTCCAACCGGTGGCGTGTCCACCGTAGGGCCGGATGCCGTAGGTGACCGCGACCATCAGGCAGATCAGGCCGACGGCGAACGTCAGATTGCCGAGCCAGTCGACCGGGCGCCGTCGGGGTTCGGAGCGCTCCTCGAGCTTCCGGTGGGCCCAAATCGTGCCGAACACGCCGACCGGGACCGAGATCAGGAACACCAGCCGCCAGTTGATTGGCGCCAGCAGCCCTCCGAGAACCAGGCCGATGAACGTCCCCGCAACCCCCATGATGTTGTTGACCCCGAGAGCCATGCCGCGCTGATTGGGCGGGAACGCGTCGGTGATGATCGCCGAGGCGTTGGCGAGCAGGCAAGCCCCACCGAGGCCCTGGACGATCCGGAAGGCGATCAGGTAGATCGCCCCGGGCCGGCCCGTCATCCAATCTATGGTGAGCATCAGGGACGCGACCGTGTAGATCACGAAACCGAGGGTGTAGATGCGCACCCGGCCGAACATGTCCCCCAGCCGCCCCAAGCTCACCACCAGGACGCTCACGACGACCAGGTAGCCGAGGATCATCCAGAGCAGGTAAAAGCTGTTAGCCGGAACCAGTGGATCGAGCTTGATGCCGCGGAAGATGTCCGGCATGGCGATCAGCGTGATCGACCCGTCCAACGTCGAGAACAGCACCGCCAGCGTGGCATTCGACAGCGCGATCCACTTGTAGCGGTCGTTTTCCATCTACGCAGATTCTACAGGCAGACTGCACAGTTTGCCTGTAGAGATCGCTCTATACTCTCCGGCGTATGCCGACAAAGGCCGACCCGGCTCACGTCGCCAGCGACCTGCGGGTCGTGCTCGGCCAGCTGATTCGACGCCTCCGCGCGGAGAACCGGTTCCCGCTCTCGCAAGTGTCGGTGCTCGGACGGCTCGATCGCTGCGGGCCTAAGAGCGTGAGCGACCTCGCCCTGGCCGAGCGGGTGCGCCCGCAGTCGATGGCCCAGACCGTCGCCGATCTCGAGGCCGACGGTTTCGTAACGCGCCGACCCGACCCGGATGATCGGCGCCGAGCGCTGGTCGAGCTCACCGACGAGGGTCTGGCGAGGCTGCAGGCCGATCGCGCTGCCCGCGACGGGTGGCTGGCCCGCGCGATCGCCGACAAGCTCTCGCCGGCAGACCAGGACACACTCGAGAGCGCCGTCGAGCTGCTGCGCCAACTCGTGGACAGCTAGCGCCCCAGACGACTGCCGTCTAACCGCTTGGGCGCTCCGCGGTCGGTGGTGCGATCGCGCCGCAATCCGGACGTGCCGCTCGTTCTAAGCGGATCAGCCGAACCGTCGGTACGCGATCCAGACCCCGACAAACCCTCCGATCATGAAGAACACGATCGATGAGAGGGAGAGTTGCCCGGCACCCCAGAGGCTCGGAATGAAGCTCCCGATGGTCCCCCCGACGAACCCGCCAGTGTATGTCGGCCCTTTGCGCACCAGTTCGTCTTCGGGCAATTCGACGGCGCAGACCATGAATCGCGTGGGATGCGGACAGACGGGCCACCGTCCGGGGCTAGAGTGGCTTCGCTTGACGGTGGCACGACCCGGGCCAACGGTGACCTACGACGTCGACGCCACAGCCACGCCAGACCTTCACACGCTCACTCGCCCGCCGCATCAGATAACGCAGCCGCGACTAACTCGGCGCTCACTCGGGCTCCCCGCCGGCCGCACTCGACAGCCACTGAGGCGGGGTCCAGTCCCCTGGGTCCGTGGTTTGCCCCACTTCGATCAGATGACCGTCGGGATCGCGGATGTAACAACGGATCTCGTCCTTGTGCTGTTTCGGCGGCGTCAGGAAATTCGCACCCTTAGCGCTCCACTCGGCGTACACGGCCGCGATGTCTTTGACCCGAATATTGAGGAAGCTGCTGACCCGGTCGGGGTCAGGGGGCGTCTCCAGGATGACCGACGGCTTGTCGTCCGTCGGTCCACCCCCCACGCTGATGACGATAAAGCTGTTGGCTAGTGCGATATTGGTCGGCTCTCCGGACTCTCCGGAGAAGACGACCCGGCCGCCGAGTACCTCGGTGTAGAAGCGCCGAGAACGCTCGACGTCTTCTGAAACGATGAAGTGCGTCAGCACAATCCCGTCGGCGGGCGGTGAGAGCTCAGCCATCTGGTACCTCCACTGGTTGGGTCCGGCACCCCGCCTGCGACGGAGCCTACAGCCGACGCCGTGACGGGCAGGTCGTGCTGTCCGGTCCGTTGAGGAGCCGCTCCCCCAAACGGCTGGTACACCCACTGCTGCTGCTCTCCGAAGAGCTGCAAAGTGTCGTTCGTCGGGGTCATCCACGTTCCCGCCGCCATCCATCCTGGGGGACCGACGACGGCCTGGGCCTGGAAGGGCTGACCTGTTGGTGACCCGGTCCGCGGGCCACCCTTGAGCCGAAGCGCAAGGCTCTCGAACTCATTCGAGTCCGAGACGTCGTAGACGGTGTACCCGTTGAGAAAGAAAGGCACGAATTGACGGTCGGCGTCGGAGAAGACAGTCGGCACGAATATCGTCTGCCCGCGGGTCGTGTCGTAGATCTGGCCGCTAAGCGATGCGTTGCCGAACGGCGCCGACGGGAAGTGGCTGGCCGTCGGTTATGCGGCGGCTTTCGCGTCCTGTATGGCCGCGCTGGCAGGTAGCAGGGAGGCCTCCATCGCCGGCACGGGGCGCGGCACTGCGGGCCCGTGACCGACGACGAGCAGGGTCGGCGCAAGTCTCGTGAGGTCCTGAGCGGACTCGAGGTCCTTTGCCTTATCCCAGGTCGCCATCTGGGCGAGGGGGAAGCGGAGGTAGAAGTGGTTTGTGACCTGAACGCTGCCGATTGACGTGAACACGTCGCCGGCGATCAACGACCGATCGCGGGTGTCGAGAAAGGCGACGTGTCCGGGGCTATGCCCGGGGCACGCGACGACCCTGAGGCTTCCGACCCAATCTCCGTCTTGGAGAACAACGTCTGGCCTGGTGGTGACCTTTGGCCAGCTGCCGGGCAGCTTGCCTTCAACGACCTGCTCGCCCGTCTGAATTCGAGCTTCGAGCTCGGGGATGAGGACCTCAACCTCCTCGCCGAGTCTCTCCCTCAGCGCGTCCAGCGAGCCGACATGGTCTCCATGGCCGTGAGTGAGCGCCACCCGGCGGATCTTGGCGCCGGCGCGGGACGCCGCTGCGACGAGCTTGTCGGCGGCACCGCGGGTCGTCGTGTCGATCAATGTGAAGCCGTCGTCTTCGCGCACGAGATAAGCATTGGGTAACACGAGATTACGGCGCGTGAGCATAATCAGGTTGTCACTGAGAACTGTGGTCTTCATAGAAATTCCTTGTGGATTCGTGTGTCGATTGCCTTGTGGGTCATCGGTGCCGATGAAACTCAGGTCGGCAATGCGAAAGCGGCCATTACCACCGGCCTCGGGTCGGGTCGTCGTAGGGATCCGACCCGATCTGGCGTCCCTGCGTGGGATCGTCGTACGGCTCGGAGCCGATCTTCGTTCCTTGCGTCGGATCGAACGAGCGAGCGTCTGTCGCTTCGCGGGCTCCATCGCGCTGGTCTGGAAAGAGCGTTGGCCACTCTTTGCGCTCGTAGCGGTCCGGTCGGGCATGTGGGGCGACGGCGGTCTTCACGATGCTTTGTCTCCTTGGCTTCGGCTGGTGTGACGTTTTCGCCCTGAGGGGCGGATGGTCTCCAGGAGGATCTGGGCGGCTGGGGTGAGCTCGCATCACCCCGATCACCGTCACCCTGGGTGTGGCCGGAGCCGCTCGGCTAGAGGCGTCCCGGCTATCGCCGGCGAGCCTCGACGGGTCACATCGGTGACCCGTTGAGCGCGTCCGCCCCAGTGCCCGGGATTGGTGGCCAGCGGGTGCCTGCCCACGAAGCACGGCGCGCCGGGTAATAGCCGTTCACGCCGCTTGCGGCGCGCCCTCCCGGAGCGCGATCCG
Organism: uncultured Solirubrobacterales bacterium; assembly: GCA_963822855.1. Classification (GTDB taxonomy): domain Bacteria; phylum Actinomycetota; class Thermoleophilia; order Solirubrobacterales; family Solirubrobacteraceae; genus Palsa-465. Next base: position 20,098 of record CAWGJE010000007.1, on the reverse strand, counting down.
TTCGTGCAGCCGCCGCAGCGGACGGGGCGCCCACCAGTTGGCCGATCCCAACAGTGCCATCAGCGAAGGAACCAGCAAGGCCCGTACGATCGAGGCATCGAGCAGGACGACGAGCGCGGCGCCGATCCCGAGTTCCTTGATGAACACGATCTGTGAGGTCGCGAACGCCCCGACCGCGACGGCGAACAGCAGTGCGGCGGAAGTAACGATGCGCCCGCTCCGTTCGAGTCCCAGCGCGACCGCCTCCGAGTCCGGTGCGCCGGCATCGTGCGCTTCCTTGATCCGCGACAGCAGGAAGACGCCGTAGTCGGTGGCGAGCCCGAAGCCGATCGCGAACAACAGGATTGGCTGCGTGGCGTCGAGCGCTCCGAGGCTCTGGTATCCGAGCAGCCCCTGGAGGTTGCCGCGTTGGAAGATCAAGACGAGAATCCCGAACACGGCACTCAGGGTGAGCGCGTTCATCAGGACGGCCTTGATGGGCAAGACGACCGATCCGGTCATCAGGAACAAGACGATGAGCGTGGCGCCGACCACGACGGCGAGCACGGCGGGAAGATGAGCGCCGAGGCTGTGCTCGAGGTCGAGGTATGACGCCGTTTGCCCGGCGACGCCCAGGTAGTAGGGCGTATGGATCGCGCGCACTTCGCGCACGAGTTCCTCGGTGCTGCCGGTGAGCGGACCGTGAACCGGCGCGACCTGAAGCAGAGACGCCTGGCGGCCCGCCGGCTGCGCGGGGGCAACCGCCGACACGTCCGGCAGGCGGCCAATCCGCTCGGTAAGGGCCCGAACTTCTGGTGAGGACACACGGGCGCCGACGACGACCTCGAGCGGCGTGGTGCGGTTGGGCGGGAATTGCGTATCGAGCGCATCGTGGACCTCGTGGGCGCTTGCACCCGGGGGCAGGACCCGCTCATCGGCGGTGATAAACCGGATCTGTGTGAACGGGATGCCGAGTGCGATCAGCACCGCGGTGCTCGCAACCGCGACCTGCGCCGGGCGCCCGGTGACGAACTGCGCGAGGCGGTACCAGGCGCCGCTGTGGGCTGGCCGCGCCTCTCGTTCTGCCGCACGCCGGAGCCGTGGCGGCGAGAGCGCGTTGACGCGCGGGCCGAGCAGCGCGAGCAGCGCCGGCAGCACCGTCAGCGCTAGCGTCGCCGCCAGCAGCGCCACGATCGCGCCCGCGATACCCATCGAGCGGAGGAACAGCTGCGGGAAGATCGCAAGCGAGGCGACCGCGACCGCGACGGTTACCGAGCTGAACGCCACCGTGCGTCCGGCGCTAGAAAGGGTCCGGCGGAGTGCTTCGAGGCCGAAGCCGTCGCGGGCGGCCTCCTCGCGGTAGCGCGAGACGATGAAGAGGCTGTAGTCGATCGCCAGCCCAAGCCCTAGTCCGGTCGTCAGGTTCAGCGCGAACACGGACAGGTCGGTGAAGGTCGAGAGAACCCGCAAGAGGAAGAAGGTGCCGAGGATCGCCAGTCCCCCGAGCAGCGGGGGCAGCAGCGACGCCACGACGGACCGGAAGAAGATGAGCGAAAGCAGGAAGATGAACGGGAACGCGAGCAGCTCGGCATGCGCCAAGTCGTTGCTGACCTGCGTGTTTACCTGCGCGTCGGCGATCGCGCTTCCGCCCAGTTCGACGTCGTGCTGGGAGGAGAAGCGACTCTCGATCAGCTTGGCGTCGTCGGCTATCTGTTTGTCCGACAACGCCTTGAAATACGCGGCGACGTACGTCGACCGCCCGTTGCGCGCCACCATCGCAGGGTCGTGAGTGGTGTAGAAGCTCTTGACACTCGCTACATCGGGCTGGGCCCTGAGCTCCGCCGCGACGCTTTCGACCCGCCGTCGGGCGGCGCGGCTGCGCACGTCACCGGTCGAGACGAGCGCGATCACGCCGGGATCGATCTGGCGCCCGGTCGCGGCCTGGAAGCGGTTTTTCGCCTGGACGCTCTGCGTGGCGGGGTCATCCGCGCCATACGGGCTCAGATCGCTCGACACGCCCGCACCGAACACGCCGGCGATCGCCACGCCGATCACCGTGACGAACATCACGCGCCGTCGGTTGGAGTACGCGAATGTCGCGAGCTTTTCGAACATGGCTACGCCCTCTCTCGTTGTCGCGTCTGCTGATGCCCCGCGCACCTTCGTCATGCGGGCACGACCGTTTCCACCAAGCCGGTGACGACGTCGTAGACATGCCCGGATACGGCGACGCGCTCCGGGATCGCGGGAGCTGAGCGGAGGCGCTCGACATCGCGTGTCACGGTGATCGCGGGGTCGAGAGTTGCGTGCTCCAGCAGGGTCGTCTCGTCGGCGCCGATGCGCTCTGCGTATCGGCGTCGGAACGCGCTGTCGGCAAGCGCGGCGCTTCCGCACTGGGTGTGGTGAATCACCACGACCTCGAACAGCGGGCCGTCCGGCAAGACGCTCTCCGAGATCTGGCCGATGAACGCTACGTCGTTGACCACCTCAGGAGTTACACGACCGCCTACGTTGCGGACGACGATCGCGTCGCCGAGGGCGAGGCCGAGAAAGTGGGCGGGGTCGACCCGCGGGTCCAGGCACGTAATCACCAACAGGCCCAACCTCGGAAACACGACGGCGCCTTCCTGCCCGCCTTCGGCGGCGAAGCGGCGGTTGCGCTCGAGCGCGGGTCCGACGTTTCTGGACATTTCAAGATGGTCATCCGCTTGCATGGCTCGGTTCGACTCCTTCGAGCGTCGCGTTGGTCTCAGGTCGTGAGGGTGCGGCCGCATGGGGGTAGCTGACATCACCCCGACCAAAGTCACCCCGGGTGTGAGCGCGACGCGCGGCTAGGTCAGCCCCCAGAGTCGCCTCGAGGCGGGCGGACGCGCGGCTAGAGCAGTCCCAGCTCGCGGCCGCGCGCGACGGCGTTGCGTCTGCTTGACACACCCAGCTTTTGGTAGATGCGCTTGGTGTGTGTCTTGACGGTGTCTCGGGAGATGCCCAACTCGTTCGCGATCTCCCTGGCCGACAGGCCCGTCGGGAGAAGGCTTAGCACCGTCTGCTCCCGCGCTGTCAGCTCGTCGGTGACGACAGGCTTCGCGCCGGATAGATCGACTACGAGTCGCAGCGCCCTTTCTAACTGCCCAACCAGGCGCAGTGCGAGCGTGCCGGGCTCAGGAGCTCGTGAGAGCAGCTCACGAGCTTCGAGCACCAGCTCGCGTGCGGCTCGTCGATCGCCCAGGTCGCGGCGCAGCTCGGCAAGCGTCGTCAGTGCGTACGACCACTCGACCAGGCCGGCGCCTCTCCGGGCGAGGCTGACTGCCCGCTCCAGCTCCGCCCCCGCCTCGTTGGGCTGCCGATCGTGACGGAACAGCCGCCCCCGTGCGATGTGGGCCGAGCTGCAGATCCAGTACTGCTCCAGACCATTTGTGCGGACCACATCAAGCGCCGCTTCGATCCTGGCGGCGCATCCCCGCCAGTCCCCTCGATCGGCAGCAATGAGGGCGAGTCGTCCGAGCGCGAGCGTCGACACGATGAAGTTCGGCGAGCCGCTACCGAGCTTCAACGCCGCATGGAACAGCGCCTCGGCGTCGTCGTTGGCGTCGAACGATCGCGCCGCGGTACCCAACAGACACGCCGCGAGCGAGTGCCAGACCGAGGTCCCATCCAGAGGCGCGAGTCGGCCGGCCAGGTGCTCCGCCTGACGCATGTCCCCCAGCAACTGCCATGCCGCGGCGCGAACGACCGTTACTTCCCGCCCCAGCTCCGCATCGTCTCCCGGGTTGTTAGTTGGCGCCTGCGTGGCCAGGTCCACCCATCGGAGGACCTCATCGCGCTCGCCAACGGTGAGCGCGGTCCTCGCCTGGGCCAGACACAAGCGGCCGTCGCTCGCGATATAGCCGCGGGGGAGCTGGTCCATCCACCGTGCGACCGTTTCCCGCTGGCCCGCATTCGTGAACGCAAGCCAGTGATTGTCAATCAGCTCTGAAGCCGCATCGAGCTGCCCAGCTGCCGTCAGATGTCCGATCGCCTCAGAGACCATCCCCGTATCGAGAAACCAACGCCCGGCCCGTTCGTGAAGCTCTGCGGCGCGTCGCGGCTCACTGCGCTCGAGCTCGTGCCGCAGCAGCTCACCGAAGAGGTGGTGGTACCGGTACCACTCATGCCTTCGGTCGAGGGGAATAAGGAAGTAATTCACGCGTTCGATCCGGTCAAGCATCGCCCTGCTATCTCGCGCGCCCGTAACGGCATCGCACAGTGCTGCACAGAACTTGTCGAGCACACTCGTATGAAGCAGGAACTGGAGCTCCGCCTCACCCTGGTCACCCAGCACCTCGGCTGCGAGATAGTCGACCACCCGGCGATCGCTACCGCTGATCGACTCGACGAAACCGTTTGCGTCCGGGCGCCCGCGCATCGACAGAACGGCCAGATAGAGGCCGGCGGCCCAGCCCTCGGTGCGGTCGTGCAAGCGCTTGACCGTCTCGGGGGTCAGGCCGAGGCCGTGCACCTCGTTGAGCATCGACTCCGCTTCTGAAAGTGAGAAGCGCAGCTGCACCGCATCGATCTCGTTGAGATGGCCTCGCGCACGCAGCGTGCCGATCCGAAGCGGCGGCTCCGCGCGTGACGTCACCACGATGCGCAGCGCGGTCGGCAGATGCTCGATGAGCGAAGCCATGCCTTCGTGAATCCGCTCGTCTTCGATCGCGTGGTAGTCCTCCAGCACAAGAACGAGCTGCTCCGGGACGTCCGCGAGCTCGTTGATCAGCGCCGGGAGGGCCTCCTCAACGAGGTTGACGCCGGGCGCGCGCAGCATCGCCAGCGAAGCTTCGCCGACCCCGGGCAACACGGAGCGGAGCGCCTCGATGACGTACATCCAGAACCTCGCCGGATCGTTATCGTCGGGCTCCAACCAGAGCCAGGCCAGCGGACGCTCTTCTCTTATGGACGCCACCCACTGCACCACGAGCATCGTCTTTCCGCTACCAGCGGGACCGTAGACCAGCGTAAGCGGTTGCGACAGACCCTCGGAGAGTGCCGTGATCAGGCTTTCACGGACTACAAGGCGAGGAAAGCCGGGTACGGCCAGCTTCGTCCGCAGGAGCGGAGCACCCAAGTCATTGCCCGCGACCGCCACAGGGTCAAAGTATTCCGCGCGACGGGCCTTGCGGCTGCTCGGTCCATGAGACTCCTCCACCGCCCGGGATTGCGGAGGAGTCGGCGTCCTCGGCGCTGATGGTCGGGACTACCCGCAGTAGCGCGGCGGCATCGTCGATCTTCGAGTGATGCGGGCGGGTCGGAGCGGACTCGCTTGATCGACATCCTGCGCGAAGAGGCAAGTCCGGGGAGGGGACAGCTGCGGTCGCGTTACGATTTTTCCGGTTGGCCTGAAAGATTTGGGGGCGGATCGATGATTAGGGTTGCGTGAGCCCCGTGACAGAGACTCGCGCCCAGCGCTTCGCGCGGCCCGTGGCGGTCTCATGCGGTCACGCTCAGCGCCGCGAGTCGAGACGGCTACCGGTGGGCGCTCGAAAAGCATCTCTCCGAGTTGCTGGACGAGCCGATCGTCGCGCTCGACGTCCCCACCCTTGCCGCCCATCAGCGACTCTTGCTCGATCGCGGCGCGAGCCCGACGACCGTCCGCGAAGTGATGGTCAGGCTCTCAGGGATCTGCCAGCTCGCTGTCGAGCACGGTGTTCTCACCGGCAACCCCGTGCGCGCCCTCCGCAAGCCGCGCGTGGAGTCCGGCGAGGAGATCACGCCGCTGACCCGATAAGCCGACGCCCGGACTCGAACCGGGGACCCCTTCATTACGAGTGAAAGATAACGGCATCACGAGAGTTCACGGCTGCTGACGAAAAGGCATGAAAGTCCTGCAAACACCGAAACTCGGAATGTACATCCGTGATCGCCGATTAACGCACGTAACGAACCTAGTGGACGCTCAATGGACGTCGCCTGCGAGAACGCACCGGTCTCGAAGACTGGTATGGGCTTTTTTCGGTCCATCGGGGGTTCGAATCCCCCCTGACCGCCCTTTGTGATGTCTCGGGACATAGGTCTCAGGTGTCTCGGGACATGGGTCTCATTTCGGGGAGCTCGGCCAGCGGCCGGGCTTTCTGTTTTGGTTGCGCCAGTAGGTCTTGTCGGGCTCGATCTGGTGGGTTGAGAGGACCTCGCCGGTGTCGAGCTTGATCACGGTGATCCGGTCCTCGTCGTTGGCGGGGGTTACGCGCGACGGAGCTCGCTCATGCGGGAGCTTCTGCTGGGTTCGGGGCCAGGACGTGATCCTGCATCGTGGCTGCGGGCTCGAGCTGGAAATTTCAGGCCTGGACGGCGGTATGTGAGCGACCGCCGAGCCCTGCTCGCCGGACGCGTAACGGCGCGGACGGCCGACGGTACCGTCCGGTTAGCTCTCGCCCATTTACTCGCTGATTCGAGCGCCTACGTAGTTTTCCGCACCAGATCGGCGCGATCCCCCCCTTGATCGTCGTATTCTTCGCGACGTTCGTGGGGACGCGGACGGCTAGGTTGCAGTCATGTCCGCGAACCTGCAGCTAGCGCGTTCCTCCACAGATCCTGCCCGGACGGTCCAAGCCGACGCGCCGATCAAGCTCGTGCTCGCCGATGACCACCACGTGGTGCGTCGAGCTTTGAGGCTCTGGTTGGAGAGCGATAAAGACGTCGAGGTGATCGCCGAGGCAGGAGACGTGCCGACCGCGATCCGCCATGTCAAGCGCCATCGGCCGCACGTGCTGCTCCTCGATCTGCAGATGCCTGACGGATCGAGTATCGACGCGATCAGACGTTTACGCGAGGAGGTGCCAGAGACCCAGATCGTGGTGGCGACGACGGAGGAAAGCCCGCTGTTCGCGCGACACGCGCTCGACACCGGCGCCATCGGATACGTCCTGAAGGACAACGCCGACACGGAGCTGCAGACGGCGGTTCGTTCTGCTGCGCGCGGCGAAGAGTACGTGTCGCCGCGCGTTGCGGCGCGCCTCGATGGGCTGCGGCGCGCGACCCAGAACGACGGCCTGAGCCCACGGGAGACCGACGTGCTCCGATTGATCGCGCTGGGACTCACCAGTGCCGAGATGTCCGGGCTGCTGCATCTCTCGCCGCGTACGATCGAGTCGCACCGCCGGCGGATCCATCGCAAGCTCGGACTCGGCAAGCGCTCAGAGCTCGTCCGCTACGCCTTCGCACGCCATCTGATCGGCGATCCCCCGGACGCCGCTCACGGCTCCGCGTGCCGTTAGCCAGCGAGTGGCGCCTCGGCATCGACCGAGCAGGTCAGGACGGTGTGTCTGCGGCGACGAGCCGGTGATCGGTTGCTCGCCGGTGTCGGTACTCCTCGTCGAAATGTGCGTGAAAAGTACCTAATACATGACGTCGTATTTGTGTTTCGGCGCCGCTACGATCGCGTGCACAGCGATTCCCGATCGGGGTCATTGATCGCATCGAGGGTTGCGCCTTTGAGAGCGGAACGAGTTCGCGGTCACATGGTGGCTGCACTGCTGGGTCCGTGGCGACCGGTTCGGCGTTTCATCGCCGAGGAGTTCTTGTGGACGGACTTCAGATCGCTCGCATACTTCGGCGAGCATCGGGTAAAGCGGATTCGCCGCTTGTTGGTAATTTCCGCGATCGTCTATGGCTGGAGCGAGTTCGAGGCCCCGGTCGGGTCTGTCGTGACGCGGTGCCCGCCGTAGCGGATTTGGACGATCGCTGTCCGGTTGCATGGAGCCGTGTGCCGCGACCGTGGGGTGTGAGTCCCAGGGGGAGCCGACCTCGCAGCGTTCCGGGTGCCACACCCGATGTCGGGCGTGCGGCCGGTAGATCGTCAGGCGTGTGGCTATCGCGGGCGGTGGGTTGACGCACCCGATGTCGCATCTTCCGACACGCGGTCAAGTCTTCACCGGTGCCGGGCGGGTCCATCTGAACTGTCCTCGCTGTGGTTTGACGATTACGCCGAAGGCAAGGCCGTTGACGGCTGAGCGTTGCCCGCGATGCCTGGCGCGCAACGGCATCGCTGTCGGTCTGTTCGCCTCGACGCTGCCAGCCGACGCGCTGTACGCCTCCGGCGCGGCACCCGATGCCGGCCGGCTCGACGCGCCGCAGCCGGCCACTGAACCGAGGGCGTGAGCGTGTCCGGGCCAGCGGTCGCGCCGGCGCCCGATGCGCTCGTGAGCCGCTGGGTGGATGCGTTCAACGCGAAGGACCTCGAAGGCATACTCGCGCGCCTTGACCGCGACGTGCGCTTCCACCCGCTGAGGCTTAGCGGGCTCGAGCGCTCATACGACGGCCATGACGGCGTGGAGCGGTGGTACGTGCAGCTCGCGCGGTTGCGCTACGAGCACGTCATCGTGGTGTCCGACATCCACGGTATCGGCGACGACAAAGTGCTCGTGGTCGGTGCGCTCCGACTAATCGGGAACTTGGAGATCGCGTCTTTTTGCGCATTGCATCGAATCGTAGACGGCGTGATCGTGGCAGCGCACCATTACCTGAGCGACCCAGACATGCTGGAACACGTTGGCTTGATCCCATGACCGCAGGCAACTGGCGAGGCAGCCACACCCACAGCGTGCTCCAACCGCTCAAGTCTCCCTGGGCATCGCCGGGCGCAAGCACGTTCTCGTTTAGTCCTGGGGCCGGTTGCCGGCGATGGACCATGCGCTCGGATGAGGCGGCGATCGCGGTGGCCGATCCGGTGCCCGAGTGACCGTCGCGCTGGAGGAGGTCCCGCTGCCCGCTGTGGCGATCGGGGGGCTGCGCGACGCGGCCGGATCGATGGCGTGGGAGCGTCTGACCGAAGCGCACGCGCGCGCCCGTGAGCTGCTCGCGGGACGCACCGTGTGGTCGATCAACTCGACGGCGATCGGCGGCGGTGTCGCCGAGATTCTGCGCACGATGCTGCCGTACGCGCGAGCCGGTGGGCTTGACGCCCGGTGGCTGATCGTGCGAGCGGGCGCGGACTTCTTCCGCGTGACCAAGCGGATCCACAACTTTCTCCACGAGCATCTCGGGGACGGCGGTCCGTTGGGAGCGGCGCAGCGAAGCGCGTATGAGCGGGTGCTCGATGGCGCCGGCTGGGCTCTGCGCGACGTGATCGGCCCGAGGGACATCGTGGTCTTGCACGACCCGCAGACGCTCGGGCTGGCGGTCGGACTGAAGCGCCTTGGCGCGACGGTGATCTGGCGCTGCCACATCGGCACCGATCGGCCGGGAGGGCTCTCGGAGGCGGCGTGGGACTTCCTCTGGCCCTACGTTCAAGCGCAGCCGGACGTGGCGGTGTTCTCGCGGCGCGCGAGCGTGCCGACACGGCTGCCGCTCGAGGCGGTCAGGATCATCGTCCCGTCGATCGATCCATGCTCGGTCAAGAACGCGGACATGTCGAACGACCTCGCGGCTTCGATCCTCGCGTACACGGGGCTGGTTGAGCGCCCGGGCGAGCTGTCCGGGGCGCCGGCGTTTCACGGCGTCGGCGGTACCCCGCGGCGCTTGCGCCACCGATGCGATGTGCTGCGCACCGGTCCGGCCCCGAGGCTCGGTCGCGATCGTCTGGTCGTGCACGTCTGCCGCTGGGATCGCATCAAGGACCCGATCGGGGTGATGCGCGGCTTCGCCGAGCACACGCTCCCACACGCGCAGGCTCATCTGATTCTGGCCGGACCGACCGTTCACACGGTCACCGACGACCCCGAGGAGCCGGGAGTGCTCGACGAGGTGCAGGCAGCCTGGCGGGCGCTGGCTCACCAGCAGCGCTGCCGGGTGACCGTCGCGTGCGTGCCGATGCACGACGTCGAGGAGAACGCCGCGATCGTCAACGCGCTCCAGCGCCGCGCCGACGTGATCGTCAAGAAGAGTTTCGAGGAGGGCTTCGGGCTAGGCGTCACCGAAGCGCTGTGGAAGCGACGCGCGGTCGTCGCCAGCGACGTCGGCGGCCACCGCGACCAGATCAGGCACGAGCACAACGGTCTACTGGTCGACCCGACTAACCCGCGTAGCTTCGGGCACGCGATCGCCGAGCTGCTCGCCGACCCGGCACGAGCGAGCGCGCTCGGCGACGCCGGACACAGCGTCGTCGAGCGGCACTTCCTGCACTCCCGGCAGCTCGCCGAATGGGACGAGCTAATCGCCGCCCTCGTCGAGCCAACGAACCCAAGACGACCGGACCGCGGAGCGGAACTCCACGTCGACCGCGACCCGGCGCCTTCGAGTCCCCACGCCTGGAACTACGAAGGAGCGAAGGTCAAAATACCCCCGAGTGACGACGTGCCCGAACACGCATCCCACAATCCCGGACCGCTCGATCCTGGCGACTACGACGATCTAACCGGCCTGTGGAACCGCCGGCGCTTCGAGGCCGAGCTCGACCGCACACCGCGAGACGGTGAGCGACGAGCGCTTCTGTGCATCGACGTCGACGGATACCGCGAGGTGATCCAGCGACACGGTCCGCACGCCGCGGAGGGAGTGATCCGGACCATCGCCTGCGCACTCGCGCAGCGCCTAGGACCGCACGAGACACTGGCCCGGACCGGAGGCGACGAGTTCGCCGCGGTACTCCCCGGCATGGCTCCCCACCTCCTCCGAAGCATCGCCGACGACCTATGCACGGCCGTGCGCGACCAGTCACACACCGCCGGTTCCAGTCCCGTCCACGCCACCGTCAGCATCGGTGGCACGTTCCTTGACCCAGGCACCCCAACACACAACGACGCGCTCGCCGCCGCCCACACAGCCCTCCATAACGCCAAGGTCGCAGGCGGTGACCGCGCCATCGTGCACGACTACCCGCACGGCACGCGGGCCACCGCCTGAACGCCGGATCACCAATATCGTCCTTGGCCGCTTTCGCGCCTCCTCCACTCCGGAAGCCACGGTCGGACCGAGCTTGGCGCCCGCGTTCTTGACGGAGCAGCAGCGCGCGCGTTAGCAGGCCGATGCCCGTCGCGGCTAGCACCAACTGCCGCCAGGGTTGCGGTTGGTCGCCAACGCGCTCGTCCGGTCCGGCCACGGGCGAGCGATGAATGCGATCGTCGGCCGGGACCTCGTTTCTCGCCGATTGCAGGGCTCCGAGAATGGCTCGGGGTCCATCCCGGTGCGTAGGCAAAGGTCGACGCCTCCTTCTCGGATTTGGCGAATCTCAGGGTCGCGCACCATCGCGGACGACTGCATCGGCGGCGAAGGAGAAACGCTGCGCGCGAACGGCATCGAGCTTCGTTGCGGGCACGCGCGTGGTGTATGTGCTGAGCGGGAGCCTCCGAGACCAATCGGGGACGCTGTCAGTGGCGAATCGGCAGCGCGATCCTGTGCGCTACTAAGCGACGGTGATCGCCTCGTACATGGCGAACTGCCCCGATGTCCGGGGGGCACTGAAGCTCGACGTCGGCCGCTGCAACGGATTGCTGGACTGGCGGCAGGAGAGCGTTGAACGCCGCACGCGATTCCCAGAAGTCGATCACGCCCCATCCTCGTTCGGTCGACCCCGATCAGTGAAAGATCAGACCTGTCGGCGCAGGACTTGACGCACTCATTGACCGCGTCGACTGGTCTTGCGTGATGCCGGCGAACTTGATGCCGATCCCGACAGCCAGCTTGGCTGCTCCCTCGTCGGGCACGGCAACCGTACTTTGATCCCGCGCGTACGGGTATGCCCCTGGTGGCTTGTGTCGACCGATCCGATCGGCTGCGCCGGAATCCCGGGCGGGCAAACCGGCACCGACCGAGCGGCCGTCGGCGTGCGGTTGAGATCTGAGGCCCGCACGCGGAGTCGGTTGGACTAGCGTTATGCGTGTGCCGGCTCGAGCAGCTTGACCATCGCGCGGCTGACGAGCACCTCGCCGCCGATCACATCGGTGCGCTCGATGTCAAACCCACCCAGCTCCTGACCAACGAACTGCAACGCGAGGTCGTCTGACGCCTCTGCGCTCGACTGATCGCGAAAGAGGCTGACGGTCAGGATCTCACCGAGCCCGCATACCAGCGCGTGATAGGCCTCGAACCCCCCCAGTGCCTCAATCCGGTCAGCGAAGGCTTCGTCGACCTTGCGCATGAGCGCTGCAACAGACCCGTCGCGCAGCGAGTATCGACGAACACTCGCGAACTTCCGAGCAGCTCCCACGTGCCCGGCCTCAAGCATGTCCTCGTTCGCGCGACTGACATAGATCTCGCCGTGCAGCGCCTCCGTGCGCCTGAAATCGACGTCGTCACGCCTGTCCTCGGCCCACCGCTGCGCCAGCTCACGGGAGCCACTGGCTCCCGTTGCAAAATCGAAGATGCTGACCGTCATGAATTCGCCGTCTCCGCAGTCGACGAATTCGTATGAGACGAATCCAGGCTGAGCGGAGATCTCCTCAGCGAAGCTTTCATCGACACGCCTCGCGAGCTCATCCACCGACCCTCGGTGCATACGACAGCGCCTGATGCTTGCGAACATCCGATTCTCCCTCCTCTGTTCGGTCTAGAAGTGCTGTGAACCGTCGGACCTATGCGATCGCACCTCCTCCTCGGGCGGTACGGCCACACGACTCACGGCGCGGATGTCCCGACCGATGCACCGCCGAGCCTACTCTTCGGGGGCGCCAGATCAAGGCGCTGGACCGGCGTCTATGCACGAGACGCCGCTAGTGTCACACGGCGGCGACCGGAGCACCCGGCGTGCGCTCGCCGCTCAGTCGGTCGAGAACAAGACGGGGTGGCGGCGTCTCATTGACGAACCTTGGGTTCGCGCGGTGATCGGTCTGCCGCTCGGGGACGGGCGGGCGGCCGAGCTCGGGGTGAGCAGTCGGCTTACGCGAGCGGGCCTCCCCGAGTGTGCCCGTGTTTCTGAAAGGAAACGGAGAGACTGCGTCGCGAGCGGGCTCCGGGGGATCGCTCACTCAGCTGTCCTTCGACGCAACACCGGTGGTGCCGCGCCTTCGCCAGCTGGAGCCGGCGAAGGTCCGGGGCGCTGCAGGCGGCTGGACGAGGCCGCTCAGGATGAGCTCACACGAGTAGCAGAGCCCGATCAGCTTGCGGTGAAGCAGATCGGGGGTGCGCTCCCTCTCGCCGCTGAAGCGGCCACCAGACGGCCGACTCTCAGACTGCTCGTGTCGGACAGACCCGGTCCGCCAGGCCCACCCCTACGGCCACCCGAATCGCCCCCAGTGACCGGAAGCGGGGCTGCAGCGCCGACGTACCTAGTTGGTGCGGTACCCATGCACCATTCCGGTTCCCCTGGGCGCCTGCTGCCCTCCCGCGTGCGCCGGCGGCCGTCGGCTGTCGCGCGCAGAATTGGTCGCTAGGCGAAGCGAGGGACTGCGCTGCTATCGGCGCCAGTTTGGGGGACCGGAGCGAGTCGGAGTCGGTCAGCCCATCGGTCCTGGCGTCCGTATAGCCCCCGTTGGCGCGAGGACGATGCGTGCACGGTCTGGACGGTCGGTGGCCTGTGCGCAGGCGATCGCGCGTCAGCTGTCGCGGCGTGCGGTCGTGGATCCGATCAGCGACAGATGGTCCCAGATCGGTGGTATCAGCCCGCATCGTCGGTCGCGAGCATCTCGCGCCCCTGACGCTCAGCGCCAATTCCTGTTCGGATTCGTGCCGGGCCCTTACCGCCGAGCGGGAGTGTGATCTGGGGGATCGGTGATCCGATCCTCGGGCATGTCGACGAGGATGTCCTCAGCCGTTAGCGCATGATCCCCGTCGGGCTGGTGTAGCGTGGCGAGGATGATGTCGCGGGCGACGGACGTCGATTGGGTCGTGGTCGGCTCGGGCTTCGGTGGCAGCGTGGCCGCGCTGCGGCTGGTGCAGAAGGGCTACTCGGTGCGGGTGCTGGAGAGCGGGTCGCGTTTTCGCGATGAGGATTTCGCGCACAGCACGTGGGACGCGCGGCGCTACTTTTTCGCGCCGCGGCTCGGGCTGCGCGGGATCATGCGGATGACGCTGTTCCCGGACGTGTTGATCGTGTCGGGCGCGGGCGTCGGCGGTGGCAGCCTCGGCTACGCCAACACGCTCTATCGTGCCCGCGACGCGTTCTTCCAGGACCCGCGCTGGCGCGACTTGGCCGACTGGAAGGCCGAGCTCGCCTCGCATTACGACACTGCAGAGCGGATGCTCGGCGTGACCGACGTGACGTTTGACTCCGACGGCGACGTTCTTTTGCGCGAGCTTGCCGCGGCGCTGGGCGTCGAGCGGACTTATGGCCACACGCGCGTGGGCGTCTATTTCGGTGAGCCCGACGTTGAGCACCCCGATCCGTATTTCGACGGGGAGGGCCCGGCCCGGACCGGCTGCATCCGCTGTGGCGAGTGCATGGTCGGCTGCCGCCATGGGGCCAAGAACACGCTCGTGAAGAACTATCTGTGGTTCGCCGAGCGTCTGGGGGTGAGGATCGACGCGGATCGGACGGTCACCGACGTGCGGCCCGTCGGCGCGGCCGACGGGTCTGAGGGGTACGCCGTTACGCACGTGCGCAGCGGGGCGCTGTGGCGTGGCCGCGGGGAGAGGATCACCGCCGGCGGCGTCGTCCTGGCGGCCGGTGCGCTGGGCACCAACCGCCTGCTGGCCAGCTGCCGGCACCGCGGTTCGCTGCCCCGTGTCTCTGAGCGCCTCGGCCACTTGGTCCGCACCAACAGCGAGTCGATCGTCGCCGTCACCGCGCCCGACGACGCGCGCGACTTCACCGCCTCGGTGGCGATCAGCTCGAGCATTTATCCCGATCCCGACACGCACATCGAGTTGGTGACCTACGGCGGCGGCGGCGGCGCGATGAAAACGATGTTCACCGCGCTAGTGGACGATGGCACTCGGGTGACTCGGCCGCTGCGCTGCCTGGCCGCGATCGCCCGTCATCCCGTGCGCTTCGGGCGCCTGCTGGTCACGCCCAACTGGTCGCGGCGCACGCTGATCGTGCTCGTGATGCAGACGGTCGACAGCGCGCTGCGATTCAGACCCCGGCCACGGCGCTTCGGCGGCGGCGTGCGGATCACGACCGAGCAGGACGCCGCGAACCCCAACCCCACGTTCATCCCCGCCGCCAATCGGGCGGCGCAGTGGCTGGCCCAGCGCATCGGCGGCACCCCGCAGAGTGGAACCACCGAGGCGCTATTCAACGTACCCGCGACCGCGCACATCCTCGGCGGCGCGGTCATCGCCGGCGACCCCTCCCAAGGCGTCATCGACGCGCACGGCCAGGTGTTCGGCTACAAGAACTTGCTGATCACCGACGGCTCGGCGCTACCCGCCAACCCAGGTGTGAACCCGAGCCTGACGATCACTGCATTGGCGGAGCACACAATCGCCCAAGTGCCGGCCACCCGCGCCGCCGGGCCCGGCGTCCCCCGTAACCTCTAAAACCCCAATCGCAAGAACGGCTCGTTAAGCCTTCGTACGCGGACAGCCGGCCGTCCGCCGCGATTGGGATATTCCGCGGTGTGGAACACCGCGTCAGCCTCGTGACCCTGGGGGTTGACGACCTTTCGCGGGCTCGCGGGTTTTATGAGGCGCTTGGGTGGAGCGGTGCTCAACAGCCGGACGCCGAGGTCTGCTTTTCCAGGCTGGGGGGATGGTCTTCGGACTCTGGACAGCTCTCGGCGGTCATGGTGCACCAGGGATCGTTGGCCCACAACGTGCGCTCACCGGAAGAAGTGGAGTCCGGTTTGGCCGAGGCTGAGCGAGCCGGCGGCACCGTGGTCCCTCGCCCGCGGCTGATCGAGGCCGCTGCAATTCGCCCGAAGCATCGGTGACGATGCGGCGACCTAGCATTCCTGCGTTCCCGCCGGAGTAGGAGCTTCAGCTCGCGGGAGCCGCTGCGCCGACCACGATGTCGGTCCTGAGATCGTCTGCAAGCAGTCTGAACTGTGCGAGTCTGTTCGCACCAGCCCCAAACGGAGGGAACCAGGATGTGGAGGATAGGAGTCGCACTCGCCGGCGCCGCGACACTCGCGCTCTCGGGAACAGCGCTCGCGGCGACCGGCCAGCAGATAAGCGTCAACGGCACCGGCAGCGCGTCCGTGCCCGACGGGGCCACCAACGGTCAGCAGCACGCCGCTTACGAGCAAGCGCTCACCGCTGCGATCAGCGACGCCCAAACTAAGGCGCAGATGGTCGCGCAGCAGCTCTCGCTGACGCTCGGCCCGGTGCAGACCTTTACCGAGCAGAGTGACGACTACCTCGGCTACTGCGGCGTTGGATTCCCCGCTGGAACCGCGGTGCCCGGCGTGTCGGGTAGCGCGACCGGCCAGCTCACGCCGATCCCACCAAAGCCCAAGAAGCACAAGACCAAGCCGAAGGCCCACAAGGCACAGGCCAGCGAAAATACCTGCCAGCTCGAGGCCGACGTCACGATTGTTTACTCGGCCAGCTGAACGGCGACCGCCGTTCTGTCATGCACATCGCCGTGACGTTGTGGAAGCATTGCCGTGACGCCATGAGCGCTCGCCATCATCCTCGTGCTCTTCGCGGTTCCGGCTGGGAGGCCCCCCCACGCATGGCGACGGTAATGGCTCGCTGTAGAGCCACCGATGGATCGCCGCGATGGGTCCCGAGCCCCGGCCGACATTCGCCTTGACCGTTACATCACGGCTTGGTTCGTCGTCATCGTGGCGACGTGTCTCGGCACAACCCACTCCGACCCCAGGGAGGCCCCCGCCATGGGCCAGAAGACCGACAAGATCATCGGCCGCGCGAAGCAGGCGCTCGGCGCCGTTACCGGCAACGAGACGATGAAGCGCGAAGGGCAGCGCCAAGAGGACAAGGGCAAGCTCAAGGGCAAGCTCGGCTCAACCATCGGCAAGACACAAGGCGCACTCAAGGACCTGAAGGACAAGGTCGACAGAAGCTGAACGACGCCGCCCGCGGATACGACGGCGGTGCGGCCGCCGCCAATGCGCGCGCGCTCACCGCGGCGAGTTTGAGGTACCGGTAGCGGGCGTTGTCGGTGCTCGCTTGACCTTGGGTACTGAACGACGTTCGACTGTCAAGCACCGACCTACGTGACGCGTCGTAGCCGGGTCGGCGAGCGTCGTCGGAATCTCGTTGATCGCCGAATGCGCGGCTCAGGCGGACGCCTGCCGAGCCGCCACTGCATATGCAGAGTCGGTTCCGACGCATCGGCGCCGCGGCGAGCTGGCCGTCCCCGGCCCCCTGATTCTCGTGACCGGAATGTCGCCTTTGCTATAGCGCGCCCCAAGCGGACACGAGAACCAAAGCAATCGTGCCGAGCCGAGGCTGCGCACGCTTGGATCTGGGCGATAGCGCGAGCGACGAGCTACTCGGCACAGCCGAGATCCGGACGCCCGCTTTTCGGCGAAGCGCTCGCGTGCGAGGGATAGTGCGGCCGGTGCCGGCGACCTCGGTGCCGGCGGGTGGGGTTCTGCGCGTGCTCCCACGCGATAGCGCCCACGAGGCCTGCCAGACCTGGGTCGCAGCCTGCGTAGGGCATCTGGCCGCCTTAGGCGAAGTCGGTGAGAATGCCGGAGCTTCGTGGATCCGGAAGCACGACGGCTTCGTCTGAGACTTCTGCATCGGCCCGGTCGCTAGCAGCCAGCCTGCAAGCACCGAGGCGCGGTTTTGGCGACGAGCAGGGCGCGGCGAGCAACCAGTGCGACATCTGCATCGTGACGCTTGCGGTACTCGGCTGGCGCTCGGCCGGTTCGATGAATTGCCGTGGTCGACACACCGTGTAATGGTGTGCCGAAAGTCACAAACGTTGTGTGTTTGGTTAATCAGCGGCACCTTAAGTCAGATCTCACGGTTCGATGCCCCGTGCCCGACCTGCGCCTGTTGAACACCGACCTCCCTCCGTGCGATGAAGCCGCCTCTCGACCTTGACGCTCAAAGAGGACGATGCGATCATGACGAAGGCGGTTCGACAATGCCGACGGCGGGAGCTTGAAGACTCTCGGCAGCTCCGTATCGGATCTACTCGGATCAACCTTGTCATGGCGACTTGTAGGCGCTGCGATCATTCGCTGGTCAGAAGGCAGATCGGTTCGCCCGTCGCTCATATCCACGTGTCTTGTCTGCACGATCGTCGTCAGAAGTCGGCGCTATTAGCGTCGGCCCGAGTTCGTACCGATGCGGGACTTCACGCGAGTCCGTCCACTTCTCAAGCGGGCGGGCGACGTCAGACGGTCCGCGCTGTCCCTTGCCATGCCGCGTGGCTGGTAGCAGGCTGGCCAGACCGCGGCAGCAACGTACAAACGATTCGGCCGCTCCGCCGTGAGAGTGGCCACCAAAGGAGGTAGGAGGGTGTCTATGGCACGTTCACTGCGACGGCTGGTCTATGCCGTCGTTCTATCCTTGGGCGCCGCGGGCGCTCTAGTCGTCACTCTCGGTACGCAGGCATCCGCGTCACCGAGCAAGGCGACAGCTCGAGTGACATCCGCGGCCACCTCTCAGACGGTGGTCAATTCGGCAACGGTGACCACTGGACCGGTTCCGACCACGTGCGCTGGCCCGACCGTCAACTCCAACGGGACTATCACCTTCTGCCTGACCGCGCCGCAGGCCACCAGCGTGCAGCTGAACTTCCAGAACATGCTTGGGCTCTCGCCCGCGGCGGACGCGTTCCCGATGACCGAAGGATCGGGCGGACTCTGGTACATCACCGTCGAGCCGCCTGCCGGCGCGAACTGGTACGGCTACAACTTCACCGTCAACGGCGCGCAAGTCGCCGATCCAAACAACCGCGACATCTGGACCGGTACGCCCGGCTCCTTCAGCTCCATCGGAGCCTGGAGCATGGTCATGGTGCCCGGGGACGCATCGCAGTACATGGCGAACACGAATGTTCCGCATGGCGCCGTGTCTACGGTGAATTACTACTCGACGCTCGGCCAAACCGAGCGGCGGATGACGGTCTACACGCCGCCCAACTACAACAGCCACCCGGGCTATCCCGTTCTCTACCTCATGCACGGTGCCGGAGGGAACGACACCGACTGGGTCGTGAACATGCGCACCAACTTCATCCTCGACAACCTGATCGCGCAGCACAAGGTTAAGCCGATGATCGTCGTCATGCCCGATACGAACGTCGGGACCGGCAACGGGCTGAGCGGGTCGGTCACGGTGGATCAGTTCATCCAGCAGGAGCTGCTCGACACAATCATCCCGTACATCGAGCACAACTACCGGACCCTCCCAGGAGCGCGCAACCGCGCTCTCGCCGGGCTGTCTCTGGGCAGCCTGCATGCGCGGGACGGCCTGTTCACGAACCCGACCGACTTCAGCTACTACGGCTTGTTCAGCAACGGAGCCCTGTTCCCCGCCCAGATCACTGACCTCACACAGAACCATCCCGACCTGATCCGCGGCGTGGCCCGCGCAGAGAGGAAGGGCGTGATCAAGGAGATCTGGATCAGTCAGGGCGACGAGGAGCCACAGGCGCTCCCCTTCTTTACGAACGCGCTGCAACCCACGCTGACGTTCTTTGACCAGAACGGGATCACGTACACCTACGTGCCCGGCGCCAGCATCGGAGCGATCTACGGTCACGTCTGGGACACGTGGCGTAAAGACCTCGTTGCGTTCGCGCCGACCCTGTTCCGCGAGTCGGGGAGGCATACGCGCTGACCGCGTGAAATGACGGTCCCTGCCGGTCCCCGAGTCGACTCTGAGTTCTCACCGCCGACTCGGGGTCGGCCCCGGCCTGAAGGAACGGCCTCCACAGACGCGGCGATGACACGATCGCACTCACGCCGATCGGAGGGACGGCCGGCAACGGTCCGCGTAGGAGGCCTGTTCGATCACTCGCCCGTTATCTCTCCTCGCGCAAACCGTATCCGCGCCGGCGTGACCGCAGCAGCCGCTGCCGAGGCGCCCGAAAGGTCGACATCATCGCGACGACGGTTAGCGCAGTCGCTGGCGAGTTCCCACGCTGGCCACCAGATGTCGTGGCCGCAAGGACGACTGCTGCATAGAAGCTTCCGCGACGTGCGGTGCCGCTGGGTCGGCGCGTTCGGGTACGAGTTCGAGCGCCGGAGCCTGGTGTGCGACCATGCGCAACGAAGGCGTGCCCGGGCGACTCGGAGAGGTCCCGCGTGTGCGCAAGTCGGATTTGTGGGAGCGACCGGGTCGGTCATCGCCGGTCATCGCGCGCCCGATCAATCGCAGTGCCGACCCACATGAAGCACTGCGACATGCG
>CAWGJE010000006.1:0-54146 GCA_963822855.1 uncultured Solirubrobacterales bacterium | reverse complement strand
ACCCGGCGGAGGAGTCCGAGGACGAAGCCGACGCGGAGTCCGAGGACGACGGTCCCGACCTCGACGCCAGCGAGGACCTCGAGGACGAGGACTTCTCCTCCGACGACGACGAAGTCATCGACGAAGCCATTCCGGCCGTCGAGGCCGGCGAGCCCGAGGGCATCCTCGAGCAGGAGTAGTCACGACGCCAACCGCCGACCTAAACAGATTTCCAGAGAGACCACGAAGGGATCAATTTGATCGACATCAATAATTTCGACGCGATCGAGATCGGTCTTGCCTCCTCCAAGCAGATCCGCTCATGGAGCTCGGGGGAGGTAACCAAGCCGGAAACGATCAACTACCGGACGCTCAAGCCCGAGAAGGACGGCCTGTTCTGCGAGCGCATCTTCGGTCCGACCAAGGACTGGGAGTGCTATTGCGGCAAGTACAAGCGCGTCCGTTACAAGGGAATCGTGTGTGAGCGGTGCGGCGTCGAGGTCACGCGCTCGAAGGTTCGCCGTGAGCGCATGGGCCACGTCGACCTGGCCGCGCCCGTGTCGCACATCTGGTTCTTCAAGGGGGTGCCGAGCCGGATCGGCTACCTGCTCGACATGGCTCCGAAGGAGCTCGAGAAGGTCCTCTACTTCGCCGCCTCGATCGTCACCTGGGTGGACGACGAGGCCCGGGCCAAGGACATCGACTCGCTCGAGGGCGAGGTCAACAAGGTGCTCGATGCGTATGCCGCCGAGAAGGAGGAGCGCATCCTCGAGCTCAAGGAGTCCTTGGCCCGCCGCGAGGAGCACCTGCAGAGCGGCAAGACCGGCCGCGACTTCTCAGACGACGACCACATGTGGGCCGAGACGCTCGACGTGAACATCCAGAAGCTCTCCGACGAGGAGCGCGAGAAGATGCTCAAGGACGTCCGCAAGAGCCTGCAGGCCGACATCGACGACACCGAGGCCTACATCGAGGACGCCGCCGAGCGGATGCGCCAGGTGTGGGACCTGTTCAAGACGATGAAGCCCAAGGACGTCGTCAACGACGAGACCACGTTCCGTGAGCTCAAGGACCGGTTCGGCTCGCCGTACGGCTTCGGTGAGTACTTCCGTGGCGGCATGGGCGCCGAGGCGGTGCGCGATCTGCTCCAGCAGGTCGATCTCGAGGCCGAGGCGGCCGATCTCCAGGATCAGGTCAAGACGGCCAAGGGTCAGAAGCAGGCCCGCGCGGTCAAGCGGCTGAAGGTCGTCTCCGCCTTCCTGCACTCGGGCAACAAGCCCGAGATGATGATCCTCGAGGCCGTGCCGGTGATCCCGCCCGAGCTGCGCCCGATGGTCCAGCTCGACGGTGGCCGGTTCGCCACGTCTGACCTGAACGACCTCTACCGCCGCGTCATCAACCGCAACAACCGCCTCAAGCGGCTGCTCGACCTGGGCGCGCCGGAGATCATCGTCAACAACGAGAAGCGGATGCTTCAGGAGGCCGTCGACGCGCTGTTCGACAACGGCCGCCGCGGGCGTCCGGTCACCGGTCCGGGCAACCGGCCGCTGAAGTCGCTGAGCGACATGCTCAAGGGCAAGCAGGGCCGGTTCCGCCAGAACCTGCTCGGTAAGCGCGTGGACTACTCGGGACGGTCGGTGATCGTCTCCGGGCCGTCGCTGCGGCTGCACCAGTGCGGGCTGCCGAAGCTGATGGCGCTCGAGCTGTTCAAGCCGTTCATCATGGCCCGCCTAGTCGAGCGCAAGTCCGCGCAAAACATCAAGGCGGCCAAGAAGATGGTCGACTCGATGATCCCCGAGGTGTGGGACGTGCTCGAGGAGGTCATCCACGAGCATCCAGTGCTGCTCAACCGGGCGCCGACGCTCCATCGTCTGGGGATCCAGGCGTTCGAGCCGGTGCTGGTCGAGGGCAAGGCCATCCAGGTCCACCCGCTCGTGTGTCACGCGTTCAACGCCGACTTCGACGGCGACCAGATGGCGGTGCACCTTCCGCTGTCAGCCGAGGCCCAGGCCGAGGCGCGGATCCTGATGCTGTCGGCGAACAACATCCTGTCTCCCGCGCACGGGGCGCCGCTGGCGACGCCGTCGCAGGACATGGTGCTCGGCGCGTACTACCTCACGTACGGCAAGGAAGGCCAGGCGCTCCAGGACCTCGAGGACCGGCTGCGCAACGACTCGTGGCCGGCCGGCGATCCGCGTCCGCACGTGTTCCGCACCGCCCAGGAGGCGGAGTGGTCCTACGAGCACAGAGTGGTCAACCTCCACGACCTGGCCGAATACCGCCAGCTCGGGCGCGAGGGCGGCCACGTGCTGACCACGGTCGGCCGGATCATCTGGAACGACCGGATCGAGCGGGCGCTGGCGGAGGCGCTCGGGGACGGGTTTGACCCGAGCACGTACGAGTTCGTCAACCGCTCGATGAAGAAGAAGGA
Organism: uncultured Solirubrobacterales bacterium; assembly: GCA_963822855.1. Classification (GTDB taxonomy): domain Bacteria; phylum Actinomycetota; class Thermoleophilia; order Solirubrobacterales; family Solirubrobacteraceae; genus Palsa-465. The sequence continues at coordinate 51,736 of CAWGJE010000006.1, read as the reverse complement.
CACCACCCGGCTCGTCGACGACCTCGTGCAGCTGTACGGGGCTCCGACGATCTCGCAGGTGCTCGACGCGTTCAAGGACGTCGGCTTCCAGTTCGCCACCCAGGCGGGCGTGACGATTTCCAAGAATGACGTGCAGACGCCTCCGACCAAGCCGGAGATCCTGGCTCGGTACGACGCCGAGCTGGCGACGATCGAGGAGCAGTACGAGAACGGCGAGATCAACCAGGAGGAGCGCCACGAGCTGGTCACCGGCCTGTGGGACCGCGCCACCAACGAGGTCGGCCAGGCTCTGTACGACCACCTCGACGAGCTCAACCCGATCTACATGATGGCCAACTCCGGAGCCCGCGGGTCCTTCTCGCAGATCCGGCAGCTCGCCGGCATGCGCGGGCTGATGGCCAATCCGAAGGGCGAGATCATCGAGCGTCCGATCAAGGCGTCCTTCCAGGAGGGCCTGAGCGTGCTCGAGTACTTCATCTCGACCCACGGTGCCCGCAAGGGACTCGCGGACACCGCGCTTCGCACGGCGGACTCGGGCTACCTGACACGGCGGCTGGTCGACGTCTCCCAGGACGTGATCATCCGTCAGGAGGACTGCGGCACCGAGGAGTACATCGAGATGCCGGTATCCAAGCTCCAGGCCGGCACGGACAGCCGGGCGCTGAGGCCGACCGGAGAGCCCAACGGCAACCTGATCGGGCGGATCGCCGCGCAGGACGTCACCACCAAGCGCGGTCGCGTGATCATCGAGAAGGGCAAGGAGATCGACCGGGCCGAGCTCGCCGATCTCGTCGAGACCTGGCATGACGACACTGAGAAGGGCCACGTGGTCACGGTCCCCGTGCGCTCGGTGCTCAAGTGCGAGGCGCCGACCGGCGTCTGCCAGGCCTGCTACGGCCGGTCGCTGGCGACCGGCAAGCTGGCCCAGATCGGAGACGCGGTCGGGATCATCGCCGCGCAGTCGATCGGCGAGCCGGGCACGCAGCTGACGATGCGGACGTTCCACACCGGCGGCGTCGCCGGCGCGGACATCACGCACGGACTGCCCCGCGTGGTCGAGCTGTTCGAGGCGCGCAAGCCGAAGGGCCTGGCGAAGATCGCCGAGGTCGGCGGCAAGGTCTCGATCGAGGAGTCCGACAAGGCGGTCACGGTCGTGATCACCGACGACACCGGCGAGGAGCATCGCCACACGTTCCCGCGCCGCACGCGGCTGTTCGTGAGCGAGGGCGAGAAGATCGAGCCGGGGACGCAGCTCAACGAGGGCTCGCTGTATCCGGCCGAGCTGCTGGCAGTCCGGGGACGGACCGAGACCGAGACGTACCTGGTCCGCGAGGTCCAGGAGGTCTACGTGTCCCAGGGCGTCGACATCGACGACAAGCACATCGAGCTGATCGTGCGCCAGATGATGAAGCGGATGCGGGTCGACCAGAAGGGCGACACCGAGCTGCTGCCCGGACAGTTCGTCGACCGGCAGGAGTACGGGCGGATCAACAAGGCAGTGATCGACGCCGGCGGCGAGGCCGCCCAGGCCGAGGAGATCATCCTCGGGATCACCAAGGCGTCGCTCAACACCGATTCGTTCCTGTCAGCGGCGTCGTTCCAGGAGACCACCAAGGTCCTCACTGACGCAGCGCTCGAAGGCAAGATCGACCGCCTGGTCGGGCTCAAGGAGAACGTGATCATCGGCAAGCTGATTCCGGCCGCGACCGGACTCAAGCGCTACCGCCGGATCGAGATTGAGCCCTCCGAGCCGCTGCCGCGTGGGATGGACGATGTCGGCCTGCTCGACCACGACGACCTCGCGGCCGAGCTCGGGCTGACCGACGGCGAGGGCCTGACCGGGTTCGGTGGGCCGGAGCCGGATCTGTCCGATCTGGAGGGGATCGGCGACGGCCGGTCCTCAATGGGGTTCGTCGACGAGCTTGCTGAGCTCGACGTCCCCGACGACGTAGACGGCGACGAGTAATCAGGAACTAACACCCGGCGGAGCCGCATGAGCCGACGATCTCGCATCGTCGGCTTCGGCTCCGCCGGCGTGCTTGTCGTCGCCGGCATCGCCTCCGCGGCCGTGTTCAGCGGAGGCCTCGGACAGAACCTGGCGTTCGCGCTGGTCGCGCTCGGGCTTGTCCTCGGGACCAGCCTCGTGTTCTACGAGGTCGGCCTTACGGAGGACAAAGACCGCGCGCGCGAGGAGCGCGCTGCGCGCAGGCTGGAGGAGGAGGCACGCCTGCGCGGGCGTGACCAGGAAGCTGCGGCGAAGCGCGAGCATCCACCGGAGCGGTCGACCCGGATCCGGCTCGGTCGCAGCCGGGGGCGACCGCGCCGTCTGCGCTGACACATCGCCGGCGTCTGCGTTGACAGACGACCAGACCCGCGTACCATGTGAATCCGGATTCACATGGCCACCGTCGACGCCACCGACCCAGCCCGCGAGGTCCTGAACCAGCCGCCGCCGCTCCAGCCGGTCAACCTATTCGAGATCGATCTCGCCCTGCGCGAGGGGCTCGAGCGCGAGGGCGGCGAGTGGGGCATCGACCGCGCGCTGGAGGCCGGCGAGTTCGCGGGCAGCGTCGAGGCGCTAGAGCACTGCCGGCGCGCCGAGCGCAACGTGCCAATCCTTCGCACGCACGACCGGTACGGGAACCGGATCGACGCGGTCGAACTCGACCCGTCGTGGCACGTGCTGCTGCGCGGCGCGGTCGAGCGCGACATCCACAGCCTGCCGTGGCGGAGCGAGCCCGACACGGGTGCGCACGTCGTCCGGGCGGCGCTGTTCATGGTCTACGGCAACGTCAACGCGGGCGTGATGTGCCCGGTGTCGATGACCTACGCGGCCGTGCCCGCGCTCCGCGACGGGGCGCCCGAACTCGCCGCCGAGTGGGAGCCGCGGCTGACGTCGCACGATTATGAGGCGGGCGCTCTCGCCGGAATGGCCATGACCGAGAAGCAGGGCGGGTCGGACGTCCGCGCGAACATCGCCCGCGCCGAGCCGGTCGGCGACGGCGTGTACGAGCTACACGGGCACAAGTGGTTCTGCTCGTATCCGCCGTGCGACGTGTTCCTCGTGCTCGCGCAGGCGCCCGGCGGCCTGTCCTGCTTCCTCGTCGAGCGCGGCCCCGGGATGGAGTTCCAGAGGCTCAAGGACAAGCTCGGGACGCGGTCGCTGCCCTCGTCCGAGGTCGAGTTCCGCGGCGCGGAGGGGCGTCTGGTGGGCGGGGAGGGCCGCGGCGTGCCCGCGATCATCCGGATGGTCAACCACACCCGGCTCGACTGCCTGCTCGGCGGCGCCACGGGGATGCGGCGGGGCACGGTCGAGGCGATCCACCACGCCCGCCATCGCGCGGCGTTCGGGGCGCTGCTGTCAGAGCAGCCGGCGATGCAGAACGTGCTCGCGGACCTCGCGATCGAGTCCGAGGCCGCGACCGCCGCCGCGCTGCGGGTGGCGCGGGCGTACGACGACCCGTCGGACGCGGCGTTCCGGCGGTTCGCGACCGCCGTCATGAAGTACTGGGTGTGCAAACGCGCCGCGGCACACGCGGCCGAGGCGCTCGAGTGCCTGGGCGGCAACGGGTTCGTCGAGGAGTCGGGGCTGCCGCTGCTGTATCGCGACGCGCCGCTGAACTCGATCTGGGAGGGGTCGGGCAACGTCGCCGCGCTCGACGTGCTCCGCGCGATGGTCAAGGAGCCCGACGGGCTGCCGGCGTTCCTGGAGGAGTGTGCGCTCGCGGCGGGCGCGGACGCGCGCCTCGATGCTCACCTGGAGCGGATGCGTGGGAAGCTCGCCGACGTGTTCGCAGGCGAGAATCCGCAGTTCGAGGCCCGCCGGGTGGTGGAGGACCTCGCAGTCGCGTTGCAGGGCTCGCTGCTCGTGCGCTCCGCCCCGCCGGCGGTCGCCGACGCGTTCTGCGCCGCCCGGCTCGACGGCGCCGGCGGCCGGGTCTACGGGACGCTCCCCGCCGGCGTGAACGCTGCCGCAATCGTCGACCGGGCGCTCCCGGCGTGAGCACCGCGGCCGGCCTCGCGACGCGCGAGCGGCTGCTGGCGGTGGCGCGCGAGCTGATCGAGCAGGGCGGCTATGGCTCCGCGTCGGTCGTCGCGATCGCCGACCGCGCCGGGGTGGCCGCGGGCACGCTGTACCGGCATTTCGTGTCCAAGGAGGAGCTGTTTCTCGAAGTCTTCAGGGACGTCTGCGCGGGAGAGGAGCGCGCGATGCGGGCGGCGGCGGACGACGCGGGGCCGGGAGCGGTGGACCGGCTCGAGGCAGTGCTCACGACGTTCGCGCGCCGCGCCCTCCAGAACCGCTCGCTGGCATGGGCGCTCCTGGCCGAGCCGGTCGACCCCCAGGTGGACGCGGAGCGACTGGCCTACCGCGAGCGCTACGCGTCGCTGGTCGCGGCCGAGCTAAGGGCCGCGGTCGACGCTCGCGAGATCCCGCGGCAGGAGGTGGCCTTCACCGCCGCGGCGCTGGTCGGGGGCTGCGGTGAGGCGCTGGTCGGGCCGCTCTCGTCGGTGAACGAGTCCGAGCAGGTGGTGGCGTCGATCCGGACGTTTGTGCGGCGGGCGATCGGGGCCGCGTGAGCGCGCCTGGCGTCCGTGTCGAGCGCGATGCGCCGGTGACGACCGTGGTGCTGTCGCGGCCCGAGCGCCGCAACGCGGTCGACGGCGCCACCGCCGACGCGCTCACGCGGGCGTTCCGGGAGTTCGACGTCGATCGCGAGGCGGCGGTGGCCGTGTTGCACGGCGAGGGCGGGGTGTTCTGCGCGGGCGCCGATCTGAAGGAGGTGGGCGGTCCGGCCGGCAACCGCGTGAGCGCCGACGGCGACGGTCCGATGGGGCCGACCCGGATGCGGCTGTCGAAGCCCGTGATCGCCGCGGTGGCCGGTTATGCGGTCGCAGGCGGACTCGAGCTCGCGCTCTGGTGCGACCTGCGCGTGGCCGAGGAGAGCGCGGTGTTCGGCGTGTTCTGCCGGCGCTGGGGGGTGCCGCTGATCGACGGCGGCACGGTTCGCCTCCCGCGTCTCATCGGCGTCTCGCGGGCGATGGACATGATCCTGACGGGGCGGGGCGTGCCGGCGCGCGAGGCGCTCGAGATGGGCCTCGCCAACCGCGTCGTGCCGGACGGCTCGAGCCTGGACGCGGCCCAGCAGCTCGCCCGTGAGCTCGCCGCGTTGCCCCAGACGTGTTTGCGCGAGGACCGCCTGTCGCTGCTCGAGCAGGAGGGGCTCGACGAGGGCGCCGCGCTCGCGAACGAGCTCGGTCACGGAGTGAGGTCGCTCGAGGCCGCCCAGGCCGGGCTCGAGCGGTTCCGGGCCGGCGCCGGCCGCCACGGCTCGTTCGAATAGGAGGACCGATGAGATCCGGGTCAGGCTCCGGTCTTAGGATTGGCACGATGGCTCTCGTCTGCGTTCATGGACCCCTGAGAAGGCTCGCCGGCGACCGCGCCGAGCTCCAGATCGGTGGCGCGACCGTGGCGGAGCTGCTGCGCGGCCTCGAGCAAGCGCATCCATCGACGGCAGGCTGGATCCTCGACGAGCGCTCGTGCATCCGCCGCCACATCAACGTGTTCGTCAACGGTGAGCGCGGGTCCGAGCAGACCGCGGTCGGCTCGTCCGACCGGGTCGAGATCCTGCCCGCGATCACGGGAGGAGCCACATGACCGAGCTGCTGCTGGGAACGAAGAAGGGCCTGTTCGCGCTCGAGGGCGAGCCCGGCTCGGAGTTCGACATGAGGTGCCGCGCGTTCGCCGGCGAGCCAATCGACTTCGCGATGCGCGATCCCGCCAGCGGCCACGTGATCGCCACGACGACATCGCCGTTCTACGGCCCCAAGATGTGGTTCGCCGATGACCCCGCGGGCGAATGGACGCAGGCCGAGGGAGTCGCGCTGCCCGAGGGCGGTGAGCAGGCGCTCGAGCGGATCTGGGTGATTGTCGCCGGCGAGAACGGCTCGCTGTACGCCGGTGGCGACCCCGGCGTGCTGTTCGAGAGCCGCGACGGCGGCGCCACGTGGGCGCTCAACCAATCGCTATGGGAGCACCGCGTCCAGGAGGACTGGCAGCCGGGCGGCGGCGGCCTGTGCCTGCACTCGATCGTGCCGTGGCCGGGCGAGCCCGACAGGCTCGCCATCGCCGTTTCAGCGGCCGGCGTGTGGCTCACCGACGACCACGGCGAGACCTGGCGGCGCGGCAACCGCGGCATACGCCCGCGCTACCTGCCCGACGACGCGCCCGATGACACGTTCCAGCTGTGCGTTCACCGGATGGAGCGCGCTCGCCGCGACCCCCAGCGCATGTTCATCCAGTTCCACGGCGGCGTGTACCGATCCGACGACGCCGGCCAGACCTGGAGCGAGATCGGCTCGGGACTCCCGTCGGACTTCGGCTTCCCGCTCGCGCTCGACCCGAGCGATCCCGACAGCGCGTACGTGATCCCGCTCACCGGCGACTTCGACCGGGTCACGCCCGAAGGCCACGTGTGCGTCTACGAGACCCGCGACGGCGGCGTCACGTGGACTCCGCGGGGCGAAGGGCTGCCGGCGGACCACGCTTACCTGACCGTGCTGCGCCGCGCGTTCGACCGCGCCGGCGAGGGGTCATCGCTGCAGCTCTACTTCGGCGCCACGTCCGGAGACGTGTTCGGCTCGGGCGACGCCGGCGGAAGCTGGTTCACGGCCGCGACGCGTCTCCCGCCGGTGTTCTCGGTCACCGCGAGCGTGTAGCCCCGTTCTCGAGGCCGCGGGCCCAGGCTAGGAGCTCGTCCACCTCCAGCTCGGTCATCCCGATGGCCGGGTCGGTGGTCACGAGCAGTGTGGGCCCGGGCCGCGCGGTGGCCCACGATCGGCAGGCGTCGTCGTGGGCGTCGTCGATCCAGGCCAGCGGCCGGGACGGCTCGACGTGGCGGTCGATCGCACCTAGCTTCCAATGGGCCTGGACCGGGCGCTCGGCTGGGTCGAACACGACATGCGGGAGCGGGCCGTCCAGCCCGAGTGCGAACGGCAGGTAGTCGTTGGCCTTCTCCTCCCAGCCGGTGCACCAGGCCAGCTCGTACGCAGTTCTTAGCTGGCGCAGGTAATGTCCGGCGGTGCCCGACAGGTAGTGGGCGATTCCGTCGACCAGCTGATAGCGGCCGGCGGGAGGGGCGGCGTGGTCGAAGCCGAAGAGGGAGATCACGCCGTCTACGTCGATTAGGAGGATTGGCCGGTTCACGACTGAACTGATGCTGGCACGGGTAGGCATTTGGCCGTAGTGGTCCGGAGTGCTCAAGCCCTCCCGCCGCGCTGCCGAAGAACCCACTGAGGCGAGCACGGATCGCTTGCCAGCCACCTAGCAATGAGCTCATTTTTCGGCATCCTTCTGGCGCTTCTGTGCGCCCTGGCGACGAACGTTGGCTTCCTCTACAAGCATCGGGGAGCCTGCGCGGCCCCGGCGGTTAACGTCCGCAAGCCCATCCAGTCCGCCAAGGCCCTGTTCGCCTCCCCGCTGTTCACGATCGGCTGGGTCATCGGCACTGGCGCGTGGGTGTTCCACGTCGCGGCGATGTCGGTGGCGCCGCTGTCGCTCGTGCAGGCGGTCCTGGCCGGCGGCATGGTGATGCTGGCGATCATGGCCGAGCAGATGCTCGGCTGCTCGATCGGCCGCCGGCAGTGGATCGGCCTCGCTCTCACCGCGTTCGGGCTGATGCTGCTGGGCTTCACGCTCCCGGCGGCCCACGGCGCCGACTCGCATTTCTCGATCCCGGGCATGATCGGGTTCGAGACCGTCCTGATCGCGGCCGGGGGTCTCCTGATCATGGGCCCGACCATGGGCGCGCCGGAGCATCACCACGGCTACATGATGGGTGCCGCCTCGGGAATCCTGTTCGGAGTCTCCGACGTCGCGATCAAGGCGATCTCCGGGATGGTCGGGTCGCACGGCTTCGCCGGACTGCTGACCCCGTGGCTGCTCGTGTGCGTCGCAGCCTCGGTCGCGGCCTTCTATTCCTCGGCCAAGGGCCTCCAGGACGGTGACGCGGTGCCGGTGATCGCGGTCACCGGAACCGCCGCGAACATCGCCGGCATCGTCGGCGGGTTCATCGTGTTCGGCGACCCGCTCCCGGGGAGCCCCGTGGCGCTGGGCCTGCAGTGCTTCGCGTTCGTGCTGGTGCTCGGGGCGGCCTGGCTGATGCCGGCGCCGGTCCGCGCCGCCTCGGCATCCTCGGTCGCCACGGCGCCCGCTGCCGCTTAGTACGGGGCCTCCCTTCGGTCGGCATCCATGGGGCCGGTTCCGCGCGGCATCCTTGCCGCGCGGGCGGGGTCGCGTTCCCGTCATCCGGTCCGGCCGCCGGTTGGTTGAACGGCGGGCACCTGGAGAGGGGTGGGGTCGTCCCGGGGACGGATCGCGGGGCGCCAGCATGCATAACCTGCCAACGAAGCCCGTCCGGCCTGACCGTGGCCTACTAGGCATGTGGGGCATGCGCGGTGTGCCACGCTCGGCCGATCTGAGGTCGATTGGCAGGTTATGCATGCTCTGCGAGTCGCCTCGCGCCGGCAGACCAGCCCCGGCCCCTCTCCAGGTGCCCGCCGTTAAAAACCCGATCTGCCCTCGACCACCGCGGGATCAGCGATCACGCCCGCGCGGCATGGATGTCGCGCGGAACGGCCCCACGGACGCCGCCGCTGGCGGCCCATCCTCCGCATCGGCTAACGACCCCTCCGGTCTGCACAATTGCCCCGGCCTGCCAGCGGCGATACGGTTGTACAAATCGGCACACGACTGGAGGAAGCGGATGGCGAGCACCGAGGAGGCAGTTCGGACCGGGCAGAGCACGCTCCAGGAGCTGGCCAAGCGCCACCTCTGGATGCACTTCACTCGGATGTCGGCGTACGACGACGAACATGAGGTGCCGATCATCGTCCGCGGCGAGGGCTGCTACGTCTGGGATGAGCACGGCAAGCGCTACCTGGACGCGCTCTCGGCTCTGTTCTGCGTGAACATCGGCCACGGCCGCGCCGACGTGGTCCAGGCCGGCGCCGACCAGGCCAAGGAGCTTGGGTTCTTCACGAACTGGTCGTACGCCCACCCGCCGGCGATCGAGTTGGCCGCGCGGATCGCCTCGCTCGCGCCGGGCGACCTGAACCGCGTGTTCTTCACGAGCGGCGGCTCGGAGGCGGTCGAGTCCGCCTACAAGCTCGCGCGCCAGTACCACAAGGTGACCGGCAGCCCGAACAAGACCAAGTTGATCTCGCGCGAGGTCGCCTACCACGGGACCAGCCTCGGCGCGCTGTCGGCGACCGCGATCACCAGCCTCCGCCAGCCGTTCGAGCCGCTCACGCCGGGGGACCATCACGTTCCGAACACGAACACCTACCGTCTGCCCCCGGGCATCAGCGAGGCCTGGTTCGCGGAGTCGATCGCCGAGAAGATCGAGTTCGAGGGCCCGGACACGGTCGCGGCGGTGATCCTCGAGCCGGTGCAGAACGGCGGCGGCTGTTTCACCCCGCCCGACGGCTATTTCCAGCGCGTGCGCGAGATCTGCGACGAGTACAACGTGCTGCTGATCTCCGACGAGGTCATCTGCGCGTGGGGCCGTCTCGGCGAGTGGTTCGGCGCCCACAAGTACGGCTACCGGCCGGACATCATCACGACTGCCAAGGGCATCACGAGCGCGTACGCGCCGATGGGCGCCATGATCGCCTCGGACCGCGTCGCCGAGCCGTTCCTGACCGGCACGCACAGCTTCACACACGGGTTCACGTTCGCGGGGCATCCGGTGTGCTCGGCGATCGCGATGGCGAACATCGACGTGTTCGAGCGCGAGGGCATCCTCGAGCACGTGCGCTCGAACGAGGGCGCGTTCCGGTCGATGCTCGAGTCGCTGCGTGACCTCCCGATCGTCGGGGACATTCGAGGCACGGGGTACTTCCACGCGATCGAGCTGGTCAAGGACCAGAAGACCAAGGAGACGTTCAACGACGAGGAGTGCGAGACGCTGCTCCGCGGGTTCCTGTCCGGCGAGCTCTTCCGGCGCGGGCTGATCTGTCGCGCCGACGATCGCGGCGATCCGGTGATTCAGCTGTCGCCGCCGCTGATCGCGGGGCCGGAGCAGTTTGCGGAAATCGAGGACATCCTGCGCGGCGTGCTGGCCGAGGCCGGCGAGCGGATGCAGCTCCACTCGGGCGGGTCGACCCACGTCCACATTCGCGAAGGGGTGTCCTAGCTCCAGATGCTGACCGTCAGGGACCTGCTGCGCGACCTGGACGTTCGCCTGCTCGCGGGGGAGCGCGGGCTGCACCTGCCGGTCAGATGGGTCCACATCTCCGAGCTGCTCGATCCGACGCCGTGGCTGTCCGGTGGTGAGCTGCTGCTGACCACCGGAATGCAGCTGGACACGGAGGACCAGCAGCGCGAGTTCGCGGCGCGCCTGGCCGACCACCACCTGGCCGGTCTCGGGTTCGGGACGGGCTTCAAGCACGCGGCGGTCCCGGCGCCGCTGCTCGAGGTGGCCGAGGAGCGGGAGTTCCCGGTGTTCGAGGTTCCCTACGAGGTGCCGTTCATCGCGGTCACCGAGGCCGCGTTCACGCAGTTGGTGAACGAGCAGTACGCGGTCCTGCGGCGTGCGCTGGCCGCCCAGGAGCGGTTGGAGCGGATCGTGCTCTCAGAACGGGGGCTCCAGGCGCTGGTCGGTGCGCTGTCGACGCTGATCGGGGCGGCCGTCGTCGTGTTCGACGCCCGCGGCGAGCCGCTCCAGCAGCACGCGTTCCGGCGCTCGATCGAACCCGAGGCGCTCGAGACCCTCAGCGAGGAGGTACACGAGCGGGCCCGGCGGCGCGAGGCGCGGGCGTTCATGCCCTCGCTGGTCGACGGCAACCAGGGGCTCGCGCTCCCAGTCGCCGCCGACGGCACACCGCGGCCCGCGGGCAATGGTGGCGGTGGTGGGCCGGTCCGGGCGCCAGAGGCGTGGCTCGTCGCAATCAAGGACTCCGGCCCGCTCACGGATTTCGACCGGCTGACCCTGCACCAGGCGGTGACGATCGTCGCGCTCGAGTTGCTGCGCTCCCGGGTGGCCGGCGACACCGAGCGCCGGCTCGCCGGCGACGTGCTCGACGCGATCGTCCGCGGCGAGCTGACCGGGTCGGACGTGGCGCGCCGGCTCGGGCCGTTCGGCTTGTCCGACCGCGTCGGCGCGATCGTGCTGAAGTGGGTGGGCGAGGGGCGCGGATCGGCCGGGTCCGCGGAGGCCGCGCTGTGGGCGGCACTCCGCGAGGAGGCGGCGCCGGCGCTGGTGGCGTCTGTCGGAACGCTGGCGTGTGCCCTCGTCCGCGGCGGGGACGACGACGAGCTGATCGCGCTCGGCGATCGGGTTGCCGCGGCGACCGGCGCGGAGCTGTCCGGCGAGGTCCGGGTCGGGCTCGGGCGGGCGGTGCCCGTGGTCGACGCCCGGCGGTCCTTCCACGAGGCGCGGTGCGCCCTGGAGGCGCTCGCGTTGGGTGAGGCGGCCTCGGGTGCGAACGGCAACGGGTCTGCGCCGGCGACGACGTCCCGGGAGCGCCCTCGCGTGGCGACGTACAAGGACCTCGGGTCGTTCCAGCTGCTGCTGTCGCTTCAGGACGACGATGCGCTGCGGCTGTTCTGCGACTCGATCCTGGGGCCGATCGAGGCCAGCGAGGGTCCGTACGGTGACGAGCTAATGCGCTCACTCGAGGCGTTCATCGAGGAGAACGGGCAGTGGGAGCGGGCGGCCCGGCGGTTGTACTGCCACCGCCACACCCTGCGGTATCGGATCCGCCGGGTCGAAGAGCTGACGGGCCGGAACCTCGGGTCGGCCCGCGATCGGATCGAGTTCTGGCTGGCGCTGCGGGGCCGGCAGCTGGTGAGCTGAGTTTGAGTGACTACCAACCGGAAGGCGGTTCTAGCGTGAGAGTCGGGGTTCCAACAGAGGTGAAGTCGGACGAATACCGGGTCGCGCTCACGCCGGCGGGCGTCCGCGAACTGGTCGACGCCGGCCACGACGTGTTCGTGCAGAGCGGCGCGGGCCTCGGGTCGGCGATCTCCGACGAGGGCTATGCCGACCAGGGAGCGACGATCGTTCCCGACGCTGACGCCGTGTTCGCCGAGGCGACGCTGATCGTCAAGGTCAAGGAGCCCCAGCCGCAGGAGGTCTCGCGGCTCGAGCCTCGGCATGTCCTGTTCACCTACCTCCACCTGGCGGCGGACGCTTCCCTGACGCGCGGGTTGATGGAGTCGGGGGCGACGTGCATCGCGTACGAGACCGTCGAGGACTCGCGCGGGCGGCTGCCGCTGCTGGCGCCGATGTCCGAGGTCGCCGGCAAGATCGCCACCCAGGCTGGCGCGTTCATGCTCGAGAAGCCGCTTGGGGGGCGCGGGATCCTGCTCGGGGGCGTTCCGGGCGTGGCCGCGGCCAACGTGATGATCATCGGCGGCGGCGTGGTCGGGATGAACGCGGCGTTCATCGCATTGGGGATGGAGGCCACGGTCTACGTCTACGACCGGAACATCGACCGCCTGCGCGAGCTCGACATCGCGTTTGGCGGGCGGGCGGACACGTGCTTCGCGTCGACGCTCGAGATCGAGCAGCGCCTCCCGTACATGGACCTCGTGATCGGGGCCGTGTTGGTGCATGGCGCCAAGGCGCCGCATGTGATCACGCGCGCCCAACTCGGGCTGATGAAGCACCAGGCCGTGTTGGTGGACGTCTCGATCGACCAGGGCGGCTGCTTTGAGACCTCGCGCCCGACCACTCATTCGAACCCGACCTACGAGGTCGACGGGATCACCCACTACTGCGTGACGAACATGCCGGGCGCGGTCCCGATCACCTCGACCTACGCGCTGACCAACGCGACGATCCCGTACGCGCTCCACCTGGCTTCTTCGGGCGTCGCGGCCGCCATCAGCGAGAGCCCCGGGCTGAAGCTCGGCGTCAACGTCGCCGGTGGGCAGGTGACGTACGCGCCGGTGGCGGAGGCCGTGGGGGTGGAGTGTGTGTCGGTCGACGAGGCCCTGGGGGTGGCGGCCTGAAGCACTATGCGGTCGAGGGGGGCGCGGCTGGGGGCGGTTTGCTGCGCTTTACAGGGCAGATCGCGGCCGCCACAGGATCGAAACAGCCCAAAATCTCCCCCCTGCTACGCTCCCGAGCGCATGCCGACTACCAGCCAATTGATACGCAAGGGCCGTACGCCCCCGAAGAAGAAACTCGCCACGCCGGGCCTCAAATCCGGCAAGGGCCGGAAGAAGAAAGTGGCGGCCCCGCAGCGACGGGGTGTGTGCACGCGCGTGTACACGACGACGCCGAAGAAGCCGAACTCGGCGCTGCGCAAGGTGGCGCGCGTGAGGCTGACCAACGGCATGGAGGTCGGGGCGTACATCCCCGGCGAGGGCCACAATCTTCAGGAGCACTCGGTGGTGCTGGTCCGCGGCGGCCGAGTCAAGGACCTGCCGGGGTTCCGGTACAAGGTGATCCGCGGAACGCTTGACGCCGCCGGCGTCAGCGACCGCAAGAAGGCGCGTTCGCAGTACGGCGTGAAGGCCAAGTAGTGCCGCGTCGCGCAGCAGCCCAGGTCCGGCCGGTAGAGCCCGACCCCGTTCACCGCAATCGCCTCGTCCAGCAGGTGATCAACAAGGTCATGCTGGACGGCAAGAAGTCCGTCGCCGAGGAGATCGTCTACGACGCCCTCGCCATTCTGGGCGAGCGGACGGGCAAGAACCCGGTCGAGCAACTCGAGGCCGGGATCAAGGCGCTCACGCCGGTGCTCGAGGTCCGCTCACGCCGCGTCGGTGGCGCCACCTACCAGGTTCCCGTCGAGGTGCCGGCGCGCCGCTCCCGCACGCTCGCCGTGCGCTGGCTCGTGCAGTTTTCCCGCGCGCGCCGAGAGAAGACGATGTCGCAACGCCTCGCGAATGAGCTGCTCGACGCCACGCAGCAGCAGGGCGGCGCTTACAAGCGCAAGGACGACATCTACCGCATGGCCCAAGCGAACAAGGCCTTCGCCCACTATCGGTGGTAGCCCTCCGGCTCCGCTGGTGCCCCTTTCGGGGGCCGGCGCTTGAGTCTTTCGTTGGCGTGAGCTGACCGCGGGCCACGCGAGGCCCCCGAAAGGGACAGCCAGCTGCGCCGGCATTCCGACCCGCTGGGCTCGGTAACAGCGAGAAGCCGAACCGGACCGTTGGCCTCCGCCTCGGTGCGGCGAGCGGCACCGTGGGGGGCGCGGAGTGCGGTCCGGCTTCGGAGGAAAGCTGCGGAGGTGGATGCCCCTTCTGGGGCCCTCGCGGAAGTGCGGCCAGCTTTCGCGGACCAATCACTCGCGCCGGGCCCCAGAAGGGGCGCCACCGAAGCTTCGCGAGGGCTGCCCACCACACGGGACCGGGGGCTGCAGTGAGACAACCCTCGCGTTTCGAAGAGTAACGGCGGATTCCGGGGAGACTCGCAGTACTCATCCTGCAGTGTCAGGATGCCGACCATGTGCCCCGCCGCAGGGTGGCCAACCGTGAGAGACTTCTTATCGCTTAGCTCGGGTTTCGTCGGTTTGGGCGGCTTTTGGAGCTCCGAGCAACAACAGTCCGACCCCGCCGCTGAGCAGCAGCAACACCGCGCCGAGCGTCTCCATATACAGGCCGGCGCTCGGGGTGGAGGTGCCCTCGACGTACTGAGCCGCCCCGGATCCGATCAGACCGGTGGAGTGGGCGTCGGGAAGATCGCCGAGGAGCGCGATCAGCAGCACGACCACGCCAAGAAGCGCGAGCGCCACCAGCGCGGCGCGATTCTGATGGCGGTAGACCGTGAACGCGAGCACGCCGGCGAGCAGCGCGAGCGGGACCGGAGCCCAGGCGTGATTGGCTCCGGTGCCGACGGTCTTGATCGACGCCGAGCTCGTCGGCGAGTGCAGGTGGTAGAGCGCGGTGAACTGCGCGACGAGGATCAGGAGTGCGCCGAGCGAGGCCGCGAGCACTACCAGGGTGGTCGCAATACCGGGCCCTGAGCGGGGGTTTTGGCCGGGCTCGGAGCGGGCGCCCGAGGGGTCGGATTTGCCCCTCTCACCGCGCACGAGCAGGCGCTCGAATGGCGCAGAACCTCTGCTATATTCGCTGTTTGCCTCGGGCGGTGCGCTCACGTGCGCTCGCTCGCGGGCACGTTGGTTCCCTGTAATGGAGTCGTCCGCCAGATAGACACCCGCCCTTTCCCGCCAGGTGCGTAGTGAATGGGCCCGATGGGCCCTTTTTCATGTCCGCAGCTTTGGCCGGGTAAACCGGTGCAGTTTGGCCCCAGACGACTCAGAAATCCCCGCTCCGAATAACAGACACTCATGCCTCGCACATTCCCTCTGGACAAGATTCGCAATATCGGGATCATGGCCCACATCGACGCCGGTAAAACGACGACGACTGAGCGCATCCTGTATTACACAGGCCGGACCTACAAGATGGGGGAGGTTCACGAGGGCGCCGCCGTCATGGACTGGATGGCGCAGGAGCAGGAGCGCGGGATCACGATCACCTCCGCGGCCACCACGGCCGAGTGGAAGGGCCATCGGATCAACATCATCGACACGCCCGGGCACGTCGACTTCACCGTCGAGGTGGAGCGCTCGCTGCGCGTGCTCGACGGCGCAATCGCGCTGTTCGACTCGGTCGCCGGCGTCGAGCCGCAGTCAGAGACCGTGTGGCGCCAAGCCGACAAGTATCACGTCCCGCGCATCGCCTACATCAACAAGATGGACCGCATCGGCGCCGACTTCCCCCGCGGCGTGCAGACGATGATCGACCGCCTCGGAGCCAACCCGGTGCCGGTCCAGCTGCCGATCGGCGCCGAGGCCGACTTCCGCGGGATCATCGACCTGATCGGCATGAAGGCGATCGTGTACAAGGACGAGCTCGGCAAGGAGCAGGACATCATCGACATTCCCGCCGAGTTGGCCGACGAGGCCGCGGCCGCGCGCGAGAAGCTGCTCGATGAGGTCTCCCACCACGACGACGAGCTCGTCGAGATGATCCTCGAGGAGCAGGAGATCTCGCCCGCGCGCCTCAAGCAGGCGATCCGCAACGCCACGCTGGCGATCCAGATCACCCCGGTGCTGTGCGGCTCGAGCTTCAAGAACAAGGGCGTGCAGGTCCTGCTCGACGCGGTGATCGACTACCTGCCGAGCCCGCTCGACGTGCCGCCGGTGGAGGGCTTCGAGCCAGTCAAGGGCTCAGACAACGGCGGGGCGCCGGCGCATCGCGATGCCTCGGACGACGAGCCATTCGCGGCCCTTGCCTTCAAGATCATGGCCGACCCGTACGTCGGCAAGCTCACCTACTTCCGCGTCTACTCGGGCCAGCTCGAGGCCGGGGCGCGCATCCTCAACGTCAACACCGGCCGGACCGAGCGCATCGGGCGCATCTTGATGATGCACGCGAACGAGCGCGAGGAGGTCAAGGAGGTCCACGCCGGCGACATCGCCGCGGCTGTGGGGATCAAGCAGGTCGTGACCGGCGACACGCTCGCCGCGCCCGACAAGCCGATCAAGCTCGAGACGATCGAGTTCCCCGAGCCCGTGATCAAGGTCGCGATCGAGCCGAAGACCAAGGCCGATCAGGAGAAGATGTCGACGGCGCTCGCGCGCCTGGCCGAGGAGGACCCGACGTTCCAGGTCCGGACCAACGAGGAGACCGGGCAGACCGAGATCTCCGGAATGGGCGAGCTCCACCTGGAGGTGCTGGTCGACCGGATGCTGCGCGAGTACAAGGTGGACGCCAACGTCGGCCGCCCGCAGGTCTCCTACCGCGAGACGATCAAAGGCCACGCCGAGAAGGTCGAGGGACGGTTCGTCCGGCAGACCGGTGGCGCGGGCCAGTACGGGATCGTCTACGTCAACGTCGAGCCGGCGCCCGGCGAGGGCTTCGACTTCGTCAACAAGGTCAGGGGTGGATCGATCCCGACCGAGTTCATCCCGGCGGTCGAGAAGGGCGTCGAGGAGGCTCTCGAGAACGGGCCGCGCGCGGGCTACCCGATGGTCGACGTGCGGGTCACGCTGACCGACGGCAAGTACCACGACACGGACTCCTCCGAGCTGGCCTTCAAGGTCGCCGGCTCGCTGGCGCTGAAGGCGGCGGTGTCGCGCGCCAAGCCGATCCTGCTCGAGCCGATCTTCGCGGTCGAGGTCGTGACACCGGAGGAGTTCATGGGCGACGTGATCGGCGACCTGAACCGGCGCCGCGGCCACGTCAACGGGATGGAGCAGCGCGGCAACGCGCAGGTCATCACGGCGTACGTGCCGCTGGCGGAGATGTTCGGGTACGCCACCGACGTGCGATCCAACACCCAGGGCCGTGCGACCTACACGATGCAGTTCGACCGGTACGAGGAAGTGCCGCCCAACCTCGCCGACAAGATCGGCGGGGACCAGGAAGCGGCGTAACCGCACCGGTCCGAGGAATCTTTATATCCTGAATAGGTTCGTCCTTAGACGGACACCACTACAGAAATAGAAGGAGCGAAAGCAAAGTGGCGAAAGCCAAGTTCGAGCGGGATAAGCCCCACGTCAACGTCGGCACCATCGGTCACATCGACCATGGCAAGACGACGCTGACGGCAGCCATCACCAAGGTGCTCAACGAGAAGTACGGTGGCACGGAGGTTCGGTCGTTCGAATCGATCGATAACGCTCCGGAAGAGAAGGCACGCGGCATCACGATCGCGACCTCTCACGTCGAGTACCAGACCCCCAACCGGCACTACGCGCACGTCGACTGTCCCGGACACGCCGACTACGTCAAGAACATGATCACCGGCGCCGCGCAGATGGACGGTGCGATCCTGGTCGTGTCCGCGGCGGACGGCGCGATGCCGCAGACGCGCGAGCACATCCTGCTCGCCCGTCAGGTCGGCGTTCCCTACATCGTCGTGTTCCTCAACAAGGTCGACATGGTCGACGACCCCGAGCTGCTCGAGCTCGTCGAAGTCGAGATCCGCGACCTGCTCTCCGAATATGAGTTCCCGGGGGACGACATCCCGTTCGTCGCCGGCTCGGCGCTGAAGGCGCTCGAGGGCGACGAGGAGTACGAGGCCAAGATCCTCGAGCTCGCCGAGGCGCTGGACACCTACATTCCGGAGCCCGTGCGTGACCTCGACAAGCCCTTCCTGATGCCGGTCGAGGATGTGTTCTCGATCACGGGTCGCGGCACCGTCGCGACCGGCCGGGTCGAGCAGGGCATCGTCAAGACCGGCGAGACCGTCGAGATCGTGGGCATCAAGGCGACGACCAACACCGTGGTGACGGGCGTCGAGATGTTCAAGAAGATCCTCGATCAGGGTCAGGCGGGAGACAACGTCGGGTGCCTGCTGCGCGGCACCAAGCGGGACGACATCGAGCGCGGGCAGGTTCTCTGCAAGCCGGGCTCGATCACTCCGCACACCAAGTTCAATGCCGAGGTCTACGTCCTGAAGAAGGAGGAGGGTGGCCGTCACACGCCGTTCTTCACGGGCTATCGGCCGCAGTTCTATTTCCGCACCACCGACGTCACCGGCGTGGCACGGCTGCCCGAGGGCACCGAGATGGTCATGCCCGGTGACAACGTCCAGATGGAGATCGAGCTGATCCAGCCGATCGCCATGGACCAGGGTCTGCGGTTCGCGATCCGCGAGGGCGGCCGCACGGTCGGCTCGGGGGTCGTCGCCGAAGTAATTCAATAGTTGATGAGGCGGCGCGGCCTGTGGCCCGCCGCCTCTTTTTTTGACAGATACGACCTTCATGGGCGGGCCCCGAAGCCCGGGGCTCGCCCTCAACACTGAGAAGACAGAGATAAAAAAGCCTTGGCAACGATTGCCCAGAACAAGATCCGAATTCGCCTGAAGTCCTACGACCACACGGCGATCGAGACGGCGGCGAAGGAGATCGTCGAGACGGCCACGCGCACCGGCGCGACCGTCTCCGGTCCCGTGCCGCTCCCGACCGAGAAGAACGTGTACTGCGTGATCCGCTCGCCGTTCAAGGACAAGGACTCACGTGAGCACTTCGAGATCCGTACGCACAAGCGGCTGATCGACATCCACCAGCCAACCCCGAAGACCGTCGACTCGCTCCAGCGCCTCGACCACCTTCCGGCGGGCGTGGATATCGAGATCCGCCTGGCGTCCTGACCCACGATGCCTGCGATCCTCGCCAAGAAGCTCGGGATGACGCAGCGGTTCCTCGAGGACGGCCGCGTCGAGCGTGTCACCGTGCTCGAGGCCGGCCCGTGTCCGGTGACGGCGATTCGCACCGTCGAGCGCGACGGCTACGAGGCCGTCCAGCTTGCGTTCGGGCAGTGCAAGGAGAAGTCGATCACCAAGCCCGAGCTCGGGCACTTGAAGAAGGCAGACGCGTCGGCGCACCGCCACCTCGTGGAGTTCCGCGACGAGGCCGGCGAGCTGCTCGTCGGTCAGACGGTGACCGTCGAGGCGTTCAACGTCGGGGACAAGATCAAGGTCTCCGGTAAGACCAAGGGCAAGGGCTTCCAGGGGACGATCAAGCGCCACAACTTCAGCAGCGGACCTAAGTCGCACGGCTCGCACAACGTCCGCGCGCCGGGCTCGATCGGTGCCTCGGCGACGCCGTCGCGCGTGTTCAAGGGGATACGCGGTCCCGGCCGCATGGGCGGCGGGCGCACCACCCAGCGCGGCCTGACCGTGGTCGAGATCATCCCGGGCCAGAACCTGTTGCTGATCCGGGGCGCCGTCCCGGGGCCTCGCGGCGGAACCGTGGAGGTGCGGACCGATGGCTAGCGCGCAGGTGCTCGGCGGAGGCAACGTCGACCTCGATCCGGTCGCGTTCGAGGCCAAATTCAACATGCCGCTCGTGCACGAGACGGTGCGCGCCGAGCTGAACGCGCGCCGGCACGGCACCGCGGCGACCAAGACGCGCGGCGAAGTGTCCGGCGGCGGCGCCAAGCCGTGGCGCCAGAAGGGCACGGGTCGAGCGCGCGCCGGCTCGTCGCGCTCGCCCGTGTGGACGGGCGGTGGCGTTGTGTTCGGACCCAGCCCGCGGCACTACACGGTGAAGGTCAACCGAAAGGCGCGCCGCGCGGCGCTGCGGAGCGCCCTGTCGCTCCACGCGGGGCGCGAGTCGCTCGCGGTGTTCGACGCGGCGGCTTTCTCGGAGCCTTCGACCTCGCAGGCGGCGGATCTGCTCGCGGACTGGGGCGCGACCGCGCCCATGCTGGTCGTGTTGACCGAGTCGGAGGCCGCCGCCGGCAAGTCGTTCCGGAACCTTTCCTACGCCCGCGCGATCCCGGTGGAGGACACCGGCGTCGCCGATCTCGTTGGGGCCGCGTCCTTACTCGTGTCGCAGGCGGCGATGGAGTCGCTTGTCGCGCGTGCCGCTGCGGAATCCGCTGGCGCGGATGCGGAATCGGCTAACGCCGATTCCGTTGGAGATTCGGCTGGCGCCGAATCTCCGGGTGCTGACACAGAGGAGGAGGAAGGCTGATGGAGCCGACGCAGGTGATCATCCGCCCGGTTCTCTCCGAGAAAACGTTCGCGCTCGCCGAGGCCGGCAAGTACACGTTCCGCGTCCACGACAAGGCGCACAAGACGCAGATCCGCCAGGCGATCGAGCTGCTGTTCGACGTCAACGTGCTCGAGGTCCGCACCGCGCACGTGCACTCCAAGCCCAAGCGCCGCGGCCAGACCAAGGGACGCACCCGCCAGTGGAAGAAGGCGATCGTCCAGGTGCGCGAGGGGCAGACGATTCCGATCTTTGGCGGCCTCGAGGCAGGGGAGTAACCGATGCCGATTCGCAAGCCCAAGCCAACTTCAGCCGGACGTCGGTTCGTCACCTATCCGGACTACGCCGAGATCACCCGGACCTCACCGGAGAAGTCGCTCGTCGAGGGGCTCAAGAAGTCCGGCGGGCGCAACTCGAACGGCCGCAAGACCGCCCGCCACCGCGGTGGCGGCGCCAAGCGGCTGTACCGGATGATCGACTTCAAGCGACGCAAGGACGGCGTGCCGGCGAAGGTCGCCCACATCGAGTACGACCCGAATCGGTCGGCCTACATCGCGCTGCTGCACTACGCCGACGGCGAGAAGCGCTACATCCTCGCCCCGCAGCGGCTGCGCGTTGGCATGACCGTTCAGTCGGGGCCGACCGCCGAGATTCGCGTCGGCAACAGCCTGCCGCTCGCGAACATGCCGGCCGGCACCGTGGTCCACAACGTCGAGTTGACGCCGGGTCGCGGCGGGCAGATGGCGCGGGCGGCCGGCGCCGGCGTGCAATTGCTGGCCAAGGACGGCGACTACGTGACGCTACGTCTGCCCTCGGGCGAGATGCGGATGGTCCGCGCCGAGTGCCGCGCGACCGTCGGCACGATCGGCAACACCGATCACCAGAACGTGACGATCGGGAAGGCCGGACGCAAGCGCCACATGGGCGTGCGCCCGCAGACTCGCGGCACCGCGATGAATCCGGTCGACCACCCGCACGGCGGTGGTGAGGGCTCGACCACGCCCGGACGCCATCCCGTCACCCCGTGGGGCGTGCCCACGCTCGGGTATCGCACGCGGCAGAAGGGCAAGGCTTCAGACAAGTACATCGTGCGCGGACGGAGGAGAGGTAAGAAGCGATGAGCCGCTCGAGCAAGAAGGGGCCGTTCGTCCAGGAGCGGCTGATGACACGGATCGAGGCAATGAACACCTCGGGCGAGAAGCGCATGCTCCGCACCTGGTCGCGCGCGTCGACGATCTTCCCCGAGATGGTCGGTCACACGATCGCCGTGCACGACGGGCGCAAGCACGTGCCGGTGTTCGTCACCGAGTCGATGGTCGGACACAAGCTTGGCGAGTTCGCGCCGACGCGCCTGTACCGCGGACACGCCGGAACCGGTAAGAGGCGATGAGCCCGGAAGACACGCCAGAGACTCCGGACACCGAGCCCGAGGCCACGGACGCCGAGGAGGCGCCGCAGGCTGAGGGGGCGCCCAAGCGCCGCCGGCGTTCTCGCAAGAAGCCCGAGCCGACTGAGGTCGCGGCCGAGGCCGAAGCTGACGCCGAGGAGGAGGCCGCCGAGGAGGTCGACGAGACGCCGGAGGATGTCGAAGCTGAGGAGGCCGCCGCGGACGTGATGCTCGAGGCCGACGCGGAGGCCGAGGGCGAGGACGACGCCGAGGCGGAGGCCGAGGAGGAGGCGGACGCGGAAGCGCTCGCTGACCTCGAGCCGATCGAGGACGAGGCCGAGGCGCCCGCCCCGTCGCGCCGCCGGCGCCGCCGTCGTGGCGGTGCGGAAGCCGAGCCCGAAGAGAAGCCGGCTCCCGCTCCCGCACCTCGCCGCCGCCGAGGAGCCGGTGAGCGGAGGGATGTGGTGGTCCGCGCGCAGGCCAAGTACGTTCGCTCCTCAGCGCGCAAGGCGCGTCTGGTGTGCGACCACATCCGCGGAAAGAGTGTTGAGGAGGCGCGAGCTATCCTCGCTCACACCTCGCGTGCGGTCGCGCGCGACTGGAGCAAGTTGCTCGAGTCGGCGGTGGCCAACGCTGAGAACAACCACGAGCTCGTGGGCGAGGATCTCTACGTCAAGGCGGTCCACGCCGACGAGGGTCCGACGATCAGGCGCTTCCGGCCGCGCGCGATGGGCCGGGCGACGCGGATCCGCAAGCGGACCAGCCATCTCACGATCTTGCTCACGCCGAAGGACTAGTCACAGATATGGGTCAAAAAGTTCATCCCGAGGGTCTCCGCGTGGGTTACATCCACGACTGGAAGTCGAACTGGTTCAACGAGCGCTCCTTCTCTGACTTCCTGCACGAGGACACGGAGATCCGCAAGCACATCATCGGGCGGCTGTCGCACGCCGGCCTGTCGGACATCACGATCCGCAAGAACCAGAACGAGGTCGAGGTCAACATCAACACCGCGCGGCCCGGAATCGTGATCGGCAAGTCCGGGTCGGAGGTAGACCAGCTGCGGCGAGACCTGCACCGGATCACCGGCAAGCAGGTCAAGGTCAACATCCTCGAGATCAAGCGGCCCGAGCTCGACGCGCGCCTGGTCGCGCAGTCGATCGCCGAGCAGCTCCAGAACCGCGTGGCTTTTCGCCGGGCGATGAAGCGGGCGCTGACGAGCGCAATGCGGTCCGGCGCCAAGGGCGTGAAGGTGCAGGTCTCCGGGCGCCTGGGCGGCGCCGAGATGGCGCGCACCGAGGGCTACTCGGACGGCCGCGTCCCCCTGCACACGCTGCGCGCCGACATCGACTACGGCTTCCACGAGGCCCGCACGACGTTCGGGCGGATCGGCGTGAAGTGCTGGATCAACAAGGGCGAGATCATGCCCGAGGGCTACACCGGCGCTGACCTGACGATCATGGACGAGCCGGCGCCCCAGGCGCCTGAGCGCGACGGCCGACGCGGCGGGCGCGACGGGCGTGGCGGCGGCGGTGGCGGTCGTGGCGGCGGCGGTGGCGGTCGTGGCGGCGGTCCGGGCGGCCGTGGCGGCGGTCCCGGTGGATCTGGCCCCGGCGGCGGACGCGGTCCGGGCGGTCCGGGTCGCGGCGGCGGCGGTGGCGGTCGCGGCGGCGGTCCCGGCGGCGGTGGCGGTCGCGGCGGCGGTGGCCGTGGCGGCGGTCCCGGTGGCGGTGGCGGTGGCGGCGGTCGTGGCCCCGGCGGTCCCGGCGGCGGTCGCGGTCCGGGTGGTCCGGGCGGCGGTGGCGGACGTCCCGGCGGCGGTGGCGGACGTGGTCCGGGTGGTCCCGGCGGCGGACGTCCCGGCGGTGGTGGCGGCGGTGGCGGCGGCGGACGCCCCGGTGGGGGCGGCGGTCGCGGCCCCGGCGGTCCGGGCGGCGGTGGCGGACGTCCCGGTGGCGGCGGCGGTGGCAACCGCCAGAGCTCCGGAGGCGGCGGTAGCTGATGCTCGCTCCCAAGCGTGTCAAGCACCGCAAGGTGCATCGCGGACGGCGACGCGGAATGTCCCGCGGGCAGACCAAGGTCCAGTTCGGCGAGTACGGCCTGAAGGCGCTCGACGCCGGCTGGCTGACCAATCGCCAGATCGAGGCCGCGCGTATCGCGATGACCCGAAAGATCAAGCGCGGCGGCAAGGTGTGGATCAACGTGTACCCCGACAAGTCGTTCACGAAGAAGCCGGCCGAGACCCGGATGGGGTCCGGCAAGGGCTCGCCCGAGGGCTGGGTCGCCGTGGTCAAGCCCGGCCGCGTTATGTTCGAGCTGGCGGGCGTGCCGGAGCCGCTGGCGCGCGAGGCGATGCGGCTGGCCGGTCACAAGCTGTCGGTCCGGACGAAGTTCGTGATGCGAGAGGACGCGTGAGATGAGAGCCTCCGACGTCCGCGATCTCACCGACACCGAGCTGCGCGAGCACATCCAGACTTCGCGCCGTGAGCTGTTCGGGCTGCGCTTCCAGCACGCCACGTCCGAGCTCGAGAACACTTCGAGCCTGAAGCGGGCCAAGCGGGAGATCGCACGGGCACTGACGGTGCAGCGCGAACGAGAACTGAGAAACGAAAACTGATGACCGAGACCGAGAACAACGAGACTGAAGAGACGCCGGACGCGCAGGGCCAGGCGGCGGGCGCGCACGACGCACAGCGAGCGACTCCGAGTGAGCCGCAGGAGGTCGTCGCGCCCAAGGAGCGTCGCCGGCGCGCCCGCGCCGGCAAGGCGGCAAGGACTCCGGTGCGCAAGCCGCGCACGCCCGAGGAGCGCCACGCCGACCGCGTCGCCGAGCGACGTAAGAAGGCGGAGCTCCGGCGCGTGGAGCGCGCGCGGGCCCGCCAGAAGACGAGCGAGAGCGGAGCGGTCGCGCAGACGACCGCACCGCGCGAGCGCGGCCCCGGCCGGCAGAAGACGCGCCAGGGCGTGGTCGTCTCCGACAAGGCCGACAAGACGATCACCGTTCGGATCGACATCGCCCGGCGCCACCGCCGCTACGAGAAGATCGTGCGAACGTCGAGCACGCTGCACGCGCACGACGAGCAGAACGACGCCCACACCGGCGACACCGTGATCGTGCGCGAGGCCCGTCCGCTGTCGCGCCTCAAGCGCTGGCGGCTGGTGGAAGTCGTCCAAAGAGCCGAGTAAACGGGACCAGACGATGATCCAGAACGAGACACGACTGCGCGTCGCGGACAACACGGGCGCGAGGGAGATCCTGGTGATCCGCGTGCGCGGCGGTCACCGTCGCCGCTACGCGGGCGTCGGGGACATCGTCACCGCGACCGTCAAGCAGGCGAGCCCGCAGGGATCGGTCAAGAAGGGCGAGGTCGTGACGGCCGTGGTCGTGC
Source organism: uncultured Solirubrobacterales bacterium (assembly GCA_963822855.1). Lineage (GTDB taxonomy): Bacteria > Actinomycetota > Thermoleophilia > Solirubrobacterales > Solirubrobacteraceae > Palsa-465. The sequence goes on along the minus strand of CAWGJE010000006.1, from coordinate 26,503 downwards.
GCACCCGGAAGTCCTACGGCCGCGAGGACGGTACCTACATCGCCTTCGACGAGAACGCCGCCGTGCTGATCGACAACCAGAACAACCCCCGCGGGACGCGCATCTTCGGCCCCGTAGCGCGTGAGTTGCGCGAACGCAACTTCATGAAGATCGTCTCCCTCGCCCCGGAGGTGCTCTGACCATGCCTTCCCGACTCAAGGCCGGAGACGAAGTGATCGTGATCGGCGGCAAGGACCGCGGCAAGCGCGGCAGGATCCTGCGCGTCGAGCCCAAGAAGAACCGGGTTTACATCGAGGGACTGAACATGATCAAGCGCCACCAGCGCCCCCAGCAGGTGGCGGGTGCCCAGCGCGCCGAGCAGGTCGGCGGGGTCATCGAGCGTGAAGGTCCGATCCACGCGTCTAACGTGGCTCTCGCCGACCCGAAGGAAGGCAAGCCCACGCGGGTCGGGGTCGAGGTTCTCGAAGGCAAGCGTCTGCGGATCGCGCGACGCAGCGGAACGAGGCTCGACTGATGCCCCCGGCTCGTCTCAGGACCCGCTACGACGAGCAGATCCTGCCGGCGCTGACCGAGCGGTTCGGCTACTCCACGCCGATGCGCGCCCCCCGGATCGTGAAGGTCACGGTCAACATGGGAGTCGGTGACGCCAAGCAGGACTCGAAGATGCTCGATGCGGCCAGCGAGCAGCTGGCGACGATCACCGGCCAGCGGCCGAACGTCCGCCGGGCTCGCAAGTCGATCGCGCAGTTCAAGGTCCGCGAGGGCATGCCGGTCGGCGTCGCCGTGACGTTGCGCGGGGCTCGTTCGTATGAGTTCCTGGACCGGCTGATGTCGGTCGCGATCCCCCGGATCCGCGACTTCCGCGGGCTGAACCCGCGCTCGTTCGACGGCCGCGGGAACTACTCGATGGGCGTGCGCGAGCAGATCATCTTCCCCGAGGTGGACTACGACGAGGTCGACCAGGTCCGTGGCCTGGACATCACGATCACGACCACCGCCCAGAGCGACGACGAGGCGTTCGCCTTGCTCGAGGCGCTCGGGATGCCATTCGCAAGAGAGGGCCGCCCCGGCGCGGCCGCGACCCAGACTTAAAGGAACACATGGCCAAGACTTCTCAGGTTGTCCGTCAGCGCCGCACGCCGAAGTACAAGACGCGCGGCTACACCCGCTGCCGCCGGTGCGGCCGGGCGCGCGCTGTCTATCGCAAGTTCGGCGTCTGCCGGATCTGCCTGCGCGAACTGGCGCACAACGGATACATCCCCGGCATGACGAAGTCGAGCTGGTGAGGAGGCGCGGACCATGTCGATGACCGATCCGATCGCCGACTTTCTCACGCGGCTGCGCAACGCCGCCAACGCCCAGCACCACGACGTGACGATGCCGTCATCGAAGCTGCGGGTCGAGGTGGCGCGGATCCTGCGAGAGCAGGGATACATCGAGGCCTACGAGGTCCGCGACCCGGAGCCCGGACAGCCGGGCCTGCGGCTCACGGTCACACTCAAGTACACGCAGGCGCGCAAGCCCGTGATTTCGGGGCTACAGCGCGTCTCGCGCCCCGGCCAGCGCACGTACGTCGATCACGCGCACATCCCGCGGATCGACGGCGGGATGGGGACCGCGATCATCTCGACCTCCAAGGGCGTCATGACCGGCCACGAAGCGCGCATCGCGGGCGTCGGCGGCGAAGTCGTGGCGAAGGTCTGGTAGACCGGTATCGACGATGTCCCGCATCGGTAGACAACCGATTCCCGTACCGGCCGGAGTCACGGTCTCGATCGAGCCCGAGCTCGTACGAGTCAACGGCCCCAAGGGCGAGCTGTCCGAGCGTGTCAACCGCGACATGAAGGTCGAGCAGGTGGACGATCAGATCGTCGTCACTCGCCCGACCGACCGCGGCGAGCACCGCGCGCTCCATGGCCTGACTCGCACGCTCATCGCGAACATGGTGCTCGGCGTCACCGACGGGTTCGAGAAGCGCCTCGAGATCCAGGGCGTCGGCTACCGCGCGCAGCTGCGCGGCCGCGACCTCGAGCTGGCGCTCGGCTACTCGCACCCAGTGTCGATCAAGGCTCCAGACGGAATCGAGTTCGAGGTTCCCCAGCCGACCCGGATCGCCGTCAAGGGCGCGTCCAAGCAGCAGGTCGGCGAGATCGCCGCGCTGATCCGCAAGCAGCGCAAGCCCGAGCCGTACAAGGGCAAGGGCATCCGCTACGAGGGCGAGTACGTGGCCAGGAAGGTTGGTAAGCGCGCATGACCGTCATGACCAAGCCCGCCCAGCGGCTGAGGCGCCGCCGGCGCGTACGGGCCAAGATCCGCGGCACCGCCGAGCGGCCGCGCATCTCCGTGTTCCGCTCGAATCGCGGCATCTTCGCGCAGCTCATCGACGACGACGCCGGACGCACGATCGCCTCGGTCAACTGGACGGAGGGCGACCTGCGGGGGCTGAAGCGGATGGAGCAGGCCACGCGCGCCGGCACGCTGCTGGCGGACCGAGCCAAGGCGGCCGGCGTCGACACCGCTGTGTTCGACCGCGGCGGCTACCAGTACCACGGCCGGATCAAGGCTCTGGCCGACGGTGCCCGTGAGGGCGGGCTGACGTTCTAGTCTCGCTACCCTGGGCTTGCTGATGCCGACACGTGATCGAACAGTCTCCTCCGCCGGGCTCGACCTCCAGGAACGCGTGGTCGAGATCAACCGCGTGGCCAAGGTCGTCAAGGGCGGGCGCCGCTTCTCGTTCACGGCGCTGGTCGTCGTAGGCGACGAGCGCGAGATCGTCGGGATCGGCTACGGCAAGGCCAACGAGGTGCCGGTGGCGATCCAAAAGGGCGTCGAGCAGGCCAAGAAGAACCTCTACCGCGTGCCCAGGCACGGCGCGACGATCACCCACCAGACCACCGGGATCTTCGGGGCCGGGCGCGTGTTCCTGAAGCCTGCTGCTCCCGGTACCGGCGTGATCGCCGGCGGTGGCGTCCGCGCAGTCCTCGAGCTCGCCGGCATCCACGACATCCTTTCGAAGTCGCTCGGGTCACAGAACCCGATCAACCTGGTCAAGGCAACGATGGCCGGTCTGCAGTCGCTGCGGACGCCGGAGGAAGTTGCCGAGATCCGCGGTCTCTCGGTGAATCAGGTCTTGGGCCTTACCACGCAGGAGGCCGACCCGGTCGCGGCCGAGACGCTGTCGAGCGCGAACGGGCACAACGGCGCGTCCTCGGAGGATGCCGAGCCGGCGGTCGCCGCAGAGCCGGTGCCCGACGGGGAGGCCGGCGAGTCGTGAGCAAGCTGGTCGTCACACAGCGGCGCTCGCGCAACGGTTGCGACAAGCGCCAGATCGACACGCTTCGCTCGCTCGGCCTGCGTCGCATCGGCCAGAGCGTCGAGCATTCCGACACGCCACAGGTCCGCGGGATGATTGCCAAGGTGGCTCATCTGGTCGAAGTCTCCGAGGAGTCCTGATGGCTGACGACGAGACTGGCGAGAACAAAGACCGCGACGAGGCGCCGGCGAAGCCGCCGCCGCACCAGTCGCATCGCATCGGGCTCCACAACCTGCACCCCGCGCCGGGCTCGCGCAAGCCGCGCAAGCGTGTCGGCCGTGGCGAGGGATCGGGCACCGGCAAGACCTCGGGTCGCGGCCAGAAGGGCTGGGGCTCGCGGTCGGGCGCCAAGCGCCGCGCCCGGTTCGAGGGTGGCCAGAACCCGATTCACATGCGGATGCGCAAGCTGCGCGGTCCGCACATGAAGAAGTCGATGCCGTTCGAGCCTTTCCGCACCCACACGCAGCCGATCAACCTGCTCGAGCTGGAGGCTCGGTTCGAGTCAGGCGCATCGGTAACGTTGGAGGCCATGCGCGCCAAGGGTCTCGCGAACCGCAAGGGTGTCCCGGTCAAGATCCTCGCCAAGGGCGAGTTGACCAAGCCGATGACGGTGCACGCACACCAGTTCTCGAAGGCCGCGCGCGAACGGATCGAGGCCGCCGGCGGCACCTGCCAGGTGGTGGAGGAGGCCAAGGCGGCATGATCTCGACGATCCTGAGTTCGTTCAGGGTTACCGAGATCCGTAACAAGCTGCTGTTCACCGCGGGGATCCTCGCGCTCTACCGGCTCGGCACGCATATCCCGGCGCCCGGGATCAACGCCAACGCGGTCAAGGCGATCCAGAACAACTTCGGCGGGTCGAGCATCCTTGGCTTCCTCAACCTGTTCTCGGGCGGTGGGCTCGGGCGGATCGCGATCTTCGCGCTCGGGATCATGCCCTACATCACGGCGTCGATCATCCTGCAGCTGCTGCAGGTGGTCGTTCCCTCGCTCGAGAAGCTCTCCAAGGAGGGCGAGGTCGGGCAAGCCCGGATCACGCAGTACACGCGCTACCTGACCGTCGGCCTGGCGTTCGCTCAGTCGATCGGCTACGTGTTCCTGTTCCGAAGCTTCGAGCAGTCGGCCGGCGTGACCGTGATCCCGAACTTCAACCTCGCGAAGGTGTTCCTGATCGTCGTCTCGCTCACCGCGGGCACCGTTCTGCTGATGTGGATGGGCGAGCTGATCACCCAGCGCGGCATCGGCAACGGGATCTCGCTGATGATCTTCGCGAGCATCGTCGCGCGGATCCCGAACGGCGTCCACTCCTGGTGGACCAACCCCGACCAGGTGTTCAAGGTGATCATGCCGTTCATCGTGCTCGGCGTGGTCGCGGCGATCGTGTTCGTGCAGGAGGGGCAGCGCCGGATCCCGATCCAGTACGCCAAACGGGTGATCGGGCGGCGGATGACCCAGGGCACCCAGACGTACCTGCCGTTGCGCGTGAACATGGCCGGCGTGATCCCGGTGATCTTCGCGGCGAGCATGATGGCGATCCCGCCGACGCTCGGCCAGCTGCTCGGCCAGAACCGGAACAACTTCTGGACCGACCTCCAGACCTTCTTCAGCCCCCAGGGCTGGCATTACGTCGTCGGGGAGAGCCTTTTGATCATCGTGTTCACGTACTTCTACACGGCGGTCACGTTCAACCCGGTCGACCAAGCGGAGAACCTCCGGAAGTACGGCGGGTTCATCCCCGGGGTGCGACCAGGTAGGCCCACGGCCGAGTTCCTCGACCGCATCCTCGCCCGCCTGACGTTCCCGGGCGCGTTGTTCCTGGCCGCGGTCGCCGCGCTTCCGACGATCCTCATCAGCCAGACCTCCGCCAACTTCTTCTTCGGGGGCACCTCGATCCTGATCGTGATCGGGGTCGCACTCGACACGATGAAACAGCTGGAGGCGCAGCTGATGATGCGAAATTACGAAGGGTTCTTAAAGTAGCCCGGGCGTCGTCGCCCGGGCCGGCCGCAGGAGCCAACCCGGGTTCGTTTATGCGAGCGCGCCAGCGAGTTCGCCGCGCGTCTGGATGTCGAGCTTGCGGTACGCGTTGCGCAGGTGGTACTCGACCGTCTTCGGTGTGACGAACAGCGCCTGGGCGATTTCGCGATTGCTCTGGCCGGTGGCGGCGAGCTCGGCGATCCGGCGCTCTGACGGGGTCAGCGACGCGGGCCCTGAGAGGAGTGCCTCACGGCGGGGCCGCGCGCCGGCGGCGGCGAGCTCGATCCGCGCGCGCTCGGCCAGCGCGAGCAGCCCGCCGCGGCGGGCCATATCGGAGGCCCGCTCGAGTGGCTCGCGCGCCTCGCTGCGGCGGTTCTCGCGCCGCAGGGCCGCGCCGAGATCGACCAGCGCCCGCATCGTCTCGAGGCGTGGCGGCGCGTCGGCGCCGAGCCGCACGGCCGCCCGGAGGTGGCGCACGCCCTTCGCGTCCTGCTCGGCCAGGCCGAGAAAGCGACGGGCGCGGATCCGCTCGTGGAGCACATCGGTCCGCTCCGCGCGGGCGAGCGCCTCGTGGGCGATCTCGCACGCCCGGGCGCGCTCGCCGACCAGCAGCAGGGACTGCACCGCCACCCCGCGCCAGGGGCAGTAGCCGAGGAAGCCGACGGTCCGCTCGCCGATGTCGCCGACGGCCAGCGCGGCCTCGAGCGCCTCGCGCGGCCGGCTCTGGGCGAGGCGGAGCTCCGCGAGCGAGTACAGGCGGAGCACGTCCTCGATGTCCTGCGGGTCATCGGGCGGTCCGTCCTCGTCGAGCACTCCCTGCGCCTGGTCGAGCTCGCCCCGTTCGATCAGGCACAACGCATAGTGCGCGGCGGCCGAGCGTGCGAACTGCTGCCAGCCGTAACGCCGGGCGTCGCGCGCCAGCTCGAGGTCGGCGAGCGCGTCGGTCACCCGTCCCTGCCACAGCAGCGGCAGCCCGCGAACGTAGCTGGCCGTGGCGAAGGCGAGCGGCTCGGCCCGCCGGCGGGCGTCCTCGAGCGCCGCATCCGATACCTCGAGCGCGCTCTCGAGCTCGCCGTTCAGGAGAAACGAGGCCTGCACGAGCCTCCAGCCGATCGACTGCGGGTCGGCCTGCGCGATCATGCGGCCGCCGTCCCACGCCCGCTCGGTCAACTCGATCGCGTTGTGCGCCGACTCGCCGGACGTCGTCGCGTGCACGGCGGCCTGGGCCAGCAGCAACCGCTGCCCCTGGGTTCGGGGGCCCTTGACCGCGTTCTCGACCACCCGCGTGGATCGCTCGTGCGCGGCCGGCTGCAGGTCGGGAACGATCGATGCCGACGAGAAGTAGCTGGCCTCGAGCTGGTCGTGGAGCTCGAGCTCGTCGGGATCCTCGGGCGTCGGCGGAAGCTCCTGCAGCGCGGCGTCATACGCGGCGGCCGCGTCTTCGTGGAGCGCCTGCGTATCGAGCGCCCGACCGAGCTGGAGCCCGAGCTCGGCGCGCCGGCGGGGATCAGACGACGCCGCGGCCGCTTGGGCGAGGTGCTCGGCGGCGGCCGGCCGTCCCAGCGACGCCTCGGCAGCTCCGAGCTCGGCTAGCACCTGGGGACGGAGCTCGGCGGTCGGCGGCTCCCCGAGCGCGCGCTCGAGATAGCGGACAGCGGGCTGCGCGGCGCGGGCCTCGCGCGCGGCGGCGCGGAGCTGCTCGACGACCCACTCGTCGCCTCCGGCATGCCCGAGCAACAGGTGCGCCGCGACTCGCTCGACGTCGGCGCCCTCGGCGTACAGCAGCCGCGCCGCGTCGAGGTGGCGGCTCGCGCGCTCGAACAGCGGGATGTCCTGTTCGATCGCGTGCTGGACGAGCGGGTGCACGAACCGCAGCGGCTCGCGCGCGAGCACGATCTCGACGCCCGCGAGCGCGTCGGCCGCGGCCGTGGCCGCATCGATCGGGAGTCCCGCCAGCGATGCCGCCCGCCGGAGCGGGATGTCGTCGCCAAGGATCGCGACCGCCCGGGCCAACGCCGCCGCCGCCAGGCCGAGCCGCCCGACCCGGACCCGGAGCGAGCGGGTGACGGCGTCGGGGGCGAGACCACGGGCGCGGCGCGTGAGCGCGTCGCCGCGCAGGCTCTGCTCGTCGGCGAGCGCGACGAGCAACTCGTGCAGATAGAACGGGTTGCCACTGGTCACGTCTATACAGGCCTCGACGAGCGCCGGGTCCGAGCGCTCGCCGAGCGCCCCGCGGGTGAGCTCGTCCACGGCGTCGGTCCCGAGCGGCATCAGTGCCTCGACTCGGACGCGGGGGTGGCTCGAGATCCTGTCCAGCGTGTCGGCGGACTCCCCGCCGATCGCGGGCCGGCGGGTCATGACGATCGCGACCGGCAGCTCGTCAAGGCGGTGCAGCACGTACAGGACGAACTCGAGCGAAGCGACGTCACACCAGTGCAGGTCGTCGATCGCCAGCAGCGTCGGGCGCGTCTCGGCGACGCCCGCCATCACCGCGAACAGCCCGTGGGACATCGTGAGATCGCCGGCTTCGCCGGGATCGAGCAGATCCTCGCGCGCGCCGGCGAGCGAGCGCACGCGTTCGGGCGCCTCCGCCAGGAAGGCACGGCGGCCCGCCGGCGGAAGGTCGTTCAGCAGGGCGCGGATGAGCTGGCCCGCGACCCCGAAGGCGAGGTTCTGCTCGAGCTCCGCACCAGCCGCACGTAGGACGCGCACGCCGCGGCTCCTGGCCTCGTCGAGCGCCGCCTCGTGCAGCCGGGTCTTGCCCATCCCGGCGTGTCCCTCGAGCAGCAGCGCCCGGCCCTCCCCCTCCTGCATGGCATCGAGGGCAGCCGTGATCGCCTCGAGCAAATCGTCACGCTCAAGGAGCCCTGCGCGTCCGCGCAGGGGCCGTCCACGTCTGTCGGGCGCCTCCCGCACCGGCATCCAGAGTGTTGTACCCCGTTTGGTCTTACGCCTAATCCTGGGGTGGCTGCCTGGTGCGGAATCGGCGTTGAGCAGCCATATTTCGGACGGTGAAGAGGGGCACGGCGCACTTGAAACTTGCAATCGACATCGACTCGGACCCGATCAGCGGATCTGTGTCGAACGGGACCGGGGATTCGAGGGCGTTTCAGGGCTGGATCGAGCTCGCGTCGGTCATCGAGGCGGCGCGCAACGCCAACCCTGCGGCCGCAGAGGGGCTAGGGGTGGTCCAGGTCGAAAGCCTAGGGTCGTTCCCTGGTGCGAAAGGTTCGGGGCTGTAGTTAGCTACCGGCATCGAATGACTCGCATGTCGAACACAAGTACGGAGTTCGGACGGATCGAGGGGCGCGTGGGGGCGCGGATCCGTTGTGCCGGCAGGGGAAAGGCTCAGGGCAGGGGGCAGTGCCAGATGGGTCGGGGGCGCATGGGGGCGCGGACCCATCGTGGGGGCGGTTGTTCAGCCCGGATGATGGGTCGGGGGCGCGTGGGGGCGCGGACCCATCGCGAGGGCACAAGCAGGGAGACGTAGGGAACGCGGGTGGCGACCTTGACAGCGCCAGGGGGGACCGGCACGGACGCCGGTCTGGCACCTGTCTCGGGGGCAACGCTGAGACGGCCGCGATGATCGCGGACGGCTCGGCGCCGGGTCGCCACCCGCGCCGACCTTGATGCATCGGTTCCGAAGGCACTTCGTACCTTTGCGCCCGATACAGTGATGCCTCGTGTCAGAGCTCAACCTGATCCTGTTCGGTCCGCCGGGCGCCGGCAAGGGAACGCAGGCGGACCGCCTGCGTTCTGACTTCCAGCTCCCGTACATCGCCACGGGCGACATGCTGCGCGAGAACGTCAAGAACGGCACCGAGCTCGGCAAGAAGGCGAAGGAGTACATGGACGCCGGCGACCTCGTTCCCGACGACCTGATCGTCGCGATGGCGGCCGAACGCCTCGCGCAGGAGGACGCCCGCGACGGGTTCATCCTCGACGGCTTCCCGCGCACGGTTCCGCAGGCCGACGCGCTCGACAAACAGCTCTCGCAGATGGGCCGTCGGATCACTGCGGTGCTGCTGATCGACGTGCCCGACGAGGAGCTGGTCACGCGCCTGAGCGGCCGGCGCGTGTGCGTCAAGTCGGGGCACAACTACCACGTCGAGTTCGATCCTCCCAAGCACGACGACGTGTGCGATCAGGACGGGTCCCGGCTGATGCAGCGCGACGACGACAAGCCCGAGGTCGTCGAGAAGCGTCTGCGCGTCTACCACGATCAGACCGAGCCCGTGATCGACTACTACGATCAGAAGGGAATCCTGCGACGAGTGGACGGGACCCGCGGGCCCGCGGAGGTGCACGACCACATTCGAGCTGTGATCGCCACCCTCCGACTAGAAGAAGACGTCTGATGATCATCAAGAAGACCCCCGAAGAGATCGATCGGATGGCCGCGTCCGGCGCCATCCTGGTCAAGACCATGAATCTGCTGGCGGGCAAGATCCGCCCCGGTGTGACCACCGCCCAGCTCGACGAGGCCGCCGAGAAGTTCATCCGATCTCAGGGCGCGACACCCGCGTTCAAGGGCTACCGCGGCTTCCCGGGTTCGATCTGCGCCTCCCCCAACGAGATGATCGTTCACGGCATCCCGGGCCCGTACGCGCTCGCGAAGGGCGACCTCCTGTCGGTCGACATCGGGGTCGTGTATGACGGCTGGGTGTCAGACGCCGCCCGGACGTTCCCGGTCGGCCCGGTCAGCCCGGTCGCCACCAAGCTGCTCAGGGTCACCGAGGAGTCGCTGTTCCTGGCGGTCGATCAGTGCGTCGCGGGCAACCGGCTCGGTGACGTGTCGCACGCTGTCCAGGAGCATGTCGAGGCCGCCGGCCTGTCGATCGTCCGCTCGCTCGTGGGACATGGAGTCGGACGGGAAATGCACGAGGACCCGCAGATCCCCAACTACGGCGACCCGGGAACCGGGATCCTGCTCGAGGAGGGTATGGTGCTCGCGGTCGAGCCGATGGTGACCGCCGGTCGCCACGCCGTCCGTGTCGGTGACGACCACTGGGCGATCTACTCGCAGGACGGCTCGCTGGCGGCGCACTTCGAGTTCACGATCGCGATCACGGCCGCCGGGCCGCGGATCCTGACGCCCTGGCACGAGGCAGCCGGAGCGCGCATGTCCCCGGTGACGCACTCGCGCGTCGCGTAGGCGGATTGCGGCATCGCGCCCCGATTACGCGCCCGTTCGTCCACCGCGGGCTCGCCACGGCTCCCCTGCTAACATCACGGGTTGCCCTCGGAGCGTGATTTCCGCGCGCGCGAGGCGCTCTACGGCACGGTAGCGGCGACTGCAACGGTCTCCAGAGCCGGGCTGTGGGAACTACTGGAATCAGTCGACGAAGGCGAACGAGCGTGAAAGTACGACCCTCGGTCAAACCGATGTGCGAGAAGTGCAAGATCATCCGCCGGAACGGGCGGGTCCTCGTGATCTGCTCGAATCCGCGCCACAAGCAAAGGCAAGGTTGAGATGGCTCGCATCTCTGGCGTCAACATTCCCCTCAACAAGCGCGTCGAGATCGGTCTGACGTACATCTACGGGATCGGTCGCTCGACGGCGAATCACCTGCTTGCCGAGGTCGGGATCGAGCCCGACCGCAAGGTTCGCGACCTGACCGAGGAAGAGGTCATCAAGCTTCGCGAGGCGATCGACAAGGACATAACGGTCGAGGGCGACCTGCGCCGCGAGCGTTCCCAGAACGTCAAGCGTCTCCAGGAGATCGGCTGCTATCGCGGGCTCAGGCACCGCCGCGGCCTGCCGGTCCACGGTCAGAACACGAAGACCAACGCGCGCACGCGTAAGGGCCCGAAGCGGATGCAGGTGGCCGGCAAGAAGAAGGCCGCTAAGAAGTGAGTCCGGCTCCGAGGCGACCACAGCGCGGACGGCGCCGAGTCCGCAAGAACATCCCGATTGGCCAGGCGCACATCAAGACTTCGTTCAACAACACGATCGTCTCGTTGACCGACCGCGAGGGCAATGTCATCGCGTGGGAATCGGCGGGTGGCGCGGGCTTCAAGGGCTCGCGCAAGTCGACCCCATTCGCCGCTCAGGTCACCGCGGACGCCGCCGCTCGAAAGGGCATCGAGCACGGCCTCCAGCGCGTGGAGGTGTTCGTCAAGGGTCCGGGCTCCGGACGCGAGACGGCCATTCGGTCTTTGCAGGCGGCAGGACTCGAAGTGACCGGAGTCAAGGATGTGACCCCACAGGCCCACAACGGGTGCCGTCCTCGAAAGCGGAGGCGTGTCTAATGGCTCGTGATACGGGAGCCCAGTGCAAGCAGTGCCGCCGCGAGGGACAGAAGCTGTTCCTCAAGGGCGAGCGGTGCCTGACCGACAAGTGCGGCGTCGAGCGCCGCGGGTACCCGCCCGGCGACCACGGGCGCGGGCGCCAGCGCCAGAGCGAGTACCGAGTTCAGCTGCGCGAGAAGCAGAAGGCCAAGCGCTACTACGGCGTGCTCGAGAAGCAGTTCCGGATTTACTACCAGAAGGCTTCGCGCCAGGCTGGCATCACCGGCGAGAACCTCCTGCGGATGCTCGAGTGCCGGTTCGACAATGTGCTCGTGCGCCTGGGCTTCGCGGCCTCGAGGCGCCAGGCGCGGCAGCTCATCTTGCACGGGCACTGGACGGTCAACGGCCGTCGCGTGAACGTCCCGAGCTACCAGATGCGGGACAACGACGTGATCGCGATTCACCCCCGCTCGACCGCGACGCAGGTGATTCGCGACGCCACCGAGCTCACCGGTCAAGTGCCGGCATGGCTACAGGCGGACCACGATTCCCTCACGGCCAAGGTGCTGCGCAAGCCCGAGCGCCGGGAGATCGCGGCTCCTGTGCAGGAACAGCTCATCGTCGAGCTGTACTCGAAGTAGGGACAAGCTTCTAGTCGCGCGGTCGTTTCCTGACTCGGCGCGGCACTGACACCGCCCAGACGGCGGCAAGAACCCACGACGTTAAGGACCCTGATGCTCGACTTCCAAGTCCCCCGAATCTCCTCCGAGAGTGTTGACGACAACCGCGGGTCGTTCACGATCGAGCCGCTCGATCGGGGCTTCGGCTACACCTTCGGCAACTCGCTGCGGCGCGTGTTGCTGTCATCTCTGGCCGGCGCGGCAGTGACCTCGGTGCGCATCGAAGGCGTAGCGCACGAGTTCTCGACGATTCGCGGCGTGAAGGAGGACGTCACCGACATCGTCCTGAACCTCAAGGGGGTCGTGTGCCGGATGCACTCCGACGCGACCGAGATCGAGGCGCCGCTGGTGGTCACCGGGCCTGGTGACATCACCGCCAAGGACATCGACCTCCCCTCGGGTGTCGAGATTCTGAACCCCGACGCGCACATCGCGACGTTGGAGAAGAAGACCAAGCTCGAGGTTTACCTGACTATCGGGCGCGGTCGCGGCTACCGGCCGGCCGAGGAGAACAAGTCTCCGGACCAGCCGATCGGCGTGATCCCGATCGACTCGATCTTCTCGCCTGTGCGACGCGTCGCCTACAACGTCGAGCAGGCGCGCGTCGGGCAGCGGACCGACTACGACAAGCTGACGCTCGACATCGAGACCGACGGCTCGATCGACCCGCATGCGGCGCTACGCGAGGCGGCCGAGATCCTGATCTCGCAGCTGGCGATCTTCACGGATGCCGAGCGGGTCGTGGAGCTGCGCGAGGCGGGTGCGCCCGGTGTCCTGGAGACTGGTGTGGCCGGCGCAGTCGGCACGCCGTCGCGTCCGCCGAACGCGATGGACGACATCCTGATCGAGGAGCTCGAGCTCGGTGTTCGCTCGTACAACTGCCTCAAGCGGGCCGGCATCCAGACGGTCGGCGATCTGGTGTCGAAGTCTGAGAGTGAGCTCGCGGCGATCCCGAACTTCGGCAAGAAGTCGATCGACGAGGTCATCGAGACTCTGCACACTCGCGGTCTCGGGCTGCGGAACGAGTAGGTTGTCGGTAACGTCCGTTTCGCCCGGGATTCCGTTATGCGCCACCAGAGGAACCGATATCAGCTGAGTCGTGACGCGGCGCATCGCAAGGCGCTGCTGATGAACCTGTCCAAGGAGGTCATCGCGCACGAGCGGATTCGGACGACCGAGGCCAAGGCCAAGGCGGTCAAGCCCGAGCTCGAGAAGCTGATCACGCTCGCGAAGCGGGGCGATCTCCACGCGCGCCGGCAGGCCCTGTCGGCGCTCGGGCAGGACAAGTTCATGGTCTACAAGCTGTTCGAGGAGATCGCGCCGCGGTACAGCGAGCGGCCCGGCGGGTATTCGCGGATTTTGAAGCTCGGGCCGCGGCGGTCGGATTCGACCGAGATGGTGCTGCTGGAGCTGGTCTAACAGCGGTTGGTCTCGCGGCTCGTTCTGGAGTACGACGGGTCGGGGTTTGCGGGCTGGGCTCGGCAACCGGGGTTGCGGACAGTTGCTGGGGAGGTTGAGCGCGCCCTCTGTGTGATTTTGCGGGTGCCGTCGGTGTCGTTGACGGTCGCGGGTCGCACCGACGCGGGGGTTCACGCTTGGGGGCAGGTGGCTTCTTATGACGGTCCGGCGGTGTCAGTGCGGGCGCTGAATGCGCTGCTGCCTGACGATGTGGCGGCGGTTTCGTGTGTTGCGCTCGCTGACGGGTTCGATGCGCGGCGCGACGCCACCAGCCGGGCTTACTGCTATCGGGTTTTGACTCGACGAGCGCGGAGCGTGTTCGAGGCCGGGCGGGCGCTGTGGTGGCCGCACCGGCTCGATGTTGCGGCGTTGTCGGAGTGCGCGTCGGCTCTGGTCGGGGTTCACGACTTCACCGCGTTCACGCCGACCGAGACCTATCACGAGCGGTTCTCGCGGGTCGTGTTCACGGCGCGGTGGCAGCACGGCGGTTCCGAGGGCGAGGTGCTCGAGTTCTGGATCGAGGCGGACGCGTTCATGCGCCAGATGATCCGGGTGCTGGTCGGGACGATGCTCGAGGTGGGAGGGGGGAGGCGGTCGGTGGCGTCGTTCGTTTCGCTGCTGTCCGGGCGGCCGCGGTCGGAGGCGGGGCGGACCGCGCCGGCGCACGGCCTGTACCTCGCCGGTGTGGGGTACGGCGGCGAACGCGTCTTGCCCGCGTGACGGCGCGGGCACGTTGCAGGCGCTCGTGACCGCGCCGGCGCGTTCCCAACGTGCGACGGATCTGTTCCAAATCGGCAACTAATCGCCGCGTTCCGCGCCACCGTGCTCCGCGTGGCGCATCCTGGGCCGGCGATGGCAGCCGACCCCCATGCACAAGGCCCGAAACCACTCCGCCGGTCCGCTCCTTCGGGACATAAGCGTCTCCCACATGCTTATGTCCCGAAGCTTGTCGACCTGGACGTGATTTCGGGCCTTGTACATAGTGGGCTCGTGCGCGATTTGGTGGTCGCGTGGATCGCGGAACGTCAGCTCGGCTTGATCACCGCCGTCCAGCTGCACTACGCCGGCGTTGGGCGTGGGTCGATCGAATGGCGGCTGGCGAATGGGTCACTGCATCGGGTGTTCAGGGGCGTGTACCTAGTCGGCCACGCCGTACCGGTCGCCGGCGCGGTCGAGCTCGCCGCGGTTCTTGCGGTCGGCGACCGCACTGTCGTGAGCCATCGTTCCGCGGCAGCGCTCTGGGGATTTGCCAGGCGCCCGGTCGGAGAAGTCGAGGTTACGGTGGCGGGGCGCGACTGCCGATCGCGACATGGACTGCGGGTCCACGTGGTCGAGCGCCTGGGGAGTGGTGATCGCGCGCACAAGTCAGGTATCCCGGTCACCTCGCCGGCGCGAACCGTCGTCGACTACGCCGCCACCGCCAGCGCGAGCGAGATCGAATACGCCATCGCCGAGGCGTGCGCTCTCAAGCTGACCGGCGAGCTCCAGATCTGCGCAGCGATCGAACGTGTGCCGAAACACGCCGGCGTGGCGTTGCTGCGGGCGGTCCTCGCCCAGCCGGGCGGCCCGCAGCGGACGCGGTCCGGTGGGGAGCGGGCGATGCTCCGGCTGATCCGCGCCGCGGGCTTGCCACCGCCGCGCACCAACTTGCTCATCGCCGGCTTCACCGCTGACTTCGTCTGGGAGGACCAGCGGCTGATCGTCGAGGTCGACGGCCACCCGTACCACAGCTCCCGCCCCGCGTTCGAGCGCGACCACCGACGGGACATCGTGCACAAGAACGCCGGCTACGAGGTGCTCCGTTTCACCGCGCGCCAGCTCGCCGAGGAGCCGTTGCTCGTGATCGCCACCATCGCCCGGGCGCTCGACCGTCGGACCCGCGGCTAGGATCACGCCCACGATGCGAGTCCTGCTCACGAACGACGACGGGATCGAGGCGGCCGGTCTCCAGGCGCTGAGATCGGCCCTTCTGCAAGTCGACGGGATCGAGCTCGCGGTGATCGCGCCCGACGGGAACCGCTCGGCGATGGCGAGGTCGATCACCACGCGGCGGCCGCTGTGGGTTCAGGAGGTTGACTTCGAGGACGGGACGGTCGGATACGCCACCGACGGCACTCCGGTCGACTGCGTCCGGCTGGCCAACCTCGGGCTGGTCGAAGGATTCGAGGCGGAGCTGGTCGTGTCCGGCATCAACCACGGCTCGAATCTCGGGGACGACATCACGTACTCGGGGACGGTGGCGGCGGCGCTCGAGGCGATCGTGCTCGGCCTCCCAGGCATTGCGGTCTCGCAGCAGTCGAGCGCGCGCGAGCTCGACTTCCGGGTCGGTACCGGATTCGACTTCACGGTGGCGGCGGCGTTCACGGCCAACCTCGTCGCCGAACTCGAGAGGACGCCGTTGCCAGAGGGGACGCTGCTGAACATCAACGTGCCCGGCGCTCATCCCGCGGGTGTTGAGGTGGCGCGGCTCGGAAAGCGCGTGTACCAGGACGAGCTGTCGCTGGTGGACGAAGGCGGCGAGAACCGGCGTCTGTACAAGATCTACGGCGACGCGAGCCCTGGGCACGACGAGGCGGGCACCGACCTCGCGGCCGTGGCGCAGGGCAAGATCGCGGTGACGCCGGTGCACTTCGACCTGACCGATCGTGAGGGCATGTCGACGCTCGAGCGCTACAAGCTCGAGCGTCTGGTCGAGCCCGCCGCCGAAGACCTGGCCGAGCATCCGTGAGCCCCGCCCGGCAGAAGCGCGCGCCGGACTCAAACAAGCGCGCGGCCGAGCCCGCAGGAGCGGGCGACCGAGCTCCGGCGCGCAATCGACTACCACGCCTACCGCTACTACGTGCTCGACGATCCCGAGGTCGGCGACGACCAGTACGACGCGCTGTTCAACGAGCTGAAAGCGCTCGAGGAGGAGCATCCGGAGCTGGTCTCGCCGGACTCGCCCACGCAGCGCGTCGCGCCCGAGCCGGTGTCCGAGCTCGAGAAGGTTCGCCACCCGCAGCCGATGCTGTCGCTCGGGAACGTCCACTCGGCCGACGAGCTGAAGGCTTGGATCCAGCGGATGCGCAACCACCTCGCGCGCGAGGGCATCAACGACCCGCGGTTCGAGTTCGTGGCCGAGCCCAAGATCGACGGGCTGGCGATCTCGTTGATCTACCGGGACGGGGTGTTCGAGCGCGGCGCGACTCGCGGGAACGGCGAGGTCGGCGAGGACGTCACCCACAACCTGCGCACGATGCCGTCGGTCCCTCTGCGGTTGGAGGACCCGGATCCGCCGGCCCTCGTCGAGGTGCGCGGCGAGGTGTATATGTCGCTGCCGGACTTCGCGGCCTTGAACGAGCGGCGCGCGGAGGCCGGGCTGTCGACGTTCATGAACCCGCGCAACTCGGCGGCGGGGACGATCCGTCAGCTCGACCCGAAGCTCGCCGCCGACCGGCCGCTGTCGCTGTGGACGTACGGCGTGGGCGCCACCGAGGGCGTTACCTTCGACGCGCACTGGAAGGCGCTCGAGTGGCTGCGCGAGCACCGCTTCCCCGTCCACCCCGACGTCAAGAAGCTCCAGACCGAAGACGAGGTGATCGCCCAGTGCAAACACTGGGAGGAGCGGCGCGGCTCGCTCGATTTCGAGATCGACGGCGTTGTGGTCAAGGTCAACCAGGTCGAGCTCCAGCGCCGGCTGGGCTCGGTCGGCCGGGAGCCGCGGTGGGCGATCGCGTGGAAGTTCCCGCCGACGACCGCGGTCACGCGGCTGAACGAGATCATGTGGGCCCCGGGCAAGTTCGGCGACCTGCATCCGGGGGCGATGCTCGAGCCGGTGCGCGTCGGCGGCGTGACCGTGAAGATGGCGACGCTCCACAACGAGGAGGACCTCGCGCGTAAGGACATCAGGGAGGGAGAGGACGTGATCGTCCTGCGCGCCGGCGATGTGATCCCGCAGGTATTGAGTCCGGCCCCCCACGTGGCCGAACGAACAGACCGACCTCCGCCGCCACGCCCGCCGGACAAGTGCCCGATCTGCCACACCCCGACCGTCAAGCCGGAGAACTCGGTGTTCACCCGGTGCCCGAACCGCGACTGCCCGGGCCGGCGGTGGCAGCTGCTCAAGCACTTCGCCGGAGCGATGGACATCGATGGTCTCGGCGAGAAGCAGGTCAGCCTGTTCATGGATCTCGGCTGGGTTCGGACGGCGGCCGATTTCTACGACCTCACCCCGGAGCAGATCTCAGAACAGCCCGGGTTCGGCCAGGTCTCGGCGGAGAAGCTGGTCGGGGCGATCGAGGCCTCAAAGCGCCAGCCGTTCGGCCGGGTGCTGTACGGGCTCGGAATCGAGGAGGTCGGTTACGTCACCGGGCGCAATCTGGCCCAGCACTTCCGCACGGTCGACGCGCTGCTCACGGCCGGTGCCGAGCAGATCGAGGAGGCCCAGGGAGTCGGCCCGAAGATGGCCACCCGAATATACGAGCAGCTTCAGGACGAGCAGATGCGAGCGCTGATCGAGGCGCTGCGAGACCGCGGGTTGCGTCT
Organism: uncultured Solirubrobacterales bacterium; assembly: GCA_963822855.1. Classification (GTDB taxonomy): domain Bacteria; phylum Actinomycetota; class Thermoleophilia; order Solirubrobacterales; family Solirubrobacteraceae; genus Palsa-465. The sequence goes on along the minus strand of CAWGJE010000006.1, from coordinate 8,320 downwards.
CGAGGAGGAGGGGCCGCCACCGGGTGAGGGTCGCTTGGCCGGCAAGACGTTCGTGCTCACCGGCACGCTTCCGGATCTGACCCGCGAGCAAGCCACCGAGATGATCACCGCCGCCGGCGGGCGGGTCACCGGATCGGTCTCGCGCAAGACCGACTACGTCGTCGCCGGCGCCAGCGCCGGGTCCAAGCTTGCGCAAGCCGAAAAGCTGGGCGTGCCGGTGATTGACGAGGCGGGCTTTCGGGCGTTGCTCGCTTGAGCTATCCGTCGTACTTCGCGAGCGCGACCGTCATGTTCGCCTCGATGCTGTGCACGTAGTCGGGATCGCCGAGGCCGTTGGACAGGAACGCGAACGCGAGCGTGTGACCGTCCTTGCCCGTGCAGTAGCCGGCGAGGTTCGCCACGTCGTGGAGCGTGCCGGTCTTGCCCCGGCAGTCTCCGGCGGCGACCGTCCCGAGCGCCTCGGTCTGAAGCGTTCCGCTCTCGCCCATCAGCGCGAGCGAGTTGACGAACGCGGAGTTGGTGGCCATCGCCTTGAGCACCGTGACCACCTGAGCCGGGGTGGTCAGGTCGTAGCGGGACAGCCCGGAGCCGTCATTCAGCCGGGGCTTGATGCCGAACTGACTGAGCAGCTCGGCCCGCACGACCGCGGCGCCGGCGGCGGTCGTGCCGGCGCCACCAAGCCGGGCGCCGATGTCCTTCAGGAGGCTCTCCGCGAGGTAGTTGTCCGACGGCGTGTTGGTCAGCTGGATCAGCGTCGACAGCCGCGGCGACTGGGCCGACGCGAGCACGGTGGCGCCGGCGGGCGTGCGGCCCGCGGAGACGGGCACCCCGGACACCTTCACCCCAAAGGCCTTCAGCCCGCCCTCGAATTGCTGGGCCGCGTACAGCGCCGGGTGGTACTGGAACCCGGTCCCCTGGTTGTTCGTGAAGCCGCGGTCGTAGGCGAGCGCGCTCAGCTCTCCCTCGACCTCGCTGTTGCGCCCGAAACCGGTCGCCGGCGTCCCCCGGAGGGAGTCCCAGTACGACTCGTCGCCGAAGATCCGGCCGTTCACCGCGGTGATGTCCGTGGCGCGGAGCAGATTGCCGATCAGCGTGCGCATCGTCGTTCCGGCACCCGTTCCGTACCACGACTGGTCGAAGCCGACCGAGCCGAACGTCGGATCGCCGCCGCCGCGCAGATAGAGGTTTCCGTCCCAGACGCCGTTCGCGCTACGCGAGCCGGTCCCCAGGATCGAGGTGGTGAAGGTGGCGTTAGGACCGAGCCGGAGCAGGGCGGTCGAGGTCGTGTAGAGCTTCTCGACCGACGCCGGGAGGCGCCCGGTGTTGGGCGCCTGGCTGAACAGGGTCTGGCCGGTGGTCAGATCGACGACGACCGCGCTGGTCTGCGAGCCGGTCTGCGAGAGGCCGCCCTCCATCGCGCGCGAGAGTGCGCTCTGGGCGGCGGAGGGTGACTGTGCCCCGGCCACAGCCGCGGTGCCGGCGAGCAGGGCGAAGATCGCCCCCAGGGTCGCCAAGAACAACCGCATCGGCGGATATAACCGGCGGCGGGGCGCAAAGTAGCGGCGAAGGATGGCGCTGGCCGGGCCGGCGCTTCGTGCGGCGATCCCAGATCCGGGCTCCGTACAATTCCTGACTGGATGGGCAAGGTCGTCAAGCTTGACGCCGCCGCGGCGGACCGGTCGGGGGCAGCCTCACGCGGCTCTGGGGCTAGACGCCGGCGCACGCGATCAAAGTCTGCACTGGTGCTCGGCGGAGGCGGGTTCACGGGCGGCGTGTACGAGATTGGGGCGCTGCGGGCGCTCGATCTCCTGTCTGTGAACCGCACCGTCAACGAATTCGACGTATACGTGGGAACGAGCGCGGGGTCGTTCGTGGCGGCCGCCGTGGCCAACGGGGTCACACCCGAGGAGATGATGCGGGTGATCGTCCAGCAGGTCCCGACCTCATTTCCCGACGCGCGCGTGAGCGCGCTGTTGCGACCCAACTACTGGGAGTTCGTGCGCAAGGGCGCGCTGGTTCCGTTCCGGGTGGCGCAGCTGGTCCGCTCGCTGGTCCGCGATCTCGGCCAGATCTCGGCGGTCGACATCGGGCTGGGCCTCGCCGAGGCGCTGCCGTCAGGGCTCTACACGGGACAGGGAATCGAGCGGTACGTGCGGACGATCCTGTCCGACCCAGACCGCACCGACGACTTCCGGCTCCTGCAGAACGAGCTGTATATCGCCGCCACCGATCTCGACACGTGCGAGCGCATCGTGTTCGGTGCCGAGGACTGGGACGACGTCCCGATCTCGACCGCGGTCGCCGCCTCCAGCGCGCTGCCGATGATCTACAAGCCGGTGCGGGTCAAGGACCGCGAGCTCATCGACGGGGGAATCGTGTCGACGACAAACCTGGACATCGCGGTCGAGGCCGGCGCGAAGTTCATCGTGGTGGTCAACCCCCTGGTTCCCTACGTCAACGACTTCCAGAAGCGGATACCGACGATCACCGGCTCGCGAGCGCGACGGGTGTCGGACATGGGGTTCCCGCAGATCGGATACCAGGCGTTCAAACTGCTCGCCTACCAGCGACTGCACGAGTTGGCGCGGCGCTGGGAGCAGCGCTATCCGGGGGTCGACATCATCCTCATAGAGCCCGAGCCCAACGACGAGCTGATGTTCCAGACGAGCGTCATGAACTACACGTCGCGGGTCGACATCGCGCGCCACGGGTTTCAGTCGGTGACGCTGAAGCTGGCCCACGACTACCCACGGTTCAAGCGGATCTGCGCCCGCCACGGGATCGAGATCTCGGCCACGCGGGTACGGAAGGTGGTCAAGCACTTCGAGGCCGAGCGCGAAAAGACGCGCGCTTGGCGGAAGATCCTCGAGCAGACGACCTCGACGCTGCTGCGTCAGTCGGCCCAGGAGTAGACGGCCCGCCGGCTGGGCGAGGCCTCAGGGTACGGCTCTGATGGCTGCGAAACCCGCTACGCGGGCTGGGGCTGCTGCGCCGCCTGCGGCACCGAGCCCGTGATTTCGCGGAAGCTGTAGAGGAAGAGGGTCTTGTCGATCCGACCGTTGAAGATCGGGATTCCCCACTCGACGCACTTCACGATCACGTCGCGGCGTTCCAGGCCGGACTCTCGTGCAAGCTCGGTGGGCGTCAGGTGAATGGCCATCGGTCTTATGTCCTCCTTTGCCGCCTGCGCACTGGGCGCGAAGTATGCCGTCTCGACCGGACGGTCTCAACTTGTCTTTCGGCTAGATCGCTGTCCAAACGTTAGCGTCTTTCATAAAAGCTCTGGACATATGGCTGATTCCCGATAGAGTCCCCGCAGCTAAGGGGGATCTTCGGACGGGGACAACTTGTCGGCACGGCTGCTTCCAGAGGCGCTTCAGTTTTCCTGGCGCTCGGATAACGATCTTGTGATCGCGGTCCGCCGTGGCGAAGACGGTGCATTCGAGCAATTGTTCGCCCGCTATCGCACGCGGATCTGGACCTACTCGAGCCGGATCCTCGGCGACGCCGACCGCGCCGAGGACGTCACCCAAGAGGTGTTCATCTCGGTCCTCCGCCGGCTCCGGGACACGGAACGGCCCATCGCGTTCAAGCCCTGGGTCTACCAAATCGCCAAGAACGCGTGCATTGACGAGCTTCGTCGGATCCGGCGCACCCGGGAGGTCTCCTTCGACCTGGAAAGCGACGCCGAGGACGGCAGCGAATTGCTGTTCCCGACCGCCCCGGGGTCCGACGTCGCGATCGAGAGCAAGCAGCGGCTCGAGGACCTGCAGGGCGCGTTCCGCGGCGTGTCGGACCTCCATCGCCGCATGCTCGTGCTCCGTGAGCTCGAGGGCCTCTCGTACAGCGAGATCGGGACGCGGCTCGGTATGTCCCGGCCCGTCGTCGAGAGCACGCTGTTCCGCGCCCGGCGCCGGCTGGCCGAGGAGTACGAGGAGCTGATCAGCGGACGCCGCTGCGAGCGCACCCGCGCGGTGATCGACGCGTGGGAGGGTCGCCAGCTCCGCCGCCTAGGGGTGCGCGAGACACGCCAGCTGTCGCGTCACCTGTCGCACTGCCGGCCGTGTCGTCGCCACGCGGTGCTCGCGCGCGGCGCCGGCGCCGTAGCGCATCCTCCCGCCGCTGTCGTTCAGGACCGAGCCGGCGTGGCTCATCCCGAGCCTGTCGCCGCGGTCGCCAAGCAGTCCGCCGGCGCGATCGTCCGGCGGGCGGCCGGCGCGCTGGTGCTTCGGAAGTCCGCCGGCGATTTGGCGACGCGGCCCGTGGAGCGTCCGATCACATTGGCCAGCCGGCGCCGGCCGGCGGCTGAGGACGCGGCGATCGCGGCACCGGGACCGGATTCGCTCGCAGTGGCGTAAACGGTCACGCCGCGCCTGAGCGACGGCGTCACGTCCCCGGACCGGGCCCCGGAATACGGCTTGCCTGTGGGATACTGGAGCTCTTCGGGGCGTGGCGCAGCCTGGTAGCGCGCGCCGTTCGGGTCGGCGAGGTCCCCGGTTCAAATCCGGGCGCCCCGATTTCAGAGAAGCCCCGCTAACGCGGGGCTTTTCTGTTAGTCACAAGTGATCCTCGGGAGTGCCGTGGCCGGCGGAGGTGCGCACTCCCTGCGTATTCCCACGCCAAAACCCGGCTCCCCACCAGCGACCTTGAGCTCTTCCCGGACACGCCGGCCGGCGTAGGTCAAGCGCGCCAGCAGGAACGCCAGCGCAGCGCCCACGGACCATTGCCAGTGCACCCGCCCAGCGTCACCCGCTCACCTCGTAATCTGAAACGGATTAAAAGCCGTGTTGTGGATCCGCCGATCCAGACGGAACGGCTATTTGATCTCAGGCCGTCGCGGGGACGCCTGCGGCGAGCGAGTGCACGGCCTCGGTGGTGAGGCACTGTCCGCCGATGCCCCAGTCCCCGCTGTTCACCTCGTCGATTACGCACCAGGTGACCTGGCGCATGTTCTCGCCTTCTATGGAGACCATCGCGTCGGTGAGGCGCTCGATGATCTGTTCTTTTTGCTCGGGCGTGAACACGCCCTCGATGACCTTGACGTTGATGAGCGGCATTGCGCTCCTCCTTTTCTGATCGGTTGTCTTTAGCGATTGGTTGGGGGTGCGAGGTCCTCGGCCGGGAGCGTGTACCAGCAGCCGGCCGAGCAGCGGACTTTGACCATGTCGACCGAGCCATTGGTCGAATCGAGGGTCCAGCGATCCTCGATGTGGGCCCGGCCGGCGCATCGCGGGTCCGGGCACAACACGGCCTGTATGTCGAGCACGGTCAGGCGCTCGAGAAGTGGTGTGCTCATGTGGGCTCCTTTGAACTTCGCGTGAGCACGAGGCTATGTCCGCCGGTGCCTGGCTCGCGTCCGGTGGGGCACCTAGTACGACCCAGGGGTCGGGGCGCTTGCATCAGGGGACCGGGCCGGGCACACGTGGCCGCGGGCGCGCCTCACTCTCGCGGCCGCCTGCTCCTGGGCAAGGCGTCCGACGAAGTGCACGCCACAGCCGCCACCACGTCGGCGCGGCGTCGCGCTCGTCTATCGGACACTCCGTGGCTGTTCGGTCAGTCGGGTGCGATTAGTCGTGAGACGGCGTCGATGACGGCGAGTCTTCTTGTCGTGCGGTCGGGGGCTGTGGTCGCGCTGAACTCTGGGTTCAGCGTTGCCCAGGCGCTGGCGATCGATTGGACGAGGACGAGGATTGCGGTTGCGTCCCATCGATCCGTCAATTTGCCTTCGCTTTGAGCTTGGCGCAGCTTTTCCAGCCGCGTCTGGTTCGCGGAGATCACGGCAGGGAGTCCCGGGCCGTTGGAGCGCTCGAGGCGGTACCAGGAGGCCAGTCGGATGACGGCTGGTTCGTCTTCGAAGATGTCGAATAAGCGTCCGGCGTAGTCGGGGAGGTCGGTGCCGTCGAAGTTGACGCGGTCCAGGTGGGCCTGGACGTGCGCGGCGAAGGCCGCGTCGAACAGTGCATCCTTGCTGTCGAAGTAGGCGTAGATCAGCGCTTTGTTGCATCGGGCGGCGGCCGCGATCCGCTCGACCCTTCCGCCGGCGATGCCGTACTCGGCGAACTCGTCGCGCGCCGCATCGAGGAGTCGCTGCTTGGTGCGTGCTGCGTCGCGGGTCCGTTTGGGTCGGCTATCGCTCGCCACCGGGCTGATTCTATCTATCTAACCGGTTATTGACATGGTGCATCGGATCTGAAAAACTCCACATATAACCGGTTGTTTAATTAGATCGGAGATGTCGGATGAGCAGAACATGGTTGATCACGGGCAGCTCGCGGGGGTTCGGGCTCGCCCTCACGCGAGCGGTTCTGGAGAGCGGCGACCGGGTGCTGGCGACCGCCCGGCGCCCTGAGCAGCTGACCGATCTGCTCGCCGGGTTCGGCAATCGTGGACGGGCGGCCGCGCTCGATGTCACCGATCCCGTGGCCGCGCGGGCCGCGGTACAGGCGGCTGTCGACGCGTTCGGAGCACTCGACGTGGTCGTCAACAACGCGGGCTACGCCAACAGCGCCGCGATCGAGGAGATGGATGAGGACGACTTCCGCGCCCAGATCGAGGCGAACTTTTTCGGGGTGGTGAATGTCACGCGTGCGGCGCTACCGGTTCTCCGCGGGCAACGCTCCGGCACCTTCGTCCAATTCTCGTCCGTGGGCGGGCGCGTCGGCGGCACCCCGGGAATGGGTGCCTACCAGGCGGCCAAGTTTGCGGTGGAGGGGTTTTCCGAGGTGTTGGCCAACGAGGTCAAGCCGTTCGGCGTGAAGGTCATGATCGTCGAGCCCGGCGCGTTCCGCACCGACTGGCAGGGATCCTCGATGCGGCTGCACGAGGTCGGCGCGGACTACGAGCCGAGCGTTGGGGAGATCAACCGCATGCGGGAGCGGACCAACGGAACGCAGCCCGGGGATCCGGCGCGGGCCGCGCGGATCATCGTCGAGGTCGTCGGATCTGGCGACCCGCCGCGCCGGCTATTGCTCGGAGCGGGCGCCGTCGCTCAAGCACGGGACGCCGCAACGCAGCGCGCGGCCGAGCTCGAGCAGTGGGCGGACCTCAGCGCGACCGCGGACTTTCCGGAGCAGAGCGCGTCAGCGGCATAGGGTCACATGGACAGATCGACATGGCTCATCACCGGCGCATCGAGCGGGCTCGGGTACGCGCTCGCAGAGCATGCCCTTGGACGGGGAGATCAGGTCGTGGCCGCATCACGGACGCTGGAGCCAATGGCAGCTCTGACGGAGCGCTACCCGAACGCGGGCCTCGCGCTCACGCTCGACGTCACCGATCCGCAGCAACGAGCCGACGCCATCAGTCAGGCCGAGGCACGCTTCGGCGCGATCGACATTCTGGTCAACAACGCCGGTATCGACTTCATCGGCGCGATCGAGGAGCAAGAGGAAAAGGACTACCGCGCCCAGTTCGAGGTCAACTTCTTCGCCGCCGCCGCGCTCCTGCGAGAGGTGCTTCCCGGCATGCGCGCGCGCGGCCGGGGCACGATTATCAATATCTCATCAATGGACGGGATCGCCAGCCTCCCGGTCAACGGCTGGTACGCGTCAAGCAAGTTCGCGCTCGAAGGCCTCACGGAGGCCTTGTGGCAAGAACTCGAGCCGATCGGCCTTCGCGCGTTCCTGGTCGAACCAGGCTCCTTCCGCACCGGCCTCGAGACGCGCACCAAGTTCTCCGGCACGACAATCGATGACTACGCGGCAACCTCAGGAGCGTTCCGGGAGATGCTCAAGACAATCACCCCCGAGATGTGGCCCGGCGACCCCATTCGTGCCGCCGCCGCGATCTACCACGTCGTCAACTCAGACGAAGCCCGTCACTGGGTGATTCTCGGAAGCGACGCACACCGGCGAATCGGCGTGAAACTCGACATGCAGCGCGCCGAGTACGAGGCCGGCAAAGACATCGCATTCAGCACCGACTACCCCGACGCTACCGGGCCAACCGTGCTCTAGGCCATCGACGGACGGCCACGCGACGCCGGCACCCCTCCCGGTCCCAAGGAGCCGCTTGGGACCGACGTGAAGGTGCGCGGCAGGCCCAGGCGGACCGACGTGCATCCGCCACACAAATCCAGCCCACTACCCGCCAGCTCTGCTCGGGCGCGTAGCCGAGCGCGATGCGCACTGCCTCGGTGTGCGCGCCGTCGACGTCGAGCTGGGTCGAGCGCTCCGAGCTCTTACCGTTGGACGATTTGCACACCTGTCGGTAAGTCGGCGCGGCGACCGTTGCGAGACTCCTGGAAGTCGTCCAGAGCGCTATGACGTGCTAGCCCGAACCGAGTTAGCACCCGTTGCGTGGTGACTTTCCGCGGGTGCCC
>CAWGJE010000005.1:0-326520 GCA_963822855.1 uncultured Solirubrobacterales bacterium | reverse complement strand
CCGGTTGTCGCGTCGTGGTACGAGCCGCGTGATTGCTCTTTCGCGTGGGCCGGGGCACCGGCCGCGCTGTAGCAATGCCTACGAACGCGATCATCAGCTCGGTGCCGGGCGGCGCCATCGGGCTCGCGACCAGCCGGCTTCGCGACGACGCGGTGCTAGTCAGACCTAGCGGAGCACGTCGTCCGCAACGCCGGCGGTGCCGGGCTTCGTGCGCCGGGCCGGCAACGCTGCCGGGTCCCGCTCGGCTGCGTCGATCGGTGCGAGCGTGAGACGTAGCGCAGCTCACGGGTAGTGGCCTTCGATCGGTTGGTTGCGGCAGGTGCCGTAGGGGCCTCCGAGTGAGTGGATCAGGTCGCTCATGTTGTTGCCGGCGGCGGTGCGCCAGGCGGCGCAGCCGCTGCCGTCCTGGAAGCCGCCGTCCTGGAGCGCGATTGGTGACGGGGAGCCGGGGCCGGAGGCCCAGCCGATCTCGATGCAGCCGGTTCCGCCGGGTGGTGCGAAGGTCGCGATCTGCTGGCCGGCGCGCACGGTGTCGCCGGCCTTGACGGTTGGGATGACGTCTTCGGCGACGTAGACCCATTTGCCCTGGTCGGGTCCGTCGTCGAGTTGGTAGACGATGCCGCCGTTGGTGGGGGTGGAGCAGACCCAGCCGCCGCCGATGCCGGTGGCGGCGAAGGTGATGTGCGCGTCGCCGATGGCGTCGATCTCGCCTTGGCCGTCGTAGTCGACGCCCATGTCGATCCGTTGCGGGGTCAGGTTGCGGGTGTGGGCGAAGGGGTTGGCGTACTGCCCGGGCGCGACGTTGGCGCTCGAGCACGCCGGTCCGCCGCCGGGCCCGTTGGTGGGTCCGTCGAGTCGTGTGACCTGCACGGTCGCTGAGCCGGTGAGGCCGAGTTGCTGTTCGGCCCAGGGGGTGAGGTCGATCCGGTAGTGGTAGCCGTCGAGCGTGTTTGAGAGTGGCTGGCCGGCGTCGATGTCGCGCTTGTAGAGGATGACGCTGCGCCCGTTGTGCGGGTTGGTGACCTGCAGCGGCGTGAGGTAGGGCAGCCCGCCGAGCATGGTCGCGTTCTGCTTGGTGACCCGGGATCTGGGGATGCCGGGGGAGAGCTCGGCGTAGCTGTCGGTGCTCGACGGTCAGGTCGTCGCCCCACGCGCCGGTGTGGTCGGTGAGGACGGTCGCGGCGACGATCGTCGGCTGCCCTTGCGCGAGCGTGATCGGCCCGGCCGGGTCACCGCTCGCCGTCGGCACCGGGAACGGGCTCCCTGCCGTCAACGCGCCCGAGCTCACGGTTGTCGACGAGCTGGCGGAGCCTTGGCCGGTCAGGCCCTGGGTGTAGTAGCCGGCGGCCAGGGAGAGGACCTGCTGGACGTAGGCGCTTGAGTGGTTGTAGGTGAAGATCGCGCCGGGCCAGTCCCCGGGCGCGCCGGATACCTGCAGGTAGTGGGCGGCGCTGTACACGGCGTCGGCCTCGTCGTAGACGTTCGGCGGCTGCCCGGGCGGATCGCCCGGGGCGTTGACTTTGATCGTGTCCCAGGTGTCGCCGGCTTGTCCGTCGACGCCGATCTGCATCGGCCCGGCGGCTCCCGCGCGGTTGGTGCCCGAGTGAACGCCTGGGAGGGTGGAGGTGTCGAACGTCGACTCGACGTAGTTGATTGCGGCGAGGATCGACGGGCCGCGATCGCCGAGGGCGAACTCCGCGGCGGCGCCCTGGAAGATCGGGATGTCGGCCGTCGGGACCCCGCCGACCGGCCCGCCCGCCCCAGCCAGGCCTCCGGCGCATTGCGCCTGGGATGCGCTGACCGCGCTGAGCGCGAGCATCACCGCCAGCAGAGGCAGGAGGATGGTGAGCGCGAGCGCGAACAGCCACAGCCTTCGCACCGCGGCTCACGTCTCCAGGGCGGCGACCAACCAGCGGCCGTGGCGGTGGGCGAGCGTCAGCAGGAATGCGCCGGTGTCGGCCCGATCCTGCTCTGAGACGTAGCTCACGGAGACGCGGTTCGAGCCGGCGGCGAGGTTGACGCTGGCGACGCGGTAGGTCTCGGCGTCGGTCGGGTGCGCGCTCAGCAGTGGCGACTGCTCCGCGGGCCGCGAGAGCACGTAGTGCGCGAACGCGGGCGTGCACGTGCGCTTGATCGCCGCGCGCGCCCAACCGGGCAGGCGGCCGACCTGGTAGGGCATGTAGGCGGCCGCGAACCGCGCGGCGACCGCGAGCATCGCGCCCGCGGGACTGCGCGGCGAGGGTGGCCGCTCCGGATCGCCGACGCCGCCCCGAGCTCCCGGGCCCAGGAAACGTGGGGTGCGGCTCGTGCGCGTGCTCGCCGTCGCCTCGGTGCTCACCGGGGTCGGGGCGGGCGGGCGGGAGAGTCGAGCCCGCGATGGAGGTAGAAGCCCGATTCGGCTGGCGTGGCGGGTGGCTGGCGTCGGAGCGAGGGCGAACCCGGCGACCAGCACCCCAAACAGCAGGAGCGGCAGGGCGATCATCAAGCCGCGGCGAGCCCAGACCGGCACGCGGTCAAGCACGCTGCGTGGCCGCGCGCTCATCCCAGTGTGGTTGCGATCAGGTAGAGCGCGAGCAGGCACGCCAATCCGTCGGCGAGCTCGCCGGGTACGAGCATTGCCTCGGCTGCGGTAGCCGCGATCGCGCGCGTGAGCGCGATCGCGCACCGTCGCGCCTGGTCGACCAGCGGCCGCCGCGCACGCTCGAGATCGCCTGACAGCTGCGCGCGAGCGTGCTCCAGCGCGCGCTCGACCCACACGCCCGGCTCGTAGCCGAGGTCGTGGGCGTGGGTCTCCAGCGCGCGGTGCGCGAGTCGCAGCGCGCCGGCCGCGATCTCCCCAAAGCGCGAGGCGACGATCGGCGGCACCGGCTCGACCGAAGGGTCCTCGTCAACCGCCTCGAGCAGGTACCCGTACAGGTACAGGTCCGGCAGCCGCAGCGTCGCCAGAGTCAGCAGCCGCAGCGTCCCGTGCGCGCTCTCCTCCTCGGGCGTGCAGAGGGTATTGGCCGCGCCGTGGGAGACTGCCCGCTCATAGGATGACCGCAGCCCGGTCTCGTCGATGGCGGCGGCGATCGCAACGGCCCGGTTCACGCTCATGTTCATCTGCGCGCCGCGTTCCTCATCACTCACAGATCAGGTACCGGGCCCCCGCTGTGCTGGCCCCACCGCCCAGCCCGCCCGAGCCCTCAGCGCCGCCAGCGCGATCCGGCCGAGCCGGGCGCCCCACCGTCTCCCGCGAACCTCAGGCACGCGTTGACCAACCTCGAGGCCGTCTACCGCCAACTCGCCTGCTCGTGGCCGGCCGACGAGCTCGCCCACCGCTACGAGGCCGCCTACGTGCGCGGCGCCAGAGACCTACCCGTCGGCGAGGACCCCCCGGAGCGCCCGATCATGCTCCTGGCGACCGCGATCCCACGTCTGATCAGCCTCGCCGTCGCCGCCAATGTCCTGCACCTCCTCCCAACTGGCACACACGACGCCGCCGTCCTCGCCGGGGAGCTGATCGCGACGATCGATGCCACCGCCACCGGCAGCCTTCACCGCTGCCACCTCGCCCTCCGATCCGACGGCGAATCCCGCGGCTACGACACCGACGAGTGGCTGCCGCTCGCCTACGAGCAGGCCGCCGACTGGCTAAAGCACGCCTCGCCAACCGCCGACCCGCCGTCGCTGATCGAGCATGCCCAACAGTCCGGCCGGTTCGCGGCGCTGGCCATCGGTGCACTGGACCGCGACGCACCGACGGTGCCCGAGACGATCGCCGACTGCCTCGCGCACCTCCTGTTCACCTCCGTGTTCGCCGACGCCGCCGCCCGCTCTCGAGCCGGCGGCTAGCGACCCCAGGAGCGCTTCGCGCTCAGCTGGGCGAAGGCGTACGAAGCCAGGAACCCGGGCCGAGGTGAGGTTCCCGCGCCGGCTCTGAGCGCCGAAACCAGGCGATCAAGCGAGACCACAAGAACCCCGTCCTCGACCCCCTCCAACCCGCGCGCACGGACCACGCACAGCACCGGGAGCGCTCCTCGCCGACACCAGCGCCGGCGATGCCGGTAGAGCCACGCCGCCGTCTGCCGGGCATGGGCCAGGTGGCGTTCGTCGAACGTGCGCGTCTTGGACTCGATCGCGAACGCGATGCCGGTTGGGGCGATCGCGACGCTGTCGATATCCCCGCGCCCGCCACACGGGAGCGAGTGCCGCAGCCGCCATCCCTCTGCCTCCAGCCGGCCGAGGGCTCGTCGCACCTGCGTCTTCGGACCGAGCCGCCGACGCGGCTGCGGGCGGCCAGGCGCACCCAGCGACGGGCGTCGAGCAGCAGCGCGGCCGTGATCAGCGCCAGCAATCTCGCTGGCGCGGCGGCGCCGGCGGCGGTGGCTATCGCCGTCAGCGCGACAGCCGCGATCGCCGCAGCGCCGCTTGCGCCGGCCCGGCGCAGTCGCCGGGCCCGCTGACGGCTGAGGGAAGGTTCGCGTCAGGACCGGGGTCACGGTGATCGCACGTCGAGATACCCCCGCCAGCGGCGTCCGTCCATTTCAATCCACCAGTTCGACGTCGGCCGCATCTCGCCGATCACGGCCGTACGCTCCGAATCGTGGTGTGTGCAGGCATTTCGTCCGCGTGGGCGTCCCTGGACGGTTGTGAAGCCCTCGCCCTGCCCTCGCGCGGAGCGCGTTGGCAGCTCTCGGGTTCACCGACATCATCTGCTCCCATCTCTCTCAGGCCGGCCAGCTATTTCGGTCGGCGACGCATCGGATGTCGGGCGCCTCGGTCCCCAGCCGCACCGGCGCCGAGCGCTTCGACGTCGCCGTTGCCGAGCTGCGGCGCGCAGTAGGCTCACCACAGCCCTGTTCCGGTTCGGGGAAACCTTGGGTTCGGGGGAAACCTTGCGCGGGTTCAATTCCCGCCGTCTCCACCTCACAGCGACAGTTAGACGCTTCAGTGTCCAAATAGGAGGCTGGAGCGTCTTTCGGCGGCTGGATCGCGGCATGAACCGCGAATCGCCGGCGTCAGTTTCCGTCGGCGGTTATCGCAATCCGCACTCCGTAGGCGGAGAACGCCCCGTGACGGGTCATTACTTCGAGATCGTCGTTTAGCGCATGCGCGATGAGGACTCGGTCGAATGGATCCAGATGGTGCCGCGGTAGCTCCGCCGCTTGCTCGAGCAACGCTGCGGTGATTGCGAGCACGCGGAATTGGGCCGTGAGCACCGCAGTCAGACCCCTGGGTGCGCGCAACCTGCCGGCTTCTCGTTTGATCGCTGCCTCCCAAACCGAGATGGGGCTGAGGCACCGGTCGACAGTTGGATCGACCAGCAGCGACCGCTCGGAATCAGTCAGGCGGTGGGGTTCGCCGAGCGCCCACAGCGCGATGTGCGTGTCCACGAGGACCGTCATCATGCTGCGTAGGGTTCGAACTCGGGCAGCGGCTCGTCGAAGTCGTCCGTGAGCTGACGTTCCGGCGCCCAGGTCGTGGCGGCGCGGTAGGAGGGACGGCCGATGTCGGGCGTGACGAGCTCGAGCCGGATGGCGCCGACGAGGGCGCGTGCCATCTGAGCTGATCTTGCGGTCCGCTGCTTGAGCGTCCCTTGCACGTTGTTCATCTGACCTGACGGTGAATCAGATCACAGGTACGACGTCCCAGGCCGCGAGAACGTCGTCGCCAACCACGTGCAGCGAGCGGTTGGCGAGCTTCAGGCCGTCGGCCACCGAGGTGATGCCGAGCGCGCCGACCGCCTCGGTCCCGGCGCCGATGATCCGCGAGGCGATAGCCACGATCAGCCGATCGGCGAGGCCCGCGCCGAGCAGCGAGGTGAGCACCCGCGCGCCTCCCTCGACGAGCACCAGCGCGACACCGAGCTCCTCCAGCGCCGCCAGGCAGGCGCGCAAGTCAAGGCCGCCCGGACCGCGAGGCACGGCCACGACCTGGGCGCCATGCCGGCGCAGCGTCTGACGGCGCGCGGCCGTGGCGTCCTCGCTCGTGAGCACGAGGGTGTGGGCGTCCGCGGATAGGATCCTGGCCTCCAGCGGCATGCGCAGCGAGCTGTCGAGCACGACCCGCATCGGTGACGCTCCCGCCACCATGCGGACGGTGAGCTGCGGGTCGTCGATGAGCACGGTGCCGATCCCGACGAGCACTGCGTCGCAGGCGGCACGAAGGCCGTGTGACACGACGCGCTCGGCCTCGCAGCTGATCCAGCGCGAGTCCCCGGTCGCGGTGGCGATCCGGCCGTCGAGCGTCTGCGCGTACTTGAGGATCACCCGGGGACCGCTCTTGCCCGAACCGGTCCCGAGTAGCGCCCCCACGTCCAGTTGCGCGGGCGCGTACTCGGCCAGCGGCCGGCCGGCCGGATCGACGTGACCCAGGCGACTCGCCTTGGTCTCGAGGTAGGAGCGGTCGTGCCCGTTTGCGGAGGTGGCCAGCAGCTCCGTCCCGTCCACGGCGATGTCGCCCGCGCGCAGCCCCGCGGCCTTCGCCGGATTGTTGGTCAGCAGGCGGACCGAACGCACGCCGAGCTCGCGCAGGACGGCTGCCGCCGACCCGTATTCGCGCTCGTCGGCGCCGAGCCCGAGGCGCAGGTTGGCCTCCACAGTGTCGGCGCCCGCGTCCTGTTCGAGGTACGCCCGGAGCTTGTCGATGAGTCCGATCCCTCGCCCCTCGTGACCGCCGAGGTAGACGAGCACACCACGGCCCTCGACCGCGATCGCGCGCAGGGCGGCGCGCAGCTGGACCCCGCAGTCACAGCGCAGCGAGCCTAGAGCATCTCCGGTCAAGCACTCCGAGTGCACGCGGGCCAGGACGCTGCGCCCATCGCCGAGGTCGCCCCTGACCAGCGCCAGGTGCACGACGCCGCGCTCGACCTCGAACGCGTGCGCGTCGAAGGTCCCAAACGTCGTGGGCAGCGGCACCGAAACGACACGACGCGGCATCATTGAGCCTCGTGCCCGCCACGCGTAACAAGGCCCGTGCGGTGCAGTTCAGCGCTCCGCGCCGCGTGGAGCTGGTGGAGATCGAGCTCCCCGATCCCGCCGAAGGGCAGGTTCTCGTCCGCACCCAACGCTCGGGGATCAGCAGTGGCAGCGAACTGCTCGCGTTTCGGGGCGAGATCGACCCCAGGCTGGCGTTGGACGAGCGTCTCGACGCTCTCGGCGGGACCTTCGCGTTCCCGTTCCGCTACGGCTACGCGTGCGTGGGAAGGGTCGAGACTTCCCAGGCACCCGAGGTCGAGGAGGGATCGCTGGTCTTCGCCTTTCATCCGCATCAGGACCGTTTTGTCGCCGCTGGCGCCGATGTCGTGGTGCTCGATCGCGTGGCGGCTCGGCAAGCCACTTTATTCCCCTTTGTCGAGACGGCCCTTCAAGCCACCCTGGATGCCGGTCCGGTGGCGCACGAGTGTGTCGTCGTCCTCGGGCTCGGCGTGCTCGGCATCCTGGTGTCGCTGCTGCTGGAGCGGGCGGGCGCGAGAGTCGTCGCCTCTGAGCCGAGACCGTTCCGGCGCGAGCTCGCCAGCAGACTCGGCGTGCGGGCGGTCGAGCCCGCGCAGCTCTCAGCGATCGTGACCGAGGCCACGGGCGGGCACGGAGTGCCGCTAGTCGTCGAGGCCAGCGGCAGCCCAACCGCACTGGCTCCCGCGCTCGGCCTGCTGGCGCACGAGGGCACGGCCCTCGTGGCCTCGTGGTACGGAACCAATCCCGTGGCGCTGCCGCTCGGCGCCGCCTTCCACCGTCGCCGGCTCGCAATTCGCAGCACACAGGTGTCCTCGATCCCGGCGGCCCAGACCGCGGTCTGGTCGTTGGCGCGACGGCGCGCGGCAGCGCGAAGCCTCATGCCCGAGCTGCCACTAGCGGAGCTGGCCACGCACGAACTCCCGGTCGAGCGCGTGCGCGACGCTTTCGAGCTGCTCGACGGCGGCGCGCCGGAAGCGCTGCATGTCGCGCTGTGCTACGACTGAGGCGATGTATGAGACCGGCACCATCCGGACGGTGCACGCCTTCCACATCATGCCCGGCGTCGAGGGCCCGGAGGGCGAGCGACACGCGCACGACTACCGCGTTGAGGTCGTGGTCGGCTGCGCGCAACTCGATGAACGGGCGATGGGCATCGACCTCGACGTGCTCGACGCGGCACTGCAGGAAGCGCTCGCCGGCGTGGAGGAGGCCGATCTCGACGAGCGCATCAGGCCGGCCGGTGCGCAAGCCGTCACCGTCGAGGTCTTTGCCCGCTGGATCTTCGACCAGCTCGCCAAGGCCGCCCGGGCGGCCGGCGGCCAGACGCTCGCGGTCCGCGTCTGGGAGTCGACGACGGCATTCGGCGGCTATCACGCGCCGCTGAGATCAGCGTAGGCCGCCAGGCATCGTGCTGCGCAAGCCGACCAGGTGAACCGCTCGCACACGTGCTGCCGCCCGGCCTCGCCGAGCGAGCGCGCGAGGCGGGGTGCACTCAGCAGGTCACGCAAGCTCTCGGCCAGCGCTGCGACATCCCCGGGCGCCACGAGCACGCCCGTCGCCCCATCGATGACGATCTCGGGCAAGCCCCCGATCCGGCTCGCGAGCACCGGTGCGGCGCTCGCCATCGCCTCCAGCGCGACAAGGCCAAGCAGCTCGGAGACGACGACCGGACGGTCGTAGCAGGTCCGGTTCACCGACGGGATAACCACCACCGCGGCCTGGCGATAGCAGCGGGCCAGCTCAGCATCGCCCATCGGGCCGAGAAAGCGGACATCCTTGTCCTGCGCCAGCCGGCGCAGGAACCGGGGATAGTCGCGCTCGGGCAGACGCGGATCGTGTCCAGCGCTGCCCACGACAGTGAGCCGGACGCCGGCGGGAAGCGCGTCGATCAGGCGGTCGAGGCCCTTGTGCGGCGTGATCCGCCCCACGAACAGCACGCCCTCACGGTCCTCTTGCGGGTCGGGGCGGAAGCGGTCGACGTCAACGCCGCCGTAGACGACGCGCACCCTGTCCGGTGGCAGGTCGAGCACCTCGGCCGAATGCTCCGAGACGGTCAGGAAGCGAGCGACCAGCCGGGGCAACACGCCGCGCCAATCGCCGCCCTGAAGGCCGTGATCGGTGACCACGAGCGGCTGGCGCCGTACGGCGGCGACCAGCGCCGCGACGCGGGTCGGCGCCGCCTTCAACTGGTGGGCATGGACGAGCTCCGCGGCGCGAAGAGCACCTGGCAGGGCGGCAGCGAGCGGGTGCGCGGGGTGCCCACCCACGCGTGCGAAGGTGCGCAGCGTCCGCACCCGCAGCCCGCCCGGCTCGACAACAACCCCGGGCCGTGTCCCGAATGTCACGAGCTCGCATGGCAGCTCGCGGGCGACCGCGCGGGCAAGCTCGAGGGGGTAGCGTTCACCGCCACCGAGGATCCCCTCTGCGCCGAACGCGGTGGGGGCGACGTGGGTTATGCGCATGCTGGAGATCTCCCTGCTGACGCTCGGCGATCCCGAGTCCGTGACTGGTGGCTATCTCTACCACCGACGCATGGCCGAGGCCGCCCCCACGTACGGGGCACGGCTGTCGTTTCTATCCATCCCCGAGCGATATCTCGGGGCCGGGGCTTTAGCGGCGCGGCGCCTGCTGGCATCCGCGGCCGACTCCGACGTGGTGGTGCTGGACAGCATCGTCGCCGCGCACCTCGGAGCATGGCCAACACGCCTGGACGCATGCGGGCCGCCGTTGGTGGCGATGGTCCACCAGCCACCGGGCGGCATCGACCACGGTCGCCTGAGCCGAGCACTTGTCGCCGTTCTCGACCGACGGGCATACCGGAGAGCTCGCACGATCGTGGCTGCCAGCGAGACGCTGCTCGAGGCGTTCGCGTCCGCGGGATACTCGCGCCAGCACCTCAAGCTGATCCCGCCGGGCCGCAATCCGCTCGGGGGCATCGAGTCCTCGGACGCGATTGATCTGGCCGGACCGGGCGCGAGATTGCTGTGCGTAGCCAACTGGATCCCCCGCAAGGGGATCGTCGAGTTGCTCGAGGCGCTGAGCCAGACCCCCCGCGGTACGGCCACGGTGCACCTGGTGGGGCGGACAGACGTCGACTCCCGCTACACGAAGCGGGTATGGCGACGGATCGGCCACGACGACCTGACAGGTCGCGTCGTCGTCCACGGCCCGCTGGCCCGCGAGCGGGTCGCCGGCTGCTACACGGCAGCCGACATCTTCGTCTTGCCGGCTATACGGGAGCCCTACGGGACGGTCTACGGCGAAGCAATGAGCGCCGGGCTGCCGGTCATCGGCTGGCGGGCCGGCAACCTCATGCACCTGGCCCAGGACGGACGCGAAGGCTTCCTCGTGGCGCCGGGAGACGTCGCCGCGCTCGCCAAACGAATCACCCTGCTGAGCAGCAACACCAGCCTGCGTGGCACGATGGGCGCGGCCGCACGGCGGACGGCCTCCCGCCTGCCGACGTGGGCTCAGACCGCCGACGCGTTCTTCGCGGCCATGGCCGAGGCGGCAAAATAGGCCCGGATGGTGACGCACGTCGTGTGGGACTGGAACGGCACCCTCTACGACGACTTTCACGTGGTCGTGAACGCAGCCGCGCGGGCCTGCGCGTCCGCCGGCGGGCCACCGATTGACGCCGCCGCATATCGCGCGCACTTCACGCGTCCCGTGCAGCGGTTCTACGCCGGGGTGCTCGGGCGTCCGGTGGTCGAGGAGGAATGGCGTGCCCTGAACGATCTTTACCTCGCCGCCTATCGCGAGCAACAAGCGCAAGCGAGTCTGGCCACCGACGCGCGTGCGGCGCTGGCCGCAGTGGCCGCCGCCGGGCATACCCAGTCGCTGCTGTCGATGTGGGACCACGATGACCTGGTCGCCCTGGTGCGTCAACTGGGCATCGACAATGCCTTCGTCCGCGTCGACGGTCTACGCACCCGAGAGGGCGGCGGCAAAACCGTGCACCTGCTGCGCCATCTCGAAGCCATTGCTCCCGCTATCGACGGCGAAATCCTGATGGTTGGCGACACGACGGACGACGCGACCGCGGCCCAGGCCGCACGTATCCGATGCGTCCTGATGGAGGACGGGCCCCATCCGCGCGAGGCGCTCACGGCCTGCAACGTTCCGCTTGCCGGCTCACTCGTTCATGCGCTGGAGCTCGGCGGAGCGCTCACCGCCGAGCGGTCACGAGCATGATCGGTGAGTCCGCCTCGAACGGCTCGTCCCGATAGCCCCCCGTAACGGCCAGAACATCGAGGCCACAGAGCTCCAGGAGGTGCTCCAGCTCGAACCGGTACGTGTACCGCAGCCCCCACTCCACGACGTGCTTTCGCACGGTCCCGTCCTTTTCGACGACGTCGTACACCGAACGCATGAACCGCCGCTGCTCGGCGGGGTCGGTGCTCACGACCGTTTCGGTCCGGAGCACCCGCGCCTCGCCAACTTCTCCCGCGACGTCCTGCTGGACGCTTCCCGCAGGACGAGAGAGCCAGCCAACAGTTGGGTTGAGCAGGTCGAGCGCCACGATGCCGCCGGCCTCTAGCAACCGGGCGACCGCTGAGAGCATCCGGCGCTGGTCGCTCGGTGTCATCAGATAGAAGAACGTCTTGGTGGCCACCACCACGAGGTCAAAGCGACCCGCGAGCTCCAGGTCACGCATTTCGCCCTCCCGCAGCTCCACCCGCGCTCTGAGTTCACGCGGCGCGTCCGCCAGTCGTCGCTGGGCTCGAGCCAGCATCGCACGCGATGCGTCCACACCCACCACCTGGAAGCCGGCCTCGGCCAACGGTAGGAGCAGGCGTCCGGTGCCACACCCAAGCTCGAGCACTCGTCCAGCCCCGGCCACGAGATCGAGGTAGAAAGGAATGTCCGCCGTAAACGGGACGGCGTCATAGAGAGCCGCGATCTCATCGCGGTCAAACGGAGAGTTCTCGGAAGTGCCGGACATAGCGGTGACCGTATCGCGTGCTCCCTGGGTCGGGACGTGGAGGAGCTCGCTCCACCGATCAGGCGTCGCACGAGCCGCACGATCCGTCGGCGACGATTGTTTCCCAGCGACTGGACCAGCGCGAGGGCCGCGCCGGGCGGCGTAAGCCTCGCCGGATCCGGAGCAGCTAAGCAGCGGCCGACACGCCAGCGCTCCACCATGAATCACTGCCGTCTGCGCCACCATGAGCCTCGAGTCTTGGCGCAACGCTCCCAACCAACACGGTCTTGCGCACGGCCGCCTCGCCGGCGACATGAACGAGCGAGTCGCGCGTGTCTTGGCTTCTATGAGGGGCTAGGGCCTCCAGGGTCGCGACGGCAGGGTAAAAGGGGCGGCCGATGTCGGGCTGAGTAGCTCGAGGCGGATGGGGCCGAGGAGGTTGCGGAGGGTTTGAGCTGATCTGGCGGTGCGCTGCTGGAGGATCTGCTGCCGGGGAATTCCCGCACCATCAACCGTCAGTCGTACGGATGACACCACGTTCGGGACGGTCGATCCTTGGAGTCTCCATACACATTTGAGGTGCACCCTTGGGGTTCCATCGGTTGCTCTCCGCATGCAAGAAGGAAGATCGACCATGAACGCTTTGTCGTCATCTCGGCCGGCGCATTCATCGAAGCTCAACTCGGGGCTGCTCGACAGCTGGATCGAGGGCTGGTCGATCGCGCTCAACGGCGCGCGAGACTGCTTTCAGGCGGCCCTCGCCGGGGGGCCCGGCGCGCTCGATCTCCCGCGCTGGATGGACCTGACGGTGACGCGCAAGCCGCCCTCTTGGACAACGCCGCACGAGATCGTCTTCGAGTACCCGATCGCGCGTCTTCGTGATTTCTCGACCTCGCAGCGCCCGGGCTTGGTGCCGACGCTGGTGCTTCCGCCGCAGGCCGGTCACGACTCGTGCATCGTTGATTATTCAGACGAGCAGAGCCAGATGCAGGCGATTCTGGCCTCGGGTCTGGAGCGCGCGTTCTCGCTTGACTGGATCGGCGCGACCGAGGAAACCAAGGACGCGTCGATCGAGGACTATCTCGAGGTGATCCACCACGCGGTCGACCGCTGCGGGGGGCGGGTGAACCTGATCGGCGACTGTCAAGGAGGGTGGCTGGCGACGATCTACGCGGCGCTGTATCCCGAGCAGATCAATACGCTCACGCTCGCCGGAGCGCCGATCGACTTCCACGCCGGTGAGCCGGTTGTTCACGAAGTGTTGCGTCACCTCGCTCCGGGTGGGGATCTGCGCTTCTATGAGGCGCTCGTGAAGCTCGACGGAGGTGTCCTCAAAGGCGAACACATGGTTTCCGGGTTCGTCATGATTCAGCCCAGCGCCGAGATCGCCAGACAGGTCGACCTGCTGCTGCACCTCGACGACGAGCGCCACGTCGCCCGCTACTGCGAGTTCGAGGACTGGTTCAAGCACACGCAGGATGTCCCCGGGGTGTTCTACCTGTGGATTATCCGCCACCTGTTTCGCGACAACGGGCTGATCGACGGCGCGATCAGAGTTCGCGGACGCCGGGTCGACCTCGCGAACATCTCGATGCCGCTCTACCTGCTCGCTGGAGCGACCGACCACATCACCCCACCCGACCAGGTATTCGCGATCGCCGATCTAGCCTCGACCCCGCCCGAGCTCGTACGCCGGCACGTCACCACAGGCGGCCACCTCGGCCTGTTCATGGGGCACGAAGCGCTACGCGAGCACTGGCCGCCGATCCTGACCGACATCCTCCGTCATTCAAAAGCGGATCCAAAACCCCGCAGGAGGCGATCCGATCCGGTCAGCCGATCGACGCGAAGACCAGCCCCCGCCCGCCCCACTAACGCAAACGCCTGATCGGCGACACCGAGTTCCCGCGCCCCGCGGACGGGCGCCTAGTCGCCGAGCTGCTCCTCGACCAAAACGGGCTCGGCCACCGCTGGAGACTCCTGCTTCCCAAGCGCAACGCGGCAGCGACCCGCAATGCTTGTTCGGAGGAGCACCACTACTGCCGGCTCGACTGTCGACATACTCGCTCTGCGCCGCGAGCAGCAGTGAGCACGCCCGTGGGATCGATCCTGGAAAAGGACCGGACACGACGGCTCGCTGATGCACGGGACCGGCGATCGCCGTGCGACGGTCGGGACCGGGACGGATCCTCCCCCGATCGGAGGTACGACTACCTGACGGCGCCGCGGGTCACATCGGTGTCGACCGGCCCGCGAGCTGGCTGAACATGGACGGCATGTCGGTGCTCACCGCACGCGGATCGGCTTTTCAACCCGCCGGACATCGACTGGGCCGATTTCGGCAAATCTGGTGCTCGAATCCTCGACGGACGTCAACTACGCCTACCTGACCAGAACCGAGATGCAGACAGTGGGCCCGCCGGAGCCGGCGACCGCGTCGCCGTTCACCGTCCCGTGCAGCATCCGGAGGCTCGCCGGTCAGTCCAATTCCGTTCCGGTCGCGTACGCGCCCACGCGGCCCTCATAGCGTGAACACGGCGCCGTCGGCGCCGGCTGGGATCTCGAGCAGGGTTAGGCCTGCCGGCCGCTCGACCTTTCAGGTCCTGGCCAGCTCCATGGCCTCGCGGACAACTGCGCATGCGAGCGGCGCAACGGCTGTTTCGACCTCGCCGGAGGGCGTGGCCCCGGCTTCAAAATGCCGTCCTTCGACGGCAAAGACAATCACCCGCCGGGGCAGCCGGTGTAGGGCGCGTCCAAGTTCGATCGCTTCATGGAGCCCGAACGCGTGGGTGGACACTGGGCCACCCAAGCGGGCAGGCAACGGATCGCGGCTCACATCGAATCGACGGATCGTTCCCGGCCGGTGCCCAGAGCGCATCGTGTCGACCAGCACGACAGCATCTCGGCCTTGCCATGCCTCGAGCAGGTCGTCTGGCTCGCAAAGCTGTTCACTCACTTCGATCCCCGTCTGCGTCCTGCCTTCGCGCAGTCGTCGCACAACCTCGCCGCTCGCGCCGTCGTCTCCACGCAGCCGGTTCCCAACGCCGATCACAAGCACCGGATTCTCAGGCACGACGATGTTGCCCAGAGTCGACGTACGAGTGTGATGAACGGGGGCGCCTAACCACATCCTCACCCGCGCTTCGACAGCTCACCGGAAAAGAGTCATAAGGGAGTCCAAGAAAGAAAAACCAAACGCGACTCGGGTTCCGCCTAGGATGCCGGGTTATAGCCCACGGCACCCAATCAACACCACCAACTGGCGCCACGGTGGTCGTCGACCGCGGCGCGCTTGATGATCTGCTTGCGGGGATCTCCGGTCAGGGATACCAGGTCGTGGGTCCGACCGTGCACGACGGCGCCATCGTCTATCGCGACGTTCGCTCGGCCGCGGATCTCCCGATCGGCTGGGGCGACGAACAGGACGGCGGTAGGTACCGGCTGCGGCGCCGCGAGGATGAGGCGGTGTTCGGCTACGCCGTCGGTCCGCACTCGTGGAAGCAATTCCTGTTCCCCCCGCGTCTGCGGCTGTGGCGAGCGCGACGCGGGGAGAACGGCGAGGGCCTCGACTTCATAGAGGAGTCGACCGAGGCACCTCGCTATGCCTTCTTCGGCGTGCGTTCGTGCGAGCTTCATGCCATCGCAATTCAGGATCAGGTATTTCTGCCGGGCGCCAATCCGGACCAGAGCTACGCCGCCCGGCGCGAGGACGTGCTGCTGGTCGCGGTGAACTGCGGAGATCCGAGCGGCACGTGCTTCTGCAGTTCGATGGGAACCGGCCCGAAAGCGAGCTCGGGCTACGACCTCGCGCTGACTGAGGTGCTGGATGACGGGAATCACCGATTCGTCGTCGAGGTCGGAACGGAGCGTGGCGCGGCGGTGCTTGCGGCCGTGCCCTACCGCGTCGCCGAGGATGTCGACGAGCATGACGCGGCGGAGGTGACCGCAGGCGCGGTGGCGAAGATGGGGCGCCAGATGCCAGAGGTCGACCTGCGGGCCCTTCTCTACGCCAACTATGAACACCCGCGGTGGGACGACGTCGCCGAGCGATGCCTGACCTGCGGCAACTGCACGATGGTGTGCCCGACGTGCTTCTGCACATCGGTCGAGGACACCGCCGACCTTGCCGGCCAGGAAGCCGAGCGCACGCGCCGTTGGGAGTCGTGTTTCTCGCTCTCCTTTACCCATGTCACCGGAGGGCAGGCGCGCCAGTCGCCGCGCTCGCGCTATCGCCAGTGGATGACGCACAAGCTGGCGACCTGGATCGATCAGTTCGGCACGTCCGGATGCGTCGGCTGCGGGCGGTGCATCACCTGGTGTCCGGTCGGCATTGACATCACGGAGGAGGTCTCAGCGATCCTGTCGAACCCGGCGCCGCTCGAAGAGGACCCATAGGGGAGCCACCATGGCAAGCATCGAGGAGGAACTCGCAGGGACTCGCATGTTCCGGAATCTGAATCCGGAACAGATCAAGGTAATTGCCGAACTGGGCGAGGAGGTCGAGTTCGCCGACGGCCGCGCGCTGATGATCGAGGGCGACCAGGCGGACGCTTTCTTCCTGATCCGCGACGGCTTTGTCGCCCTGGAGATCCAGGCACCGACTGGGACAATCACGATCGAGACGTTGCACAACGGCGACCCCGTGGGCTGGTCGTGGCTGTTCGAGCCGTATCTCACGCATTTCGATGTCCGCTCGCGGGGAACGACCCGGGCGATCAAATTCGACGGCGCTGCGCTGCGCCGTCGCTCCGCGGAGGACGCCCAGCTGGGGTACGAGCTTATGCGCAGCTTCACCTCGGTGATCGTCGAGCGTCTACACGCAACCCGGCTTCAGCTACTCGACGTATATGGCGGCGTCACCGTCAGCTGAGCCGGCGATGCCCGCCGTGGGCGCGATGACGCCGCACCCCCATCGGGTGGTCAGCCGGCGTCGCGAGACTCACGACACCTGGACGGTCGCGCTCGAGCCGCTGCCCGGGCAGGAGCTGCCACTGTTCGCCCCCGGTCAATTCGGCATGCTTTACGCCTTCGGGGCCGGCGAGATCCCGATCTCGGTCAGCGGCACCGCCACGCCTCTCGACCCCCTGCGCTGCACGATACGCGCGGTGGGAGGGGTGAGCGGCGCCCTGTGCGCAGCCCAGCCGGGCGATCTGGTCGGTTTGCGCGGGCCGTTCGGTAGCACTTGGCCGCTGGCGCAGGCGATCGCCGGCGACGTGCTGATCGTGGCGGGCGGTCTGGGGCTTGCGCCGCTTCGCCCGGTGATCCATCACCTCCTCGCTCACCGGAACGAGTATGAGCGCGTCATCATCTGCTACGGCGGCCGGTCGGCAGGTGAACTGCTTTACGTGAACGAGTTCGAGGAATGGCGGCGGCTCCACGACCTGGATATCGATGTGATCGTCGACATCGCGGCCTTGGATTGGCACGGGAAAGTCGGCGTGGTCACGAAGCTCGTCGAACTGGCTGCATTCGACCCCGAGAATACGATTGCGATGGCTTGTGGCCCGGAGGTCATGCTGCGCTTCGTCGCCCTAACTCTGAAAGCGCGCAGCCTTCCCCCCCAGCGTCTCTACATCTCGATGGAGCGCAACATGCACTGTGCGATCGCACAATGCGGCCACTGCCAGTTCGGTCCGAGGTTCGTCTGTCGGGAGGGGCCGGTGCTGCGCTACAACGAGATCGAGCCGTGGCTGAAGGTGCCCGAGCTATGACCGAGCCTGCCATTAAGCCCAAGCTGGCCGTGTGGAAGTTCTCCTCCTGCGACGGATGTCAGCTGAGCTTGCTCAGCTGCGAAGATGAGTTGCTGGAGCTCGTCGGCCAAGTCGAAATCGCCTATTTCCTCGAGGCATCGCGAGCGGAGCTCGAGGGACCGTACGACCTATCGTTGGTGGAAGGGTCGATCACCACCGAGCAGGACGCCGAGCGCATCCACCGGGTACGGCGGGTTTCGCGCCAGCTGGTGACGATCGGCGCGTGCGCCACCGCAGGCGGGATTCAGGGCCTGCGCAACTTCACCGACGTCGAGGACCTGGTCACTGCGGTCTACCCCTCACCCGAGTACGTGCATACGCTCGAATATTCCACACCGATCAGCGCTCATGTGCCGGTTGACTTTGAGCTGCAGGGCTGTCCGGTCAACAAGTATCAGCTGCTGGAGGTGGTCCGCGCCGCGCTCGGAAACCGCAAGCCGGCCATCCCGGCCTCGAGCGTGTGCCAGGAATGCAAGCTGCGCGGCAACGTGTGCGTCATGGTCGCCCACGGCACGCCGTGCCTCGGTCCCGTGACTCATGCAGGCTGCGGAGCCATATGTCCATCGTTCAACCGCGGTTGCTACGGGTGCTACGGGCCGATGGAGTCGCCGAACGCCAGCTCTCTCACGACCTGGTTCCGAAAGCTGGAGATGGACGACGTCGACCTCGTTCGCGTGTACCGGACGTTCAACGCCGGCGCACCCGCCTTCCGACGCGAAAGTGAGCGCCATGACAGCCACGCCTGAGCGACAGCCCCGCAGCCGTCGCATCAGCACCGCCGCTCTTGCCCGCGTCGAGGGCGAAGGCGCAATGAGCGTCCGCATCCGCGGGCGCGACGTCCTCGAGGTGCAGCTGCGCATCTACGAGCCGCCGCGCTTCTTCGAGGGAATTCTGAAAGGGCGCTCCTACACGGAGGTGCCCGACATCACGGCCCGCATCTGCGGCATCTGCCCGGTCGCGTACCAGACGAGCGGCTCGCTCGCGATCGAGCAGGCATGCGGTGTCACCGTCGACGGTCCGATCCGTGAGTTGCGCCGACTGGTGTATTGCGGGGAGTGGATCGAAAGCCACGCGCTGCACCTATACCTGCTTCACGCGCCCGATTTCCTCGGCTACGAAAGCGCGATCCACATGGCCGCCGACTATCCAGCGCTGGTTGAGCGCGGGCTGGCCACGCGCAAAGCCGGCAACCAGCTGCTGATCACGCTCGGTGGCCGAGCCGAGCATCCGGTCAACCCACGGACCGGTGGGTTCTACCGCGCCCCCAGCCGGGACGAATTGAAGCCGCTCGTCGAGCCGCTGCAGCGCTCGCTCGAGGCCACGCTCGAGACGATCGCGCTCACCGGCACGCTCACCATGCCCGAGTTCGAGCGCGACTACGAGTTCGTCGCACTCAAGGACGACGACGGGCGCTACCCGATCGACCAAGGGCGGATCGTTTCAAGCAGCGGCCTCGATATTCCGCCCGAGGACTTTGACGAGCATTTTGTCGAGGAACACGTGGCGCACTCGAATGCCCTGCACAGCCGGCTGCGCGACGGCGGCTCGTACATGGTTGGGCCACTAGCGCGCTACAGCCTCGCCTTCGACACGCTGTCACCGATGGCTCGTGAGGCCGCTCGGGACGCCGGACTCGGACCGACGTGTCGCAACCCCTTCCAGAGCATCATCGTGCGTGGAGTGGAGCTGGCGTATGCGCTCGAAGAGGCATTGCGCCTGATCGATGCCTATGAACAGCCCGACCCCCCGGCGATCGAGCTCGAACCGCGCGATGGCATCGGCTGCGGAGTCAGCGAGGCCCCGCGCGGAATTCTCTGGCACCGCTACGAGATCGACGCCTCGGGCGCCATCCTAAACGCGCGCATCGTTCCACCCACGTCTCAGAATCAGCGCGCGATCGAGGAAGACCTGTACGGTTTTGTAGCCGGGCACCTCGACCTCCCCGATGACGAACTGCAGTGGCAGTGCGAGCAGGCGATCCGCAACTATGACCCGTGCATCTCGTGCGCCACCCACTTCCTGAAGCTCGATGTGGAGCGCGCCTAGACCGCCTTCGGTGCACCGGCCGCCTTTCGGCACGGTGGGGTTTACGAACGACGCGAGTTCTCGAAGCTGTGGATTCCGGGTCTCGTGCGATCACAACCGAGCGGGAGTCGGGAAGCGGACAGCGCTAGCCGCGTGGTGCTGCGTCAACTGGCAGACCGAACGCTCAAAGCAGGCCAGTGTCATCGCGCTGGATTTCGGATACTTCAGCGTTGTCGTGACCGGACATCTGCACGGAAGACCCGATCCAGGAATGAGTCCCGCCGGAGCGTATCGGCACGCCACAACCGGGGGCGGTAGAGTCGTGGCTACGCAAGATCGGCCGGTGCGTACAGGCGCCGGGCAGCCGCGATCACCTCGGAGGAGTGGGGCGACGGATCCGGGACCGGCTGGTATGGGGCCAGGCCTCGATCACGAACGACGCCCTCTCGCGACTCGTTGAGTTTGGCGAGTAGCGGGCGCTTCCCCACCGAGGTGACGCACTAGGTCGTAGTGATCTTCGATCAGCTCGTCCTCCTGCCGGCGTCGAGACCGATGCGCGGGTCCGGCGCACCGGCCACCCTGAAGGTCGAACGGTGCGTCGTCAACCGTAGAAGCCAGGCTCCAAAGTGCGGATCTCTACTTGCACCGACACCGTACGTGATCCCGATGTCGCTTGGCGGCCAAGGCGGGAAGCTGTCGGGATCCCCGGACGACCGGGGATTACCCAAATGAGTGCCGACGGACGCTGGTCACGAGAGTGGCGCCCGGGGTCCACGCACTCCGAGGAGGTTTGCATCATGGCAACCATCGCTGCACCTGCACGATCGGTCCGTCAGGAGGCTCAGCTCGAAGGCGCGCCAGTCACCGCAACTCTCGATTGGGGCAACTCGGCCCCGCTTGCGCTGTTGGCGTTCGCCGTCACAACATTCATTCTGAGCATGATCAACGCGAAAGCCGTCTCGGTGGGGACGACCCCCATGGTGTTCGGCGTCGCGCTGATGTTCGGCGGCTTAGCGCAGCTGATCGCGGGCGTCATCCAGCTGCGAACCGGCAACACCTTCTCGGGTGTGCTGTTCGCCGGCTTCGGCGCTTTCTGGTTGTCGTTCTTCGCGCTCGGGCAGTGGTTTCTGAAGGCTGTGCCGGTGACCCAGTTAGGCCATGCGGTCGGCCTGTTCATATACGCCTTCGGCATCTTCGTCGTCGTGATGTTGGCCGCGTCCTTTCGCACGAACGTGGTCGTCGTGCTGGCGCTGGCAATTCTGGTGGGCGTGTTCTTCTTGCTCGGAGCGGGCAATTACGGGGCTCACACGACGCTGATCCACTGGGGCGGCTACCTCGGCCTCGCAGCGGCAGCGTGCGCGTTCTACCTGGCCTTGGCGGAGCTCTGCGAGTTCTCCTATGGCCGACCTGTGCTCCCTGTCGGGTCGCTGGCCAAGCGCTGATCGGGCCACGCTGAACGCTAGCCAGCAGATGTGATGGGCGCTTCGGCGACCGAGCCGCGGCCACTGGTCCGGGACGTGCTCCTGCGCGATGGCTCAACACTGCGCCTGCAAGCTCCGACTTCAGCGGATTTCGCCGAGATCCACGCGTTCTATGAGCGGCTCTCCGAGGTGAGCCGCAGCTTCCGCTTCCACGGGCTCGCGCGCACCGATCTCGTCGCGCGCGAGGAGGCTGAGGCGACTGGCCTTGATCGCATGGTGCTCATCAGCCGGCACGACAGGCAGGTGTCGGCGGTCGCCAGTTATGCCGGGTTGCGCGAGCCCGGCGTCGCCGAGGTCTCGTTTGCGGTGGCTGATGATGATCAGGGCCGCTGGATCGGGATGCGGATGCTCGAGCAGCTCGCAGAGATCGCGGCGGACCATGGAATCCACCGTTTCGATGCGGAGGTGATGGCCACCAATGCGGCAATGCTGGCCGTGTTCGAGCACGCCGGCTACGCCGTGCGACGTCGGGGTTCGGTTGGCGAGGTGACGGTGTCGCTCGATATCGCGCCTACGGCGACTGTGCTCGAGCGGATCGACGAGAGAGACCATGTCGCTGCCGTCGCATCGTTGCGACCGGTCCTTGCGCCGTCGTCGGTAGCAGTTGTGGGCGCCGCGGCGACGCCGGGCAATGTCGGCCGTGCCGTGCTTGCGAACCTCATCCGCGGTGGCTTTCAGGGTGCGGCGATGCCCGTCAACCGCGCCGGAGGTGTCGTGTGCTCGCTGAGAGCCGCTCGCAGCCTTGGTGAGCTGCAGGTCGCTCCGGAGTTGGTAATCATCTCCGTCGCGGGTGACGCGGTGCTCGAGTACGCCGCCGAGGCGATGGCGGAGGGAGCACGAGCGCTGCTAGTGCTCCCCGCTGGTCGTGAGGAGGTAGGAGGCGAGGCGTCCCTGGCGCGGCGGGAGCGGCTACTTGAGATCGTTCGGGGAACGGGCGTGCGGATGGTCGGGCCGAACTCTTTGGGGGTGCTGAACACCGCCGCCAACGTCAGCTTGAACGCCACGTTCACGGGCGCGAACGTCCGGGCGGGGCGCCTGGCGATCTGCTCGCCGTCGGGCGCCATCGGGGTGGCGCTGCTTGGTCACGCGGCCGCTCGGCAGCTCGGGGTCTCGATGTTCGCCTCGCTCGGAAACCGCGCTGACGTCTCGACCAACGACCTGCTCGAGTGCTGGGAGGCTGACGACCGGACCGCAGCGGTGATGCTCCATGTTGAGTCGTTCGGCAATCCTGAGCGCTTCGCGCGGATCGCGCGTCGGGTGTCGCGTACCAAGCCAATCTTGGCGGTCAAAGGGCGTCGACGGGCCGAGCGCACCCTCGGCGAAGCCCGCTCATACACGGCGGCCGCACTCCGTAGCGACGCCGCAGTTGACGCGCTCCTGCATCGGGCCGGGGTGCTGCGGTTCCGGGGGGGCGAGGAGCTGTTCGATGCCGCCGAGTTCTTCGAGAGTCAGCCGCTGCCCCTCGGACGTCAGATCGGGATCGTGAGCAACTCCGCCGGCGTGGCGACCCTCGCCGCTGACGCCGCCGCGACCCGCGGGCTAGACGTGAGCGAGTCAACCGACGCACAGAACCCCGTGGTGCTGAGGATCAGCGCCGGTCCGGACGAATACGCTGCGAGCATCCGCGAGCTGCTTGGCGATCCCGGCGTCGACGCGGTGATGGTCTACTACGTCGAGTATTACGACGGCGACCCGGAAGCGGTGCTGGACGCGATCTCCGCGGTTGCGGAGGGGCGGCCGAAGCCGGTTGTGGCGTCGGTGCTGCGGGCCGACGGCCGGCTGCCCGCGCGGACCGGCGTGGGCGTGCCCAACTTCCTGTTCCCGGAGTCGTGCGCCGCCGTGCTCGCACGCGCCGCCGAACGTCGCGAATGGCTGTCACGACCGCTCGGCGAGCCTCCGCGCTATCCCGACCTGGACCGGGCGGGGGCGCGCGAGCTGATCTCTTCATTTCTCGATCGTGAGCCTTCGGGCGGGTGGCTCACGGGTGCAAACGCTGAGGCCCTACTGGCCACGCACGGTATCCCGATTGTCGCGTCGCATCACTGCCGCGATATCGAGCGCGCCATCGCCGTGGCAGCGGAGATCAGCGCTCCGGTCGCGCTGAAGGCGGACTTTGCCGCTCCCGCGCATGCCAGCGACATCGACGCCGTGCTGCTCGGGGCGAAGGGTGAGGCGGCGGTGCAAGGCTGTTGGCGCGAGCTCGAACGACGGGTGGAGGCCGCTGGGCGGGAATGGACTGGAGCGATCGTCCAGCGTATGGTCGGGCCCGGTGGGGCGGACCTCCTGGTGGGGGCGATTGCCGATCCCGATCTCGGCCCGGTGCTGGCCCTTGGCTTCGGCGGGCGCCGGGCCGGCCTTGATGGATCGACCGCGTTCGGCCCGCTTCCGGAGACGGACGCGGAAGCCGACGAGCTAATCGACTCCGCTCCGAGAGTCGCCACCCAGCTGGACGGGTTCCGCGGCAGCGCTGTGCTGGATCGGCAGGCGCTGCGCGAGCTGATGCTGCGCTTTGCCTGCCTGCTCCGAGAGCTGCCAGAGATGGTCGAGACGGATCTCAACCCTGTCCGATGCACGACGAACGGCTGTGTCGTGCTCGACATGCGAATGCGAATCGAGCGCCGGTGCCCGGTCGAGCGCGTGAAGACATGGTGAGCGGTCAGGACCGCCACCCGGGAAGGCAAGGTCCGCCCGTTGAACGGCACGCTGACAAGCTGAGGGCTCTGACAGCCGCGCGGCGCACGAAGATCATTCAGCCCGAGGCGGCCGCTCGGTTGATCGTCGATGGTGACACGTTGGCGATCGGTGGATTCGTCGGGATCGGGGTTCCCGAGGCGCTCATCAACGCGCTCGCGGAGCGCTTCGGCGAAACCGGCCGCCCGCGCGACCTGACGCTCGTGTTCGCGGCGGGACAGGGCGACGGCGGCGACCGGGGGCTCAACCGCCTCGCCCACGAGGGGCTGATCCGGCG
The DNA here is from genome assembly GCA_963822855.1 of uncultured Solirubrobacterales bacterium. Classification (GTDB taxonomy): domain Bacteria; phylum Actinomycetota; class Thermoleophilia; order Solirubrobacterales; family Solirubrobacteraceae; genus Palsa-465. The sequence goes on along the minus strand of CAWGJE010000005.1, from coordinate 302,434 downwards.
CGCGATCGGGGCGCACTGGGGGCTCGTCCCTTCGCTCGGCGCGCTCGCCCTTGACGGCCGGATCGAGGCCTACTGCCTCCCGCAGGGCGTTATCTGCCATCTCTATCGCGAGACGGCCGCAGGCCGGCCAGGCCTGATCACACGGGTAGGGCTCGGAACGTTCGTCGATCCGCGTCTCGAGGGCGGTCGCATGAACGCGGCGTCAACGGAGCAGATGGTGCGGGTCATCGAGCTCGACGGCGAAGAGTTCCTCTTTTATCCCTGCCGCCCGATCGACGTGGCGCTCGTGCGCGGCACGACAGCCGACGAAGAGGGCAACGTGACGATCGAGCGCGAGGCCGCCACATTGGACACGCTGTCGATCGCGCAGGCGACGAAGAACTCGGGTGGGATCGTGATCGTGCAGGTTGAGCGGGTGACCACCCGTCACGCGCCGGCCCCGCGCGAGGTCCGCCTTCCCGGCATGCTTGTCGACGGCGTCGTGGTCGCGAACAGCGCTGTGCACATGCAGACGTTCGCCGAGGCCTACAACCCCGCGTACACCGGAGAAGTGCGCGTGGTGCAGGAGGCGCCGGAGGCGACGGCGCTCGATGCGCGTAAGGTGATCGCCCGCCGCGCCGCGATGCTGCTGAAGACGGGTTCCATCGTGAACCTCGGCATCGGGATACCCGAGGGCATAGCCACGGTTGCCAGCGAAGAAGGGATCCTGGATCGGATCACACTCACCGTCGAGGCGGGCGCGATCGGCGGCGTGCCCGCCGGCGGTCTGAGCTTCGGTGCGGCCACCAATGCCCAGGCGGTCATCGACCAGCCGTACCAGTTTGACTTCTACGACGGCGGTGGGCTGGACCAAGCATTCCTCGGGATGGCGGAGGCCGACCGCCATGGCCACGTAAACGTCAGCCGCTTCGGCCGCAAGCTTGTCGGCGCCGGCGGATTCATCAACATCAGCCAGTCCGCCCGTAATGTCATCTTCCTCGGGACGTTCACCGCCGGCGCCGAAATGACCGTGAGTGACGGGAGGCTGCGCATTCAACGCGACGGCACGATCCCGAAGTTCGTCGATGTGGTCGCGCAGGTTACGTTCAACGGCGAGCGCGCCCTTGCGACCGGCCAGTCCGTCCTCTACATCACCGAACGCTGCGTTCTGCGGCTCGGCGACGAGGGCCTCGAGGTGATCGAGCTCGCCCCCGGAGTGGATCTCGAGCGCGATGTGCTGGCCCGTATGGGCTTTCGGGCCAAGGTTGCGCCCGAGCTGCGCGAGATGGACGCCGCGATCTTCACCGACGCGCCGCTCGGACTAGGTGAACCGTCACTGCTAACGCTCGACGAACGCGTCGACTACCGCGCGGACGATGACCTCGTATTCATCAACCTCGAAGGCCTCGCCGTGGACACGCTCGAGGAGGCCGAGGCGCTCGCCGCCCTTCTGGGCCGGCGGCTGCACGACATCGGCACGCGGGTGAACCTCATCGTCAACTACGGCAACTTTGAACCGGGGCGCGCGGCGGCGCCGCGCTTTTTCGAGATGGTTCGGCAGCACGAGCGGTCCCATTTCCTGTCCTCCGCACGCTACTCGACCGACGCCTTTCTGCGCCGCAAGCTGGCACGGGCGTTCGCGGATGCCGGGCTCTCGCAGACGATCTACCGGAGCTTCGAGGAGGGCACCGACGCGCTAGCCGCGCACGCGGCGCGCAGGCTCCCAGCCTCGAACGAGACCGACTAGCGTGCCGCGCGCTGGGACCAACTATTCGCGCCGTGCCCTCATCCGGCACTCCACGCCCGCAGGGCCGGGGTATGGTCGGACCGCAGGGCGCGCCGACCGAAACAAAGGCTGCGCGTCCAAAAACGCGCAGAAGAGAGGAGTCCTACATGTCCACCGTTTCGCACAGCGACTTGACGCCGCTGCGTTTCCTGGAGCGCTCCGCCGAGGTATATCCCGACAAGGTAGCGATCGTCCACGGTGACCGGCGCACCACCTATCGCGAGTTTGCCGGCGAGGCGACTCGTCTCGCCCGGGCCCTGCAATCGTCTGGGATCGACGCGGGCGACCGCGTGGCCTACCTCTGTCCGAACATTCCCGAGCTGCTGATCGCGCACTTTGCCGTCCCGTTGGCAGGCGCCGTGCTGGTAGCCATCAACTCGCGCTTGTCGGGTGAGGAGGTGCGCTACATCTGCGACCACTCCGGTGCCAAGCTGCTGGTGGTTGACTCCGAGCTACGCTCGAGCGTCGCTCCGATCGAGAACGAGCTTGAGACGGTCGCTGAGATCGTCACGGTCTTCGACCCTGAATCGGAAGGGGACCTTTCCAAGGCGTACGACGGCCCCGGCTATCAGGATCTACTCGAGCGTGGATCTGACGAGCCGTTGGGCTGGACGGTCGAGGACGAGCTGGCCACAATCACGATCAACTACACGTCGGGTACCACGGGACAGCCCAAGGGCGTCATGTACACCCATCGGGGCGCCTACTTGAACAGCCTCGGGGAGCTGCTCCACTCCGAGCACGGCGCGGACAGCGTCTACCTGTGGACGCTGCCGATGTTTCACTGCAACGGGTGGTGCACGGCTTGGGGCGTGACGGCCATCGGCGGGCGACACGTGTGCCTTCGTGCCGTGCGCGGCGACCGCATCTGGCAGCTAATAGAGCGGGAGAACGTCACGCACCTCAACGGCGCTCCTCCCGTGCTCGCCGCGCTGGTGAGCGCGGAGGAGGCTCACCCGCTGGACCGGCCGTTGGTAATCACGACGGCGGGCGCGCCGCCGAACCCGAAGACGATCGCGCAGTGTGAGGACATCAACGCGCGGGTGGTGCATGTCTACGGGTTAACCGAGACGTATGGTCCTTACTCCGTCTGCCAATGGCAGGAGGGCTGGGAAGACCTTGGCGTGGAGGAACGCGCGGCGCTCCTCTCCCGCCAAGGCATAGGGATGATTCAGGCGGAACGGCTTCGGGTGGTCGACGACGACACGAATGACGTGCCCGCGGACGGCGCGACGATGGGCGAGATTGTGATGCGCGGCAACAACGTCATGAAGGGCTATTTCGAGGACGAGGAGGCGACGGCCGAGGCGTTCAGAGACGGCTGGTTTCACTCCGGCGACCTCGGGGTCGTACACGCCGACGGCTACGTGCAACTCCTGGACCGAGCCAAGGATGTTGTGATATCCGGCGGAGAGAACATCTCCACCGTGGAGATCGAGCAGGCGCTCTTCAAGCACCCGGCCGTGCTGAACGCGGCCGTTGTCGGGATGCCAGACGAAAAGTGGGGCGAGCGACCCAAGGGCTTCGTCATCCTCAAGCCCGGCGAGCAGGTCAGCGAGCAGGAGCTCATCGACCACGTCAGGTCCACCATCGCCCACTACAAGGCGCCGAAAGCAATCGCCTTCGTGGACGAGCTCCCAACGACCTCGACGGGCAAGGTCCAAAAATTCGAGCTCAGGGAGCGCGAGTGGGCCGGGCAAGCCTCCCGAATCAAAGGATGAGGGAACCGGCGAGACCCAACAACGACGATCGGTGGAGAATCGAAGCCGGTCATGCGGGCACCCAGGCACGCATCGGGACAACCGCACCAGACTCCTCCCAAGGCACTTCGGTGGCGGACACAATCGCCCACCCCCGTCGTGCAGTCGCGGCAAGGGGGGCGAGTGAGGGTCTAGACCTGGCGTCCGCAGCAGACGGCCACAACGGGCCGGACTCCCGCGACCGAGTCGGCCACAACTCGGACACTCACTGTGACCGAGGTGCCCACCGAGATTCGGGGTTCTTCGCGTCTTTCGTACCCGCCGTCTCCACCTCGCAAGAGAATTCGAACCGCCCTCCGCACCAGCCGGGGGCGGTTCTTCTATGACGGCCAGCGCGTCGAGAGTCGTGACCGCACGGTAGAAGGGCCGGCCGATGTCGGGGGTGATGGGCACGAGCCGGGTGGGGCCGAATATGGCACGGAGCGTCTGAGCTGATCTTGCCGTCCGCTGTTCAAGCACGTTGTTGCAGGTTGCTCAGGTGTTCCTTGATCCACTCGACGGGAGGCGGCCGGAAGATCTTGTTTCGGCCACGACGCAGTGCTTCGACTCGGCTAGCTTGAGCTTAAGCGTGTCGGGGAGGTCGGAGCGGAGCTTCGCGATCTCCTCCTCGACGCGCTGAAGCACGTAGGCGATGTGCTCGGGGTCGGCGATCTGCTCCTGGACTGCTCCGTTGACCACCTTGTCGGCCAGCGTTCGGCGGACGAGCGTTTTGTTGTCGCAAGCACCCTTCGTGGCCGCGAGGAAACCGTCGTAGCCGCCGCTCTTGCCACTCATCTGGGCGATGGTGGCGCCGCACGAGCCGCAGACCATGCTCCCCGGCGAGCAGGTACTGCATGTGTGCAATGACTATCGCCCGGGAAGGTGCGCGCCGGGCTTGTGCTTCTGTCAGTTACGCGATGCCCGAGTGTCCGAGTCCGCGTCGCTCTGCGCCACAGGACGCGTGACGTGCGTGCCGCCACGTTGGTTTGCGGCGTTTGCTGCCGGCTTGTCGCGCCGGTGAGATCGCGGCGTCTGTAGATCGGCTTCCACGCCGACTAGTCCTGCGGTGGCCAGTTCGGCATCTTCCACCGCCAATCGCTGGCGCTCAGGCTCGGCGAGTGCTTGGGGCGAGATCGGTGCTTGGGTTCGTGAGAGGAGCCAGGATGCACTTGCCGACAGCGCGCAGATCGCCGTCCCGACCCACAACGCGGTGACGTAGCCCTGCTCGGTGACCTGCGTTGAACCACGGACGATGTTTCCGGCCAGGATCGAAGCCGCCAGGGCACTTCCTATCGAGAAGCCGACGTAGCGGATCACCTGGTAGAGGCCCATCGCACTGCCGGTCTCGCCGCTGGGTACGGCACGGACGATCAGCCCGGGGATCGCCGCGAATGTGTAGCCGAACCCAACCCCGATCACGCCCATCGCGACGAATGCTTCCCACACGGTGCCATGAAGCAGCGCAAAGAATCCGCCGGCGGCAGCGATGATCAGCGACCCGCCGACGAGGACGGCGCTGGCCGAAAGGCGTTTCGTGATCGGGGCGGCGCTGCGGCTGGCAAGCAGGCCCGTCACCGAGAACGGCACCAGACAGAGGCCAGCGACGAGCGTGGATGCGCCGAGGCCGTAGCTGAGCGTCCGCGGCTCCTGGACGAACTCGGTCACCAGAGTGAGGAACATGTACATCGCTACGCCGAGTACGATCGCCGCCAGGTCGGCGGTCAGCACCGCGCGGACGCGCAGTTGGCGCAGGTCGACCAGCGGCGCTTCTCGGTTGAGCTGCAGTCGCACCCACGCAGCGAGGATCACTGCTGCGGCGACGAACAGCGTGACGATCGAGACAGAGTCCCAACCCCATTGCTGCCCCTGACCGATGGCGAGCAGCAACGCGATCAATCCTGCAGCGAGCACCAGGCCACCGGTCATGTCCAGCCGTCCGGCGCTCGATTGACGGTTTGAGGGGATGACCATCAGAGCGGCGGCGAGCGCGATGCCACTCATCAGCGCCCCGAAGAAGAATGCAGCGTGCACGCCCTGGTCACTGGCGATCAGGCCGCTGAGTGGATAGCCGGCGCCGACCGCCGCCGCGCCTGAGACCGAAAGCAGGCCGATCACGCCAGGCGCGCGCTCAGCAGGGAGGTGATCACGGGCGGCGGCCATCGTGACCGGGGCGAGACCGAGCCCAACCCCCTGCATCGCGCGACCGACGATAAGAACGATCAAGGAGTTCGCCAGTCCCGCGATGACACTCCCTCCCAGCACGATCGCCAGACCCACGAGGATCGTTTCCCGGCGCCGCGGTCCGTCGCCCAGCCGACCCATGATCGGAGCTGCGACCGACGCCGACAGCAGCGCGACGGTCAGCGACCACTGCGCGCTGTCCAGCGAGATGTGCAGCGTCTGGGCCACGGACGGGATTAGCGGCGCGCCGAGACTGCTGATGATGCCGGTAACCATTGTCACCCCGACCAGCACGGAGATCAGCAACCCGGTCCGCTCCGACGCGGGAAACGCAGGGTCGCGGCAGAAGCCGATGTGGGACAGCCTATGGCGAGTCGACGCCAGTTGACGATCACCCTTTCGATTCCGCGGCTGCGCCCTGGACGCTGTTCAGATGGACCGAGAGTCCCGCATGAAGAGAGCGTCGATGCTTTCCGCGGATGCCTATGCCATCTTGGGGCATCGCGCTCACACCACCGGCGTGCCCTTGGCCCGCTGGGCCAGCGTCCCATCGGGCATCAGCCTCGACGCGTGTGCGCGCAGTCGCAAGGCAGGACAACGATGCGCGGTTCACCGCGCTCTTGCACGTTGACGTCGACCGTCTGCGGGCGGCCTTCTGGGCGTTGAACCCGAAGGCCACGTTTCCCCGTTCGCGACGCGGGAGTACCGAGTTACGGAGCTCAGAGCCACGGCGTCGACAATGGTGGCCACATGGCGGCGACCTCCTCAAAGCTCCCCGGGGCGCACTCCGTCGCGTCGTCGCCCGGGTTGGCGAAGATGGGCGTGATCCGCATCGACGCGATCTTCCAGGCGCCGTTCGCCTTGAGGTACTCCTCGGTGTAGTAACCGCCGGTCCTGCCCCAGCCGCGTTGGGTGTATTGCCACAGGCCGCGAGCGCTGTCCGGGCCGATGATCTCGACGATCGACCCGTGAACCGCGTGCAGGGTCTTGACCGTTCCGACCGTCGCCGCAACGCTCGCCACCCATTCGTCGGGACCGACCAACTGCGGGTCGACAGAATCGCTTTCCGGGACTCCTCCGCCGAGGCGCGCGCCATCGGCAAAACAACTCCGATATAGCGCCCAGTCCTTGCTGTCGAGGCCGAGGCAGTACCGCATCTTCAGCTGCCGTATGGCCTCGATCTCCAACAGATCCTCGGTCCGCGATATGACCACCGGTCTATCCTCCTTGCGTCAAGCCGTGGGGCTGAACGTCTGTACGTCCGAGCTGAGCGGGATCTCGGCCATGCGGACGTAGCTCCTATGTGAGAAGCGCCACCGTCCGTCTCCTCGAGAGCATGTGTCGTAGTACAGGCCAATCGCCATCCGTTTGGTTCCGTCGGGCAGTACTGCGAAATCTGTGTGGAACCAGCGGCACGTCGCCGTATCGGCCAGCACGTCGACGGTGCCGTTGTTGATCGTCTGGAGCACCCAAGGAATGCCGGCCATCAACGGCTTCCAGTAGGCCATTATCGCCTCGCGTCCCGCGTAACGGTTACCCCGAATCTCCCATACCCCGTCGGGCGCCCATGTGTCTTCGTACGCTTCGGCATCCCGCCGATTAATGGCGTCGGCGTAGCGCTCGACCAGGGCTCGGATCTCGCAGTAGGCGTGTTCCATGACGTTCGAGGTCCCTTTCGTGCGACAGTGACTAGAAGGCGAGTACCAGCCTGCCGCGGATCCCGGAGGCTTCGAGTCGCGCGTGTGCGTCCGCTGCGCGATCGGGTGAAAAGGTCTCGGCAACACGCAGATTCAGTGCTCCCTGCTCGACCAACCCGGCAAGGGATCGGAGTTTCTCGGACTCGGTCGCGTATGCGCGCACGCTTATGAGCTCGGTGGAGATGCCGCGGTCGAGTTCGCCGACGAAAGCCCGCAGACACACGATGCGCCCGCCGTCCCGCACGGCGGGCAGGATCTCGCCGCCGGTCACCGCCGCGTCCACTGCAGCGTCGACGCCCCCGTCCGTCAGCTCACGAACCGCCGCCGCCGAGTTCCCGCCACGGGCGACGAATCGTTCCGCGCCGAGCCCGCGCACCAGGTCTTCGTCGTCCTGCCGGGAAATCGCGACGACACTGATTCCCTCGCCCGAGGCCAGTTGGACGACGTACGCACCAACAGCTCCGGCCGCTCCCGTCACGGCGAGTGTTTGTCCGCGGGTCAAGCCGAGTCGGTCAAGCGCCAGACGTGCAGTGAGGCCGTTCATCGGAAGCGTGGCAGCCTCGGCCATCGACGCGCCCTTCGGAACATCGACCACCGACCGGGCGTCCACGACAACCTGCTCGGCATGCGCTCCGCGCCCACCGGGGATGAACGCCGTCATCCCCATGACCGCCACGCCTGGTTCCCAACCCGCCTCCGGCCCGACGGCGTCAATCGTCCCTGCGAACTCGAGTCCGGCGACGTATGGAGGCTCCGCCGACGCGACGTGGGCCGCGACGCCACCAGCGCGAAACAAGGTATCCGCCGGGTTGACGCTCGCTGCCTCGACTCGCACACGCACCTGCCCCGCCTGCGGCGTGAGGGAAGGTAACTCGACCATCTCGAGTACTTCCGGCGGCCCGTAGCGATAAAAGGCTGACGCGCGCAAGGGGTCAGTTCTCCGGCGCGATGCTCGAGCCGGCCTGGATCGGGAAGATCGAGCCGGTGAGCCGCTCAACCGTCCGCGTCGCGCTCAACACCGGCGAGATTCTAACAAGCGATTGGTCGAATTGCGGGCATCCTCAAAAGAATCCTCAAGCGGCCATTGCGGAAGACCTGCTCAAGCACCCCGGGAGCTTCTGCTCGCTCAGCCGGGTGCATCTCGCGCGGCCCGAGTTCCCCGGCCGTCTCCCGTCTTGGTGTAGTTGCGCAGGACGTACTTCATCTCCGCTCCCCTCTCGAGCTGCCGGGTTCTCTCTTAGACGAACGGCGGTCGCCCGGACGGACACCTCGGCGGTTTCTCGATCGCCGTCTACGTTTACACCACGCCCCGTCGTCATCAGATCAAACGGCCAGCATCCGCGCCGCCGGCGACCGAAAGGGTGCAGAGATGGCGAATTAGGTGTTCGCGTACATCGTCTTGTCGCTGACTCCCAGCGCGCGGGCCATCGCTCGGTCGCTCATCCCCAGCTCCCCGCCTTCGGCGATGACGGCGTCGACGAGGACGCTCGCCCTCCGGACCAGCGGGGGGCGCCCGGGTATGAGGGTTAAGGCCTCCAGGGTCGTGACGGCACGATAGAAGGGGCGGCCGATGTAGGGCGTGACGAGCTCGAGGCGAATGGGCCGAGGAGGCTGCGCTTCTTCCCAAACGGTCCGCCCGCTCAGGCGACTCGAGGCCCGATTAACGACCGAGGGCCCGGCGGTTCGCCGGGCCCTCGACCAAAGACAGCGTCTGCGTGTCAGCAGCGGATTACATCATCCCCGACATGTCCGGCATGCCACCACCGCCGCCGCCGTTCGTGTCCTCGATCTCGGCGACGATCGCCTCGGTGGTGAGGATGTTCTTGGCGATCGACGCGGCGTTCTGGAGCGCCGAGCGCGTGACCATCGCCGGGTCGATGATGCCTTCCTTGACCAGGTCGACGATCTCGCCAGTGGCTGCGTTCAGGCCCTGACCCTTCTTGCCGCGGCGGACGTCGGTGATGATGACCGAGCCCTCGAGGCCGGCGTTGTGAGCGATCTGGCGAAGTGGCTCCTCGAGCGCGCGCAGAACGATCTTCGCGCCGGTCTTCTCGTCCTCATCCTCGATCAGGTCAAGGTTGATTGCCTTCTGAGCGACCAGCAGCGCGACACCGCCGCCGGGGACGATGCCCTCTTCGAGCGCGGCGCGCGTGGCCTGCAGCGCGTCCTCGACCCGATGCTTCTTCTCCTTCATCTCGGTCTCGGTGGCAGCGCCGACCTTAACCACCGCGACGCCACCCGACAGCTTCGCGAGACGCTCCTGGAGCTTCTCCTTATCGAAGTCCGAATCGGTGTTCTCGATCTCGGTCTTGATCTGGTTGATCCGACCCTTGATCGCGTCGGTCTCGCCGGCACCATCGACGATCGTCGTGGTGTCCTTCGCGATGACCACCCGACGAGCGCGGCCGAGCTGCGAGATCTGCGTGTTCTCGAGCTTGAGACCCATCTCCTCGGTGATCACCTCGCCACCGGTCAGGATCGCGATGTCCTCGAGCATCCGCTTACGGCGATCCCCGAACCCCGGCGCCTTGACCGCAACGCCGGTGAACGTGCCGCGGAGCTTGTTGACCACCAGCGTCGCGAGCGACTCGCCCTCGACATCCTCGGCGATGATCAGAAAAGGCCTGCCGGACTGGATCGTCTGCTCGAGCACGGGCAGCAGATCGCGGACCGAACCGATCTTCTGATTAGCGATCAGGATGTACGGGTCCTCGAGGACCGCTTCCATCCGCTCCTGGTCGGTGACCATGTACGGCGAGATGTAGCCCTTGTCGAACTGCATGCCCTCGGTGAACTCGAGGTCCATACCGAACGTCTGACCCTCCTCGACGTTGACCACGCCGTCCTTGCCGACCTTCTCGATCGCGTCAGCGATCACGTCGCCGATCTCGTCATCGCCGGCGGAAATCGTCGCCACGCGGGCGATCTGATCCTTGCCGGAGATCTCCGTCGACTGCTTCTCGATGTTCTTCACGACGTCCTCGACGGCCTTCTCGATACCGCGCTTGAGACCAAGCGGGTTCGCGCCGGCCGCGACGTTCTTCATGCCGGCGTGGACCATCGCCTGCGCCAGCACGGTCGCGGTCGTCGTGCCGTCGCCGGCCACGTCATTGGTGGCGGTGGCGACCTCGCGCACGAGCTGTGCGCCCTGATTCTGGAAGACGTCCTCGACCTCGATCTCCCGCGCGATCGTCACACCATCGTTGGTGATCGTGGGCGCGCCGAACTTCTTGTCGAGGACCACGTACCGGCCCTTAGGGCCGAGCGTGACCTTGACCGCGTTAGCTACCGCGTCGACTCCGCCCTCGAGCGCCTTGCGGGCGTCCTCGGCGTACTTCAGTTCCTTGTGGGGCATGTGTCCCTGATTTCCTTAGGACTGGACCTTGGCGAGTACATCGGACTCGCGCAGGACCAGCAGTTCCTCACCGTCGACCTTGATCTCGGTGCCGCCGTACTTGCTGTAGAGGACCTCGTCGCCTTCGGCGACGTCCGGCGTGATGCGCTTGCCGGTGTCCTCGCTGATCTTGCCGTCGCCGACGGCGATGACCTTGCCCTTCTGGGGCTTTTCCTTCGCGGTGTCGGGCAGGACGATGCCGCCCACGGTCGTTTCTTCCTCTTCGATCGCGCGCACAATCACGCGGTCGCCGAGGGGCTTGAGCTTCATGAGATACGGCCTCCAGTGGGGGCTCGATTGAGGAGGTTTTGGCACTCTCGGCCCGAGAGTGCCAACCACAGTCGACTATAGCGCAACGGTTGGTGGAAACCGAGGCGCTCGGGCGACCCGGGCAACGGCCAAGGCCGCGGCCGCCGCCCCGTAAACGCCGAAAGAGGGCTCCAGCTTCCAACTTGGAAACTGAAGCGTCGAACTGACGAGGTGGGACAGTTTCCAAATGTGTCATGCGGACTATTGGCACTGGTTCTTATGAGCGTCCTCTCCCGCACCGGCGCGCATCTCGACGGTGGGCGTTCGTACCGGCTGCGCTCGCAGGTCGAACTGTGCGTAGACAAGCTCGGGGATGCGAGCACGGTCGACCTCTACTGCGTTCGCAGCTGACGGCCACAACGAGTCGGAGTCGCACGAGCGACTCGGCCACAACTCGGCTACTCGCCGGCACTGAACCGCCTGGCGAATTCGGTGTTTTTCGCCGCTTTCGTACCCGCCGTCTCCACTTCGCAAAGAATTCGAACCGCCCTCCGCACCAGCGGGGGGGTGGTTCGTCTATGAGGGCGAGGGAGTCCTAAGAACCACCGAAGATTGCTGCTTGGAGGCTCTCGCTTCGGCACCGAAGTGTCGATGGGCAATGCAGGACCTCGACGACGCGCTGGCCCGTGCCCGGACCTCGCGTTGCCTACAAGCATGTTCTCCAGAGCCCCACACTCGACGATCATCAGATGGCTGCCGTGCGCTCCGCCCGCGCGTGGCGGCTGCTGTCTATCGTGAGCTGGCGTGTCGACACTCGTGCTCTCGGACCTTCATCTGGGATCGCGTTTGCGCCACGACGTGCTCACGCAGCCCGAGCCGCTGCGCCGCCTGCTCGAGGCGCTCGAAGGGGTCGAGCGGCTTGTGCTCCTTGGGGACATCGTGGAGCTGCTCGGAAAGCGGCCCGACCGCGCGATGGAAGTCGCCGAGCCGATCCTCCGGCTTATCGGAAGGACGCTCGGGGCCGGCCGGGAGGTGGTCTTCGTGCCCGGCAACCACGACCGCGCCCTGGTCGCGGGCTGGATCCGACGAGTCGGCGCCGGTCTCGCTCCTGACAGCCGCGTTCCACTTGCCGCGTCGCCGGAGCTGTCCCGGGTCGCGTCATGGCTTGCGCCGAGCCGTGTCCAGGTGCACTACCCGGGCGTCTGGCTCGCCCCCGGAGTGTGGGCGACGCACGGGCACTACCTGGATCGCCACCTTTTGCCTGAGGCTGCGTTCGGCGTGACGCGCGGTCTCCTCGGACGGGTCCCGCGACCGGGCGCGGTCCCGATCGACTACGAGCTGGCCGGAGGGCCGTCGCTGACGCGCCTGGAAGCGCTCGTGATCAAGGCGCTCCCGCGGCCGCTCGCGGCGCTGGCAGAGGACGGCGCCGAGCTGATTCGAGCCTCGACGATGCCGCTGCGCCCCCGTCGCCTGCTGCGCCCCGGGATGGCGCGCCTCACCGCAAGTGTCTTGGGGGCGCAGATGCGGCTCGCGAGCCTTCCGGCTCTCTCGCACGTGGTCGGGCGCCTTGGCGTCGACGCCGAGTGGGTGCTGTTCGGCCACGTGCACCGCCTGGGGCCGTTGCCGGGTGATCTCGACACTCGCTGGCGGGGACCGCAGGGCCGGCCCCGTCTCCTCAACACCGGCTCTTGGGTCTACGAGCCGCTGCTGGTCCACAAGGCGACCGCGCCACACCCGTACTGGCCCGGCGGAGCCGTGATCCTGGAAGACCATCGGGCGCCCCGCGCCATCGGGCTACTCGACGGCATCCCCGCCGGCGCAATGCACTGACCCTCGTTTCACCAAACCAAAGCGCTCGTCTCCACTCATCCTGTTTGTCCCCGAAACCCGCCGTGTGCGGGGCGACATATTGTTCGCTGCTTCGGGTGATCGACCACCGACTCGGTGCGGCGCCTAGAGGAGAGTCTTGTGCAGCGGATTGAGCTGACGTATTTGAACGGCCTCGACATCGCGCGGTTGGCCCTTTCGGACGAGGCGGTCCTCGCCGCCGTGGAGGACGGGCTGCGGGCGCAGGGACATGGTGAGGCCGTCATCGAGCCGCGCGTCCATCTGCAGGGCGATCCGTCGGTTGAGGGGCATTTCAACGTGCTTCGCGGATCTATCCCGGCGATCGGGCTGGCGGGCGTGAAGGTGGTCGGCGACTTCGTCGAGAACTACCGGAGAGGGCTTCCGTCGGAGATGGCGATGCTGAATCTGTTCGATCCCGCGACCGGGACGCCAAAGGCGGTGCTCGATGCCACCGCGATCACGGAGATGCGCACGGGAGCGGTCACCGCGATCGGAGCGCGATATCTGGCGCGCGGGGACGCACGGGTCCTCGGTCACATCGGGGCGCGCGGCACCGCTTACTGGAACGTGCGACTGCTCGACCGGTTGTTCGACTTCGCCGAGATCCGGGTCCATTCTCGTCGGCCGGAAAGCAGGCGGGAATTCGCCAGGCGGCTGTCTGAGGATCTTGGCAAGCCGGTCTTGGCGACCGACGATTGGAGAAGCTGCGTTGAGGGAGCGGACATCGTCGTCGAGGCCTCGCGGCTCAGCGAGCCCACCCCGCTGCTGAAGACGCGCTGGATATCTCCCGGGGCGCTGGTCGTCCCGTACGGCACGATGAGCGCCGTGGAGATATCGCTGACCGACATCATGAGCAAAGTCGTCGTCGATGACTGGGGCCAGTGTGCGACCGGCCAGTTCGGTGCGCTTCGTCGCCACGTTGAGGAGGGGAAGCTCACGGTGGACAGTCTCCACGCCGAGCTGTGCGAGATCGTCGTCGGCGCAAAGCCGGGGCGCGAGTCGCCGCAGGAGACGATCTTGTTCTGGCATCGTGGGCTGTCGCTCTCGGACATCGCGCTGGCGCGCGCGCTGCTCGAACAGGCCGAGGCGGATGGCATCGGACAGCGGCTGAGATTCGCGTGATGAGCTCGTGTGCGGCGGGACCCGCTTAGGGGCTCATGGTCTTAGACGGACGCAGCCTCAGTCCGGCGGCGGTGGCGGCGGTCGCTCGCGCCGGGGAGCATGTTGCGGTCGCTCCGGACGGTTTCGATCGGGTCCGGCGCGACCGGGCGGTTGTGGACGATGCGGTCGCGAGGCGGTTGCCCGTGTACGGGGTGACTACCGGTCTCGGGGCGAGGGCGGGTTTCAGCCTGCCGGCGGAGGAGCTCGCCCAGTTCAGCGTCAGGACGGTGCGTGGTCGGGCGAACGCGGTCGGTCCGCCTCTCCCGCGCGAGGTGGTCCGGGCCGCTGTTCTGGTGCGCTGCAATGGCATCGTCCACGGTGGCAGTGGCGTCCAGCCGGGGGTGCTCGATTTGCTTCTCGCGATGCTCAATCGCGGCGTGCACCCGATCGTCCCCGAAATTGGGTCAATCGGTGCCTCCGATCTGAACCAGATGGCGCACGTCGGTCTGGCGGTGATGGGGGAGGGCGAGGCCGAGCTTCGCGGCGAGCGGCTACCGACGGGCGTTGCGCTCGAGCGCGCAGGTCTCGCGCCGGTTGCGCTTGCGCCGAAGGACGGTCTTGCGCTATGCAGCAGCAACGCGCTGAGCGCGGGGAGTGCCGCCCTTGCATATCACGACGCGCGAGGGCTACACGCCGCGGCGCAGGTGGTCGTGGCGCTGAGCTTCGAGGGCTTTCGAGGAAACACGACGCCGCTCGACCCGCGCGTGCAAGCCGCTCATCCAGTTGCTGAGCAGCAAGCATGCGCCGTCGAGTTGCGCGGGCTGCTCGCCGGGGGCGGCCTGCTTGATCCGAGCAACGCCCGGCGTGTGCAGGACCCGATCAGTTTTCGCACGGTCGCGCATGTGCACGGCGCGCTCCGCGCCGCTCTGGGGATGCTCGCGGGGGCTCTCGACGCGGAGCTCAACGGTGCGGGAGACAACCCGGTGGTTCTGGCCGACGAGGGGGAGATCTTGTCGACTGGGAACTTCGCGACGCCGGCACTCGCGCTCGCGCTCGACACGGTGGCGCTCGCGATCTGCCAGACCGCAAGCATTTCGACCCAACGCACGCAGCGGTTGCTCGCGAGCTCGCTGACGGAACTCCCCGAGAACCTGTCTCCCCACGGAGCCGAGCGCTCGGGCTACGCCCCCTTGGTCAAGACGGCGCTGGCGCTGCTGACGGACCTGCGACACCTGGCCGCGCCACTGACGATCGATCCGCAGTTCGGCGCCGCCCTCGTTGAGGACGACTCGAGCAACGCTCCGGCCGCAGCCCGCCGGACGGCGCAGATGCTCGAGCGGCTTCGTTACGTGCTCGCGATCGAGGCGCTGGTGGCGGCGCAGGCGGTCGACCTCAGTGCGCCCGGGACGATCGGCCGAGGGCCGGCGGCCTTGTATCGCGTCGTCCGATCGCACGTCCCCCGACTCGACGAGGACCGGTCGTCGGCCAACGACATCGAACTTCTGGCAGCCGACGTGTTCGGCGTCCGTGCCCTCGCGGGACTGCTCGAGGAGGCCGGGATCGGGACGCTCAGGCGACCGTAGCGCGGGCGATCACTGCGGCGGTCTGGCGGCGGACCGGCGCGCCAGGCTCCCCCGGCGCGAACCGCTTCTCGAGCTGAGTCTCAAACCGCTTGCGCTGGTCGGGGGGCAGTGCTTGGACCAGCGGTCCGAATGGTGTTCCAAGCACACCCGCCACCGCGGCGCCCGCGTCCGGGAAGCTGACCTGGAGTTCGACTACCTCGGCATCGATGCGCGAGAAACCGGCCTCTACGAGAAGCGACCGGACCACATCGACGCCCATCGTGAAGGTGTCGCTCTCGAAGGCTCTCGGAAAGGGGGGTTCGGCTCCGGTGGCCGCGAGCTCGTCGCCGTAGACACCAAACGGCTCGAGCGGGTGCCCGCTCGCCCACACCGCTACTCCAGCCACCCCGCCGGGGCGCAAGACCCGTCGCATCTCGCCGACGGCGGCCGCCCGCGCCGGGAAGAACTGCAGACCCTGTTGGCACAGCACGACATCGAAGGAGCCGCCGTCGAACGGCAGCGCGTCGGCCGACGCGTCCAGGTACTCGATCGGCGCGGCGCCGTTCGGCGCCCCGACAATCGCCGCGCGCGCCAGCATCGGCCCGCTCACGTCGCTGGCCACCACGAGTCCCCCGCCGCCGGCGCGCCGAGCCGCTGCGCGCGCCACCACACCTGTCCCACTGGCGATGTCGAGCACCCGGCTCCCCGGAGCGATCCCGACGACGTCGAGCAGCACTTCACCCCACGGTTCGAACACCGCCGGGACGAGATACCGCTCATATCCGTCCGGGACTGAGTCAGAGCTGAAAGCCGAGGACCGATCGTCGCTACCGGGAGTGGACATGCCCGCGCAGACTGCCAGAGCCGACGGCGACGCGCGCCAACAAGGATTCTTCTCGTTGCCGCCGACCCACCGCAGAAGCGCGGAGGCTGGATGCCGAGGTTTCCGCGGCTCGTGCTTTTCGGGCACCGGACGGTGCGAGCTGCCGGTCGCGTGTCGGCTGGCGCCGGTTGTGCGGAGAGACAATTCGTCGCAAGGCGGTCGTCTGCGCTGAGAGGGGCGATGCCTAGCGGGCGAACCCGAGTGTTGGCCTGCGCGACTCACCCGGCGTTCGGCACCAGCTCGAGCAGCCCGGAGAACAGCGGGGTGATGAGGCGCGAATGCGGATAAACGCGGTAGGTGTTGTAGACCGTGCCGTCCCGCATCGCGAACACGCTCCACCCCGCGCTCACGGACACGGCTGACTCGAGGTCCGGTGCCCCGACGTCCTCGCGGTAGTCGCGCAGCCACTGCGGCGCCTCGTGGAGCAGTTGCCCCATGTCGAACTCTTCTCGGATGATGCCGGACATGTGCTCTCGGCGGAACGCGTAGCCGTAGTCGAACAGGAAGTCGTCGCCGTGCGCCGACACGTAGGGCACCGTCCACCGGCGACGCCGCTTGTACGTGAGGAGCTTCTCGAGCGGCGCGTACGACATACAGAGGAGCGTCACGTCGCGATCGTTCAGATGCATGACCACGCCGCCCAGCCCGTCGGCGAGCGAGGAGCAGCCCGGGCAGGCAACCGCCCAGTCCTCCCCGAACATCAGGTGGTAGATGAGCAGCTGAGTGCGCCCGTCGAACAACTCGGGCAGCGACTTCGGCCCTTCCTCGGTCGCGAACCTGTACTCCTTTTCGACCGTGACCCATGGCAGCTCGCGCCGCTGGGCCTCAACGCGCCTGGCGTGCTCTTCCAGCTCTCGCTCGGCGCTTAGCAGTTCCTTGCGGGCCGCCTGCCACTCCTGCTCCGTCCCGACGTTCATCGGACCTCCTTCGCGTTGAACTCGTCCTCTTACAGGTTGGAACGGTGCGACGGAGGAAAACTCATCGGCAGGCCGAACGCCTCGAAGATATCCGGCCGGCTCCAGTCCACGACCTCGGCGACGCGGGCCTGCTCTATACGCAGCACCCCGAGGGCGAGCGGACGGTACAGCGCATCGCCGGGTGCCCGCAGGTAGATCGCCACCGCAGGCTGCAGGTTCGCCCCCGCCGCCACGAACAGGTGCTCCCCGGGCGCGGCGTGTTTCGCGCTTCCGCGCCGGAACGCGTCCAGCCCGTCGTACCAGAGCGGGCGCGGCGGGAATGAGAACCGCGCGTCCTCGCGGACGAGCGCGGCCAGCGCCGCGAAGTCCCGGCGCTCAATCGCCTCGACGTAGAGCCGGGCGACCTCCCGCTGCCCCGCGGGTGTGTCTGGGCGCGGCCATTCCTCGCGCCGCGACGGCAGGCGCTCGCGCAGCCGACTACGCGCCCGCTGGAGCCCGCTGTTGACAGCCGGCACGCTCGTGCCGAGCAGCTTCGCCGTCTCGCGCGCTGAGAACCCGGCCACGTCGCGCAGGATCAGCGCCGCCCGCTGCCGCGCCGGCAGGTGCTGGATCGCAGCGACGAACCCAATCTCGAGCGTCTCGCGAGCGACCGCTGCCTCGTGGGGGTCCACCAACCGATCGGGATACGGCTCGAACCAAGGCACGTCGGCGGCGACCGACGGGAGGTCGTCCTCGGGATCGGCCGCGGGCGCGACGTCAACCGGCAGCACGCGTGGACCGCGCCGGGCCAGATGGTCCAGGCAAGCGTTCGTCGCGATGCGATACAGCCAGGCGCGAAACGACCACCGCCCCTCGCGCCCGAACCGCGCCCGCGCCCGCCACGCGCGCGCGAACGTCTCCTGCACGAGGTCCTCCGAGTCCTCGAACGATCCGACCATGCGATAGCAGTGCGCCCGCAGCTCACGCCGGTGGCGTTCGAAAAGCGCTGAGAAAGTGGTCTCGTCGTCGTCCACCGCCAACTGAGACCGCACTTGCCCGCACTTCTCATCGGCTCGTATCACCTGGCACCCGCTCAGTCTCGACGCGGTCGGCGATGTTCTTGGCGATGGCGAGCAAGTCCATGGTCGTTATTCCTTTCAGAAAGTGAGAAATGGGCCATTCGGATTCAGCGCTCGCCCTTGAGCCCCAGCTGTCCCACGTAGAACCCGAGTCGATCTTCCGCGTCTCCAGGCTTCTGGAGCCCTTGCTCCAGGAGAGCTTTGATTCTTTCCTGCGTCGCAGGTCGGTTGACGGAGGCCATGCACGCGTCCCAGCCCGCTCTAATCTCGACGTCGGCCGGCAGGCTGGCTTCGTTCACGAGGCGCTTGGTGTTGGCGATCGCCCACTTGTCGAACGAGGCGATCCGCGTTGCGAGCGCGTCGACGAAATTGTCCAGCTCGGCATCCGGTAGCGCGCGGTTCACGTAGCCAAGACGCTCGGCATCGGCGGCTCCGATGTCGTCTGCGCTCAGAAGCACTTCGAGGGCGCGTCCCCGTCCCATGACCCGGGGCAATCGCGCCATCGGCCCTCCACCAGGGACGACGCCCGCACCCACTTCAAAGTGCGACAAGAGCGCTTTCTCTCGGCTCGCGAAGCTCATGTCGCAGGCGAGCGCGAGCTCGCTACCGTTTCCGGTCGCGCGTCCCCGGATCATGGCGATGGAGACGAACGGGGCGCGCGTCAGGCGCACCAGGACGTCGGGCCATGCCTCGAGGCCAGTCGGGCCCTGCGGGATGCTGGTCAGATCCTCGAAGTTCGCGCGGAAGTATGACTCGGTCGAGCCTGACTTGCGCAGCCACGGTTGCTGAGGGCATAACGCTTCTGCTCCTGGACTAAGGGATGACGGTGTGACCTTGATGTTGCCCCCGGGGCGCGCCTGTTCGCGCCCGGGCACCCCCCGGGTTAGGCCCCCGGTATCGAGACTGGCCCGCCATGTTTGATCGGTCGGACTCGTGCTCATGAGACCGCGGAGTGCGCGGTCGCCGCCGGTCGCATGCTTCGTTAGCTACGGGCCTTCCGGCTGGCGAGACGCAACACCGATCCTCCCGCCGGCGGTTTGGTGGCGCCCAGAGGTAGTGTTCTGATTGTGAGCGTCTCGGTCAGACCAAGCGCTGTGTGGGTGCTCCCGGCGGAGCCGTCCGCCGTGACCTTGCTGCGACGCCGGGCGGCGGAGTTCGTATCCGCGGCGGGCGCTCCGGACGACGTGACCGAAGCCGTCGCGCTCGCGGTGTCCGAGATCGTCACGAACGCGGTCGTCCACGCCTACAACGGCCGAGAACGCGGGGACGTCCGGGTCAGCTGCCACGTAGACGGGGAGCGCTTCATCGTCGAAGTTGCCGACGAGGGCTCTGGCGTCTGGCTACGTCAGCACTCTCCTGGGCTGGGCCACGGTCTGGCCATGGTGGGCGCCCTAGCGCACACGCTCGATATCGGCCCAGCCCCCGATGGGCCCGGCACAGCCGTGAGGATGGCGTTCGGTGTGGTGCCGCCACCCGACGTGCCGCCGGGATTGGAGATGCTTTGTCCACTGGCTCTCGAGACCGTCGCCGATGTCTCGAATGTCGACCTCGTTCACGAAGGTGTGCTGCGCCGCGTTGCCGCAGAAGTCGCGAACGATCCCGCGCTGACAGCTTGGCTGCGTGCAGCGGTGCCCCCGGCGAAGCCTGGGACGGCGACTTGGTCGGCGCTGCGCGAAGGCGGCGCGCGCCTCGTCGTTCACGACCCCACCGTCCCGCGCTCGCCGGGTGGGACCGGAGAGCGTCTCAATCTCATGTGGTGGGTTGCGGTCGCGCTCGAGAAGTCCGACGGAACGCTAGCCGCGCTCTGGGGTCTTGGCGGCCGCGAGGGTGGACACCGGGTGCCGCGCGAGGAGATCATTCGCATCTTCGCCGACGCTGTGCAACGCAACCTCGTGCAGCCCTCCGAGCGGGCTGTGCTGCGCGCTCGGCTGGCGATGACTGGCAGTTAGGGTTCCCCTCGAATCAGCCCGTCGTATTTGTGGCGGCCGTGGCTGCGGCCGGAGTCGGGAGGAACAGTCGGCCGCTGAGCGCGCCGCGCGTGGTCCGGGTCGCGGCTGTCAGCCAGGCAGCGACGAGTAGGGCATAGAGGGCGACGCTCGCGTAGCGAAGGAAGTCGGCATGGGTGGTGACGGCCAGCACCGAGGTGCCGGTCACGACGGTGCCCACGGGGAACGTGAAGCTCCACCAGGTCAACGAGTAGGGAAGATGCTCCCGCGCGGTTCTCGCCGTGATCGCGGCAGCGATCACGAGCCAAACCATCGTCTACAAGAGAGGACGCTGGTGATTTCGAATCCTTCCCGCATCTACCACATCTTGTAGTTGTTGGCTACGACAGACCAGAACCAATCGACGCCATACCACGCTTCGCACCCACGTCAGCGAGCTGATCGCCGGCTGGCACGCTTCGGTCACCGACGTCTACCTGAAGTTCCGAGCTCCTCGGTCAACAGCCGGCGACCAAGCGACCGTGCTCCTGGCGGCGATCGAGGGCGAGCGACCCACCATCCCGCTCGGGCGCTCCTTTGCCCTCATCGGCAGGTCCGGGGGCGGCGGTTCAAATCGAGCGGATCGCACCACCGTCGATCGGGATCATCGCGCCGGTGATGTAGGAAGCGGCAGGGGAGAGCAGAAACGCCGCTGCTCGCGCGAACTCTTCGGGCTCTCCGTACCTCCGGAGCGGGATGAGCTCTGACCGACGGGCACGCACCTCGTCGGGATCACCGCTCAGCGCGTCGAACTCGCGGACGCGATCGGTGGCGATCCGGACCGGTAACAGACCGTTTATCCGGACCCCGGATGGGCCGAAATCGTCGGCGAGTGTCTTGATCACGCCGGCAAGGCCTGGGAAGAGCCCGTTGGAAATCGGAAGCCCAGCGAGTGGCACGCGAACCGACGCGGCGAGCACGAGCACGATCGAACCACCCGTTCCTGTCGCGGCGCCCGGCCCAGCGTCGTCCTTGCTGCGGTCCGTCAGATCCGCCGCGAGAACCCGAGCCAGCCGCACCGCACCGAGAAAGACGCTCTCGAACGCCGACCGCCATTGCTCATCCGTAGTGCTTGAAACCGTCCCCGGTGGCGTTCCCCCCGCACTGATCAGCGCGCCGTCGAGGCGGGAGAAGCGCTCTCGGGCGGCCTCAATCAGCCGACCGGGCGTGGCGGGATCGGCGTTATCCGCGGCGACCCAGGTCACATCGCCCCTCGCGGCGGCATTCTGGGCAAGACGACCCGCGGCCGCAGACGCCGTGGTCTCCCGCGGGGAGCTGAGCACGATCCGAGCCCCTTCCGCGATAAGAGCCTCCGCCGCGGCGAATCCGAGACCACGGCTGCCCCCAGTTACGAGGAACACTCTGTTATGCAGTCCGAGATCCATGCCACAAATCCCTAAGGCGAAAGCGCTAAGCCGACCATCCGGCGTACCCCGATTTCATAGCCCGCGCGGGCGATCGTACCGGTGTTATCCCGCGAGATGCTCGTGGTCCGATCAATCCGGGTCCCGCGGACCAGCAGAAGCGGGCACGTCCTGGGTGTGCGTTGGTAGGTTGAGCACGTGATCGCGCTGCAGGCGGTGGACCGGGTTCGGGTGACGGTGCTGGTTGACAATCTCGTGGATCCGTTGCTGGTTGACCGTGACTCGATCTGGCGGCTGAACTGGCCGAGGGCGCTCAACGGCGCCCTTCCGCGCGCAGCCGCCGCCACCGCGCCGGACAGCGGTGTGCCCGACTCGCTGATCGCCGAGCCAGGCTTCTCAGCGCTGGTCCGGATCGAGCGCGCCGGTCAGCAGCGGACATTGCTGTTCGACACCGGCGTCTCCTCAAACGGAATGGTCGAGAACATGCGTCGACTCGGTATATCGCCGAGCGACATCGAAGTGATCGTGCTCAGCCATGGGCACTGGGATCACATCACCGGCATGGAGGGCCTCGTCGGGGCGCTTGGCCGTAAAAACCTGCCGGTGATGATCCACCCCCAGTTCTGGAGCCGACGGCGGATCAGCTTCCCCGGCCTTGATCCGTGCGAGCTGCCTGCCACCAGTCGGCCGGCGCTCGAGGGCATTGGGTTTCAGATCGTCGAGGAGCGCCAGCCTTCGTTCTTGCTCGACGGCGTCGCACTGGTCACCGGTGAGGTTGACCGCACGACGGAATTCGAGACCGGCTTCAAAGGGCACGAAGCAATGCACGACAACCACTGGCAGCCCGACCCATTGATCCTCGACGACCAGGCGCTCGTGTTGCGCGTGCGCGACCGCGGCCTGCTCGTCCTGAGCGGCTGCGGGCATGCCGGCATCGTCAACACCGTCCGCTACGCACAAAGGCTGACCGGGGCGGATCGAATCGCCGCGATCATCGGCGGGTTCCATCTCAGCGGTCCGATGTTCGAACCGATCATCGAGCCGACAATCGACGCGCTCGCAGAGCTATCGCCGGAACTGCTAGTCCCCGCGCACTGCACCGGCTGGCGAGCGGTCCACCGGATCGCCAGCCGGTTCCCGGACGCGTTCGCGATCAGCACCGTTGGCACGACGATCGAGCTCTAACCCCCTCCTAGGGGTGCGCGTGCCGACGCGTGCGGTGGCGGTCGCGGCGCTCGAGTACGGCGGTGCTGAGGATGCTGAGCTCGTACAGGGCGAGCATCGGGATCAGCTCGAGGAGGGTGGTTACAGGGTCGCTGCCGGGGAGTAGGAGCGCAAGCGCGGCGATCGCCACGATGGCGTAGCGGCGGTGCCTGCGGAGTTGGCGCGTGCTGAGTATCCCGGCTCGGTTGAGCCCGAGCACGGCAATCGGGATCTCGAAGAAGAGGCCGGTGGCGAGCATCGTGAACAGGATGAACTGGTAGTAGCTGCGCGCCTGTACCAGCGTGTCAAACGAGCCGGCGTTGAAGTGCAGCAGGAAGCTGACGGCTCCCGGTAGCACGACGAAGTATCCGAACGCGAGCCCGAGGGCGAACAGGAGCGGCGCCAGCGTGAGCAGCGGCGTCGCCACTCGCCGTTCGCGAGGCGTGAACGCCGGTACGATGAACGCATATAGCTGCCACAGGATCACCGGCAGGGCCAGCAGCAGCGCGAAGTACGCCGAGACGATCACGGTCTGTGAGAACGGTTCGCCGATTCCGAGAGTGACCGGACGGAGCCCCGCGGGTGGGGCCGGGGTGGCGGCGAGATAGACGGCATCGGCGTGGGCGGCGGACACGAGCGCCTGGCGCTGTGTCACGGTGAGCGGGCTGGCGGACGCGGCGAGGAGCCCAAACGCGACCCGCTGACTGTCGAGCGCGGCAGCCAGCTTCTGCTGGGTGCCGGTGGTCGCAGACAGCGGGGCGCTTGAGTCGGTAAGCGACGGGGAGCCGGCGCTGGCGAGCGGGCGGTTGAGCACCCGCAGCAGGGCATGGTTCTGCCAGAACGCGAACGCGAACGCGATCGCGAGAACGGCGACGCTGACGATCAGCCGCAGGCGTAGTTCGCCCAGGTGGGCGAAGACGGAGACCTCGTCGTGGTGGCTGATGGGTCTGACGGAGATCGCCATGGCGGGTCAACCGCGGATACGTGCGGTCATTCGACCGGACGTGTCTCGCTGTCGGGGGTGGCCGGAGGCAGGGGCGGCTGGTCTGGTGTTTCGCCGCCGATCGAGGCCTTGAACTCTCTGAGGCCCTGTCCGAGGGCGCGGCCGGCGTCGGGGATGCGTTTGGGCCCCAGGACGATGAGCGCGATCGCGAGCAGGATGATGAGGTGGGTGGGCTGCAGTATTCCGGTGAGCATCGGTGGTGGTGTCCTTTGGTGGTTGGGGTGAGCGGACCGGCCGCAACCCGACGAGAGGTTACGGCCGGCAGTTAGGTGCTCGTGGGCTCGTTCAGACGCCGCGCACAGCCGCGTCAGCGGCCTGCGCGAGCGCTGTTGCCGCGGCGAAGAACGCGCTCGACTGGCCCTTGAACAGTCCGGTTGAGGTCAGGAACTTGACCGCTGCCATCGCGCCCCCGTTCGCCGGAAGTGTCGGGCGGATGATCGAGCAGTCGGGGAGGCTCGGGGCGATGAACTCGCACGGCTGCGGGAAGATGTTGTTCGCCCGAGTCGAATTACGGCCGCTCGCGTCGAGATTCGGGAAGAACGTTCCCGTCTCTGGGTCCTTCACCCCCGCCAGCGGTGGCTCGATCACGTTGGCGGCGACGTCCTGCCAGACCCCGAAGTGATCGACCTCGGTTCCACCGATGCTGACCACTATCCGCAGGACCTCGAGGCTGGTCACCTGTAGTGACAGCGTGGTGTACAAGCTTGAGCCGCCCTGCTCAATCATCGCGAAGTGGAATGCCGCACTGTTCGCGATCGCCTGCATCCGTGACTCGTGCCGAGTCTTCGGAGGTACCGGCGCCGGCGTGTTCGGTGGCGTGTCGGTGTCGTTCAACGGGATCACCGGCTGGTTCTTGATGGTCACCGGCTGCCTGAACGTGGCACCGAAGTCAGGGTTGGCCATCGACCGGTAGCGCAGATACCAGCTGGTGTCCACGTTGGTACCTCCGAGAAGATTCGTGAGCCGCCGCCGGGATCGGTCAGCGCCCATTGCCTGGCTACCCTTTAGGGTGCGGAACGGCTCGAGGCTCACCGGCTGTGCGCCCTTGGAAACCAGGTAGGCGTTGATGAAGTCGGCATGGCTGCGCTCGTCACGCGTATTGCCGGAGATGTAGGCCGGCGCGTCGGAATCGATGTTCGAGAGCGCCGCCACGTATGCCGGGTTGCCCCCGTCGAGGCCTCCCAGCTCGTTGTACTGCTCCCATAGGTCCGTCTCCAGAATCTCGGCGGCCGCGAGGAACCTCAGGATCGCGATGTCGCCATCGGTCGGCCCTGCTGCTTGCGCGCTCGCGGACGAAGCCGCGAGCGCCGAAAACGGCACCGCCGCGGCACCGACGACAGCCGCCTGCTTCAAGAACGAGCGACGGCCGACGACTCGTCGCCACAGCGCCTGCAGCTCCTGTTCCTCGGCAGATCCCTCCGATGATGCATGAGGGTGCAAGTCATGCACTGTCATATATTTCTTCCTTTGTGAAACGGGGGTTGACGGTTACTAACGGGCCTACGTCAGCGTCACGCCGCGACCCACCTCCCAGCGCACCGGACGTTGGTGAACCGGATCGGTGGATAGGACCCGAGAAGGTGCAACTGATAAAGGCCGTTGCCGGGTGCTCCGACCGTTACATGCACAGGACCCCTCCCTCCGTGCATTCCTTCCCCGACGTTTTTCGACGCTCACCGCGACTGTGTCGTCACGGCGAATCAATTCAGGAGCTCGCCCACGTCGCCGGCGCGTGCCACGACGCTTACGGGCCGTAAGCGACGGCGATCATCCTCACGCTCGGCCTCGTCGGCGTGCGGCCAGGCGAGCTGTACGCGCTGCGTCGCGGCTACAGTCTCGTCATGACGGCGGTCCAGGCAGTCCCAGCAGTTGGACTACGGAGACGACGAGTAATCCGGCGGCGACTGCGATCAGGCCGTAGCGCGCCGCCCGAGCGGGGAAGCGGCTACCGATACCCACCAGGAATAGGACTGCTGCGAGAAGCACGGTGAGGCGGACGTACTTATCCGCCGTTCCAGCGGCCGACTGACCCGCACTGAAAAGGGTGTTGGCCTGGGCTGTGAGCACCGCTGCTTGCTTCTGTTGTGGGATCACGTACTGCGGCATGTCGGATGGATCCGCCGGCGCGTTTGGATTCTTGAGAGGATGCGTCGCGAGCCAGGCGTTGAACGCGGGGCGGTAGCCGGCTCGGAGCCGCCTGACGGTCAGGTTGAAAAGTTGGGTGTTGTGCGCGACGTACGCTCCCTCCACCGCGTTGAACGACACCGAGTCCAGGGTGCGTATCTGCGTCGCTTGGATCTGGTCGGCGCTGGCGTCGCTTCGGGCATCGGATGCTTTCGACAACGAAAGCGATGATTCCGTGCTCCATTTTGCGGCCGAGTACCCCGACCATGCGGCCATCAGGGCGACGATCGAGAGCAGGAGCGCCTCGATGATCGAGATCAGTCGGTCACGACCCGCGTGGCGAGGAGCTGGGTGCTCGGAATGCTCAGCGTGCGCGGCATGTTCAGCATGCTCGCGATGCTCAGCGATTTCCTTCCCGACCTCGGATGCCGACAACCCCTCGGGCATGAGTCGACTTTCGTGGTATCCCGCGGCGGCGCATCACCCGGAAGAGATGATCCGTCACCGCACTCATCGGGACTCGGCGACCACGCCCGGGGCGCCGGCGGCGGCACGGCCTCCAGCTCCCGGGCGTGGTGCGAGCGGGCGGGGCTCCGGGCCGCGGCGCGGGTACGGTCACCGCGACCATCCCGCCCCGTCCGCTGCGCTGCTACAGCGCAGCTCCGCGGCGACCGCCGCAGCCGCGGAATCCGCGGCGGAAGAACATGAAGCGGGCCAGGAAGAACAGCGGGATGAGGATCCACAGGCCGCCGACCACACCGAAGATCAGGTGAATGGCGACGATCGCGAGGATGATCGGGACGATCGGGATCATGCGCAGCCAGCCAAGCAGGCCGAAGCCGGACCGGCGGCCTGCAAAGTGCCGGGCCGAATCGTCCGGCAGGTCGCGCGTGAGCTCGGCCAGTTCCCCGACGGTCTTGGCGGCGAAGCACCGATCCAGGCGCTCCTGGAATTCGTCCTGGTCGAGCCGGCCGTCGGTGTGGTGCTGGCGCAGCCGGTCGGCGGTCGCGTCGCGGTCGGCGTCGCTCGCGCGCAGGTTGGGGTTCCGCATCATCTGGCTGATCGTGTCGTACCCGTACATCGCTGCTCCTTCGGTCTGTGTGGTTCGGTCGCGTGCGGCATGGAGAAGCATGCTCTCCGGCGGGCGATTTGTCGTCGGGCGAGGGGCGGCTCCTGTGCTGCTCCCGGTGGCTGATCGGAGCAGCATCGTGTACTCCCGCGGGCGTATTCGTGGCTGCGCCCGGGAGCCGATGACGACCCCCGCGGGCACGGCTATCGTGCGGCTGTGACCCCGTCGGGCTGGATCCGCCGCAGCGACGTCCGACTCGCCGTGATGTGCGGCTTGATCCAGGTCGTCGCGACGGCGGGCGCGGCGCATCACGCGTCGCGCACCCACGTCTGCTGGTGGGCGTCTGCGTGTCGGCCCGCGAACGAACTTGACGGCGGTGCCTTCGCGCTGCTCCTGCTCGGCCCGCTCGCGCTCGTCTTTCGGCGGCGGTACGTGCGCGAGGTGCTCGCGTTCGTGTTCGCCGTCACGGTGGCGTACGTCGCGCTCGGCTACCCGCTCGGTCCGAACTTCTTGTCCCTCGGCCTCGCGATTGTCTCGGCGCTGTTCGCGGGAGAGCGTTTGCTCGCATGGGCCGCGATCGGAGTCGGCTGGCTCGTATTTCTCGGGTTGCCTTGGGCGCTTGGGCATTCCGGCCCGCCGAACGTGCTGGCCGCGCTGGCGATCGCCGCCTGGCTACTCGTCGCGCTGGCCGGCGCCGAAGGGGTGCGCAACCGCCGGGAGCGCTTCGCGCAGGTCAGGCAGGCGCGTGAGCTCCAGGCCCGCCGCAAGGCCGACGAGGAGCGACTGCGCATCGCCCAGGAGCTCCACGACGTGCTGGCGCACAACATCTCGTTGATCAACGTCCAGTCAGGTGTCGCCCTGCATCTGATGGACGAGAAGCCCGAGCAGGCGAGGATCGCGCTGACGGCGATCAACGAGGCGAGCGCCGACGCCCTGCGCGAGGTCCGCTCGGTGCTCGGCGTGCTGCGCGGCACCGGCGAGCAGGCGCCCCGTGCGCCGACGGCGGGCCTGGACCGCCTTGACGACCTCGTGACTCGCACCACCGCGGCCGGCGTCGGGGTCACGCTCGAGGTGCACGGCGAGCGCCGGCCGCTCCCGGCGAGCATCGATCTGGCAGCGTTCCGGATCGTGCAGGAGGCGCTGACCAACATCGTCCGCCACTCCGAGGCCGGCGCCGCCACCGTCGAGCTGACTTACGGACCCGGCGAGCTGACGGTGCAGGTGGACGACGACGGACACGGCCCGGGCGCCTCCGGCGATCGCCGCGAGTTGCCGGCGATGGACGGCGAGGGCGGCGGCAACGGCATCCCGGGGATGCGCGAGCGCGCCGTTGCCCTCGGCGGCACGTTCGATGCCGGCCCCCGATCCGGCGGCGGGTTCCGCGTTCGCGCGCGGATCCCGGTGGAGAGCAAGTGACGGCCGTGATCCGCGCGCTGCTGGCCGACGATCAAGCGCTGGTGCGCGCCGGGTTCCACGCGCTCCTCGATGCGCAGGACGGGATCGAAGTAGTCGGCGAGGCCGCGGACGGCCGCGAGGCGGTCGACCTGACGCGCGCGCTTGTCCCCGATGTCGTGCTGATGGACATCCGCATGCCGACGCTCGACGGAATCGCCGCCACGCGCGAGATCGCCGCGGACCCGGCGCTCGCCGGCGTGCGGATCGTGATCCTGACCACGTTCGAGCTCGACGAATACGTGTTCGACGCGATCCGGGCCGGGGCAGCCGGCTTCTTGGTCAAGGACACCAAGCCGAGCGATCTGATCGAGGCGGTGCGGGTCGTGGCCGCCGGCGAGGCGCTGCTGTCGCCGTCAGTCACCCGCCGGCTGATCGGCGAGTTCGCCGCGCGCGCCAAGGAACCGCCCCGGTCGGACGCGCTCGAGGAGCTGACCGACCGCGAGCGCGAGGTCATGGCGCTCGCCGCCGCCGGCCTGTCGAACGAACAGATCGCCGAGCGCCTCGTCGTGAGCTCCGCTACGGCAAAGACGCACGTGAGCCGGGCGATGATCAAGCTCGGCGCCCGTGACCGCGCACAGCTCGTCGTGATCGCCTATGAGTCTGGCCTCGTGCGACCCGGCTGGTCCGAGTGACGAGCGGGCGCGACTGCTTGTCGCGGTGGTGGTTCCGTGTCGACCTCCACGGGCGAGAGCGGTCGATGCCTGGCAGGTAGGCTTCCTACATTCGGGCTCGCAGGCGCCGTCGGGGCAGTCGCGGCGACCGCGGTCGCGAGTCGATCGAAGGCCTCAGATGTCCCCGCCTTCGGACGGGTTGGTTACATCGCGGCGAGTGAGACCGAGGTAGCGCTGATCAAGACGAAGTCGGGCGCGCTAAAGATGAAGGTCACCGACGAGGTGCTTGCCCGCGCCCCCCGCGAGGAACTCCGGACGGTCGAACTCAAGGATGGCAAGCTGTTCTCGTCTCTCCGCTTGCAGTTCGTCAACGGAACTGTCTGGGAGTTCGACGTCCCGAAGATCGGCAAGAAGAACGCCAGGCAGCTGGTCGCGGTGCTGGGCGGCAGCGTCCTCTGATCAGGCGCGCGGGCGGAGCATCTCGCCGGCGCTCTCCAGCACCGCGTCGCGAGCTCGGCGGCGGCTTGAGGCGGGGTGCGTGCTCGTGTATGAATCTGCGCGAGGGAATCATGGATGAAGACCGCGACCCGCCCCGCCCGCCCCGGCTTCACCGATCCAACTCCGCGCTTGCCGGATTTACGCGGGTCGCTGCCGCTGGCGGGTTTGCGTACCTCGACGTCGACGGACGTCCGTTGACGAACCCGTCCGCTCTCGCCCGGATTCGGGCACTGGCGATCCCGCCCGCCTGGCGGGACGTATGGATCTGCCCAGATCCGCTCGGGCACCTGCAGGCGACCGGCGTGGACACGGCAGGCCGTCGCCAATACCGCTACCACGATCTGTGGAGCCAGCAGCAGGCCCAGGTGAAGTTCGAGCACATGGTCGCTTTCGCCCACACGTTGCCGACCATGCGTGAGCGCGTGCTCGGCACGATGCGGGCGGGCCACGTTCTGAACCGGGAACGAGTGCTGTCCTGCTCGGTGCGACTGCTTGACGTCGGGATGTTCCGGATCGGCAGCGAGGTCTACGAAAAAGAGGACGGACACCTCGGCCTTGCCACGATCGCCAAGGCCAATGTCTCAATGGAGAAGGGGCGCGCGGTGTTCGATTACGTCGCCAAAGAAGGCGTCCGTCGCGTCCATGCCGTCGCCGACCCCTGCTGCGTGGAGATCGTGGGTGCACTGAAACGACGACGGGGAGGCGGCGAGCATCTGCTTGCGTTCCGCGAGAGGCAGGCGTGGCATCAGGTCCACGCCCCACTCATAAACGAGCACTTGAAGAGCCTGATCGGCAACTCGTTCAGCGCCAAGAACTTCCGAACCTGGAACGGCACGCTCCTCGCAGCGGTCGCGCTGGCCCGCTCAACAGAGGACCCAACCAGCGATCGCGCCCGCCGGCGGGCGATCCGACAAGCCACGATCGAGGTGTCCGACGCGCTGGGTAATACGCCCGCCGTCGCCCGCGGGTCCTACATCGATCCTCGCGTGTTCGATCGTTTCCTGTCTGGGTGGACCATCGCCGGTGAGCTGCGACGTATCGACAAACGGGGCCCCGCGCCAGAGGAGCGTCGGACCGCTGTCGAGCTGGCTGTGCTCGACTTGCTTGCGGTGTAGTCGAGTCCAGCCTCAATGGAGGTGGCGCTGCCAGTCCGCCGGCACTCGCCCGGCTGGTCCGGGCGTAGGCTGATCGAGCGGATGATGCTCTGGTGGGGCGAGCGGCGGACCGTCGTAGAACTGTTCGGTGGTGTAGTTCCAGAACCAGTCCTCGCCGGGTTCGAAGCTGCGGACCAGCGGATGACCGGCGTCGGCTGCGTGGTGGCTTGCGTGCTGCGAGGGGGAGGAGTCGCAACAACCGACGTGCCCGCATTGGGCGCAGCGGCGTAGGTGAAGCCACCAACCACCTGCCGCCAGGCATTCGGCGCATCCGGTCCCAGAGGGCGGAACGGAGGGGTCAATCGCGGCTTCGTCTGACATGTTCTTAACGGTACCGCGTGATGATGCTCGACCGTCGGGGACTACAGTTCCGACAACACCGCGTGCCAGGAGAGTGATGCATGGCAGTGACCTGGAAGCCACATGAGAAGCACGGCGAGCTGACCGAACGCAGCGACCTGCCGGACACCGTCTTCGCGTTCCCAACGGAGCGCAAGGAGCCGCTCACCGATGCCGAGCACGTGCGTAACGCCATCGCACGCTTCGATCAGGTGATCGACGTCTCGGATGAGGAGCGCGCGCAAGCCTTCGAGAACATCAAGGCCGCCGCCCACCACTACGGCGTGGAGATGTCCGAATCGGACTGGGAGGAGCTAGGTCGCACTCCGAAGACCGGTCGCACAGAGGCCGATCGGAAGGACGCGGCACGGCGGGCTGCCGAGACGCGCGAGGGACGGTAGTTAACCGGCCCTCCGTGCGGGAGCGCCCGCATCGACGTCTAGCCTTCTGCGATGGCTCTGCGGGTCGACTACGAGACACACGGACGTACCTACACGCGTTTTCGGCAGTCCGATCCGCGGATCGCGGAGCGGATCCGGCTGGCGTTGGGCGACGCTCGTACCGTGGTCAACGTCGGGGCCGGCGCGGGCTCCTATGAACCCCGGGATCGCGCAGGTGCTGGGCGGTCGCGTCACGGTCGAGCATGTCGCGACCCCGGGCGAATGCGTCGACGGATTCTTTGAAGCGTTCCGGCGACGACCCGAGGCGCTGCTCGACGCGGAGGTACGGGGGGCTGAGGCTCGTCATCGCCGAGCCGGATTAGCCGGCTTGCGCGCCGCCTGTCCGGCGTGGTTCACCGTGGATTGGTCATGCGCTGGTCGAGCGGTTCGGTGCTTGCCCGGGCACGCAGTGCTCTGCCGATTACGAGTCGTTGGATCTCGCTGGTGCCCTCGAAGATCGTGTAGAGCTTCGCGTCGCGGTACCACTTCTCGACGGGAAAGTCCTTGATGTAGCCCCAGCCGCCCATGGTCTGGATGGCCTGCTCACACGCGCGCACGGCCGTCTCGGAGGCTTTCAGCTTTGACATCGAACCTTCGGCGTTCTCGAATGGGCGGCGTTGGGCGGCCATCCAGGCGGCGCGCCAGGTCAGCAGCCGGGCCGCGTCGATGTCGGTGGCGAGGTCGGCGAGGGGGAAGGCGATGCCTTGGTTCTCGATGATCGGCTGCCCGAAGGCCTCGCGCCCGACGGCGTAGTCGCGGGCGAACTCGAGCGCGGCGCGAGCGATGCCGATGGCCTGTGCTGCCACCATCGGGCGGGTGCGCTCGAACGCGCCGAGAGCGGCGGAGGTACGCCGCTGAACGGCCGCCGCCGGACCGCCTTCTTCGGCCGGGGCGACCGGTTTCTGGCCTCGCTCGGCTTCCCGGCCGCGGGCGATGCGCTCCTGGAGGCGGTCGGTGCCTCCGAGCAGGTGCTCGCCGGGCACGCGGCAGTTTTCGAGCAGGATCTCTGCCGTGTGCGAGGCGCGGCAGCCGAGCTTGTCGAGCTTGCGGAGCATCGACAGGCCGGGGGTTTCTTTGGGGACGATGAGCACGCCCTGTCCGCGGTGGCCGGCGTCGGGATCGACGGTGGCCACGACCACGTGAACGTCGGCGATACCGCCGTTGCCGATGAACACTTTGTGGCCGTCGAGGATCCAGTCGCTGCCGTCCTGGCGCGCGCGGGTCTGGATCGAGCGCACATCGCTGCCGCCGCTCGGTTCGGTCACCGCCAGGGCGGCGAGCTGGATGTCGTCGGGCGTGCCGAAGCACTGCGGGGCCCACTGCACGAGCTGCTCGTCGGTGGCGGCCTGGCGGATCGCCGCCAGAGCCAGCGCGGGGAGGACGATCGTCAGCCCGATGCCGGCGCATCCCCAGAACAGCTCCTCCATCAAGATCGGCAGGGACAGACCGGTCGGGTCCATCGAGAGCTGGGCGTACAGCTCCCACTGATACAGGCCTTGGCGCGCGGCCTCTTGGAGTACCGGCCACGGGAGCTCCTGGGCGCGGTCATATTCCGCGGCAACCGGCCGGATCACCTCCCGCGCGAACGTGTGCGCCTTGTCCCGCAGCGCAATCTGCTCATCGGTGAGATCAAGGGTGAAGCTCATCGGTCGGACTCCCTTTCCACTTGAAGTTACTAATGAGTAACGTTACCCTAGAGTAATGTCCTTGAAACGGACGAGCCCGCGACCCGGCGCGGTCGCCTCCGGCGAACGCCTCGCGCGCGCGGACCGCGAGCGGCTGATGCTCCGCGCCGCCGGCGAAGCGTTCGCGACCCACGGCTTTCACGGCAGCTCGATGGACGACATCGCGCACGCTGCCGGGATCACCAAACCGATGCTGTACCGATACTTCGGCTCAAAAGAAGGCCTCTACGCCGCCTACCTGCAGATGACCGGCCGCGAGCTCGTAAACAATGTGCGCGCCCCCGAGACCCGGGACGAGTCACCCGAAGTACGTCTACGCGCGGGACTCCGGGCCTTCCTCGCCTACGTCAAAGAGCACCGCGCCGGCTGGACCGTCCTCCACGGAGAGACCACCGCTCCGGCCGGCGCTCAAGTCGCCCGCGAAGTAGCCGAGCTCCGCGGACGCATCATCCGCATGCTCACCACCCTGTTCAGCGACGAAGCGTTCGCCCACGCGTTCACCGGCGCCACC
This sequence comes from uncultured Solirubrobacterales bacterium, assembly GCA_963822855.1. Classification (GTDB taxonomy): domain Bacteria; phylum Actinomycetota; class Thermoleophilia; order Solirubrobacterales; family Solirubrobacteraceae; genus Palsa-465. Next base: position 268,599 of record CAWGJE010000005.1, on the reverse strand, counting down.
GAATCCCTTGCCACCTGGTGGGTCAACCAGCCCCAACCGTCAATCGACGACGGGACCGCAATCCTCATGCGTATCGCCGAAGCCGCAACGAGCTTCAATCACGCGCCCTTGACCTGAGCTCCTCGGCACGCCGCCTCCCGGGCAGGAACGCGAGCGCCCGTCAGTGCGCCTGCGAGACCTCGGCGGGACGGACTGCGTCCGGCGTGCGTGAGCGAGCCTCGAACGCGTGCAGGCAGTTGGCCGAGCAGAAATAGTGGAGCTGACCCTCGAGGTCGCTGGTGAGGGCCTTGTCGCGGTCGACCTTCATCCCGCACACCGGGTCGGTCGCTCCGCGGCGGGCGGTGAGCCAGAACAGCGCGGCGAAGATCACAAGCCCGAGGACGTTCAGCGCCAGCTTGTAGTCGACCGCGATCGAACTGAAGATCTCCGCCCGAGTGGGGCGTGGGCCGGTGGGGATAAGCCCGAGCGCGCTGAAGATTCCGTCGACGATCAGCGCGGCGATCACCATCGTCACGAACATCAGGCCGGTGATCCGCACCGTGAAGCGCGTGCCGTAGTACTTGCGGTAGGCCAACAGGATCGGGATCACGATCAGGTCGGCGAACAGGAAGCCCAGCACGCCGGCGAACGAGATCCCACCCGACCACAGGACCGCTGCCAACGGAACGTTCCCAACCGAGCAGACGAAGCTGAGCACGGCAATGATCGGCCCGATCAGTACGTTCTCGATCGTCGGCAACGGCGCCGGTGCGTTTGTAATGAACAGCTTCTCGAAGAAGCCGTTGCCGAGCTGGGCGATGAACCCGGCCAGCAGGAACCCGATCGCGATCTCCTTCCACAGCATCTGCCAGTCGCCGCGGAAGTTGTGCGCCACGTCCGACCACGCCCGCACCGACGTCAGGCGCTCACGCCAGGGGAGCTGCTCGGCAGCCATGTGATGCTGATGGCCCGCGTCAGCGTCGACCGCGTGCGCGCGCGCTTGCTCCTCGAGCCGGGGATTGACGAACAACCGCAGCAGCATGGTCATCAGCACGATCATCACGATCCCGCCGATGTACTCGGCCGCGGTGAACTGCCAGCCGATCAGCACCCACAGCACCAGCCCCAACTCCCACACCAAGTTCGTCGAGGCGAACTGGAACGCCAGCGTGGACGCCGCGCTCGCGCCCTTCTGGAACAGCGACTTGGCGATCGCGACCGCCGCGTACGAGCACGACGACGAAGCGGCCCCCAGCCCGGTCGCCCAACCGACTGACCGGGCACCCGAGCCGCTCATCAGCCCCTCGACCCGCTCGCGCGGCACCCACGCCTGCACGATCGCCGAGATCGCGAATCCGAGCACCAGCGCCCACCACACCTCCCATGCCATCAGGAACGAGTCCCTCAGGCCATGCCAGATGACGTCGAGGACGGTCATGCAGACAAGGTATCAGATACCCCTAGGGGGTAGGAGTAACTGATACGATTCCGTTATGCCAAAGACTCAGACACCCACCAGGGGCTACACCGCCACAAAGGATCAGCTGCTGGCGCGGCTCGCGCGCATCGAAGGACAGATCCGCGGAATCGAGGGCATGGTCGAGGACGACCGCTACTGCATCGACATCCTCACCCAGATCTCAGCTGCCCAGGCCGCGCTCGACAAGGTCGCGCTCGGGCTGCTCGACGGACACGCCCACACGTGCGTGATCGGCGCCGAACCCGACCAGCAGGACGAGCGCACCGAGGAGATGATGGCCGCCGTCGGCCGCCTCCTCCGTCGCGGCTGATCTACGGCGAGCGGCTCTCGGCAGCCTTCCTTTCGGCTACTTGGTGGCCGAGCGGGTTGTCTCGTCCTCGAAGCGATGAATCGCCTCGAGGACCGGCTCGGGCTGCTCGAGATGGGGGAGATGTCCGGCTTCCGGGATCGGCTCGAATCGGCCGTTCGGGAATGAGGCGGCGTACGCGCGCTCGTAGGGCTCCGGCGCGATCTGAGTGAGGCTGGCCGTGACGCGCCGGGCGCGCGTGGACCAGTGGCTCAGTTCCGCGTCCGGCAGTCCGCCGATCTGGCCAGCGCTGTGGCTCTGGACCTGGAGGATCGGATCTCGAGATGAGGACTGCTGTCCGTCATCGTTGGCGCGCCCGAACCGACCGGGTGCGGGGCGGCCACGGCGAGCTTCGCGAGCCCGCGCCGCCCAATCGCGAGGTGTTCGACCCGCCGGCCTATGGGCTGCGAAAGACCGCGGGACGACTTATCCACGTGTGGCGAGAGCAGCGGCGTCTCAGCTTCGTCGGGCTCGGCTACGCGGCAAGGGACCGGGGTCGAGTTGCTCGCGGTCGACGGTCCGTTCCGGCGGCTCGCCGATGCGCATCTCCTCGGCGCCCAGTAGTCAGCCGGGCTGACGCCTACGCTGTCCCCGTGTCGAACATCGGGGTGCTGCGCGAGGGACCGTTGCATGCCGCGGTCAAGGCGATGTTGGCGCGCCCAGGGGACCGGTTCGAGGTGCCGATCGGTCGTTTCGTGATCGATCTGGTCCGTGCTGATGGCGAGCTGGTCGAGGTGCAGACGGGTGGTTTCGCGCCGCTCGGGCCGAAGCTTGATGCGCTGCTCGATGAGCACCGGTTTCGGATCGTGCATCCCGTGGCGGCCGAGCGGCGCATCGTGCGCGTCGACGAGGATGGTGAGGTAACTTCGATTCGCCGTTCGCCGAGGCGGCCCGGCATGGTGGAGGTGTTCGACCGGCTGGTTGCGTTTCCGTCGCTGCTGACGCATCCGCATCTGACCGTCGAGGTGCTGTTGCTGCGGGAGGATCATGTTCGTGGGATGCGAGCGGTGCAAACGGGCCGGCGGAGGCGAGATCCAGGAGAGCGGCGGCTGGTCGACGTGCTCGATCGTGTCGAGTTGCGGGGGCGGGACGACGTTCTGAGCCTCCTGCCGCCGCTCCCATCGAGTCCGTTTGCCACTCGTGAGTTGGCGGCGCTGCTTGGTTGCAGGGTGCTCCTCGCCCAGCGTGTGGTCTATTGCCTGCGGATGATGGGGATCGTCGAAACCGCGGGCAAGCGCGGACGCGCGCCGCTGCACCAGAAGCGGGTTCGGGACGACGCCCGGATCGTTCCGTCCGGATCCTGTTAGCGGTGCGACCCGCTGCCGGTTCGCCCGCCGGTGCTCACCCTCTCGGTTCGGCGCCCTCGTCCTGAGTTCTCAGCGGTGCCCGTCGGACACGTACCCGAGTGCTCGGTCGGGGTCAGCTTGCGGGTGCCGCGAGGGTCATGATGTACTGGTTGCCGCTCGCCCATTGGACCGTGAACGTAATGCTTGCGATCCTCCAGCCGTCCGCGGTCCGTTTGAACTGATAGTCATGGCGGCCGGCGACCGTCCAGACGGGGCCGCCGGAAGCGTTGGACAGCACGTGTGTGCCCTGCATGTTGGCCGCGCTGGTTGCCTCGTCGCCGTCGAGGGTGATCGACTGACAGGTGATCAGGTGGTGGGTCGCATCGAGGCCGCCCAACGCATAGCGCAAGCCACCGGCGAGCTCCGCGGGAGTGCCCGTCTGCGGCTCTCCACCGAAGAGCGAGGTGCGATCGCTGTAGACCGGATCGGTGAACAGTCCCTCGAGCGCGTTCCAGTCGCGTGCGTCAACGAGTAGCGCGAGGCGTGCGGTCAGCTCGAGGATGGCTAGCCGGTCCTCGATCGCGGTTGTGCTGGGATCTGAGGTGACCGTGGACATGCATGCTCCCTTAGTCGGCTGGTGTGAGTTCTAGTTCTCCCGGCACGTCGAACATGCCAAGGGGTCAGGTGACCAGGTATCGCCTGATTCCAGTGATTCGCGGCAGCTGCCATGTGTACAGGCCGTCGCAGGGTCCCCGGCCCGGGGACCGCTCTCAGCGGGAGCGGGGGCTTAGTTCTTCCGGCGGGTTGCGCAGCGTGATCGGCTGTTTCTTGGTCCTCTGCAGCAGGACGAACGCGACCGTGCCCCATACGGCCGGGACCCACAGCGAAATCGCGTGGTAGACGAGCGTGGCCGCGGTGGCCACGGTCCCGCTCATCCCGTATAGGACGAGCATGCCGATCATGCTGCCGTCGAGCACGCCGATCCCGCCCGGCACGGGAATGAAGTTCGACAGGTAGCCGATCTGGTAGGCCAGCACGATCGGCGCCAGCGGCGGCGTCTCGCCGGCGGCGGCAAAGCACGCGAACAGCACGGCGATGTCGAACCACAGGTAGCCGATCGCGCCGACGATCCGCCAGTCGGGATGGAACACGAGACGCCGCGTATCGCGCACACTGGCCGCCGTCTCGGTCAAAACCGAACGGAGTCGCCCCGAGTCCGTCCGCTCGACGATCCGGTCCACGTACCGCGGCAACAACAAAAACAGGATCAGGACGACGGCGCCGACCGCCGCGGGGAGAATGCTCAGGAGCGGGTTGCTAGGGCCGGGAAGACCGAGGAACAGGCCCAGGCCGGCCACGATCAGCGTGATCACGTTGATCGCGCTCGTGTATAGGAACAGCACCGCCGAGCGCTGCGCGATTCGTCCCGCGGGCGCGCCGCGCTCGACCATCAGCCATCCGCCCACCGCAAGGCTGCCGACCCCCCCAAGCGACACCGCCGCCCCGAACGCCTCCTCGCTGAGCGCGATCCGCGCGCCGACCCGGAACGGCGCCCGTTCGAACACCTGCAGGAACGCGAGGACGTAGCTCGCGCAGGAGAGGATCTCGAGCAGGACGGCGACGAGGACCCATTGCGTCTTCATGTTCGACACGGTGCTCGCCACGCCCTTGAGCCCCGGCACCGCCAACAGCAGGCCGATGGCCAACGCGCCTCCCAGGATCAACGTGATGAACCCGTTGCGCAGGCTGCGGCGCGCCTTCGCAGCGTCCACCTGCTCCGGCGGGGACGACTGGTCGGAGCTCGCGTCTTCAGCCGCCACGCCGTCGAATGCGGTAGGTCCGGGAATCTCCAGTTCTCCTCGCGTCGCGCGAATGGTTGCACGGCATCAGGTGAATGATCCTCGCCGGATCGCGGTGATTGCCGTCAGCGGGGAGCTCGACTAATCGTGCGGTGCGGCCGAAATCACCACGATCCGGTGAGGACAGTTCACCTGCATCGAGGCCAGCCTCCGGCTACGCCGCTTAGCCATTGGAGGACCGACCGTGCCGCATGCCTGCGTCCTAACTGAGTATGGCCCCCCCGACGTTCTCAGGTGGAACGACGTTGCCACGCAGGAACCGTCCGAGGGGCAGATCCTGATCAAGGTTCGTGTCTCCGGCGTCGGTCCCACGGATCTGAAGATCCGCCGCGGCGAGCTCGACGGCGTCTTCCCGCTCCCAGAACCCGCGGTCCTCGGCTTTGAGACCGCCGGAACCGTCGACGCCGTCGGCGGTGACGTCGACGGCGTAATGGTCGGCGACGAGGTGGCGGCCTTGCTGCCCTCACTTGGCGGGTACGGCGAGTACGTACTCGCCGAAACCTGGACTTCGAAGCCTCCTCAGGTGACCTGGAACGACGCCGCTGCGCTGCCCGCGTCGGTTGAGGCCGCCGTCGGAGTGCTGCGCCAGCTCCACGTGGTGGAAGGAGAGACTCTGTTGATCCTGGGCGCGGGTGGATCGGTCGGGATCATCGCCACGCAGCTGGCGATTCGGAACGGGCTCAGGGTCATCGGGGCGGTCGGCGCGCGAGACGAGGCGCTCACTCGAGAGCTCGGTGCGACGCCAGTCCGCTACGGCAACGACCTCCTCTCCAGCGTGCGAGACGTCGCGGACCGAGTCGACGCGACTCTCGACGCTGCTGGCAAGGGCGGACTTGAAGCCGCGATCACGCTCTCCGGCGGCTCGGACCGGGTGATCACGCTGGCGGACGAGCGCGCGGCGGAGCTCGGCGTTCGGTTCTCGGTCGCGACGCCGGATCGGGCTCCTGACGCGCTTGGGATCGGCATGGACCTCCTCGCCTCCGGCAAGCTGCGCCTTCGCTCGCATCAGTCCCTAGCGATGTCGGCGGCGGCCGAAGCCCACCGGCTCCTCGAGAACGGACACGCTCACCGCAAGCTGCTCCTCACCACCACCGCAGGCCTCCCGGAAGCCGCGGGTTAATCCGTAGGGGCGGCCTGCACCCGTCCGCCGGCGAGTTGCATCGGTGGCGACTGAGCGGTCGGCTCCGGGTGCTGGCGATTGGACCACCACTCGCGGAGCACGATCTGAATCGCGGCGGCGGTCGGGATGGCCAGGAGGGCTCCGAGGATTCCCAGCAGGGCCGCGCCGGCGAGCACGGAGACGATCGTCACGATCGGGTTTACGCGTAGCGTCCGGCCGTACACGAGTGGCTGGATCACGTAGTCCTCGAACCGCTGCCAGACGATGATGAACGCGAGCCAGACGATCGTTGCGGTCGGGAAGTCGACCCCCACGGTTGCGACCGCGACAACGATCGCGCCGAGCGTCGCGCCCACGAGCGGGATCAGATCGAAGAAGCCAACCACGAATGCCAGCGACAGCGCGTACGGCACCCCGAGAATCGACAGCACGATCCAGGTCGCGATCGTCGCGAGCCCGCTGATGACGATGTTGCCCAGGACATAGTCGGCCACCGCCTTGTTGATGTCGGTGACCACCTGCCGGTAGCGCTGCTGTCGATCTCCGGTTAGCGAAAGTCCGAGACCCACGTATTGGCGACCGTGGAGGAGAAGCAGGAACGCCAGCGCCAGGACCGTGACCAGCTGTCCGATGAAGCTCGCCGCCTGAACGGTGACGTCCTTGAGCGGGCCAACCAGATGTCCAAGGAGTTGAGGTAGCCGACGCGCATCGTCCACCAGTTTGGTCGTGATGTGGTAGCGGTTGTCGTAGTGCCGGAACGTCGCGTTTCCGCGCAGATCGGCCGCGTACCGGGGCGCATCGTGCGACAGCTGGCCGACCTCCTTGACCAAGCTTGGGACGACGACATACCCGATGACGGCAACCGACACGATCAGGACCACGTAGACCATCAAGATGATCAAAGCGCGTGGCGCCCGGATCTTGGCGCCGAGCGCATCGACGAGCGGGATCAGCGCAAGAGCCAGGAACAGGCTGATCGCAACGAGCCGAATGACTACGCGGACGCGCCAAAACACGTAGAGCACCAGCGCGCACGCGGTCAAGATGATCACGCCTCGGACCACGGCGCCGGCGGACGGCGCCGTCAGGCGAACCGGCAGCGGGCCCCAAGTGGCGGGTCGGCTCCTCTCGGACCCGGCGGCAGCGGTCATGTCGGCCACCGGAGCGTCGTCAGCCACCCTCGACGCGATCCGCCATCCGTCCGCAGTCCGTCGCACGATCTGGCTAACCGCAACCGACCCGAGCACCCTCGGCGTTGGCCCGCCAGTGACGATCAGCCCGACGCTCGTGACTTTCGGTTCCGGCCCCGACTCGTCGATCGTCGCGTTTAGCGTGAGGTGCCGCGTCTCCGGGGGTTCGGCGGCCCACACCGCGCTGACGGCATCGCGGATCCCGGCTCGACCGGTAGCGGTCCCCGCCACACCGGTGATGGTTCCGTCCTCGGTGAACAGCTCGCCATAAGCGCTGACGTCTCGCGCGGTCGCGCAGTCGTCGAGCCGCGCCACGAGCTCGAGGATCTCAAGCCGTTCAGCGGCGGTTAGGGTCACAGATTTGGACGTGTCGACGCCGCGATCCGGCCGGCGACCAGGGCGCCGAGCACCAGCTTGGGGATGACGGCATAGATCGTGCGCGGTAGGGTCGAGGGATGCTTGCAGGATTCGCGCTAACGCCGACCGTCCCTTCGGTGCGAAGCGAGCGAATCACCATCATCAGGCGAGGACAGCTCACCTCGGCCGGGGCGATCATTGCGCCCGTGCCAGAGAGCCCGCAGATGCTCGTCGATCGCGCTCGGCTGGTTGCGGCAGTTCCGGAGTGTGAGTGACGTCCGATCCGGCCGTCCATGTCGAGGGTCTGGTCAAACGTTTTCGGACGACCACCGCGCTTGCGGGGGTCGACCTGGACGTCGAGGAGGCCACCGTCTTTGGTCTGCTCGGACCAAACGGCGCCGGGAAGACGACCCTCGTCCGGGTACTGACCACGCTGCTTGCTCCGGACGCCGGGAGCGCCGAGATCCTTGGCCGCGACGTCGTCCACGACGCCGCGGGCGTGCGGGAGCTCGTCGCGCTCACCGGCCAGTTCGCTGCGGTCGACGAGCTGCTTACCGGCCGCGAGAACCTGCAGATGTTCGGGCGCCTGTTCGACCTCTCGGCGGCGGATGCCGGCCGGCGGGCGAATGAGCTGCTCGAGCGCTTCGACCTGGCTGACGCGGCCGACCGTCCGGCCCGCACGTACTCCGGTGGGATGCGCCGCCGGCTCGATCTCGCATCGAGCCTGTTGACCCGACCGCGCGTGCTGTTCCTGGACGAGCCGACGACCGGGCTCGATCCGCGGAGCCGCAACGAGATCTGGTCGATTGTGCGCGAGCTCGTCCGAGACGGGACGACGCTTCTGCTCACCACCCAATACCTCGAGGAGGCAGATCAGCTCGCCGACCAGATCGCCGTGATCGACCACGGTCGGGTGATCGCCCAAGGGACGGGCAGCGAGCTCAAGGATCGGGTCGGCGGGCAATTCCTGGAAGTCGAGCTGGTGAGCGCCGCGGAACGGGAGAAGGCGCGGGTCGCGCTGGCCGGGGTTGGTTGCAGTGAGCCGGAACCGGGCGAGCGGCTGGCCCAGCTGACGCTGCCGGCGCCAAGGGATGGCCTCGAGATGATCGAGGACGCGGCTTCGGCGCTACGGAAGGCGGGAATCGCGGTCAGCGATCTCGGGCTGCGACGGCCGACGCTCGACGACGTGTTCTTACAGCTGACCGGAGCGCCGCCGAGCGAAAACGGGGCTACGGCCGAAGTCACGACCGGTGACGGGCAACCCAATCCGGCGAGCCCACGCGCTCGGGCCCGTGAGCCGCTCCGCCCGGCCGCGAGGCGACCGCGGCGACGTCACCTCTCGCCGCGAGCGCTTCGTCGCGACATCACGGACGCGCGGGTGGTGAGCCTGCGCAACCTGCGTCACTTTGTCCGCCAGCCGGATCTGCTGATCTTCTCGACGATCCAGCCGATCATGTTCGTGCTGCTGTTCACGTATGTGTTCGGCGGGGCGATCAGCCACTCACTGCCGCCCGGCGTGAGCTACATCGACTATCTGCTGCCCGGCATCCTCGTTCAGTCGGTGACGTTCCGAGCGAGCCAGACCGCTGTGGGCCTGTCCGACGACCTGAAGCTCGGCGTGATCGACCGCTTCCGATCGATGCCGATGGCCCGGTCAGCGGTGCTAGTCGGCCGCACCTCGGCCGACCTGGTCCGCAACATCCTGATCATCGTGCTGATGATCGTCGTCGGCTACATCATCGGCTTCCGCTTCCAGGCAGGCGTCGCACAAGCCCTCGGATGCATAGCGATCGTCACGGCCTTCGGGCTCGCTCTGAGCTGGATCTTTGCCTTCGTCGCACTGACGGTGCGCGGCGCCGAGGCAGCTCAAACCGCCGGCTTCGTGGTCCTGTTTCCGCTCGTATTCGCGAGCTCCGTGTTCGTGCCGGTCTCGAGCCTGCCGCACTGGCTCCAGGTCATCGCGAAGGTGAGCCCGGTCACCCTGACCGCGAACGCAGCGCGCTCCCTGGCCCTCGTCCCGGGGACACCATCCTCCCTCGGCGGAGCAATCGCCTGGATCGCCGGTCTCCTGGCCGTGTTCATCCCGCTGTCCGTGTGGCGCTATCGGCGCATGACCTGAAGCCGCCCGGCAGTCAGCTTCGAATCCCGCTGTAAAACGCAGCAAACCGCCGCCCACCCGCCGAGAATCGCCGGGATCCGGTGAGGACCGCTCACCTGCGCGCGGGCGATGCTGCCGGGCGTGATCGAACGCACGCACGTCCCGTCCGCTGGAGGTCCCAGATGAAGCTTGTCGTGAACGGCGCCGATGTCGAGGTCGACGACCGGCACGCGAAGACCCCGTTGCTGTGGGTTCTGAGGGACGTCGTCGGACTTCACGGCACGAAGTTCGGGTGCGGGGCCGGGTTCTGCGCGGCGTGCACCGTGCTGCTCGACGGGCGCAATACGAAGTCGTGCCAGACCGCAACGGAGCGTGCCGTCGGCAAGGCCGTGACAACGGTCGAGGGCGCTTCGGGTCCGGTGGTCGACGCGGTCCGCGATGCGTGGTATCGCGGCAACGTCGTGCAGTGCGGTTACTGCCAGCCCGGGCAGACGCTCGCCGCGGTGGCGCTGCTCGAGTCAGACCCGTCTCCTGAAGACGCGAAGATCGACACCTGGATGAGCGGCAACATCTGCCGCTGTGGAACCTACCCCCGGATACGTGCCGCGATCCATGCCGCCGCCGGCACCCTGAAGGACGGTCCCGAGCCGGCGCCCCTCGTCGCACCCGCCGCGCTCGAGGAATCAAGACTTACGGCCGAGGAGTTGGTCGACCCGGTCCATCCGTACGTCCGGATCCACGCGGACGGGACGATCGTCGCTTACTCCAGTCAGATCGAGATGGGACAGGGAATTCACACGGGCTTGGCGACGATCGTCGCCGAGGAGCTCGACGCTGACTTCGATTCGGTCCGGGTGGTCAACGCCGCGAACGGGGCCGGGCCGAACGGTGACGTGTACGGAAACCCGGACCTCGGTAGCGCGTTCCAGCTCACGGGCGCGTCCAATTCGATGAAAGGGATGTGGGTGCGGTACCGGCTGGCCGCTGCGGGGGCACGCGCGCGGCTCGTCACCGCGGCGGCCGACACGTGGGACGTGCCCGTCGCTGAGGTCGAGGTCGCGAACGGCGTGATGCGCCACGCGAGCGGCCGGCAGGCAGCCTTCGCGGAGCTGGCGGAGCGGGCCGAGCGGCTGCCGATTCCCGACGGCGTCGAGCCGAAGAACCCCGCCGACTTCAGGCTGATCGGGCGTGATGGGCGGTTACGAGTCGACGCGGTACCGAAGATTCTCGGAACGACCCCTTTCACGATCGACCTCAGCCTCCCGGAGATGCTGACGGCGGTGGTGCTGCATCCGCCGAGGTTCGGCGCCACGGTCGCCTCGGTGGATGACCAGGCGGCGCTGGCCGAACCTGGCGTGACCGCGGTTGTTCCGATCAACGAGGGTGTCGCGGTCGTTGCCGAGACCGTCGCCGACGCGCAGCGTGGGCTCCGGGCGCTGGTCGTGGAGTGGGACGACACGGCCGCCGAGCGGCGGAGCACTGCCGACCTGCTCGCCGAGCACCTTCGGTTGCTCGAGTCGGGTGAGAAAGCTGTGACCGCTCGGGACGACGGCGACGTCGAGGAGGCACTGGCCGGCGCCGCCTTGACGATCGACGCGACGTACGTGTTGCCGTACCTGGCTCACGCCCCGATGGAGCCGAACAATGCGGCGTGCCGGATGCGAGACGACGGCGTGCTCGACGTCTGGGTGGGGAGCGAGGGACCCGAGTACGTGAAGATGAATGCCTCCTCGATCGCCGGCATCGACAAGGAGCAGGTCGAGGTGCACATCAGCTTCGCCGGCGGATCGTTCGGACTCCATTCGAGCGCTGAGCACGACCCGACGGCCGAGGCCGTCCAGGTCGCCCGAGCGCTCGACTGGAAGCATCCGATCAAGGCGCAGTCGCTGCGCGAGGAGGAGTTCAAGGTCGGGCGTTACCGCGCGATGGCCGTTCACCGAGTGCGGGCGGGAGCCGACGCTCACGGCCGCCTCACCGCCTGGCACCAGCAGATCGTGGCCGAACCGACATCGGTGAATTTGCCATTCGTCCGAGATGTCATGTTCACCAACGGCGTCGACTTCTTCACGACGACGGGCGCCGTCGATCCGCCCTACGCGGTCGAGAACTTCCGTCTCGAGTCGACCAACTTCGAGTCGCGGATCCCAACGATGGTGTGGCGCTCCGTCGGCAACTCGCACACCGAGTTCGCGCGGGAGTCGGCGATCGATGAGCTCGCGATCGCCGCGGGCCGCGATCCCGTCGATCTGCGGCGAGGAATGCTGGCGGGCAGCCCGCGGACGCTGCGGGCGCTCGAGCTTGTGGCCGAACGCGCCGGCTGGGGCGCGACTCTGCCCGAGGGCAAGGCACGTGGGATCACGAGCTCCGACTTCCTGGGCCACTCCGCCCAGGTCACCGAGGTCTCGCTCGACGCGCGTGGGCGCGTCCGCGTCGACCGGGTTATCTTCGCCCTCGACTGCGGTAGACACGTCAACCCCGACCTGATCCGCGCGCAGGTGGAAGGCGGGATCCTGTGGGGCCTGAGCGCCGCAGCGTGGGGCGAGATCGTCATCGGCGACGGAGGCGAGATCGTCACTCAGAACTTCGACCGTTACCCGGTCATGCGCATGCGGTCGGTTCCGCAGATCGAAGTGCATTTGATCGAGTCGACCGAGCCGCCGACGGGGGTCGGCGAAGTCAGCGTCCCCCTGGTCGCACCAACATTGGCGAATGCGATTGCGGCTTTGACCGGTACCCGGATCCGCCAGCTACCCATCAACAACACGATCAAAGTCGCATAGGAGGACACCAAATGCCCGAGGTCAACATCACCCCGAGCGAAAACGGCCCGAACATCGTGTCCGGGCCGATGACCATCACAGCACCGGACGGGCACGTGATCGAACACCCCGACCCCGTGGCTCTCTGCCGCTGCGGCGGCTCGTCGAACAAGCCGTTCTGCGACGGCACACACGCCACGATCGACTTCGACGGCACGCTTGCCAACTGAGCAGCCAGTAGGGCGTGAAAGGAACGACATGACAAACGAAGAGTTCGTACGCCAGGCCTACGCGATGGCCGAGGTCAAGGACATCCCGGGGTGGAAAGCCACGTTCAATCCGGACGGAGTGTTCGTCGACGAGTCCGTTGGAGTGACCTACCACGCGCCCGACGACGTTGCGAAGCCCGTCGAGAACTACGGGACGGCGTTCTCCGACATGCACCGCGAGCTCTACGACGTGTATGTAACCGGTGACGTAGTAGTCGTCGAGCTCGCGCTCCAGGGGACACACGACGGCCCGCTCTGGCTTCCTCAGGGGATCCTCCCGCCCACGGGCAACCGGATGGACGCCCCCTGCTGCGACGTCTTCCGTCTCAAGAACGGGAAGATCCAGGTGTTCGACTGCTACCCGTCGGGAACGGTGATCCTCGGGCAACTCGGCGTGCTCGGAAATCTCGAAGCCGCGCTGCAGCAGCCGGCGCCCGTTTAGGCCGAGAGGAGCCTCCGTGAGCATCGAGCAGCGACAGACCCTCGACGCAATCCTGCGACAATCATCACTCCCGGTCGGCAGCGATGTCGACGAGCAACGGCGACTGTTCCGAGAGGCGGTATCGGCGCAGCCGCTGCCCGCCGACGTGACCGTCACAGCAGCTGCGCTGGACGGTGTCCCAACTGCCGAGATCACAGTCGACGGAATCGAACCTCGCCACGTTGTTCTGTACTTCCACGGCGGCGTGTACGTCATTTCAGACGCCTTCCTGGCCGCGGGCCTGGCCTCGGAGATCGGTCGGCGGACGCAGGCCAAGGTCATCTCCGTCGACTACCGGCTCGCTCCCGAGCACCCCTACCCGGCAGCGGTTGACGACGCGCTTGCTGCCTATGAAGCCCTCCTTGACGAAGGTATCGCCCCGTCGGACATCGCCTTCGCGGGAGACTCTGCCGGCGCCGGGCTCGCGGTCGCCACCTTGGTCAACGCCCGCGATCACGGTCTCGCCCTGCCCGCCGCGGCGTTCCTGATGTCTCCGTATGTCGATCTCACCCTGTCCGGGGCGACCATGGACACCAAGCGCGACCTCGACCCGCTGCTCAACCGAGAACTCCTCCAACCCCGAGTCACCGATTATGCGCAAGGACAGAACGCGGCACTTGCCTTGATCAGTCCCGTATTCGCCGACCTGTCCGGGCTGCCGCCCCTGATCATTCAGGCCGGGAGTCACGAGGTTCTGCTCGACGACGCGCTTCGCCTCGCGCGAGTAGCCGCGATCGCCGACGTCGAGATCACCCTCGACATCACCCCCGGGGTGCCGCACGTCTTTCAGGCCTATTCGCCGATGCTCGACGAGGCCGGCGCTGCACTGGACACAGCCGGGCGCCTTCTGTCGGCCTATCTCGCCGGCGCAGAACGCGTCACCGCATAGCAAGAGGAAGTGACCGGATCAAAGACAAGGGAGCTGACACGCGAATGAGCCCCATCATCGACCTCCACCAGCATGTCATTCCCGACTTCTACTGGGAAGCCTCGAACGAGGACGGGAATCTCGCGGGCGGAATCAACCCACCGCGCTGGACTCTCGACGGCGCGATCGCGTATCTCGACGAGGCGGGCATCGACGTCGCCGTGCCGTCGATCAGCGCGCCCGGTGTCCACTTCGGTGATGACGCGGCGGCGCGGGTCCTCGCGCGGAGGGTCAATGAGTACCTCGCGGGGATCAAGCGCGACCGCCCGGATCGGTTCGGGGGGTTCGCCGCGGTTCCGCTACCGGACGTCGACGGTTCGCTCGAGACAATCGAGTACGCATTCGACGTGCTCGAACTGGACGGGGTGTCGTTGATGACGAACGCCGGCGGTAGCTATCTGGGTGACAGCCGGTTCGATGCAATCTTCGACGAGCTGCAACGGCGTCACGCCGTCGTGTTCGTTCATCCCACCGCATCGCCGGATCCGATCGCACATACCCTCGGCCTTCCGGATGCGCTCCTGGACTATCCCGTCGACACGTCGCGCGCGGTCGCCAAGCTCCACTACAGCAACACGTTCGCGCGGACGCCGGACGTCAAGTACGTGTTTCCGCACGGCGGCGGCACGATCCCGTTCGTCGCGTCGCGGTTTGCGATCGTCGATGAGATGGACGTCATCCCGGAGGCGGTCGAGCGCGGGCCGTTCGCGGAGACCGTCAAGCGCCTGCACTGGGACACCGCCTCGGCGTTCAGCGACCCTGTCCTTCACATGCTCCGATCCGTCACGGGACTCGGATCCGTCGTGTTCGGGACCGATTATCCGTACCCCCACGACGAGATCTCGATCGGTGGCCTCCGGGCAGTGCAACGAACTGCAGAACTCGATGACGACGAGCGGCGCGCGGTGTTGGGCGGGGCCGCGTCGCGCCTGATCCCGCGGCTGGTGCCTCAGCCTGCGTGATTCCCGATCGCATCGAGATCGGCGAGGTCCGCGTCATCGAGCTCAAGCTCGGTCGCAGCCATGTTCTCCTCGAGATGCGCGATCGAGCTCGTCCCGGGAATCAGCAACAGCCGGTCGTACCGCGCCAGCAGCCACGCCAGGGCGATCTGGGCGGACGTCGCCCCGTGCTTCTCCGCGACCTCGACGATCGTGGCATCCGTTGCCAGTTGCGTGGTCCCGCCCCGATGCGCGGAGCCGAGCGGAAAGAACGGGACATACGCGATCCCGCGCTCGCGCGCAAACTCGACCATCTCCTCGTCCTGGCGGTCGATGATGCTGTAGCCGTTCTGGATCTCGGCTATGTCGACGAACTCGAGCGCGTGCCGCGCCGTTGCGGGATCGACGTTGGAGAGCCCGATCAGATCGAGCTTGCCCTCCCGTCGCATATCCGCAAGCGCGAGCAGCTGGTCCTCGAGCGGTACCGCGCCGTCGGGTCGGGTCTCGACCAGGCGCAGATTCACGAGGTCGAGACGCTCCACCCGGAGCGTGTGGAGGTTCGCCTCGACTCCTTTGCGCAACTCGTCGGGTCGCTGTGCGGGAAGCACGCGTCCTACGGCGTCCCGCCGCGCCCCGACCTTGGTCACCAGCTTGAGGTCGTCGGGGTACGGATAGAGCGCCTGGCGGATCAGGTCGTTGACCACATCGGGTCCGTAGTACTGCGAAGTGTCGATGTGATCGACGCCGAGCTCGATGGCCCGGCGCAGCACCGCCCGGGCAGCATCGGGGTCGTGGGGCGGGCCGAACACGCCGGGACCGGCGAGCTGCATCGCGCCGTAGCCCATCCGGTTGACCGGCCTGTCGCCGAGACGTGTGACCGCGTTCATCTCGACTCTCGGAGTTGCCGGAGCTCGAGCAGTTCGAGGCCCAGCGCTTCGATCTGCGCGACGACGCCGAACACAGCCGAGCGGTCCTCGAGCAAGCCCGTGAGGACGGTGTCCCCGCCCTTCGGCTGAGACACCATTTTGGGGAAGGCGGACAGCGCGGTGGGTCCTAACCGACCCTTTATCCGGATCGTGTACAAGTCCGGCGTTACGGCCACACGTTGATCCTGCCGTGCAACCCGGTGACCCGGCAACGCCGGAATCAGGTGATTGTGTGCGCGACGTCGGCCGCGATCCCGGCAGCGATGGCTAGGTGCGGCCCGCTGCAAGGAGCCGAAGCTCGCGTGCCTGTTGCACAGCCGAAGAACGGTCCCGCGCGCCGAGCTTGGAATAGATGTTGCGGATGTGCGTGTTGACCGTGTTGATCGAGACGTACAGCTCGCGCGCGATCTCGGGACGCGTCAGATTCGTGGGCAGGTACCGCAGGACGCGGAGCTCGCTCGGGCTGAGCTCCTCGAGTTGCCACAGGCGCTCGCGATCGAGGATCGGAGCCGGTTCGCCTCGCAGCAGGTCGATGATGTCGGCGAGAAGGGCGCCATGAGCCGTCTCGTGACGCGGTAGCGCGTCGAGTAGCTCCGCGGCGTCGGTCATCGCAAACGGGAAGATCAGGCGGTCTGGCTCGGCCACCGCGAGCGCCGCTTCCGCTGCGGCAGCCGCAGCGGCCTGATCTCCCAGCTGTAGGTGCGCGATGCCGGCAAGCAGGTGGGACTCGACTACCGTGAACGCCGGAGCGACGGGGGGCGTGGTGTCCAAAACGCCCTGGAGTGCGCTCAACGCTCCCCGGGGATTCTCCTCAGTCAGGCAGATGACTGCGCGAGCGTTGTAAATGGCGCCCATTTGACCGTCGTAAATGGCACCGATCCGCTCGGGATCGGCGGAGAAGCCGGCAAGCGTTGCGTGCGCCTCGTCCAGCATCCCAAGGCGCGCCCGCGAGGCCGCCAGCCACCCCGTAATCCGTGGCGCGAGGGCGTGCACACCCGTGAGTCTTGACTGCGCCCGCGCCGCGGATCCGAATTCCTCGACCGCCGCCTGATGCTGCGCACGAGCGGCGTGCAACATGCCGTTCGCCACGTGCAGAAGCACCGCGGCGGCCGGGTCAACGTCCGGATCGGCTACCTCCCGCGCGCGACGCAGCCAGCTCTCTCCCTCGTCGAACTCGCCCATCCAGATCGCCATGCCGCCAACCGCTCCAAGCGCGGGCGCAAGAATCGGCCGATCGTCGAGGCCGTAGAGCTCGGCGAGGGCTACCGCCTGTCGGCCGCGCTCGCGTGCGGCCGCGACCGAGACCGTCTTCGACGGGAAACCTTGATGGGCCCGACACGCGACCTCCAGGTAGGGGCGGCCGATCGTTCGAGCGAGGTCGGCTCCCTCGGAGAGGTGGCGATCGGCATCGACCAGTCGCCCGGACCACGTCTCGACGATCCCGAGATTCAGGAGCGCGACTGCCCGAAGCTCGCTGCCCATCGCCACCTGATCGCTCGATTCGTCCGAAATCGAAGCGTCGAGCAGGTTCACTTGGTCGACCACTGAACTGAACTGACCGCTGCGTCGTGCCATCGCCAACCGCAGTGACGCGATCGCAACGGCAAGGCGCCGGCGGCGAGCCGGCGGAGCACTCGCAACGTGGGCCTCCGCCAGCTCCAAGTGCGCGGCTGCTCGCTCCAACCGCCCATGGTTCAGCTCGCTTGCGGCGTGAGCCAGCGCCAGGTCAGGATGATCGGCCGACGCGCCCTCGGGAAACGCCTGGAGCACCGCGTCGATCGTTCCCGCCTGCCCGTCGAGCACCCAACCGAACGAGTGGTCAGCGACGAGGCTGGCGGCATCGGGCCAGTCGCCGGCCGCGAGCATGTGGCGCACCGCCTCGACGACCTGGCCGTGGTCGGCGAGCCACCGGGCAGCCCTGCGGTGGAGGTCGGGAACCTCGTCGGCAAATCTTCGGCGGAGCTCGAGGTGCAGGAAATCCGCCAGCAGGTGGTGGTAGCGAAACCACGTGCGCGCCGGGTCGACCGACACGACGAACGCGTTGGCATCCTCGAGTTCCAACAGCATCTGCTCCGAGCCCACGCGGCCCGCCAGCAGGTCGGCGAGCTCACCGTTTATCGGTTCGACGATCGACGTCCGCAACAGCGTGTGCTGAACTTCGCTCGACTGGCGTTCGAGCATCTCGGCCATCAGGTATTCCCCAATCGCCCGGTCGGTGCCCGAGAACTCAGCCACGAAAAGCTCAGGATTCGCGTGACGGCTGAGCGAGATCACCGCCAGGCGCAAGCCGGCCGCCCAGCCTTCCGTGCGCTCGTACAAAGCGGCCGCCCCGGTCTCTGACAACGTTATCCCCGAGGCGGCCAGCAGTTCGCGCGTCTCACGTTCAGTGAATCGGAGATCGGTGGCCCGAATCTCGGCCACCTCGTCGGCAAGCCTCAGTTGGTGGAGCCTGACCGGCGGATCCCTGCGTGACGACAACACCACCCGTGCCGAACTCGGCACACTCGAGAGCAACTGCTCGAGCTCCGCGACCGCGTCGGCTGACTTCAGCTCGTGAAGATCGTCGATGATCAACACGACCCGTCCGCGCTGCTCGTCGAACTCGGACAGGACCGTGTCGACCACGCGGTCGCCGTCGAGGGCCGCCGGCGCCGCAGGTAGCGCCTGAGGATCGATCAATGGTGCCGGACCGCGAATCGCATCCAGGACCGCCGACCAGAACCTGTGCGCATCCTGCTGGTCGCGGTCGACCGACACAAACGCGACGCGGCGAACATCGGTCGAGTGGCTAGCCCAGGCACGCAACAGCGAGGTCTTCCCGCTTCCCGGCGGCGCCGAGATGACCGTGATTCGCTTGGTCACGGCGCGGTCCAGAGTCTCGAGGAGCGCTTCTCGCTCGAGCAGGCCCGAGGCGACCGAACCGTCCGTTGGCACTCGCTCTAGGTTAGTGCTCACCAGACCTTCATCCCGCCATCGATGAGAATGTCGACCCCGGTGACGTACGAGCTCTCGTCTGAAGCAAGGAACACCGCGACGTTCGCGACTTCGTCGGGCCGGCCAAGGCGGCCCAGCAGGGTCTTGCCGAGCATGTAGCTAGCCCACTCCGGGTCCGCGAGCTGGGCGCGTGTTGCGCCTGACTCGATCAGGCCGGGTGAGATCGAGTTCACGCGGATCCCGTGCTCCCGGCCCTCCATCGCCAGCTGTCGCGTCATCGCGACGATTCCAGCCTTGTTCGTTGTGTGGGCGAGTGCCGGGAGGATCTTGAAACTGAGCGAGGCGTTCAGCGAGGCCATGTTCACGATCACGCCGCCGCTGGCCTTCAGGTGCGGCCACGCCGCGCGGGTCAGGTAGAAGACGACGTCGACCTCGCCCCACCGAGCGCGATCCCACTCCTCGTCCGTGATGTCCTCAAGCCAGTTGAAGTACGCCGTCGCGGCGAAGTTGCAGAGCACGTCAATCCGCCCGTACGTGCCAACCGCGAGCTCGACCAGAGCCTGACAATCGGCCGGATCGTCGAGACGGCACGGCTGCATCGAAACCATGTCTCCACCGGCGCCGCGCACGAGCTCGACCGTCGATTCCGCTGCCTCGACGGTCACGTCGCAGCCGACGACCGATGCGCCTTCCCGCGCGAACGCAAGCGCCGCTTCACGGCCGATGCTCCCGCCGGTGCCGGTGATCACCGACACCTTCCCCGAGAGTCGGCCCGAATGCTCGCTCCGTCGTTGGCTCGCCACAGGCATTGAGCGTGGCGCTACCACGGGGCCTTCGAATCCTTGAAGTCCTTAGTCGTGACCCGAGCGTTGCCCTCAGTCATGCTTAGCCTGGATGAGCGGAGCATCGCTACCGGTTATGTCGTCGGGCGGGACTTTGATCGGTCGGGAGCGCGAGCGCGAGGTGCTCGAGCGGCTGCTGGACGAAGTGCGAGGTGGGCGCGGCGACGTGTTGGTGGTACACGGGCAGGCGGGTGTTGGCAAGACGGCGCTGCTCGAGCAGACGGTCCAGACCGCGCGGGGGTTTCGGATCGTCCGGACGGTCGGGGTCGAGGCGGAGGTAGAGCTTCCGTTCGCGGCGGTTCAGCAGCTGTGCTCCCCGTTTCTCGAGCTGATGGAGCGCCTCCCACAGCCGCAACGAAGGGCGCTTGGCGTCGCGACCGGACTGGTTGGGGGGTCCGCGCACGCGGCGCCGAATCCATTCTTGGTGGGACTGGCGGTCCTCGGCCTGCTCGCCGACGCCGCCGAGCAGCAGCCGCTCATGTGTGTCGTCGATGACGCGCAGTGGCTCGACAGTGCCTCTGCGCGGACTCTGGCGTTCGTGGCGCGCCGTCTGTTGGCGGAGAGGATCGCGCTCATATTCGCGACGCGAGAGCTGGGCGACGCGCTCGCTGGTTTGCCCGACCTGGGTGTTGGGCCCTTGGGTCATCGTGACGCGCGGGCTCTGTTGGAGTCGGTCTTGCCGGCGCGGCTAGACACTCGTGTGCTGCAACGGATCGTTCTCGAGACGCACGGGAACCCGCTCGCTCTGCTGGAGCTGCCGCGCGGGTTGAGCCCGGCGCAGCTCGCGGGCGGGTTCGGTTTGCCGTCGGCTGCGCCCTTGTCGGCCGGCATCGAGGAGAGCTTCGCGCGGCGCCTGGCGAGGCTCCCCGGGGATGCGCGCCGGTTGCTGCTGGTGGCGGCCGCCGATCCGGTCGGAGACCCGGCGCTGGTGTGGCGGGCCGCCGAGCGGCTCGGCATCCCAGCATCGGCCGCGGACACCCTCGAATCCGAAGACCTGTTGGTCCTCGTCCCACGCGTCGCGTTCCGTCACCCGCTGGTGCGCTCGGCCGTCTATGGAGCCGCTGGGGTGAACGAACGACGCGAGGTTCACCGCGCCCTTGGCGAAGCGACCGATCCGGAACTCGACCCCGACCGACGCGCCTGGCACCGCGCGCACGCTGCAGCCACGCCCGACGAGGAGGTGGCCGCCGAACTCGAGCGGTCGGCCGCGCGAGCGCAGGCGCGCGGCGGATCGGCGGCCGCCGCGGCCTTCCTCGAGCGCGCGGCGGCGCTGACACCTGATCCCGTCCACCGCGCACAACGCATGCTCACGGCCGCTGGGGCCAAGCGCGATGCCGGCGATCTGGAGGCAGCGCTTGGACTATTGGCCGACATCGAGGCGGGTGCGCTGGACGAGCTCGGGCGCGCCCGAGTCGACCTCTTGCAGGCCCAGATCGCAATGGAGCAGCGACGCGGCGGCGATGCCGGCCGCCTGTTTCTGACCGCCGCCAGTCGCCTTGAGACGATCAACCCCGAGCTGGCCCGCGAGACCTACCTCGAGGCGCTCGGGGGCGCGTTGGCCAGCGACATTGAAGTCGCCGGCGGCGCGCCGGCCGTCGCGGCCGCCGCACGCGCTGCGCCCGCCCAAAGGGTTCCGTTGCGGACGGCTGACGTGCTGCTCGACGCGTTCGCGATCCGTTTGACCGAGGGATTCGCGGCGGCGGCGCCGACATTGGCGCGGGCTCTGGAGCTGCTGCTCGCGAGCGACGCCTCGAACGAGGACGCCGGTCGGTGGCTCTCGCTCTCCGGCGCCAGAGATGGCAACATCGTCGCGCTCGAGCTTTGGGACGCCGACGCGTTGCACCTCCTTGCGGTTCGCCAAGTGCAGGTCGCTCGCGAGATGGGCGCGCTCGGGCACCTGCAGTTCGCGCTCAGCTTCCTGGCGAGAAGTCACCTGCTGGCCGGCGAGCTCACCACAGCGGCGCTGCTGATCGACGAAGCACGCTCGATCGCCGAGGCGAGCGGCAATCCACCGCTCGTAAACGCCCCGATGATCCTCGCTGCCTGGCGCGGCCATGAGCCGGACGCGTCTCAGCTGATCGAAGCCACATCTGGGGAGGCGGCCGCACGCCGGTGGACGTCTAACAACTACGCGAGATCCGTGCTTTACAACGGCCTCGGACGACACGACGCCGCGCGCGATGCGACCTGGGAAGCGTTCCAGCCCGACCCGATCGGATACGGCTCGCTGCTGCTGCCGGAGCTGGCCGAGGCCGCATCCAGGACCGACGATCGAGCGCTGCTGGGGCAGGCCCTGGAATGGCTCTCGGAGCGAACCGGCGTCATCAGCTCCCGGTGGGCGAGTGGAATCGAAGCGCGTGTCCGTGCGTTGCTGAGCGAGGGCGACGTCGCCGAGAGCCTGTACCAGCACTCGATTGAGGACCTCTCGGGTACCCGCGTTCGACTCGAGCTCGCCCGAACGCAACTGCTTTACGGGGAATGGCTACGCCGGGGTCGTCGCCGCCTGGACGCGCGAGAGCATTTACGCATCGCGCTTGACGAGTTCACCGACATGGGCGTCGAGGCGTTTGCGCTCCGCGCCGAACGCGAGCTGCTGGCGACTGGCGAGCGCGCCCGCAAGCGGACCGGGGATACGCTGGACCAGCTAACGCCGCAGGAGGCGCAGATCGCGCGTCTTGCGGCACGGGGAGACACGAATCGAGAGATCGCCGGCCGGCTTTTCATCAGCCCGAGCACGGTCGAATACCACCTACGCAAAGCGTTCCGTAAGCTCGACGTGAAATCGCGGACTCAGCTCGCGCGCCGGCTCACCTAGCAGGGACACGCAGTTGTCAGTCATGCTTAGCCGGGATGAGTGGAGGGTCGCTACCGGTTCTATTGCCGGGCGGGCGGTTGGTGGGGCGGACTCGCGAACGCGCAGTGCTCGAGCGTTTGTTGGACGCCGCGTCCAGCGGGACCGGCGGCGCCTTGGTGGTGCACGGAGATGCGGGCGTGGGCAAGACGGCACTGCTCGAGTGGGCGGTCGAGACGGGACGGCAGTTTCGCGTGGCTCGCACCGTCGGGGTTGAGGGGGAGATGGAGCTTGCGTTCGCGGCCCTTCAGCAGCTGTGCTCTCCGTTCTTCGATCTTGTGGGCCGCCTTCCGCGACCCCAGCACGAGGCGATTGGGGTGGCGTTCGGTCTGATTGGGGCGCCCGCCTACCCGGCGCCGAATCCGTTCTTGGTCGGGCTGGCGGTTCTCGGCGTGCTCGCGGAGGCCGCCGAGGAGCAGCCAATGCTCTGTGTCGTTGATGACGCGCAGTGGCTCGATAGTGCGTCCGGGAGCGTCCTGGCGTTTGTGGCGCGCCGATTGTTGGCGGAGCGGATCGCGCTTGTGTTTGCGACACGCGAGTTGGGGGAGGCGTTCGCCGGTTTGTCCGAGCTTCACGTTGCCCCGTTGGGTCGTCGTGACGCGCGGGCACTGCTGGAGTCAGTCTTGCCGGCGCGGTTGGACGAACCGGTGCTCGAGCGGATCGTCGACGAGACGCGCGGGAATCCCCTCGCTCTGCTGGAGCTCCCCCGGGGATTGACCTCGGCGCAGCTCGCGGGTGGGTTTGGCTTGCCGGCCGCGGTGCCGCTGTCGGCCGGCATCGAGGAGGGGTACGCGCGCCGGCTGGCACGGCTTCCTCAGGACGCGCGGCGGTTGCTGCTGGTGGCCGCCGCCGATCCGGTGGGCGATCCGGCGCTGGTGTGGCGGGCGGCCGAACGGCTCGGGATCCCCGAGTCGGCTGCCCATACCGTCGAATCGGAAGAGCTGTTGGCGCTGTCTCCCCGAGTGGTGTTCCGGCATCCGCTGGTGCGCTCGGCCGTCTATGGTGCCGCTGGGATGGACGAGCGACGCGAGGTCCATCGCGCGCTCGCGGATGCGACCGATCAGGAACGTGATCCGGATCGGCGCGCGTGGCACCGCGCGCAGGCGGCAGCCACTCCCGACGAGGAGGTGGCCGCGGAACTCGAGCACTCCGCAGTCCGGGCGCAGGCGCGTGGTGGCTTCGCGGCGGCCGCGGCCTTCCTCGAGCGAGCGGTCGCGCTCTCGCCCGATCCCTCGCATCGCGCGAAACGCGCCCTGGCTGCCGCGCAGTCGAAGTTCCTCGCCGGCGCCCTAGACGACGCGCACGAGCTGTTGGACACAGCCGAGTCGAGCATTGCTGATGACGATCCCGAGCGAGCCCAGGTGCATCTCGTGCGTGCCGAAATCGCGTTCGCGTCGAAGCGCGGCAGCGATGCGACCCCGCTGTTGCTCGCGGCTGCGGGTGAACTCGAGGCCGTTGACGCGAGCCTGGCGCGCGCGACGTACCTGGAGGCCCTCTCGGCGGCGATGTTCGCGGGCCGGCTCGCGCAGGGCGGAGGCATGGTGGAGGCTGGCGAGGCTGCACTCGCGGGACCTCCGATGCCATCGCGTCCGCGTCCGTCCGATCTCCTGCTCCAGGGGTTTGCCGTCCAGGCCACCCAGGGCTACGTCGCCGCGGCGCCAATCCTCAAAGACGCGTTGAGCGCCTATCGGCGCGAGGTCGCGCCGTCACCAGAGGACGCGCGGTGGCTCTGGTTTGCCAGCTGGATCGCGCTTCACCTGTGGGACGACGAGAGCTGGAGCGTGCTGTCGACGCGACAGCTCGAACTGGTGCGGCGAACCGGCGCGGTGTCCGTGCTGCCGTTCGCCCTCTCGAACCGGAGCAGCGTCTGCGCGTTCCTGGGCGAGCTGACAACGGCAGCCGTCCTCGAGGAGGAGCTGCGCGCGGTAACTGAAGCGACGGGGATTGCCGACGTTTCTTACGGTCGGTTGACTCTTGCCGCGCTACGCGGCCGCGAGGACGATTTTTCGGAGCTGGTCCGAAGCATGGTCGGCGAGGCGCGGGCGCGGGGTGAGGGGGTCGCGCTGACCGTCGCCGAGTTTCTGAGCGGGACCCTGTACAACGGCCTCGGTCGTTACGAGACCGCCCTGGCCGCGATCCTACCCGCCGAGCGGTTCTACGCGGAGGCGCCCGCGATATGGGCGCTGACCGAGCTGATCGAGGCGGCCGTTCGATGCGGCCAGCCAGAACGCGCTCGTCAGGCGTTCGAGCGCGTGCAAGAGACGACCGCCGCGACCGGCACGGATTGGGGCTTGGGGATCGAGGCGCGCTGCCGCGCGTTGATCAGCGACGGCGACGATGCAGAGGTCCTCTACCAGGAGGCGCTGGACCGGCTCGGGCGCACGCGCATCCGCGTGCAGCTGGCGCGCGCTCACCTCCTATACGGCGAGTGGCTGCGGCGTGAGCGCCGACGGCTGGACGCTCGCGAGCAGCTGCGGACCGCGTACCAGCGGTTCAAGGAGTTCGGGGTGGAGGCATTCGCGGAGCGCGCAAGGGTGGAGCTGGAGGCTACGGGCGAGCGCGCGCGCAAGCGGGCCGTGGAGACGCTCGACCAGCTCACCCCGCAGGAGGCGCGGATCGCCCGCCTGGCGGCGGAAGGGGAAACCAACCGAGAGATAGCCGCGCGGCTGTTCATCAGTGCGAGCACGGTGGAGTACCACCTGCGCAAGGCATTCCGCAAGCTTGACGTGAAGTCACGCACGCAGCTCGCAAACCGACTGTCGTAGGTGGCGGAGGAAATCACCGGGATCTGGCGATGACGCGTCACCCGCGGGATGGCGAGGATCCGAGCCAGCCATCGACCCGAGGAGAACAGATCCATGTCCGATATCGGCAACGGTCGCGCAGGTCGCGCCGACGTAGTCATCGTGGGGGGAGGCTCAGCGGGCAGCGTTCTCGCGAGCCGTCTCAGTGAAGACCCGACCCGTTCGGTCCTGCTGCTCGAGGCGGGGATCGCCTACGGTGTCGATGGCTATCCCGAGGACCTGCGGGACCCGGCGCACGTCCCTGCCAACCCCGAGCACGAGTGGGGCTTCACCGCCCGTGGTGGCGACGCATCTCCGGAGATCGCGGCTGCGCGCGCCAAGGTGCTGGGCGGCTGCTCGGCGCACAACGCCACGGTGGCGATGCGCGCGCGCCCGAGCGACATCCGCGATTGGCAGCAACACGGCCTCGAGGATTGGACGGTCGAAGACGTCGACGCAGCGTTCCGGGAGATGGAGAACACGCCCGACGGCGACGACTCCCACCACGGCCGCACGGGACCGTTCCCGATTCGACAGGAGAAGTACGACGATCTGACCAGTTCGTTGCGCGGGTTCATCGACGCGACCGCGGCGGAGGGGTTCCGCCGGGTCGACGATTTCAACGGGCCGAACCCCGGCGGCGTCGGGGGGTACCCGGTCAACGTCGTCGACGGCGTGCGTCAGAACACGGGCCTCGTGTATTTGACCGACGAGGTCCGCCACCGACCGAATCTCAAGATTTCAGGCGATGTGCTCGTCGATCGCGTTCTGTTCGACGGTCGCCGGGCGGTCGGCGTGCTCACGGCAAGCGGTGCCGAGATCCCTGCGGGCCAGGTGATCCTCTCGGCGGGCTCATACGCGACCCCGGCAATCCTGCTCCGCTCGGGCGTGGGTCCGGCCGCCGACCTGACGGAGCTCGGCATCGACGTCGTCGCGGATCTCCCCGTCGGCCAGCACCTCCAGGACCAACCCTTCTACTACAACGCATATGCGCTCAAGACAACGGCCCTGGATATGCGGCCGGCCGTCGGCGCCTTGCTGTGGATGCAGTCGAGCGAAGCGCGCGGCGACGAACTCGACGTCCACATGGCCGTGACGCACCTCATGTCTCCCGAATACAGCCCGACCGGTGGGGCGATTGCGCTGAGTGTCGCGGTCGTCAAGCCCGACTCGCGCGGAACCGTCACGCTACGCAGCCGCGATCCGCGCGAGCAGCCCGAGATCAACTGCAATTTCCTGGCCGAGGAGCGGGACGCGCGCCGGATGCTCGAGGGCGTGAGGCTGGCCCGGCGTATCGGCCGCAACCCGGCGCTCGCTCAGTTCCTCGAGCTCGAGATACTGCCCGGCGACGCGGTCGGCGACGATCAGCTCGCGGATGCGATCGCATCGAACCTGGCTTCGTACGGACACCCCACCGCGACGGCACCGATGGGCGGACCAGAGGATCCGTGGGCGGTCGTGAACTCGAGCGGCGCGGTCAAGACGGTCGACGGGCTCCGTGTCGTCGACGCGTCGATCATCCCGGTGGTTCCATCCGTGGCGATCAACCCCACGACGATGATGGTCGCCGAGCGGATCGCGAAGGCGGTCTACGCAAGCGAACCCGGGGCGAGCCGTCGCGGACTCGGAGTCCCGCAGACGGCGTGACCGTCTGACCGACACATCTGCGAGCGGCTAACGCCGACGCCTCCGGCGGCGACGCTGCGTCGCTACCTGAGCGAGCGCATCGATCAACGCCGCGGCGAGCACGCTCGCCGCAACGCGGTTACCGAGGCGCTCGGCGCGGGCGAGGAGAGCGTCCATTTCTTCGGTACGCACGTGGACCTCGAGCCCCCCGGTCTCGATCGCCTCCGAGATGCGATCCAGCCGCGACGGCAGCTCGGCGGCCAGCTCCACGAGGTCGACGCCGAACTCCTCGAGGCGCCGCATCACTCCGTCGGGAGTCATGCCAGAAAGGAGGTGACGACGGGCGTACGGCGCGAGCGCCTCAGCGAACCGGAAGGCCGGGTCAAGCTCCGCCACGAGCCCCTCGGCGATGATCAGCACCGTGAACAGGAGCGACAGGTCACGCGGAACTCTGAGGTGGTGCCGGCGGACGATCTCGAGGATCTCGCCGATCGCACTCCGCAACGAGATCTCGGCGATGCTGCGGCCGAAGTAATGCCCGAGCAGATCCCGCAGGTCGTCGCGCAGACGAGCTCGATCGACCACGTCGGTCGAGCTGCCGAGCGCGAGCAGAGCAGCTGCAAGCCGTGCCGGGTCGCGGCGCAGAAACCCGTTCAGAAGGCGGCCGAGCTGCTCGCGAAGGCGGTCGTCCAGGCTGCCGACCATCCCGAAGTCGACGATTCCGACCCGCCCGGTCGGCTCGATGAAGAAGTTGCCTGGATGCGGGTCGGCGTGGAAGAAACCGTCCTCGAAGATCATCTTGGCGGTGATCAGCGCTGTGCGCTCGGCGACGGCATGGTGGCTGAGGCCGGCTTCGTCGAGCATCGTGAGATCAGTGATCTTCATCCCGCGGATCCGCTCGAGCGTGATCACGCGCGAGGTTGTGAGGTCCGGGAAAACGCGGGGGATCTGAACGGACGAGTCGCCGGCGAAGTTGGCCCTGAAACGCTCGGCGTTGCGCGCCTCCTGGAGGTAGTCGAGCTGTGCTCGGAGACGAGAACCGCCGCTATCTGACGCTCGCGATGCTCGCGGGCGCCCGTTACGCCAGAGGACGCTCGGGGTCCCTCGACCGGAACCGGCGGGTCTTGTTCCACCGGGGCCATGATCGCCCCCACCCAGGCGAGCTGTCCTCACCGGATGATGGTGATTCTCCGCTCCGTGAGCCACGCCGCCGCCAGATTTGGCCACGCCGCTGCCTCACCGGCCCCGCGTGCGAGCCCCAGGCTGTGGGGCCCCTTCGAGAAGACGTGCACGGCATGCGGAACGTCCTGCGCTGCGAGCGCCGCCGCAAGGCGGTAGCTGTGCTCCACCGGGACGTAGGGATCCTCGGCGGTGTGCCAAATGAAGAACGGCGGCGCGGCCGGGCTGACCAGTGCATCGAGCGATGTGGCGCGGCGCAGCTCCGGCGATGCGTCGTCGCCCAGCAGTATCAGGCGGGCGGGGCGGTAGGTCTCGGTCTCCATCGAGGTGATCGCGTAGCCGAGGACCGCCAGGTCGATCCGCGTCTCGGGCTGTGATGCATCCGACAGTGCGGCGTGACCGGCGAGGTGCCCGCCGGCGGAGAAGCCGATTGCCCCGACCCGCTTGATCCCGGCGGCGCGTAGGCGGCGAACCTCGGAGCGGACCGCGTTCAGCGGGAGCGGATGTGGCGCGTTCAACGGGTAGCGCAGGACGCTTGCGGAGATTCCCAAGCTGCCCAACCAGTCGACGATCGGCTGCCCCTCGTTGTCCGCGTAGGCCGCGTACCCGCCGCCGGGGAGCACGATGAAATGACTGTCCGGGCCCTCCGAGCTCACCCGTTAGCGCCGCCCGTCAACTTCGCGGCCTCAACACGCGCCGCGGCGACGAGCTCGGCGTTCGTGTGAGCGTGCCCCCACAGCCCCCAGCCCCCATCGGGAGCCTCGGTGAGCAGCACCCAAGTGCGCTCTTTGAGCTCTGGGCGCCCCGCTGCGTCGGCAACAATGTCGGTGAACTGCTCGACCACGGCGAGCTGCTTCGGACGGTCGAGCGCTCCCGAGTTCGTGAGCACCTGGACGCGCACGTAGTCGCTCTCGCCTGCGACGTTCGCGATCGATCCGCCCGGGAGCGCGTGGATGAACGCCGCCGTGTTGTTGCGGAACATCGGCAGTTCGGGCACCTCCTCGATCCGCATGAGCGCGGCCGCGAGCCGTTGCGCGAGAGCGTTCGGATCGCCGAACGTGCCGGCGCTCGCGTAGACGTCGATCATCGGCATCAGGCACCACCTCTGACCCGCGCGAAGCCGCCATCCAGCCACGCGAGAATGGCGTCGCCGTAGACCTCGGCGCCGTCCTCCCAGCCGAAATGGCTGAAATCGAGCGCGGTTAGCTCTGACCGCGGGAGGCGCTCGACGAGAAACTCTGCGTTGCTGATCGGGACCATCGGGTCGCGAGCGCCGGCGAGGACGTAGACCGGGGTCTGGATCCGGGGCAACAGGTCACTGAGCACCGGCAGGTCGGTCGGGTAGTTGCGGACGAATCGGGCGGATTCGCCGAAGCGGGTGCCGGCGTAGGCGGTCACGTAGTCCTCCAGTGCGAGCGCGGACAGGGCGTACGTCTCGTGCGCCTGCATCGAGGCCCGCACGACCTCGGCGCCGTCGAGCGCGAGCAGCGACTCGAAGTCGGGGTTGTCGATGAGGTCCTTGAGCGGTCCGCCGACCTCTAGCGGATACGAGGTGGCGCCGTTACCGACGATCGCGCTGGTGAGCGACGACGGCGACTCGGCGGCCGCGAACAAGGTTGCCGGGCAGCCGACGTCCGGGCCGACAATGTGTGGCGCCCCGAGCCGCCACTCCTCGATGAGCCGCACGAGGAAGCGTCCCATCGCTTGCGGCGAGTAGAGGTCTGCCCGCCCTTCCGAATGCCCGAACCCGGGAAGGTCGATCGCGATCACGTGTCCGGCCGAGCTCAGCCGTGGCCAGAGCTGCTCCCAGGCGTAGAGGCTCTCGGGCCAAGGGCTCAGGAGCAGCAGCGTTGGCTCAGCACCTGCGTTCGCCTCCGCGTATCGGATCTCGACCCCGTCGGCCATCCTGGTCTGGGTCTGGATTTCAGCCACCGGGCGCTACACCGCCGCGCCGGCGGCGGTGCCTTGAACGGCGCCGGCAGCGGTTCGGATGACGTCGAGCACGAGCTCGGGGTGCGAGAGCATGGGGACGTGGCTGCTGTCGACGTCGTAGGTGGTCGCACCCATCCGGTTGGCCGCGAAACGCTCCAGCTCCGGGTTGACGGTGTGGTCGTCGTTGGCCACGATGTACGCGCTCGGCTTCGTTCTCCAGGCGACGCCCGCGACCTTCTGGTTGAACAGATCCGCGATTGGCGACATCGCGGTCGCCCACACGGTCTCCTTCTCGTCCGCGGTCAAATCCCCGCAGAAGCAATCGATCCCCGACCGAAGCAGCCAGACGCGATCGTCCGCGACCTCGATGTGGGAGAAGACGTCCGTGGCGGGGAACTTGTCCTGCTGGCCTTGCGAGGTCTCGTCCTCGTCGGGGGCCAGCGCCGCGATGTAGACCAGGCCGGCGACGCGGTCATCGGTTCCCGCGGCGGTGATCACGCTGCCGCCGTACGAGTGGCCGACAAGAATCGCGGGGCTCGAGACGCGCCCGAGCGCGCGAACGGTGCAGTCGACGTCGCCCTGGGCGGAGTCGAGACCGTACTCAGCAGTGATCACCTCGTGACCGTCGGCCCGCAGCGCCGGGATGAGCTTGCTGAAGCACGAACCATCGGCCCAGAGGCCATGGCAGAAGACGATGCTCGGTTTGTTCTGTGGCGACATACTCGTCCGTCCTTTCGGTTGAACCGGCGCGATCGAGCGGAGCCTGATTCGCGGGGTCCGCGTTCTCTTGAGTCATGCGACTGCTTCCCGTGGCCCGAATCACGCGCCTGCGGTCGAGGACAGCAGCGCCATCGGCACCTCGACGCGGAGCGCTTCCAACAGAGCGGCGAGCTTTCTGTCGAGCTCGACCCCGACCGACGTGACCGCAGGAATGCCGAAGCTTCTGAACTGCGTGCTCGGCTGGTCGACGGTGAACCACGCGCGTTCGTGCGCGTCCTCCCAAATGACCGTCCGCAGCGGCGCGTAAAGCATGGCGCGCGGGTCGTGACGGAACATCCGCTCAGCGATCGTGACGTTGCCCATGAGGTAGGCGATGCAGTCGTTGTCGTCACCGGCGAGCTGCATCACGCCGTGTACGTCATTGCGCCAGTAGATGAGAAACCCGTGCGAAGCCAGGTCGGCGTGGAGATCTATGACCTCATCCCAACTGGCCCCGCGCTCCACGAGCGGGGTGATCGCCTCTACGGGATTAGCGGGCACCGCCTGCTCGTAGAGCCGCTGAAACTCACGGACGCCTGGCACCTCGATGTTCAGCCGTCGCGCGGTGTGGGTTTCGTGACTCGTTGCCACGGTGGGCAACAAGGTAGGTTCGGCCAACGCCGGTCGCTTCAGTCATGCGACTGCTTATCCTGCGGGTATGACCGTCTCGAGCGCGCCGGAAACGACCGGCGAGCTGATCGGCCGCAACGACGAAGTCGCGCGAATGGACGCAGTTCTGGACCGGGTCCGGGAACACGGCGGAGCGCTGCTCATCCGCGGCGAACCGGGGATCGGAAAGTCGGCGTTGCTCGACCAGGCGCGCGGCCGGGCAAGCGCTTTAGGCGCGCGCATACTCGCAACCGTCGGCGTCGAGTCGGAGTCCGAGCTCGCGTTCGCGGGATTGCACCAGCTGCTTGCGCCGATACGTAGCCGCATGGCGGGGCTTCCCAACCCGCAGCGGGAAGCGCTCGACGCGGCGTTCGGAGTGAACGACCTGATCGAGCCCGATCCGTTCCGGGTCGCTCTTGCCGCCTACCGCCTGATTTCCGACGCGGCAGACTCCAGCGCGCTGTTGTTGATCGCGGACGACGCGCACTGGCTCGACCGTTCGAGCCTTGAGGTGCTGACGTTCCTGGCGCGGCGCCTGGACAACGAACCGGTCGTGTTGCTGGCTGCCCTTCGCGACGGGTTCTCAACGGCGCTCGAGGAGGCCGGGTTGCCGATCCTCGAGTTGGACCGGCTGTCCGCGTCGGATTCCGAGAAGCTGCTCGACCGCGTTGCGTCGGGGCTGCCCGTCGACGTGCACAGCCGCGTGCTGGCTGAGGCCGCCGGCAATCCCCTCGGGCTCGTGGAGCTTGCGCGGTCGCGACCGGAGACCGGCGACCCCGTCGAGCTGTTGACGCCGGCGACGTTGACCGCGCGCCTGGAGCGCGCGTTTGGTGCCCGCCTCGACGGGCTCGGCGAGGACACGCGCCTGATGCTGCTCGCCGCGGCGCTCGACGGGAGAGCCTCGATAGAGGAACTCCTGTCGGCAGCCACGCTCGCCTCGGGGAACGAGGTCGTGCTTTCAGCGCTGGACAGCGCGGCCGAACGGGGATTGGCGGAGCCGCACGGATCCGAGGTGCGCTTTCAACATCCGCTCATCCGGTCGGCGGTAGCCAGCACAGCACCGCCCGCGCAGCGGATCGCGATGTACGCGGCTCTGGCGGATGTCGTGCGCGATCCGGAGCGCCGGCTGTGGCACCGCGCCGCCGCCGCGGTGGGGCATGACGAGGAAGTCGCCTCGGCGTTGGACGAGCATGCCCAGATCGCGCGCCGGCGCGGCGCAGTCATGGTCGCCGCGGGCGCACTCGAGCGCGCAGCCACGCTCACAGCCGAGCCACGCCGGAAGGGTGAGCGGCTCGTGAGGGCGGCGGAGCTCGTGTACGACCTCGGGAGCGTCGACGTCGTCAGCCGGCTGCTGGGGGAGGCGGAGTCACTCCAGGTTGGCCCGGTCGATGCCGCCCGCGCGGCGTGGTTGCGACAGATGATCAGCGGTGCCGTTTGGTCCGAGAAGGGCGCCGCCAAGACGTTCGTGACGATCGCGGACCGGCTACTCGCCGGTGGCGATGCCGACGCCGCAGCGCGGTCGCTCGTGCCGATCGCGCATCGCTGCTGGTGGACGCGTTCCCGCGCCCGGACGCGGCAGTACGTCGTCGACGCCGCCGAAGGCATGGGCTCTCCGAGCGACGACCCGCGACTCCTGGCGGTGATGGCGCTGGCGGATCCGGAAGTGACGGCCCCATCGGTGCGGCGCCGGGTGGCTCGCCTCCAGCTCCAGGAGATCGGCGATGCAGTCGCGGCGATGTACGTGGGCATCGCCTCCGAGAAAGCGGGCGACTTCGCCGGAGGCTCTCGCTTCCTGGCGCGCGCAGTCGCGCGGCTGCGCGAGCAGGGCAGGCTCGGCCTGCTCACGCAGGCGCTCGTCCACTACGCGTGGGCTGCCCTATACACCGGCGACTGGGAAGCCGCCGAGCGGGCTGCTGCCGACGCCGCGACGCTGGCACGCGACACTCGCCAGCCGCAGTACGGACTCACCGCGCAGCTCGTCGGAGCACTCGCCGTCGCGCACCGCGGCAGCGACACCGACCTCGATGTCCTCCTAGCCGGGCCGGAGCGAACACTGACGGCGAGCAACGGCGGTCCGCTGCTCGCTCCCGCACACCTTGCCAGGGGCGCAGCCGCTCTGGGCGAGGGACGGCACGACGACGCATTCCGCGCGCTCTGGCCGGTGTTCAACGAAAACGACCCCGCGTTTCACCGCTTCATGCGCTGGCCCGCCGTGCTCGACCTCGTCGAAGCCGGAGGCGGCGATCAGCACGCGGCACACATCAGGCAGGTCACGGGCGAACTCGAGGAGATCGCAAGTCGCAGCCAGCCCCCGATCTTGTGCGCCGGTCTGGCCTGCGCACGACCGCTGCTGAGCGACGACAACCACGCCGAAGCGCTGTTCGTAGCGGCGCTCAGCGAAAGCTCCGGGAACTACCCGTTCCTGCGCGCTCGAACGCTGTTCTCATTCGGTCGCTGGCTGCGCCGGCAGCGAAGAACCGCGGAGTCGCGTGCACCCCTACGCGACGCGATCGACCTGTTCGACGCCCTGGGGGCGAAGCGTTGGAGCGAGCGCGCACGCCAGGAGCTGCGAGCTACCGGCGAGAGAATCGGGCCACGGACGCCCGACGCTCGCGACCGGCTCACGGCCCAGGAACTGCAGATCGCCGAGCTGGCGGCAGCCGGCCTGTCGAATCGCGAGATCGGCGAGCGGCTGTTCCTGTCGCACCGCACGATCGGATCGCACCTCTATCGGATCTTCCCGAAGCTGGAGATCACCGCCAGGGCGCAATTGCGTACGGCCCTTGGGCCGCGGGGCGGATAACGACCGACCAAAGGAGATCGAGATGCCCGAAGTTCACGTCTACATGGCCGCCGGCCGAACCGATGAACAGAAGAAGGGAATGATGCTCGACATCACCCAGGCACTAGTCGACAACCTCGCCGTTTCGCCCGAGGTCGTGACAGTGCAAATCATCGAGGCGCCACTGACCGACAAGATGAAAAATGGCCAGACTTTCGAGGATCGGGCCCGGTGATCAGACGGGCCTGATCGCGATGATCGGGTCGGAGGGCGGCGGTGTTTATGGTGACTTCGCGGCGTGCGTGCTTGGTTTGCGCACGTTCACGAGGTCGCTGATGATGTGGAAATCGCCGGTGTTCTCGGTCAGGAGCGGAACCTTGTGGACGTTCGCGGTCGCGGCGATTGCGAGATCCATCGTTCGTTTGCGCGGTTGGCCGCCGCGGGTGCTCACGGCGGCGGCGAGCCGCCCCCACTCGCGTGCGACTTCAGCTGTGATCGGGAGAGGGTCGAAGGTCGCCTCGATCGCGCCCAAGCGTTGCGTGCGGATTGCCCGCTCATTGTCGTCGCCTGCGACTAGGACGCCGAAATGCAGCTCTGCGATCGAAGCGACGCTGACCGCCGCCTCCACGTCCTTGGGCGCGGTATCGCTGATCAGGATCGATGTGTCGAGTAGCGCGCGAATGGCTACGCAAACGGATCGGTGATACCAGCGGGGAAGCGCTCGAGATCCTGTATGAGGGTGCCAGGCGCCGGCGTGCGCCATACGGCCTCGAGCGGGATGCCGCTGACCCACTGGCGTCGCCCCGTGGGGCCGAGCCGTGCGACTTCGCGCCCGGCGACGGTGATGATCATCTCTTCGCCCGCCTCGGCACGACGGAGGACCTCTCCGATGTTGTTTCTCAGTTCCTTTTGCGGGATGGTCGTCATCGAGCTCGATGGTAGCAGAACTGCTACCACGCGGCACATCTGACAACTTTTCACACGGCGGCGTTGAGGTCAGCTAGGTGGCGCGCCCGCTCCGCGTCGTCGAGGAACGACGCTTCGAAGCTGTTACGGGCGAGGTGGACGAGCGTGTCGTCGTCGAGTTGCAGTGCCTTTGCCACCCCCGCCAGGTTCTCACCAACGTAGCCGCCGAAATAGGCCGGGTCGTCAGAGTTGACGGTGGCGCACAATCCGTGCTCGAGCATCGTCGCGAGAGGGTGCTGCTCAAGTGTGTCAACGACGCGCAGCTTGACATTTGAGAACGGGCACACCGTCAGTGGAATCCGATCGGCCCCGAGGCGCTGGACGAGCGAGCGGTCCTCCAGGCACCGCACGCCATGATCGATCCGCTCGGCACCGAGCACATCGAGCGCTTGCCAGATGTACTCGGGCGGCCCCTCTTCACCGGCGTGCGCGACGGCACGGAAGCCGGCACTGGTGGCGCGGTCGAAGACATCACGGAACTTCTCTGGGGGATGACCCAATTCTGCGGAATCGAGACCGACGCCGAAGATCACGTCGCGGTGTGCGAGCGCCTGCTCGAGTGTCATCATCGCGTCGTCGGCCGACAGATCACGCAGGAAGCACATGATCAGGTGCGACGTCATCCCGCGCTGCTGCGCCTCGGTCAGGGCCCCACCGATTCCGCGCACCACCGTTTCGAGCTTGACACCGCGCGCGGTATGGGTCTGCGGATCGAAGAAGACCTCGACGTGCCGAACGCCCTGCTCCCGTGCACGGGTCAGGTACGCGGTGGTGAGCTCGTAGAAATCCCGTTCGTGGACGAGGACCGAGCATGCCCGGTAATAGATATCCAGGAACGACTGGAGGTTGCTGAATCTGTACGCCCGCCTGACTGCTTCCGCGTCCGGGTAGGGGAGCCTGACGCCGTTGCGCCGAGCCAGCTCGAACATCAACTCCGGCTCGAGCGTTCCCTCGATGTGCAGATGCAGCTCGGCCTTGGGCAACGTGAGGGGATCAATCATCACATGCTCATTCTGCCGCGAAGACGATGTCCTGGGCACCCCGCCAGAGGGTCATCTCGCCCAGCGCGCGGAGGTTCTCGTTGCCCTCAACCACGGTTAGGAAGTGGTTGCCGGCGAGCTGGCCGACGATGCTCGAGAAACTGCAGCCGCCGTAGGGCAGCAGGATCTCCGTCTCGCTGTAGCGGCCGGGGTAGAGGAGGATCTCGCCAGGCGCGGGGTGGCTGGTGTGGTTCTCGAAGCCAACGCCGACGTCGAAGTCGCCGAGCGGAATCCAGGTCGACTCGCCGCTCCAGCGCACGTGGATGACCTTCTGCTCGAACGGCAGCAGCTTTGAGAACGTCTCACACGTCCTGGGTGCGCGCTCCTCCTCGAGGCGAGCGCGGAACGTGTACGGCCCAGCGGTGATCGACAGCGTTGTCATCGGCTCTCCGTTTCGATCGTGGGAGTCAGCAAACGGCCCGTGGGCGGACCGACGATCCGGCCGTTGGCGAACACGGTCCGGCCGCGCACGAGCGTGCGCGTCACGCGGGCGCCTAACGTTCGGCCAAGGAAGGGGCTGTGGCGATGGCGGTAAAGGAGGTCACCGGCCGCAAGCGTCTGCGAAGCGGTCAGGTCGACGAGCACGAGGTCCGCGTCGGCGCCCGGCTCGAGGCGTCCCTTGCCAGGGAGGCGGAACCTGTGGGCAACGTAACCGGACGTGATCCGAGCGATGAGGTCGAGTTCGAGGCCCCGGGCGCGATGGCCCTCACTGAGGAGCAGCGAGAGCATCGTCTGAGCACCCGAGATGCCGCCCCAAGCGGCGAACGCGTCGTAGGTGCTCTTGAGCGCCGCCGGCGCCGGCGAATGGTCCGATGCGACCATCGGCAGGGTTTCGTCCTCGAGCGCCTGCCAGAGCGCCTCGCTCTCCTCGCGCGGGCGCAACGGCGGCGCGCACTTCGCCACGTTGCCGAGGGCCTCGGCGTCCTCGTCCGTGAGTACCAGGTAGTGCGGGCACGTCTCACAGGTGACGTCGACGCCGCGCGCACGGGCGGCGGCGACCTGCGCGACGCCGCGGCCGGTCGAGACGTGAACCACGTGCAGCGAGCAGCCGCTCTCCTGCGCGAGTTCGACCGCGCGCGCGATCGCCTGGAGCTCTGCGACGGCCGGGCGCGAGGCGATGAAGTCGCGCATCGCGGTCCGCCCCGCGGCACGCGCGCGCTCAGCCAGGCCGGCGGTGATCACCTCACTCTCGGCGTGCACGGCGACGGGCAGCCCGAGGCCGGCCGCGCGGCACATCCCTTCGTACAGCGTGAGGTCGTCGACGCCCGGAAAGTCGTCGATGCCGCTTGAGCACATGAATGCCTTGAAGCCGACGACGCCGCGCGCGGCGAGCTCGTCCATCGCCTCGACGCCACCGGGGACGAGGCCGCCCCACAACGCAACGTCGACGAGCGCGCTCCGCTCGAGGCACCGGCGCTTCTCGTCAAACGCGGCACCGGTCACGGTCGGCGGGTGCGCGTTGAGCGGCATGTCGATCGCGGTCGTGGCGCCGCCGGCGGCGAGCGCACGCGTGCCCGTCTCAAAGCCCTCCCAATCGGCGCGACCGGGCTCGTTCATGTGGACATGGCCGTCGATCACACCGGGCAGGAGGTACAAGCCGCCGGCGTCGATCTCCTCGCTGGCGGGACCCGCGAGCTCAGGACCGATGGACGCGATCAGCCCGTCCGCGACGCCGACGTCCAGTCGCCCCGGAGAGCCGCCGCCGACGACGACCGCGCCGCGAATCACCACGTCAAAGCTCATCGGACGAGTTCCAGGAACCGCGTCGTCGCGTCGATCGCCGCTGCGACGTCCTCGACGATCACCGACTCGGCCGGGTTGTGGCTGACGCCACCGGCGCAGCGGACGAACAGCATCGCAACTGGTGTAATCGTCGAGAGCATGGCGGCGTCGTGGCCGGCGCCGCTCGGTAGGCGGACGACGGATCCACCCGGCGCTGCGATCGCCTGCGCCACCAGCTCCGTTAGGTCGGTCGAACAGTCGACGGACGGAGTCCCCGGCCCGACCTGCCACTCGAGCCCCACGCTTCGCGCGTCCGCGATCGCGCCGACGCGGTCACGCAAGCGCGCAAGAACCGACTCCCGCACCGAGTCAGCGCTGTGGCGGACATCGAGGCTGAGGACAACGCGGCCCGGGATCACGTTCCTCGCGCCGTCCTGCACCTGGACATTCCCGACCGTTGCAACCAGGCCGTCCTGATCGCGCGCGACCGCCTCCACCGCAAGCACGAATTCGGCCGCCGCGCCCAGAGCGTCACGCCGCAGCGCCATCGGCACTGTGCCCGCGTGACCCGCTTCGCCGGTGAACACGATTCGGCCACCGCTCTGTCCGGCGATCGCGGTAACGACGCCGAGCGGAACGCCGCCCGCCTCGAGTACCGGGCCCTGCTCGATGTGGACCTCGTAGTAGCCGATCAGATCGGCGGGATCGCGGCGGGCGCTCGCGAACAGCTCCGGATCGCCGCCAAACGCGTGCACTGCGTCGGCCAGCGTGACCCCATCTGCGTCGCGCCGCTCGAGATCGGCGGTGTCGAAACGGCCGGCGACGACACTGCTCCCCAGGTACCCCGTGCCGAAGCGAACGCCTTCCTCATCGGCGAACGCCAGCACCTCGACGCCATACGGCAGCGATCGGCCCTCGTCGCGTAGCCGCTCGAGACACGCGATCGCGACAAGCACCCCGAGCGTGCCGTCGTAGCGCCCGGCGTCGCGGACGGTGTCGAGGTGTGAGCCGATCAGCAACGTCCGGCGATCGGCGTGTTCGAGCCGGCCGATGAGATTGCCGATCGCGTCGCGCCGCGCGACCATCCCCGCAGCCTCCATCCAGCCGCGCACTGCGTCGCCGGCCTGCTGGAGGGCGGGTGTCGCGAAGCGCCGCGTGAGGCGGCCTTCCTCCTCGGTGAAGGCGGCGAGTTCGTCGCACCGCCGAAGGACGGCCGCTGCGTAGGCCATGGAATCGCTCATCGGTGTGCCGTTTGCCCGCAACGGCGGCGGTGAGCGAGACTACCGAGATGGAGGTGCTCCAGACGGACACCTGGCTCGAGGCGCTCGAGCTCAAAGCCGCACATCCGGACTCGGTTCCGATTGCCGGCGGCACCGACCTGATGGTCGAGCTCAACTTCGACCGCGCTCGCCCACGGGCGATCCTGGACCTCACTCGGATCCCCGAGCTGACCGAGTGGGGCCCCGAGGACGGTCGTCTGCGCATCGGAGCCGGCGTCACGTATTCGCGGCTGATCGCCGAGCTCGGCGACCGCCTGCCCGGTCTGGCAATCGCATCGCGCACGGTGGGATCTCCCCAGATCCGCAACCGGGGGACGGTCGGCGGCAACCTTGGTACCTCGTCTCCGGCGGGCGACGGGCTGCCGCCGCTATTCGCGTCCGACGCCGAGGTGGAGCTCGCGTCGAAGGCCGGCACGCGGCGGATCTCGGTGCGCGAGTTCATTACTGGGCCGAAACGCAACTGCCTGGCGGGCGACGAGCTGATCGCGGCGTTCCACATCGTCGCGGCCGACGGCCCGCAGCAGTTCGCCAAGGTCGGCACTCGCAACGCGATGGTGATCGCGGTCTGCTCGCTTGCGCTGTCGATCTGGCCGCAGCGGCGATGTGCGACCGCGTGCATCGGCTCCGCGGGGCCGACGCCAATCCGGTGCGGCGCGGCGGAGCAGTTCATCGCCGGCGTGCTCGACGAGCACGATCTGTGGTCGGCGCGTGCGCCGATTCCAGATGCAGCACTGGATCGGTTCGGCGAGCTGGTCGAGCGCGCCGCGCGACCGATCGACGATGTGCGTGGCACCGCCCGCTACCGGCGCCACGCGCTCGGCGTCCTCTCGAGGCGGACGCTCACCTGGGCCTGGGAGGCGTACCGGTGCGGCTGATCGTCACCGTCAACGGCGCGCGTCGAGAGGTGGACGGTGTGTGGGAGGGCGCGAGTCTGCTCTATGCGCTGCGCGAGCATCTCGATCTTCCCGGATCGAAGAACGCATGCGAGCAGGGTGAGTGCGGATCGTGCTCGGTGTACCTCGACGGCGAGGTCGTTTGCGCGTGCCTCGTGCTCGCCGCGCAGGCGCAGGAACGCGAGGTCGTGACCGTCGAGGGGATCTCGGGCGGAGACGGTGATGGCCTACACGAGATACAACGGGCGTTCGTCGAAGCAGGTGGTGTGCAATGCGGCTTCTGCACGCCCGGGCTGATCGTCGCAAGTCATGACCTGTTGCGGCGAAACCCTCGGCCCAGCGATCCGGAGATCCGCGAGGCGCTGGCGGGCAACCTGTGCCGGTGCACGGGCTACGAGAAGATCCTCGACGCCGTCCGGCTGGCCGGCGAACGCCTTGCCGAGGCGTCGCGGAGGTGACGAAGCGCATCGTCATCGAGGGCTGCGCGATCGCGACCGTCGACGCGGCCGGGACCGAGCATCGCGAGGGGCACATCGTGATCGAGGACGACCGGATCGTCGCCGTCGGGGAGGGGGCCGCGCCGGACGAGGCGGGTGGGGCGGGTGGGGCGGAGTGTCGCCGGATCGACGCCCGCGGCCACTTGGCGACGCCTGGCCTCGTCAACTGTCATCACCACCTGTACCAGTGGGCCACCCGCGGACTTGCTCAGCAGGCGACGCTGTTCGAGTGGCTGGTCGAGCTGTACCCGGTGTGGGCTCTGATCGACGACGAGACTTGCTGGGCTGCGTCCCGCGCCGGCTTGGCGGCGCTGGCGCGCTCTGGGTGCTCGGCGTCGACCGACCACCACTACGTGTTCCCGCGCGACGCCGGTGACCTCCTCGAGGTCGAGATCGGCGCCGCCTCGTCCGTCGGCATGCGCTTTCACCCGTGCCGCGGCTCGATGGATCTCGGGCGCTCGGAGGGCGGGCTGCCGCCCGACGAGATCGTCGAGGACCGCGATGCCATTCTCGCCGCGTGCGAGTCCGCGATCAGCCGTTTCCATGATCCGGCGCCGGGTGCGATGGTGCGGATCGCGCTCGCGCCGTGCTCGCCGTTCTCGGTGACACGCGGGCTGATGACCGATGCCGCCGAGCTGGCGCGCCGTCGCGGCGTGCGCCTGCATACGCATCTGGCCGAGACGCTCGACGAGGAGCGCTTCTGTCAGGAGCGCTTCGGCGTACGCCCCGTCGACTACCTCGACGAGCTCGGTTGGCTGGGCGACGACGTGTGGCTGGCGCACTGCGTGCACCTCGACGATGCCGAGATCCGCCGCTTCGGCGCCACCGGCACGGGGGTCGCCCACTGCCCGAACTCCAATGCCCGTCTCGGCGCGGGGATCGCACCGGTCGGCGACCTCGTGGGCGCGGGCGTTCCCGTCGGACTCGGCGTCGACGGCGCCGCCTCCAACGAGGACGGCGGGCTCGCGTCCGAGATGCGCGCCGCGCTGCAGTTCGCCCGTCTGGCCGGCGGCCCGAAGGCGCTGACGGCAAGGCAGGCGCTCGCGCGCGCGACGATCGACGGAGCGCGCTGCCTCGGGCGCGACGACGAGCTCGGGTCGCTTGAGGTCGGTAAGCTCGCCGACGTCGCGCTCTGGCGGCTCGACGGGCTCGACGGCGCCGGTATCGAGGATCCGGTTGCGGCGCTTGTGTTCGGCGCGACGCAAGCGGTCGAGCTGCTGCTCGTCGGTGGGCGCGAAATCGTCGAGGGAGGCGAGCTGCGCACGGCCGATGAGACGCAGGTGGCGGTCGAGATCGCCCGGGCGAGCCGCCGGCTCGCCGCGAAGGCGGACGCTCGGGTATGACGACGGTTCCCACCACTCCGGCGCGCGAGCGGACCGCGCCTGACATCCAGCGGCCGGGCGTCGTCGGGACGACGACGGTGCGTGCGGACGGCGTCCCGAAGGTCAGGGGCGAGTTCGAGTACTCGTCCGACATCCGGGTCGACGGGATGCTGTGGGGCGCGACCCTGCGCAGCGTGCACCCGCGCGCCGACATCTGGTCGATCGACATCTCGCGCGCGCTCGCGATCCCCGGCGTGCGCGCGGTCCTCACCCACGAGGACGTTCCCGGTCGAAAGCTGTACGGGATGGAGCGGGCCGACCAGCCGGTGCTCGCCTGGCAGCACGTCCGTTACCAGGGCGAGCCGATCGCAATCATCGCCGCCGATCACCCGGAGACGGCGCGCCGTGCGATCGCCGCAATCGACGTCGACTATGACGTGCTCGAGCCGCTGACCGACCCCGAGCGAGCGATGGCTCCGGGCGCACCCGAGCTCCACCTTTCGGGAAACGTCCTGCGCCATGTGCGGATCATCCACGGCGCCCCCGACGCCGATGCCGACGTCGTGGTCACCGGGGAGTACGAGGTCGGCATGCAGGACCAGGCCTTCCTCGGCCCCGAGTCGGGCCTCGCGGTCCCGGACGGCGAGGGCGGCGTCGATCTCTACATCGCCACGCAGTGGCTGCACGAGGACCGCAGCCAGCTGGCCCTCAGCCTGAACCTGCCGCCCGAGAAGGTGCGTCTGATCCTGAGCGGCGTCGGTGGGGCGTTCGGCGGCCGCGAGGATCTCTCGATGCAGATCCACGCCTGCCTGCTCGCGCTGCACACCGGGCGCCCGATCAGGATGGTCTACAACCGGGAGGAGTCGTTCTTCGGCCATGTCCACCGCCACCCGTGCCGGATGCGTTACGAGCACGGCGCCACCGCCGACGGGCGGCTCGTGTTTGTGCGCGCGCGGATCGTGCTCGACGGCGGGGCTTATGCCTCGAGCTCGACGGCCGTCTGCTCGAACGCCGCTTGCTTCGCCGCCGGGCCGTACGACGTCCCCAACGCGCGCATCGACTCGTACGTGACCTACACGAACAACCCGCCCTGCGGCGCGATGCGGGGGTTCGGCGCCGTCCAGGTCGCGATCGCCCACGAGGCGCAGATGGACAAGCTCGCCGCGACGCTTCGCATCGACCCGGTAGAGCTGAGGATCGCCAACGCGATGCGGCCCGGGACGCGAATGCCGACCGGTCAGGTCATCCGCGAACCGGCGC
Source organism: uncultured Solirubrobacterales bacterium (assembly GCA_963822855.1). Lineage (GTDB taxonomy): Bacteria > Actinomycetota > Thermoleophilia > Solirubrobacterales > Solirubrobacteraceae > Palsa-465. Next base: position 225,306 of record CAWGJE010000005.1, on the reverse strand, counting down.
CGGTCGCGGAGCTCCTCGAGCGTGTGCGCGCGATGCCGCTGCCGCCGGTGCCGGATGATGGCGGCCGTGATCCGCGCGAGCTTCCTGGCGGAGTCTCCAACTCGACCCACGGCGAGGGCGTCCGGCGGGGCGTCGGCTACGCGGTTGGGATCAAGAACGTCGGCTTCTCCGCGGGATTCGACGACTACTCCACCGCCCGCGTGCGCCTCTCGGTCGACGCCGGCGGGCCGCTGGTCGAAGTTCACACGGCCGCGGTCGAGGTAGGCCAGGGGCTCGTCACCGTGCAGGCTCAAATTGCCAGGACCGAGCTGGGCGTCGAGCGCGTCGCCGTGCGAACGGCCGACACCCAGGTGGGTTCGGCCGGGTCAAGCTCGGCGTCGCGTCAGACGTACGTGACCGGTGGCGCGGTCAAGGCCGCGTGCGAGGCGGTCCGGGAGCGACTGCCCGCTGATCCGCGGACGATGACGGGGGCCGAGCTCGCAGCGCTGATCGGCGACGACGCGATCGAGGAGACGGTGGAGTGGCATCACCGCGAGACGTATCCGCTCGACGAGAACGGCCAGGGTGACGCCCACCTCCAGTTCGCGTTCTCGGCGCATAGGGCCGTCGTCGACGTCGATCTGGAGCTCGGTCTGGTTCGGGTCGTCGAGCTCGCGACGGCGCAGGAGGTGGGGAAGGCGATGAACCCGCAGGCGCTCGAGGGCCAGATCGAAGGCGGCACCGCCCAGGGACTCGGCCTGGCATTGCTCGAGGAGGTCCAGGTCAAGGACGGCCGGGTGCTGAACGCGTCGTTCACCGACTACCTGCTGCCGACGATCCTCGACATGCCGCCGATGCGGATCGAGATCCTCGAGCACCCTGACCCGGAGTCACCGTATGGCCTCAAGGGCGTGGGGGAGCCGCCTCACATCTCTACCCCGCCGGCGGTCGTCGCGGCGGTGCGCGCCGCCAGCGGTCGCCCGCTCACGCGGATTCCGGTCCGGCCGGAGCACATCGTCGGTATCGAATCCGCAGAGCTGTCTCTCTCATTGACTGACCTTGGTCCGCTGTTCGAGCACTCGCCCTGGGTCGCGGAGGCGGCGTGGGCCCAGCGGCCGTTCGGAAGCGTGACCGAGTTGCACGCCGCGCTCGAGGCGGCGATCCGCGAGGCGCCGCGCGAGCGCCAGCTCGAGTTGATCCGGGCTCATCCCGAGCTCGCCGGTCGTGAGGCGGAGGAGCGGATCCTCACGCGCGAGTCCACGGGCGAGCAAGCCTCGGCGGGGCTCGACCGCCTCACCGCGGGCGAGTTCGACGCGCTCCGGCGCCTCAACCGCTCCTACCGCGACCGATTCGGGTTCCCCATGATCGTCTGCGTGCGGGAGCACACGAAGGACTCGATCATCGCGTGGGGCACCGCCCGGCTAGAGCACTCGCGCGAGCAGGAGATCGGCATCGCTCTCGGCGAGATCGCCAAGATCGCGCGGCTGCGCCTGGCTGACCTGCTTGAGGAAGAGGGGTCTTGAGCGGAATAACCACGCACGTGCTCGACACCTCGCGGGGGTGTCCGGCGGCGGGCGTGCCCGTGCTGCTCGAGCGTGCGCTGGACAGGGGCTGGCAGCCGGTCGGCCGTGGCACCACCGACGGCGACGGGCGTGCGCGCGATCTGCTCTCCTCAGCGCCGGAGGAGGGCCACTACCGGCTGACGTTCGACACCGGCGCGTATTTCCGTGCGGTCGGCGAGACGGGCTTCTACCCCCAAGTGTCGGTGATCTTCGTCGTCGGTGACGGCGAGGAGCATTGCCACGTGCCGTTGCTGCTGAGCCCATTTGGATACAGCACATACCGAGGGAGCTGACGGATGTCGATCGTTCTGAGTCAGGCCAGATACGGAAAGTCCGAGATCCGTCTCGTCAAGGTCTCGCGCCGCCCTGACGGCCACGACCTGTGCGACATCACGGTCGACGTTGGGCTCGAGGGCGACTTCGACGCCGCGTACGTCGACGGGGACAACGCAGGCCTGCTCGCCACCGACACCATGCGCAACGCCGTCTATGCCCTCGCGAAAGAGCAACCGATCGACGACATCGAGTCGTTCGGGCGGCGGCTCGTCGAACACTTCCTCGCGGCTGGGCCGAGCGTCACGCGCGCGCGTGCGCACATCGTCGAGCACCCGTGGGCGAGGCTCGAGGTCGGTGGGCGTCCGCACGGGTACGCCTTCCAGCGCGGGAGCGGCGGCAACCGCGTCGCGGCCGTGACCGGCGACGGTGGCGGGGCGGGCGGGATCCAAATTCAAGTCGGGATCGACGACCTGCTCGTCCTGAAGACCACCGACTCGGGCTGGGAGGGGTTCTTGCGCGATCGTTTCACCACGCTCCCCGAGACGTCCGACAGGATTCTGGCGACGATCATCACGGCCCGGTGGTCATACCGCGGACGCGACGTCCACTACGGAGCGGCCTGGCATGGCGTGCGCCAGACGATCGTCGAGGCCTTCTGCGATCACTACAGCCCGTCGGTGCAGTTCACGCTCCACCACATGGGCAAGGCCGTTCTCGACGCCCGTCCCGAGGTGGAGCGGATCAGCTTCTCCCTGCCCAACAAGCACCACCTCCTGTACGACCTCGGGCGCTTCGGGCTCGAGAACGAGAACGAGATCTTCCATGTCACCAACGAGCCTTACGGGCTGATCGAGGGTACGGTCGAGCGGTCCCCGTCGTGACGCTCGGGCCATGGCAGCGGGAATAGCTCGCGATAGGGGCGGGCCTCCTCGACCACGCGAGCGACCGACGATCGTGCAAATAGCCGATCGAAGTAGGCGGCCAGCGCCGGGTGGGTTTGCCGGTCCAGCGGATGGACGACGTCGGCATAGTGCAGGGCGGGCGCTGCGGCGCAGTCTGCGAGCGTGAAGTGCTCGCCGGCGAGCCAGCCGTCACGGTCGCGTCCGTGGAGCTGACGGTCCAGCGTGGTGTAGGCGAGGTCGAGCGTCCGGCGAGCCTGGGAGACCCCGTGCGAGTCCTTGGCGTCGGCGGGTCTCAGTGCGTCGCCGACGATCCTTTGCACCGGCGTGGCGACGTAGCCGTCGGCCACGCGATCCCACAGTCGCGCCTGCAGCGCCTCGTCGGGGTCCGGCGGGATCAGCGGCGGCGCGTCGCCGTGGCGATCGAGGTGCTCGACGATGATCGACGACTCGGGGACCACGACGCCGTCGTCGACGAGCAGGGGGATCGAGGCCGGTAGCCACAGAGCCGCGAGCGCGGAGCGGTCGGCCTCGACGAGATCGGCCGTGAACGGCACGTCGCGCTCGTACAGGGCGATGAGCGCCTTCCAGCAATACAGCGCGAATGGGTGCTCGAGCAGGACGAGGCTCACGCCGGCACCTCACGGATGAGCACCGTCTCAAGCCCATCCAGCAGCAGACCGGTGCCGTGCTCGCGCTCGGCCGGGTCTTCGAGGTCGTCGAGGAACGCGCCGTGCTCGGTGAAGATCAGGTGCGTTCCGCCGTCGCCCTCGGGACGCAGCTCGATGGTCGTAAGCGAGACTGAGGTCAGGCGGCCCTCGAGGAACATGTCGTAGGCGAACACGATCCGCTCGCCGTCGACGATGTCGTGGAAGCGGCTGCGGAACAGGTGGTGGATGCCGCGGTCGTCGCGCCCCGCGTTCACCTCGCCGCCGCCGACGCGGAAGTCCAGCGACCACTCGGTGTCGGTCCAAGTGTCGGGCACACGGAACCAGCGCTGCCGGAGGTCGGGGTCGGCGAACACCTGGAACGTCTGCTCGGGACTCTGTCTGAAACGCCGCTCGATGGTGAAGTCGTGCTGACAGATGCTCATTTGGTGCGATGTCCCTTCGTGGTCGGGAAGGCGTCGTCGAGGACGTCGCCCAGGAGATCGAAGCGACGTTCCCAGGTGGCGCGGTGCTCGGCGATCCAGTGTTCGACCGCGCGCATCGGTCCGTCTTCGAGCTGGCAGGTGCGGACGCGGCCCACCTTCTCGGAACGCACAAGTCCGCTGCGCTGGAGCACTTCGAGGTGCTGCAGCACGGTCGGTAACGACACGTCCAGCGGCGCCGCGAGCTCGCTCACCGATGCGGCGCCACGGGTGAGCCGTGCGACGATCGCGCGGCGGTTGCCGTCGGCCAGGGCGTGGAACGCCTGATCGAGTTGCTGGGGCTCAGCGATCGGCACAGCGGAGAACGTAGCACGTTACTTAGGTGATTGCCTAACTATTCGCCAGGCGTGGGTTCGAGCAGTTTGTCCTTGATCAGGCCCGTCGGGGATACTCATCGCGCATGCGCGCGCTCGTGATCTCCGATACTCATTTCGGTGCCTGGACCGGCGAGGATCTTCTTCGCGAGCCGGACAGCCTGAAGTTGTTGGCGCCGGCGCTCGACGTCGACGAGGTGATCTTCCTCGGCGACATGTTCGATTTGATGTTCGCGTCGATCCTCGACAGCTTCGAGGCGGCTCGCGGCCTGCTGGAGCTGCTTCGGGAGAAGCTGCAAGGCAAGCGGTTCGTGTTTCTGGCGGGGAATCACGACCACCATTTCGTCAGTCGCGAAGCCGAGGATCGGCTCGAGCTGGCGCTCGCCGAAGGGAGGCCACCGCGGGAGCTGAGCGAGGAGCTCCGACGCGCGGACCTGCTCCGTCTGTTTCTGGAGCGGCACCTCGAGGGTGTTGAGGTCGATATCCGTTATCCGACCTACACGTTCGCCGGCGTGCTCTGCATGCATGGCCACTATCTCGACGTGCACGCTGCGCGAACCGGTGGCGGCTCGACCAGGTTGCTATCCCGCGCGCTGTGGTCCATCGCCGTCGGAGGCCAGGAGCGTTCGCCGACGATTGCGGACTACGAGGCGACGGCAACAATCCTCACCGGGCTTCTGTACACGATCGCGCAGTTGCCGAACGGCACGAACGCACAGCGCCGCACGTTCCGGGCTTTCGAGTCGCTGGGACACGCCGCACACCTCTCTGCCTCGCCGGTCAGAGCCGCCGAAAAGCTCCGGGACTGGTCTGCGGCGCACCTCGCGCCGCCGGGGAGGGCCGAGGAGCGGACGGCGGCGAGAATGGCTCCTGATGGGTATCAGGCGGCGCGCCATCAGGAGATGATGCGCCGGCACCGCACCGGCGCTCCGGCCGGAGGGGAGGCGTCGAGCTACGCGTTTGCTCGCTCGGTAGCTCCGAGCGATCCGAGCGCCCGCGCGGTCGAAGCCTTCGAGCAGGTGGTCGTGAACCTCGGTTGGTCCTCGGAGACCCGCAACATCGTGTTCGCCCACACGCACCAGCCGCTCGATGGCGTGCTCGGACCGGGCAAGAAGTTCCGGTATTGGAACTCGGGTTCGTGGATCTACGAGCCGGACCTACGATCGAACGGGGCTTACACCGCCTACCTGAGGAACGCCTGGCCGGGTACGGCCGTCCTGATCGACTCAGACGAATCGGAGCCGCAGCTGCTGAGGCTGCGAGAGCACCTCAACCCGCTGCACGAGCCCTGAGCCGCCGGCTGACGTGCACGAACGCCGGGGTGCCGTAGATCTCGTTGGCCTGGTGGGGTCTGTGCCGGCGCTCTGAGAGGTGCAGGAGATCGACGGCCGCGATGACGCTCAGCGCGACGACCGGCCAAAGGACGAGGACGAGCAGCGGATGCCCGAGGTCGTGTCCTTTGAAGTAGACGACGTCCCGGACGCCGCTGACGATCGCGTTGTTCGGAAGCCATGGCGCGATCTGGCGGAACCCGCCCGGGAGGAATCCGACCGGCACGGATCCGCCGGAGATGGCGTTGCCGACGAAGATGAACGCGACTGCCGCCAGCGCGGTGCCAGGCAGCCCGACCACCGCCTGTAGGGCCGCGACGAACAACACGAAGGAGAGGGCCCCGAGAAAGCCGATCCCGATCAGTGCGCCGCTCGCTCCGGTCAGGGCGCCGAGGATGGTGTCCATCGCCAGGACCCCGCCGCAGGCGACCAGCAGTGCAAACAGCGCCGCGGCGGTGACGCGCCACCACAGTCGCAGGCGCGAACCGAGCAGGAACAAGCCAAGGCCGCCAAGCACGCTCGGAATGAGCAGTCCGAGGCCGAACACGAAGCTGGACAGCCCGGCGCGGTCGCCACTCGGCAGGGGGGCTACGTCCAGCGACTTCGCGGCGCGATGCATCGACCGGGTCGCGCCGGTGAGCGCTGCGGTGAGTGCCTGCTGTTGCAGGACGCCCTCCGCGCCGGCGGTCACGATCGTGACGGGTCCGCTTGGCGGCACGACGAGCGCCCCCGCGGTCGACTGGGAACGCACGCTGGGGGTTGCTGCCCCGGCGCTGGGCACGGGCACGAGGTCGAAGCCTCCCGGTTCGGCACGCTCCAGGCCGGCCGCGACCTTGGCGCGCACCGCCGGTGGGGCGGCGATGGCAATACGAACCGCGTGGGGCTTCGGGTCATGGTCGGCATAGCCGAACGACAGGGTGATGCCAAACCCGACGATTGCGGCGAACACGGCTATTGCGAACAGCCGGCGTGGGCTGGGGGCGGATTGGGGGAGCCGGCCCTCGGAAGGCGGGGGTGCGGAGTCCGCGCTGGCCGAGTAGGGCAATTCCGAGTTGGGCAATTGCGGGGTCGCATTCATGGTTCATCCGGGTCGGAAAACAGTTTGTCTGTACGTTTACTCTACACGTTGAGACAACATGTGGCAAACTTAGGCCATGACCGATCCGCCCCTCACATCGCGCGGCCCGGGGGCGCGTCGCCGCGGCGGCCGGCGCCCCGGGAGGAGCCCCTCGCGCAAGAAGATCCTCGACGTCGCTCGCCTTGCCTTCCCGGCCAACGGCTACACCGAGACGTCGCTGCGGGGGATCGCTCGCGACGCCGGCGTGGACCCGTCGCTCGTCGTCCAGCTCTTCGGATCGAAGGCTGGGTTGTTCGCAGCCGTCGTCGAGTTGCCCTTCGACGCGAGCGAGGTCGCCGCCCAGATCCAAGAGGTCCCCGCATCGCAGGTCGGCGACTACACCGCACGCAGATTCATCAGCCACTGGGATCGCGACGAGCACCGAAACCCGATCCTGTCCCTGATCCACGCCGCCCTCGCCGACCCAGCCGCGGCCGCGGTCTTCCGCGAGTTCATCACGGTCAATCTCACGCTTCCCGTGGTCGAGCGGGTCGGGGCCGACCGACCCCAGCTCCGTGCGGCGCTGCTTGCCTCGCAACTCATTGGGTTCGGGCTGTCCCGGTACGTCCTTGCGTTCGACGCGCTTGCCTCGGCGCCGAGCGAGGAGCTCATCTCCGCGCTGGGCGCCACCCTGCAGAACACCTGCACGAGTCCGCTCTCAGCCGCCCTTCCAGGCAGGCCTGCATAGCCGGACGAGCAGGACCGGCGGGAGCACCCCGATCGCGAGGACTCCCGCGAGTAGCGACCCCGCGTACACGAGCACGTTCGCGTGTCCGAGTTGACTCGGCGGCAGGAGCCCGATCACGCACGCGGCGACCGACGCCAGCATCCCCACGACGCAGATCGTCGACAGCGCCGGCGCTCGGTAGCCGCGGGCGTGCTCGGGCTGACGCCGTCGCAGGTTGCGTGCCGCCACGAACATCAGCACGTACATGATCAGGTAGACCTCGGTGGCCAGGGCCGCGAAGATCCAGTAGGCGCGCGACACGCTCGGGACGAGCGCGTAGAGCAGCCCGATCAGCGTGATGACGACTCCTTGAGCGACGAGGATGCGTACCTGTACGCCGTTGGCGTTGACCTTCTGCAAGTACGGCGGCAGGTAGCCGCGCTCGCGTCCAATCTCGAGCAAGCCCGTCGATGGGCCCGTGAGCCAGTCCAGCAGGCCGCTGATCGAGGCGACTACCAACCCGATGCCGACGATCGGGATCAGGACGCCGAGCCCGAAGTGATCCAGGAGGAACCTGAACGCCTGCATCACCCCGGCGGTGAGACTGATGTGCGTCGACGGAACCGCGACCGAGATCGCCAGCGTCGGGAAGATGAACACGAGCAGGATCAGGATCACGGCGACCAAGATCGCCCTCGGGAACTCACGGGGAGCGTCGCGTAAGTCGTCGACGTGGACGGCGTTCACCTCGACGCCCGCGTACGTGAAGAAGCTGTTGACGATCAACACGATGCTCGCCAGTCCGCTCCACGGAGGAAGGAGGTGGTGGGTATCGAGCGGCGCCGCTGACGGGTTGCCCTGCGCGAGGTAGATGATGGCCAAGACGACGAGCAGGGCTCCGGGGATCAGCGTTCCGATCACGATCCCGTAGGAAGCCAGCTTGTCGACGCTGGTCACGCCCCGTGCCGATGCGATCACCGCGGTCCAGAAGACGACGATGATCACCGCCGCGGTGTACATGCCGCTGTGGGCCAGCGACGGGGCGATCACGTAGGCCAGCGTGCTCGCCACGTACGCGAGCACGGCCGGGTAGTAGAACGTCGTCTGGGCGAACTGGCACCAGACCGCGGCGAAACCCATCCCCGGGGAAAGCCCCTCGCTGACCCAGTTGTAGACGCCTCCCTGCCAACCGGACGCGAGCTCGGCGGAGACGAGCGACGCCGGCACGAGGAACACGATCGCGGGCAGCACGTACAGAACGACCGACGCGAGTCCGAAAACGGCCAGCGCCGGGGCCGTGCCCAGGTCGCCGACCGATCCGACGGTCAGGAAAGCAAGAGCGAGCCAGGTCAGTCTGGCCTTGGATCCCACCACGCTCCGACTCTAACCCGGGCTGCCGCGTGATCGCTGGAGATCTCGAGACGCAGCTATCGGGGCTGCCTGCCTTGCGAGGCGAACCGCCGTGGGTCTACTGTGTTGGTGAGCATCTGTCGCGCGACTGAGAAAACCGACGAGAAGGAGCAGAGACATGGCTGAGACCGAGACGGCGATCCTGGCTGGTGGGTGCTTCTGGGGCGTCCAGGATCTGGTCCGTAAACTCGACGGCGTCATCAGCACGCGTGTTGGCTACACGGGGGGCGACGTTCCGAACGCGACCTACCGCAACCACGGCACGCATGCCGAGGCGATCGAGATCCTGTTCGATCCGGACCGCATCTCCTACCGGGACCTGCTCGAGTTCTTCTTCCAGATTCACGACCCGACTACGAAGAACCGTCAGGGCAACGACCTGGGCGCGAGCTACCGCTCGGCGATCTTCTACGTCGATGACGAGCAGCGCCGCATCGCGGAGGACACCATCGCTGATGTCGACGCGTCCGGCTTGTGGCCCGGAAAGGTCGTTACCGAGGTGGAGCCCGCCGGACCGTTCTGGGAGGCAGAGCCCGAGCACCAGGACTACCTCGAGCGGTATCCCAACGGCTACACGTGCCACTTCGTTCGTCCGGGGTGGAAGCTTCCGAGACGTGCACAGGAAGCCGCGCATTGAGCCAGCCTGTCCGTTGGTAGCGACGGCGCTGGTGTAACTGAGGCGTCGGCGTCAGCCGACGCTTTCTCAGCTACGTCTGGGGGTCACTGCTGGTTTCCCTGAGTGTTACCGAGCGGCGTCAGGTGCTTGTTCGTCAACGTAAACGGACAGATCGCCGCGGGACCGGTCACCGTCAGGTTCAAATCACCGGATAGGCCCTGCGAGGAGAATTTCACGCCATGGACCGCCCAGGTGACCGTGGCAGTGTCGCCGACAGCCTTGGGGTCCGACGAATCGGTGATCTTGTTGGTAAAGGTGCTTGCGGACTTGCCGCCGACAAGCTTCGTGTGCGGATTTGTCGACAGGCTGATGAACGCCGGATACTTGCTGTGGCTGGGACCCGCCGCGCGGCAGGGATAGTAGACCTGCACGTAATCGAACTTCTTGACCTTCTTGTTGTACTCGACGTCGACGTAGCCGTTCTTGAGTTGGTAGCGTCCGTCAGGGAGGTTCGGGCTCTGGACGGAGTGCGCAAGTGCTACAGCTCCGGGCGTCGCGGCTCCTGCCACGACGCAAGCCCCCAGGAGAATGCGTCGCATGGGCGGGCACGCTACCAGTTGTGTCAAGCCGCGCGAGACCGGCAGCGCCTTTGTCATGTGAGCGGCCCGGAGATCGTGCCCGCGTACGGAACGGGCGCGGTGACGTCGATACTGAGCGAGACGTTCGGGTACGGCGCAGCGACTCCGCGGCGACAGCGCCCGGCGTGAACGTGTACGTGATCGTCTTCGTAGCGCCCGCCGCGATCGTGATGCTCCCACTGTCCGCACTCGCGTGCGCGTCGGGGAGCGTCAGCGTCGAGGTCAGCATGCACGACACACGGGCAGTGCAGCGCAGCGGGCTGGAAATCGTCGCGATCCGTTGTAGGTGATTACAACATCGCCGTCCCCCGGCGTGTGGAGGGTTGCCGGCGGGGTGAGGGTCGCCGGGACGGGGGCACGCTGAACCCGCCGGGGTGAGGGTCGCCCGCGCGGGGACACGCTGACCCGCGGGCCGTCGCGCCGTCGGGCTGTCGGTTCTCATCCGCCGCAAGCTCGTGAGGAGGTCGTACCGCACCGCGAGCACCGCGGTCATGATCGCGACCGCCACGAGCAGCGCAACCCGGCGCGCGGTCGGCCCCGATTGCGGACGGCTCGATCCGGGAATAAGCTCGCTAAGCGAGTATATGAGTGCGAGTGTGCAACAAGCGAGGCACTGGCGCTCCGCTGCCGCGGCGCTCGAGTTGGTGCGTCGCCGGCCGGAGCCGACGCGGCGCGACCTGGCCGGTGAGCTTGGGTTGGCCAGCGGCCCAGCCTCGGACCTGATGGGCCGACTGCGCGCGGCCCGACTGGTCGCCGAGCGTCCGACGACGGCGCAAGGGCCAGGACGGCCGACGACCCGGCTGTACGCCCATCCCGAGGGGCCGGCGGTGCTGGCTCTTGACCTCCGCCACGGTGACTGGCGCCTGGCGGCGTGCGGAATCGACGGCGAGCTCGAACTGCTCGCCTCGGCGCGCCACCGTGGCAAGGATCCGGGCCAAGTGCTCGCGCGGCTGCGCAGGGTCGTCGCACGCGAGGCGGAGCGGCTCGGCGGCCGCGCGCTTGCCGTGGGTCTGGCCGTGCCCGGGCTCGTCGCGGGGACACGTCTGCTCGACGCCACGATGCTCGGATGGCGCGACGTTGAGCTTTCAGTTGTCGGCGGCGGGCTTACCGTCGTCGCGGGCAACGACGCGACGATGGCGGCCGTCGCCACGGCCCGCACCTGCCCGACGGCCGGCGCGCTCCTGCATCTCGTGGTCGAGGTTGGAATCGGCGGCGCGCTCCTGGTCGGCGGTCGCCCCGTTCAGGGCGCCCGGGGTCTCGCCGGCGAGTTCGGGCATCTTCCGTTCGGCGATCGCCGCGAGGTATGCGGTTGCGGGGCCCGAGGTTGTTGGGGCGTTCGGTTTGACCCGGGGCGGATCGCCGCCCGGCTGGGCGAGCCGGAACCGCCGGACCCGCGGGAGTGGCTGCGCCGGTTGTTCGAGGCCCCACAGCCGAGCACGACGGAGCGACGCATCCGCTCGGACCTGGCGGCCGATCTCGGACGCGGTGCCGCGGGGCTCGTCAACGCGCTCGACCCCCGCGTGGTGACGCTCGGCGGGCTGGCCGGTCCGCTCCGGGACGCGGCGCCTGGCGCATTTCAGAAAGCGTTCGACGCGGGACTCATGGATGTGCACCGTGGCGACGCGCCCGAGATCGTCCCCGGGTTGGCAGGCGAGGACGCAGTCCTCGTCGGCGTCGCCCTGGCGGCCTTTGACCAGGTCCTCGACGCGCGGCGCCTCGCGCTCTGGGCCGGCGGGACGCGATGAGCTACCGCCGCGACGCATTCACCTGGACCGCGTTCGGCGCGCTGTTCGCCTTCGGCTACCTGAACGCCGTTCTCGGTCCCGCATTGCCATACATCCGCTCGGTGGAGGGCATCTCATACGTCGTCGGCGCGCTGCACCAGGTGGCCTTCGCGCTCGGCGGCGGTGTCGCGGGTGCGCTCTCGGCGCGCGATCGCATCCCTTTGAGCCGTCGCACGATAATCGCCGGCGGGCTCGCGGGGAGCGCGCTCGCCGGACTCGCGGTCGGCTATGGCGAGACCGCGCCGATCACGATCTCGGGAGCCTTCCTGATGGGGCTGCTCGCGTCCCTGGCGCTGATCCGCATTTGGGGCGCGCTCGCGGACGGACACGGACCCCGCCGGGCCGTCGCGATGACCGAGGGTGAGGTGGCGGTCTCCCTCGCCGGCATCGCCACGCCGCTGCTGATCGGTGCGCTGGCCGCCACCGCGGCCACCTGGCGCCTTGCGTTCGTCATCGGAACGGTGACCGCGGTTCTCGCGGCCGTCGGGATCCTCGGCCCCGAGGTCCCTGCGCCGCGAGCCGCCGAGAGCGAGCGACGTGGACGCACGCGTGCGCAGCCGACGCTCGTGATCATCTTCGCGATCGTCGCGCTCGAGTTCGCGCTCAGCTTCTGGCTCGCCAGCTACCTCAACGACGACGTGGGTCTCGCGCGGAATACCGCGGTGGCGATGGTCAGCGGCCTGTACGCCTCCAACCTGCTCGGACGGCTCGTGGCCAGCCGGCTGGCTCGCACGCAGAGCCCGGAGCACGTCCTGGTCATCGCGCTCGGCTCGGTCATCCTCGGCCTTCCGCTCCTCCTCGCCGCGACCAGCGTGACCGCGGCCGTGGCGGGCATCGTCCTCGCCGGCGCCGGCATTGGTGCCCTCTTTCCCCTGACGTCCTCGCTGCACATCCAGGCGAGCGGACGCACCGCCGACAGCGCGCTCGGGGAGACTCTCACCGTCGCGGCGCTAGGGATGACCAGCGGGCCGCTGATCGCCGGCGCGATCGCCCAGATCTCGAGCCTGCGGGCCGGCCTCCTCGTACTACCGGTGATGACGCTGCTCGCCGCGGCAGGCCTGGCCGCCTACAGACGCCACGCACGCTCGAGCAGCCAGCCAACTCGTCAACCGGCGATTCGTCGAGCAAACCGAGCGCCTGGGTAGGCTGCCGGCGGCGCTGCCCTTCCCGCGGCCGAATCGAGGACGCGGCACGATCGGTAGATTGGCTCGAGGACGTGTTGCGGCTGAGGCACTCGATCGTGGTTGGAGCCGCGGTTCTCGCGGCGCTCATCGGATCGCCTGTCGTACAGGCGGCGACTCGCAACCCGCGCCTGGCGATTCCGCCGAGCGCGAATCAGCTGATCGTCGTGTCGAGCCCGACCGACGATCCGCCGGGTTATCTAGCCACCTTGCGCGTGTATCAGCGCGCCGGGCGAGCGTCGCCCTGGCGGTTGGTGTTCGGTCCCTGGGAGGCCGAGACTGGCTCGGGCCATCTGCTGTCCGCCGGCACCCGCCGGGAGGGCGACCACGCGACCCCGATCGGGGTGTTCGGCATCGCCAGCACGATGTACGGCAACCAACCGAATCCCGGTGGACTTCACTACGACTACCACCGCCTGGCGTGCGGCGACTGGTGGGACGAAGATCCGTACTCGCCGCAGTACAACCGTTTCGTACACGTGCCGTGCGGCGTCACGCCGGGGTTCGCGTCGTGGTCGGAGCCGCTGTGGACGGAAACCGTCGCGTACCCGTACTTCGCGGTCGCTCAGTTCAACATGAACCCGACGCGGGGCGGCGCGAACGCGCTGGGCTCGGGGATCTTTCTCCACAGCTGGGTCGGGGGCGCGACCGAAGGATGCGTGGCCCTGAGCGAGTCGCAGCTGCTTGAAGTTCTTCGCTGGCTCAGGCCGGCCAAGCATCCGGTCATCGAGATCGGCACCAATGCTCAGGTGCGCGCGCCCGCGTCCCGCGCGAGCCCGCCACACATATCAATCGCGACGCCCGCGTCGACTCGCTACGTCGATGTCTCGGTGGCGACGCTATGGGCGAGTCCGTCCGCACCCCGCCCGATCGACCGGCCGGCCCTGGGGAACCCCGTGAAGATGGCCGCCTGGAGCCGCGTCCTGACCACGGCGGCGCGGTTGGGGCTGGACGGAAAGATCGAGACCCAGGCGCTGTTCGGCGAGCCGGTCCGGATTCTCGGCCAGCGCGGCTCGTGGACCCGGGTCGCCGTCATCGATCAGCCGACGCCGATCGACCGGGTCGGCTATCCGGGGTGGGTCCCGACGAAGCAGCTCTCCTCGAGCGCGAGCTTCGGCGGGCTGCTCGCCGGACGGGTCGCGGTCGTCGCCGTCCCGACCGCGATTCTCCGCGGCGCGTCCCGTCAACTCGAGGTGAGCTTCGGGACGCGACTGCCCGTGCTCGGCGTCTCGGCCGGTGGGGTGCAGGTCGCGACACCGGGCGGCGAGGTTGGCGTGTTGCCTCGTTCGTCTGTCGACGTCACCCCCTCTGCCGCCGCGACCCCGGTCCCCACGGGCCAGGAGCTGGTGGCGACCGCCCGGCTGTTCCTCGGCGTGCGCTACCTATGGGGCGGGACGTCGGCGTTCGGCTTCGACTGCTCCGGGTTGGTGAACGTGATCTACCGAGAGCACGGGATCGTGATCCCACGCGACGCCGACGCCCAGGCGCTCGCCGGCCGGCCGGTGGCGAGGGGCGCGCTCGAGCCCGGCGACCTCGTGTTCTTCGCGACCGATCCTCCGTCCCCGACGATCAGCCACGTCGGCATGTACGTCGGGGACGGACGGATCATCGAATCACCGAACTCGTCCGGCGCGGTGCACGTCATCCCGCTGACGGCCTTCGGCGATGAGTATGTCGGCGCGCGCCGCTACGTCCCGACGGGGTGAGTGGCCACGCACGCCGTCGCGATGGCGTTGCGAGATGTCGTGGAGGTAGCTCGCCACGACGCCCTCGGAGGCGAGGCGTATGTCGCGCCGCCGGTCGGTGTGTGGCGAGCGGCGACCGACTCGGCTTGACGGTGCGGTGGGGGCGGGGAGGCGAATTGTGTCTGTCATGCGGCTTCTCTTTCGATGTCGAAGTTGATGCGAGCGGCGTCATCTGCCGCGGGGTTGTCGGCCAGTTGGAGCGCGGGCTCGGCGGCGCGGGGCCTTAGGAGAGCCAAGGCAAGGACGATGCCGGCGGTGATCGTTGCCGCCCCGATGAGGAAGGCAAGGTGGTAGCCGCCGATCAGGGAGGTCGTCACGCCCTGGTGGGAAGACAGCAGTCCCTTCGTCCGGTTCGCCGCGATCGTGCTGAGGACTGCCAGCCCGAGCGCCCCGCTGATCTGCTGCGAAACGTTGGTTATCCCAGAGCCGAGGCCCGAGTCAGCTGCGGGAACGTCGGCCATGGCCATGGTGAGCAGGGGCATGAACGCGTTTCCGATGCCCAGGCCGACCGCGAAGGAGGCGAAGAAGATCGTCGGGAAGAAGCTCGTGTCCGGTCCGACGGAGCTGAACAGGAGCAGGCCGACGACCGCGCTCGCCATACCCGCGAGGAGCACGGGAAACGGTCCAAACCGATTTACGAGCCGTGCCGTGATGCCCCGCGACAGGACCGCGACCGTGAGCGTCCAGGGCAGGAAGGCCGCGCCGGTCTGGACGGCGCTGTAGTGGCGGACGTGCTCGAGATAGAGGCTTCCGAGGAAGAACGTCGAGTACATGCCGGTCACGAGGAACCCTCGGACGAGGCTGGCCTTGATCAGCCCCTGGAGGCGCAGGATGCGCATCGGCATGATGGGGTTCTCGATGCGAGCCTCCAGCGCCACGAACGCCGCCATCAGCAGCGCGGCGACGGCGCCGACGCCAAGGACTTGGGTCGAAACCCAGCCGTGCGCCGTGGCCTGCACGATCGCGTAGATGAAGCCCATCAGCGAGGCGGTGACGAGAAAAGAGCCGATCCAGTCGACTCCGTGCTCGAGCCCGATTCCGCGGTCGGCGCGGATGAACCGCTGACCCAAGGCGAAGGTGGCCACGCCGATCGGCAGGTTGACGAAGAACACCCAGTGCCAGCTCAGCGCCTGGGTGAGGATGCCGCCGGCGAGCAGGCCGAGCGAGCCTCCGGCGACCGACACGAACACGTAGGCGCTCATCGCCCGCGCGCGCTCGCTGGGGATCGGGAACTCGGTGATGATGATCGCGAGGATCACCGATGCCTGGGCGGCGGCGCCGACGCCCTGCACGGCGCGGGCCGCGATCAGCACGCCCTGGCTGGGCGCGACGCCGCACACGAGCGAGGCGGCGGTGAACACGGTGAGGCCCGCGAGGAACACGCGCTTGCGGCCGGCGAGATCGCCGAGCCGCCCTGCGAGCAAGAGCAGGCTGCCGAACGTGACGAGGAACGCGTCGACGACCCACGTGAGGTTCGACTGGCTGAAGTGGAGGTCGCGTTGAATTGAGGGGAGCGCGACGTTCACGATCGTGACGTCGAGCACGATCATGAGCTGCGCCAGGCACACGATCATGAGGGCCGTCCAGCGACGGCTGTCCGGTGATGCGGTTTGCGGTGAGGCTAGATTCATGCAGATCCCAACTTGTGTGTGATTGAGCGAGGCGCTAAAATGGAGGCCGCCTCCGAAATAAGTGGAGGAGCCCTCCGGAAACTATATGGAGGGACCCTCCGTTTGTCAAGGGAATTTGAATGAGCACCACCGAAGTCAGCCCTGAGAACCTGATCGTCCGCCCCAAGCGAGCGGATGCTCGGCGTAACTACGACAAGGTGCTGACGGCTGCTAGGGAGGCGTTCGCCGAGGGCGGGGAGTCGACCGCGCTCGAGGAGATCGCGCGCCGGGCCGGCGTCGGCATCGGCACCCTCTATCGCCACTTCCCCAACCGCCAGGCGTTGCTAGAGGCTCTCTACGTCAACGAGGTCGAGGAGGTGTGCCGCTCGGCCGCCGAACTTGACGGCGGCGATCCGTGGGAGGCGCTGAGCTCATGGTTCGAGAGCCTGATGGGCTATCTCGCGACCAAGCAGGCGCTCGCGGGTGAGTTGCTCAACTACCTCGACCGCGACTCTGCGCTGTTCCAGGTGTGCCGGACGTCGCTTTACGACGCCGGCGGTCCAATGCTCAAGCGCGCCCAGGACGCCGGCGTCGCGCGCCCGGATGTCGAGTTCCCCGAGGTGATGCAGATGGTGATGGCGATCTCCAAGATCCCGGTCGCCGATCCGAGCCAGACCGAGCATATGCTCCGCATCGCTCTCGACGGTCTTCGCTACCGCGCCGACGCCTAGCCTGACCGCGCGCGTGATCAGCGCGTCCGCCACTCGGGCGGCGGCGCCGTCGGGCGGACCCGGTAGGCGCGCCAGCACGATCCGCCTCGTCTCCTGCGGCTCACCCCGTACGGTGAGGACCTTCAGACCGTCCGGCAGGACGTCGAGCACGACCGGGGCGATCGTCGTGATCGCCAGGCCGATCTGCAGCTTGGCGACCGCGATCGAACGGCACTGATCGAATTCTTCAGCTGACGAAAGCAAAGGAGACGCAGTGGGACTTCTACACAGACACCACGGGCAAGCCGGCATTCGCTATCAGATGCGCGAGAAGCTGTTCGCGATCGGCGACGACTTCTGGGTCGAGACCGATGGCGGCGAGCGCGCGTTCAAGGTCGACGGCAAGGCGCTCCGGGTCCGGAGCACGTTTGTCCTCGAGAGCCCGTCCGGCGAGGAGCTGTTCAAGATCCAGGAGAAGAAGCTCCACATCCGCGACACGATGGAGATCGAACGCGGCGGAGACACCGTCGCGACGATCAAGAAGGCGCTGATAACGCCGCTGCGCGATCGGTTCGCGATCGAGCTCGAGGCCGGTGGCGAGCTGACCGCTAAGGGCAACATCGTGGATCACGAATACGAGATCGAGCGCGACGGCGACAAGATCGCCGAGATCTCCAAGCGCTGGTTCCGGGTCCGCGAGACGTACGGGATCGAGGTTGCGCCCGGCGAGAACGACGCTCTGATCGTCGCGGCGGTCGTCTGCATCGACGAGATGGCGGGCCGCTAAACGATAAGCACGAGGCTTTATCAGGCTGGCTACTCTTAGCCAGTTGGCTATAACGGTCACGCAGCTGACGGCGTTCCTCGCGGTCGTGCGCGGCGGGTCGGTGACTGCAGCCGCGGACGAGTTGGTGGTGACGCAGCCATCGGTCTCCTCCGCGATCGCCGCCCTCAGTCGCGAGCTCGAGTGCGAGCTATTCGAGCGAGCGGGCCGGGGCATCCGACTGACTGACGCCGGTACCGCGTTCCGGCCGTATGCCGAGGACGTCGTCGGGCTGCTCGACGACGGGCGCCGCGCCGCGCGGGAGGCAGCCGGCGCGGCCGCGCTCCGGATGCGGATCGCCGCCGTCACGACCGCCGCCGAGTCGTTCGTGCCACCCCTGATGCGGGAGTTCGCCTCGACTCATCCCGACGTCGAGTTGACGCTCGACGTGGGCAACCGGGAATACGTGTTCGAGCGGGTCTTGAGCCACCTGGCGGACGTCGCGATCTCCGGCAAGCCGCCGGCAGACGATCGCCTGGTCGCCGAGCCGCTGCTCGAGAACCAGATCGCGTGCATCACCGGGCCCGACGATCCGCTGGCGGCGGGCGGGCCGGTCGACGCCGGCGCGCTCGCCCACCGCGTCTGGCTGATGCGCGAGCCGGGGTCGGGGACGCGCGCGCTTGGCGAGCAGTTCCTCAACGAGCGCGGGCTGAGCCCGAAGACACTGACGCTGGGTTCCAATGGCGCGATCAAGCAGGCGGCCCGCGCCGGCCTCGGCGTCTCGATGCTGTCGCGCGCCGCGGTGGAGGCGGAGCTGAGGGCCGGGTGGCTCGGCGAGGTCGCGCTCGACGACGGCCCGGAGCCGCGGCCGTGGTTCGTGCTGCGCTCGGCGGTCGGCCCGCTGCGCCCAGCCACATCGGCCTTCATTGAGTTCCTTCGTCGCGAGGCCGCGCAGCTCGGATCGCTCTCTCCGCACGATACATAGGTGTAGTTCTATATCTGCACGCAAAATTAGAACTTGATCTCTATGGTCGGTCGGACTTACGCTGTCCGCGCTCGACCGAAAGGGATCCGCCGAAACGATGGCACTCACCACCGCAGCACCACCTCTCAAGAAGAAGGACCGCTGGGCCTCCGGGGTCACGCCGTACGCCGAGATGGGCTACTTCGACCCCGACTACGTCCCCGAGGCGACCGACATCCTGGCCGCGTTCCGGATTACGCCGCAGCCCGGGGTGGATGCGGTGGAGGCGGCGGCCGCGGTGGCCGGCGAATCGTCGACCGCCACGTGGACGGTCGTCTGGACCGACCGGCTGACCGCGCACGAGCAGTACCAGGCGAAGGCATATGACGTGGCGCCGGTGCCGGGTCGCGAGGGCGAGTACATCGCGAAGATCGCGTACGACCTCGACCTGTTCGAGGAAGGGTCGATCGCCAACATGACAAGCTCGATCATCGGCAACGTATTCGGGTTCAAGGCGCTCAAGGCGCTGCGGCTAGAGGATCTGCGAATCCCGACCGAGTACGTGAAGACGTTCCAGGGTCCGCCGCACGGGATCGTGATGGAGCGCGAGTACCTCGACAAGTTCGGGCGGCCGCTGCTCGGCGCGACCGTCAAGCCAAAGCTCGGCCTGTCCGCCAGGAACTACGGACGCGTGGTGTTCGAGGCCTTGCGGGGCGGGCTCGATTTCACCAAGGACGACGAGAACATCAACTCGCAGCCGTTCATGCGGTGGCGCGATCGGTACCTGTACGCGATCGAGGGCGTGAACCACGCGAGCGCACTGACCGGCGAGGTCAAGGGCCACTATATGAACGTGACCGCGGCGACGATGGAAGACATGTACGAGCGGGCCGAGTTCGCGAAGGAACTCGGCAGCGTGATCATCATGATGGACCTGACCGTCGGCTACACGGCGATGCAGTCGATGTCGAAGTGGGCCCGCCGGAACGGCATGATCCTCCACCTGCATCGAGCCGGCCATGGCACGTACACGCGCCAGAAGACCCACGGCGTTTCGTTCCGCGTGATCGCGAAGTGGTGCCGGCTGCTCGGGGTCGACCACGTGCATGCCGGCACGGTCGTCGGAAAGCTCGAGGGCGACCCGTCGATGATCGAGGGCTACTACGACACGCTCCGCCTCGACCATGTCCCGGAGAACCTCCAGAACGGGGTCTTCTTCGATCAGGACTGGGCGTCTCTTCCCGCGGTGATGCCGGTGGCCTCCGGCGGCATCCACGCGGGGCAGATGCATCAGCTGCTCCGCTACCTCGGCGAGGACGTGATCCTGCAGTTCGGCGGCGGCACGATCGGTCATCCGATGGGGATCGGCGCCGGCGCCACCGCGAATCGCGTCGCGGTCGAGGCGATGATCCAGGCGCGCAACGAGGGTCGCGACTACTTCCAGGAAGGCCCCGACATCCTCGAGAAGGCCGCCAAGGGCTGCCCCGAGTTGAACGCGGCGCTCCAGGTATGGAAGGACGTCACGTTCGACTTCCAGTCCACCGACACGCCGGACTACGTCCTCACCCCGAGCGTCAGCTGATCGCCCGGCGCCCCGAAGGAGACAGACGATGCGGATCACGCAGGGAACGTTCTCGTTCCTCCCCGACCTCACCGACGAGCAGATCGCGGCCCAGGTGCGGTACGCGCTCGACCACGGATGGGCGATCTCGGTGGAGTACACCGACGACCCCCACCCCCGGAACTCGTACTGGGAGATGTGGGGTCTCCCGATGTTCGACCTTACACGCGAGGACGTCCCGCAGGTCATGCGCGAAGTGCGCGCGTGCCGCGAGGCCTATCCCGAGCACTACGTGAAGCTGATCGCCTACGACGCTTCCTACGGGCGGCAGACGACCGCGCTCAGCTTCATCGTCAACCGGCCGACGCATGAGCCCGGGTTCCGCCTCGAGCGCACGGACGCCCACGATCGCGTGATGCGCTACTCGCTGCACCCGTACGCGGCCGACAGGCCGGTCGGGAATCGCTACCGGAACGGGTCCGCGGCATGACAGCGGCGAGCATCGAAGCGGTTCTCGACGAGCTCGACCGCGACCTGGTCGCGCTGCGCCCGGTCAAGACCCGAATCCGGGAGATCTCGGCCCTGCTGGTCGTCGATCGGCTGCGCCGGCAGGCCGGGCTCGCGGCGGGGCGCCCGAGCCTTCACATGTGCTTCACCGGCAACCCGGGCACCGGCAAGACCACGGTGGCGATGCGGATGGCCGACATCCTGCACCGCCTCGGCTACATCGATCGCAACCACGTTGTAGCGGTCACCCGCGACGACCTGGTCGGCCAGTACGTCGGCCACACCGCGCCCAAGACCAAGGAGGTGCTGAAGCGCGCTTTCGGCGGGGTGCTGTTCATCGACGAGGCGTACTACCTGTACCGACCCGAGAACGATCGCGACTACGGAGTGGAGGCAATCGAGATACTCCTCCAGGTGATGGAGAACGAACGCGATCGCCTCGTCGTGATCCTCGCCGGCTACGGGGATCGAATGGACGAGTTCTTCCGGTTGAATCCGGGAATGTCCTCGCGCGTGGCTCACCACATCGAGTTCCCCGACTACTCGGTGGCCGAGTTGCTCCGGATCGGCGAGCTGATGCTCGCGGCGGAGAACTACGTGTTCTCCGAGGACGCCGACCAGGCGTTTCGTGAGTACATCGTCCGGCGCATGCGCCGCCCGCGGTTCGCGCACGCTCGGAGCGTGCGCAACGGGATCGAGCGCGCGCGGCTCCGGCACGCCAACCGGGTGTACGAGGCGGTGCGGACGGGCGCCGAGCCGACCGTCGACGAGCTCAGGCGGATCGAGGCGCAGGACATCCTCAAGAGCAGCGTGTTCGACGAGGACCGGCCGACCGCGCCGGAGCGGGTAGCGGCGTGACGGCGGCGGCGAGCCAGCGGCGGACGGCCCGGCCGGTCATCCTCGGCGTCGTCGGCGACTCCGCGGCGGGCAAGACGACGATCACGCGCGGGCTCGTGCGCGTGCTCGGCGAAGAGCACGTCGCGCACATCTGCACCGACGACTACCACCGCTACGACCGCCGGCAGCGGGCGGAGCTCGGGATCACCCCGCTGCACCCGGACTGCAATCACATCGACATCATCGCCCAGCACCTCGCGCACCTGCGACGCGGCGAGGCCGTCCTCAAACCCGTCTACCGGCACAAGGACGGCACCTTCGGGGCACCCGTGTACGTCGCGCCCGAGCGTTTCACGGTGATCGAGGGTCTGCTCGGCTACCACCTCCCGGAGATGCGCGACGTCTACGACGTCCGCGTATTCCTGAATCCACCCGAGGAGCTGCGCCGGCGGTGGAAGGTGCAGCGCGATTGCTCGCGGCGTGGGTACACGACAGACGAGGTGCTCGCCGAACTCGACCGGCGCGAGGCCGACTCCGAGGCGTTCATCAGGCCGCAGCGACGCTACGCGGACATGCTCGTGTCGTTCCGGCCACCGGAGGGCGAGCCGCCGGCCGATCAGGCGGACCAGGGTCACCTCGAAGCCGAGCTGACCCTGTGCGACGGGCTGCCGCACCCCGACCTGTCGTCGCTGATCAACCGCAAGCCGGACGGGTTGACGCTGATCGAGCGGGACGGCGAGCGGGTCCTGCGGATTCCCGGCCGGATGGATCCGGATCACGCGGCGGCGATCGAGGAGACGCTCTGGGCGCGGATGCATTTCGCGTCCCACCTGCGCGCGCGGCGCCTCGGCGAGTTCACGATCGGCACCGATCTGCAACGCTCGGAGTCACTCGCGCTCGTGCAGCTGCTGATCCTCTACCACCTGGTCACGGCCAGGGCCGCCGTTGCGCTCGGTGGCGAGGGCACGCGGACGTTGTCCGCGGTCGCGGCGCCGGCATAAGTCACCAGGGCCGCAAGGACGACGAGCCGGGGCGTCAGCCGCCCGGAAGGTTGATGCCGACGAATAGAAGGACCGCCATCGTGACGAACGCGAGCCCGGTCAGCAGATCGGTGCGGATGCGCGGTATGAAGTGGGCCGCGGTGCGGCCGATCTGATGCCCGGCGACCGACATCACGAACGTAATGGTTCCGAACAGCGGTGGCGCGAGCCAGGGGGAGAACCCAGCGATGCCGAGCGCCGCGCCGGCGGCCACGTTGTCGACGCTCAGCGGTAGCGGGAGCCCGCGCGTCGCGAAACGCAGATCCGGGTCCGCATGCTCGGGTGCCACCAACGCCTTGATCACGACGAACAGACCGTAGGCACCGAGGCCGATCGCCGCGATGATGTCGGCGGTGGAGCTGATCTTGTCGCTCAGGTAGTGGCCGACGAGGATCCCGACCAGCGGGGCGAGGCCATCCCACAGGCCGAAGATGAACGAAGTCTTGATGGATCGAAGGAGGGTCGGCTTCAGCCCCCCGAGCACGATCGAGGTGCGGAAGTTATCCAGGCTTAGCGTGAACCCGAGAGACAGAAGGGCGAACACGGTCTCGTTCGCAGGGTCGATGACGAGGCCCACGATCTGCCACGGCTGACGCGCCGTGGCAGATCGCGAATGGCTTCGTTAACGAGTCCGCTACTCCGGCAGCGCGAAGGCGAAGATCGCGGATCCACCCGACTGGGCGAGCGCCCCGGGGTAGAACCCTTCGGTCCACGCGCCGTAGCCGACGGGCACGGCGATGTACTGCTTCCCGTCGACGGTGTAGGTGCTCGGGCTCGAGTGGTGTCCGCTACCGCACTGGAACTCCCACAGGAGCTCTCCGGTGCTGTCGTTGAACGCCCAGTACTTGCCCGCGGGGCCGCCGGCAAATACGAGGCCGCCGCCCGTGGTCAGTATCGACGCGGTCATCGGGTGCTCCTGGCGGAAGCGCCACTTCTCCTGACCCGTGGCCGGATCGATGGCTGAGATGTACCCGGCCACGTCCTCCGTGTCCACGGCTACGCCGGCGCCCCAGTACGGGATGCTCTCCTTGAACTCCCGGCGCCTCCGCGTGGCCGTCGCGCCGACGTCCTGCACGGGGGCATAGAAGAGACCCGTCTTCGGGCTGTAGGCCGCGTGCGTCCACTCCTTGGCGCCGGCCGGGCCGGGCCAGAAGTGAACCGGGTCGCCCTCCTTGTCGGGGAACACCCGTGGCGTCACCTTGCCGTCTGCGGTGATCTCGCCCCACGTGATGCGATCGACGAACGGCACGACCCGGATCAGGCTGCAGTCCGTGCGGTCCAGGACGAAGAAGTACCCGTTCTTGTCAAAGTGGCCGGAGCACTTGCGCCCGTCCATCTCGAACAGAATGTTCTCCATCGTCGAGTCGTAGTCCCACACGTCGTGCGGGGTGTACTGGTAGTGGTTCTGGATCTTGCCGCTGTCCGGGTCGACCGCCACGACGCAGTTCGTGAACAGGTTGTCGCCCTCGCGTACTCCCCCGTCGAAGTCGGGGCACGGATTGCCCGTGTTGAAGTACAGGAGGTTGAGCTCCGGATCGAACGTCGGCGTGGTCCAGCAGTTTGCGCCGCCCCGCGCCCACGCCTCGCCTTCGGCGGGCCACGTCTCGGACCCCGGCTCGCCGGGGGCGGGAATCATGTAGCAGCGCCAGACACGCTCGCCGGTCTCGAGCTTGAACGCGTCGGCGTGCCCGCGCACCCCGAACTCGCCGCCGGAGCTCCCGACGATCACCATGTCCTTGACGATCAGCGGAGCGACCGTCGCGCTCTCCCCGGCCCGCACGTCTCCGTACGGCTGGTCCCAGACGAGCTGGCCGTTGGTCGCGTCGAGCGCGATCACGTGGGCGTTCAGGGTCGTCATGAAGACCTTCCCGTCGGCCACGGCACAACCGCGGTTGACGTTGCCGCAGCACAGGCGTACGTCGTACGGAGAGGCGCGGTGGTAGCGCCACAGCTCCTGACCGGTCTTGGCGTCGACCGCCCAGAGCCAGCCATCGAAGCCGGTTACGAACATGATGCCGTCGACGACCAGCGGGGACGCCTCCAACGAGTACGTCGACGCGCCCGAGTGCATGCCCACCGAGCCGCACTGGAATACCCAGGCGGGCTTGAGGTTCTTGACGTTGCCCTGGTTGATCTGATCGAGCGGGCTGTGCCGCTGCCCGTCGTACGCGCCGTAATACGTGATCCAGTTGTGAGGCTCCGCGTCGCGGGCCTTGAGGATCCGGTCGTAGCCCAGGCCCTTAGTCACCGCCGGCGCCTTTTGGGGCAAACCGGGGCTCAGAATCCGGTAATCGACCGCTTCGCCTGCGTCAACGTACTCAGTCTCAGTTGCCATCAGCTGCTCCTTTCTACG
Source organism: uncultured Solirubrobacterales bacterium (assembly GCA_963822855.1). Classification (GTDB taxonomy): domain Bacteria; phylum Actinomycetota; class Thermoleophilia; order Solirubrobacterales; family Solirubrobacteraceae; genus Palsa-465. Next base: position 200,292 of record CAWGJE010000005.1, on the reverse strand, counting down.
GGCGCGGTTGGGGTGGACGGTCGAGCTTGGCTTCGTCTGGAACTTCGCCCGAGACGACGATCGTTCCGGTGAGGCCGCCGCCCTCATCGTTTCCGGTCCGCGATCCGTACCAGTAGTAGCCCGGGCCGTCGAGGTTGAGGGTCGCCCTTCCCTTCGAGAAGTTCACGAGCCAGATGAACTTCGCGTCGCCGTTGTTGGGAAGGACCGCACAGTGGGAGTTGTTGTCGTCGTTGATGATCTCGAGCTCGAGGTCACCACCGTGCGGCATTACCACCACCCTGGGCTCGAAGATCAGCTCGTCCAGAGGGATCCGGACGGTGGCGTGCATCTTGCCATCGGCGCCCTCCTCGGCCACCCCCACGGAGCCGCGGCCCAGCACCGCTCCGATCGAGGTTCCGTTCTGCTTGATCAGCCCCTCGATTACCGTCTTATCGGCAGTCGCAGCCACGGCACATCTCTCCTTCCATCGGAAAATGGAGAAAAAAACCTAACATGGGCGGCGCCGCTACACAACCTGACCATCGGTGACAAAGAACCGCTAGCTGACTGGTCAGGATTTGACACTGTCCGATCGGATAGGTGGTGACACTGACCGATCAGTCACTACTCACTGACCGACTGGACATACGATTGTTGTCACCCCAGCGAGATCGCGTCGGCGCCGGCGACGCGCAGGTAGTCGAGCACGCCGCCGCCGGCCTCGCGCAGCTTCAGCGCCTCGGCGAGCGTCGTAGTTGCGGCCGCCGGCGAGTGCATCGGCCAGCAGCGCGCCACCACGCGCGGCGGCGCTCGCGCGCCCCGGGACGAGCGCTGTCACCGGCGCGACGGCTCTCAGGGACGAGGCGAGGGCCGCGATCAACTGGGGCAGGCGAGCCATCCGGCCGGAGACCACGATCTCGTGGGGGGCCGGCACGCTGACGATCAGCGCGTAGACCGCCTTGGATGCGGCCTCGAGTAGTGCCGACCAGCCTTCCGCGCGGGCGGGCGAGGCCCACAGCGTCTCGAGGTCCTTGATGTCGAGGGTCCCGTCCGGGTCGAGCGCGCCACCGCTGTACAGCGTGTCCTTTCGCAGCGCCGGTCCGAGCAGATAGGCGAGCTCGCCGTCCAGCGCCCCCGCCGCCCGCACCCCCAGCGGGCCCGACGAGCCGCCCATGCCGTCGACGATCTGCCCGCCGTCGATCGCGAGCGCGGCGGTGAAGGCGCCTCCCAACTCGACCAGGACCATCGCCGTCTGGTCAACCGGTACCGCTCGGCGTGCGGATTGGTCGACGATCGCGCATGCGGCCGCGCAGACCTTGTCGGCGGTGCCCATGTCGATCCGGTTGTACTTACGGTGGCGCGGAACCGAGGGCAGATGGATTACGCCCGGCCCGAACACGACCGGCAGACCGCTGCCCGCGAGCGCGCGCAGGAGCGACCGCATCCCGCCTACGCCCGCTTCGGCGCGCGACTCATCGGGGCGCACGAGGACCATCTCGGCCAACTCGGGCTCTCCGACGTTGGCGGCGGCGACGAGTGGGAGGCCGTACCCGCTCGGCCCGTAGATCAGGTCATACGGCCCGTGGCGCGCGAGCGCGTCGAGCAGCGGGCTGCTGTCCCGGCTGAGCGAGCCGGTCTCGAACACCTGCTCGACGGCGGGCTCGCCATCCTGCAAAACGCACAGATCGAACGAAACCGTGCCTGGGTCGATGCCGGCTACGCGGGGCATATGATTGGAGGATGAGCACAACGAAGGACAAGCCGCGCACCTACAGCGAGGAGGAGATCCCCGCCAAGTTCTCGGAGTACGGACTCGACGAGTGGTACTACGAAGACAAGTGGATCCGGCGCAAGTACAACACCGACGGCTGGCCGACGACGCTGATGGCGGTCAATGCCGTGGGGTACCTGTGCGAGGCCGCCGGCCATCATGCCGATCTGAACGTCACCTGGGGAAAGCTCTGGGTCAAGCTGGCCACGCACTCGGCGGGCGGCATCACCGACAAGGACTTCACGCTGGCGCGCAAGATCGAGGACACGATCCTGTGGCGGCCCGAGGCGGATGGGCCGCTCGACGGGCCGATGGGCAAGTTCGTGTTCTCCAAGTCGCCCGCCCGAAGCTGACATACCAAGCGCCGTTCAAGACAGCACTTCGAGGGCCACGTCGTACACGCCCTCGAGGTCGAGCACCGTTCCCTTGGTCTCGAACATGGCGCGGATGCAGGCCTTTTGTAGCTTCATCTTCGGGCCGCCGACCGCCAGCGCGCCGAGTTTCAAGACCCCGTCTTCCTCCTCGAGGTTGTCGCCCCGATCGACACCTTCGACACCCACCGGCTCGGCCGCCGAGTAGTCGACGACCACGCGCACGCCGTCGTGCGCCCAGCCGCCCCGGCGCAGGATCTGCGTGCCCGCAGGACCGGCGGCGAAAATGACGGCGCGGCCGGCGAGCGCCTCGTCGAGTTCGTCGCTCGACCCCGGCTCGACGACCTCGAACCCGGCGTCCTGTGCTACCGGGATGCCCGACGCCCGGCGGTAGTTGCCCTTCATCACGTCGGGCGGGAAGGTGAACAGGGTCACTTCGGCGCCCTCGCGACGCAGCAATTCTGCGGTGCGCAATCCGACCGGCCCGACCCCGATCACGGCGGCCAGGCTGTCCTTCAGCGTCACGGCGCCGCGGACGATCGCGACGGCGGCGGCCGCCGTCGTGTTCGAGCCGTCCGAGTCGAGCATGATCGAAGGGTTGAACGGCTTGAAGAACAGCTTCTGCGCGGCTTCGAACACCGCCTCGCCGTCGCGCACCCTGGACCCGCCGACCCAGAAGGCGGTGTTGGCAAGGCCGTCGGGACCGCGCGGGAAGATCGCGCCCTGCACGAGGTCAGCGAGGTTGTCCGGCGTGACCTCGCCGTACCCGACGACGACGTCGACGTCGGAGTCGTAGGCGGCGATCGCGTCGAACGCACTCGGGTGCTGGTCGGTGTCCAACTGGATCAAGATCTTCTTCATCAGATGTCCTCCCGTCGAGGTTCGGGAAAGCTCAATATGCCCCAGTCCAGCGGTCCCTCCTGGCGATAGCTCTTGCGCAGTCCGCGGGCGATGGTGGCCTTCATCAACTCCTTGCCGAGATAGAAGGCGTGACCGGCGTCATCGACGTCGAGTTGATCGAACACCGCATACATGTTGGCCTCGCGGATGAAGCGGTCGCCGTTGAACGCATATAGCCAGTCCGCGTCGGCGAACAGCCGGTAGTTCGCATCCGAGATCTGGTCCTGCATCGCGTGCAATTCCTCCTCCGAAGGCGCGCGCATCGACTCATCCTTGCTCGTGACCAGACCGGGATCGATGTGCTTGGGCGGCCGCGCCTGGCGCTGCGCCAGGTGCATGATCTGGGCGGCCAGCACCGTCTCGCGCACGGCCCCGCGCGCCCAACCGATCACCTCGGTGGTCAGCACTGCCCCGATGCCGACCTCCTGGCAGAAGCCGATCAGCAGCGCGGCGACCCCGGTGGAGTCGGCCTCGGTCAGCTCGGTCAGATTGCCGATCCCCATCAGCATGTCGGCCTCCGGATGGCGGCGGCGGACCTCGACGTAGCGCGCCAGTGACGCAGCGAAGCCGGAGTTGATCGGAGCCAGGATCGAGTCGAGCAGGTAGGGCCGGCCTAGCTCGTCCATCCGCGCGGCCATCCGGCCCAGGCCGTCGAGGTCGTCGGGGTCGTCGGTGATCAGCACCGGCGTGGCGCGGAGCGACTGCACCAGGTCGATCGTGTTCGGAGTGAGGCTGAGCACGTAGTCGACGCCGGCGGCGTCCGCCATCCGGATGTGCTCGGGGTCGAGCGTGTCGATGCTGACCGATAGTCCGCGCTCGCGCAGCGCCGCGATCGTCGGCGGCCCGTCGGCCAGCCAAGAGCGATCGAGGGACAGGCCGAGGTCGATCACGTCGGCCCCCTCGGCGCGGTAGGACTCGGCGCGGTCGATCACCTGCTCGAGCGAGAGCAGTTGCACGTCGTTGATCTCGGCGAACACGCGCACGTCGCGTGGACCCAGCTCGGCGCGGATCGCCTCCCGCCCGTACCACTCGGGCAGCGACCGGACGTCAGCCGGGCCCTTGCGCACGGGCAGGCCCGTCGCCTGCTCGAGGGTGTCGACGTCCCCGTCGCACAGCCCCGGGATCACGATGTTGTCCACGCCCGGGGGCACCTCCAGCCGCCTGGCGATCCAGCGCGGGGTCATCAGCGCCGCGACGCTGATGTTCATCACCGCAATCTGGTGCTCGATCTCGAGCTCGGACACGATGTTGCGCAGCGCCGGCTCGGCCAGGCGACCCGTGACGAACAACGTGTCAGCCAACGGTGCCGCCGTTGACGTTGATCGCCTGGCCGGTGACGAACGCCGCGGCCGGTGAGGCCAGCCACACGGCGGCGCCGGCGATGTCCTCCGGGCGGCCCCACCGACCGAGCGGCGTGCCCGCCGCGACCCGTTCATAGAAGCGTCGGTCGACGCCCGCGCCGTACGCGGTCTCGACCCAGCCGGGGCACAGCACGTTGACGCGGACGCCCGGCGCGACCGAGCGCGCGAACGACTTCGAGAAGCCGAGGATTCCGCCCTTGACCGCGGCGAACAGCTCGGGGTTGTCGCCCGCCATGCCGTCGATCGTCGCGTGATCCCAGCCGATGTTGAGGATCGAGCCGCCGGGCCGCATCCGCTCCGCGACGAGCCGCGAGCAGCGAATCGTCGCCTTCAGGTCGACGTCGACCAGCGCCTCGAGCTTACGCTCGTCCGGCCAGGATCTCGCCTCGCCGGTCAGCACGTCGGCGCCGGCGTTGTTGACCCAGACGTCGACGTGCCCGAGCGCGGCAAACGCCTGATGGACAATCGACGCGCACCCCTCCGACGTGCCGAGGTCGGCTCGTAGGAGCGGATGCGCACCGGGCTCGCCGAGCTCGGTGGCCAGTGTCTTTGCAGACTCCGACGAGCTGCCAGAAGCCGATGCCGACGCGCGCCCCGGCGGCAGCGAAGGCGATCGCGATCGCTCTCCCGATCCCGGAGCTGGCACCGGTGACGACGCTGCGCAGACCGGTGAGCGGCAGCTCTCCGGTCTGCGCGGTCAACTGCTCCCTCGCTAATCCTCTGAGCCGCCGGCGAACGGGTGACGCGCGGCGGGCGTGTCCGCGAGCACCTTGTCCGTGCTCGGCTCGCCGCCCAGGGCGCGGGCGATCGACATCTTCACGGCCTCGTAGTTCCAGGTGTAGATCTTCTTGTCGTCCTCGGCCTCCCAGTGGATGAAGACGCTGACGATGATGCAGAGGTCGTCGACCTGGTCCTTGGGGATGACGCCCTCGGCGACCGAGTCCACCACGGCGCGGGAGACGGCGGCCTGAGCGGGGCCGAACAGCTGTAAGGCCTGCTTCGCGCCCTTGATCGTCACCTTGTTGCTCAGCACCGTGTCCGGCTTCGCCGGCAGGTTGGGGGTGACCACGGCGAGCAGGTTGGTGTGACCTTCGGACTCGTTGACGAAGGCATGAGCGAATGCTTCACCGACCGGGCCGCTCTTTGACCCGAGCAGCAAATCGATGTGGGCGACCTCGTTACCTTCGCCGACGAGAGCCTCGCCGGTTGCCAGGGTGATGGCCATGAGGTGAGTCTCCTCTCTCCTATCGTATGGTGACGCCAGTGGACGCAACCCTAGCTCACTCCAGACTGAGCCGGGATCTACTCGCACATCAAGTTGAACTTGTCTGCGTGCTCGAGGTGTCCGCGCCCAAGCCGGGCAACATCACTCCGGGGCACGACTTCCCCGACACGACCTATGTCGACATGGTGCGGTCGGCGATCGCGCTCGGGCCGGCGTTTTCGCACCGGCGCGCGCGCGCGCGAGGCGTCGGCGCACTGATCGCGGACGGCGTACGCTCGACCGCGCGAGTCACCGGCGCCAACACGAATCTGGGCATCGTGCTGCTGCTCGCGCCGCTGGTGAGGGCCGAGGCGACCCGGGGCTCGGACGATTCGCTTCGCTCCGCGACGGAGCGCATCCTCGGACAACTCGACGTCGACGATGCTGTCGCCGCCTTTGCCGCGATCGTGCAGGCTCATCCGGGTGGGCTCGGCGAAGCGCCTGAGCACGATGTCAGGGCTCCTGCGCGCGTCTCCCTGCGCGACGCGATGGCCGCCGCCGCGCACCGCGACAGCATCGCCTCCGAGTACGCGACCGGTTACGCGATCGTGTTCGACACCGGCCTGCCGTTGCTGACCGACGCGCTCGCACGCGGCGCACGGACGCTCGACGCGATCGTGTCACTGCACGTGGGTCTGCTCGCCTCGCACCGTGACACGCTGATCGAGCGTAAGGCCGGCGCCGCGGCGGCGGAGGCCGTGACCGCGGCGGCGCGCGAGGTGCGTGCCGGCACGCGCACGCTCGAGGAGTTCGACGCCTCGCTGCGCGGCCCCGACCACCGGCTGAACCCGGGCGCGACCGCTGACCTCGTCGCCGCCACGCTGCTGGTGGCGCTCCTGACCGGGGTGGCGCTCCCGTGAGGGTGCTCGTCGTTGCCGTCAGTGCTCGGATGGTGGCTCAGCTCGCGGTCGCCGACGGATTTGAGGTCATCGCGCTCGACCGGTTCGGCGACGTCGACCTGCGCGCGGTGGCGCCGGGGGCGACGGCGCCGAGCAGCGATGCGCTGGCGGCGCTCGCGCACGAGGTCGAGGCGGACGCAGTCGTGTACGGCGCCGGTTTCGAGAACCGTCCCGACCTCGTGGCGCGGCTGGCCGAGGGCCGGGAGTTGCTCGGAACGGCGGCCGGATCGCTCGTGCAGGTCCGCGACCCATGGGCGGTGGCGGCCGCCGCGAGCGCCGCCGGCGCACGCGCCCCTGAGACGCGATCAGTTCACGAGCTCCCGGTGGCGACGGGCACGCGGCGTGCGGAATGGCTGCGCAAGCCGCTCCGGAGTGGGGGTGGGCGTGGGGTCCGCGCGTGGGCCGGCGGGCGCCTGGCGCCGACGGAGATCCTCCAGCGCCGGATCGACGGACTGTCGTGCTCGGCGGCGGCCGTCGGCGATGGCCGCCGGGCCGTCGTGCTCGGCCTCACCGAACAGCTCCGTCGCCGGCCGGGCTTCGGGTGGATGGGCAACGTGACTCCTCCGCGCCTGCCGGGTGGGGAACTCGCCGAGCTCGACGGTCAGCTGAGCGCGGTGTGCGACGAGGTCGCGGCGCGGTTCGGGGTGCGCGGGGCGTTCGGCGTCGACGCCGTCTGGGACGGCCGCCACGCGTGGGTGCTCGAGGTCAACCCCCGTCCGCCGGGCTCGCTCGAGTTGTTCGGCCCGGGATGCTTCGAGGCGCACGTACTTGCGGCGAGAAGCGCTGGCCTTCCAACCGCCGGCATGCCCCCGGCGACGCGGTGTGCGAAGGTGAAGCTCGTGCTGTTCGCAGACCGCGACGTTCGGGCACCCGATCCCGGCTGGTGGCCGGCGGGGCTTGTGCGCGACATCCCGCGCGGCGGCGAGACGATCAGGCGCGGCGCGCCCGTATGCACGCTGATTTCTGTTGACGGGAGCGCGCCGGAGCTTGCCGAGCTTGGAGCCGGTCTCCTGTCGACGCTCCAAGACGCAATGCTCGTCCGTGGCTGAGCTCGGCCCGGTCACCTGCGCCGGGTGTGGCCTCTTGTGCGACGACGTGACGGTCGAGGCCGCCGGCGACCGCGTGCGTCTGTCACCCGAGTGCCGCCTGGGCGCCGACTGGTTCTCGCAGCGTCTGCGCCCGGACGAGGGCGCGCCGGCCACGATCAACGGCGAGGCGGTCGACGTCGATACCGCGCTGAGCCGCGCCGCCGGGCTTCTGCGCACCGCCCGCCGCCCGCTCGTGCACGGCTTTGACGATGCCACCGTCGAGGATGCGCGTGCCGCAGTGGCGTTGGCGGACCGGCTCGGTGCGCTGGTGGGCGCCGGGACAGTCACCGGCGCGTGGCCGGGCGCCCCGGCGATCCCGCTGCGCGGTGCGTCCACGGCCACGCTGGGTGAGGTACGCGACCGGTCGCGCGTGGTCGTTATCTGGCGCGAGGATCCCGAGACCACACATCCGCGCCTGCTCGATCGCCTCGGATTCGGTGTTACGGACCGCACCCTCGCGGTCGTCGACGACCGAGACACAGCGTCCGCGCATCGCGCTGACCTGCGGCTGAGGTGGCCGCGCGAGCGCGACCTCGAGGCGCTGACCATCCTTCACGTGTTGCAGCGAGGGCTCGCGGTGCCGTCGAGCGATCTGGTCGCTGGCCTGAGCGAGCTGATCGATCGCTTCCGCACCGTGCCCCATGCCGCGTTTGTGTACGGACCCGGCCTGACCGCCGGCTCGGGAGGCCAGCGGCGCGCACTCGCGCTGCACGAGCTGGTCCGGGCGCTGTGTCACGAGCGCCACGTGGTCACGCTCGAGCTGCCGCGTGCCCCCGGCATCAGGAGCGCGGACGACGTTCTGGCCTGGCAGTCGGGATATGGCGGGACCGTGGATTTCGCCAGCGGTCATCCGGAGCTGGTAACGGCCGCGGCGCCGCTCGACGAGGTCGACGTCACTCTGGTCGTCGAGTCTGGGGCAGGTGGATGCCTGGCCGCCGGGCCCGGGGTCGAAGTATGGATCGGTACCGCGCGCGCCGGCGTCTCGGCCGCCGGCACCGCCCACCGGCTCGACGGGGTCCCGCTCGCGTTGCAGGCGCCGCTCCCCGGAGATGCGCCCACCGCGGCGACGCTGCTGAGGCGGCTGCTCGCGGAGATCGATACGTGACCGAGATCCGAATCAGCGGCGGTGCCGTCCACGACCCTGCCAACGACGTCGACGGAGACGTGCGCGACGTGTGTCTGCGGGACGGGAAGGTGGTCGACGACGTCGGCCCGGACGCGCGGCAGATCGACGCACGCGGGATGGTCGTGATGCCCGGTGGCGTCGACATCCACGCCCACATCGCCGGTCCGAAGGTGAACGCCGCGCGCAAGCTCTCCCCTGACGACCGCCGTGACGATCCCCTGGACCGGACCGAGATGCTCCGCTCCGGCAGCGGCGGCCTGGTTCCCTCGACCTTCGCCACCGGCTACCGCTACTCGCTGCTCGGCTACACCACGGTCGTGGAGGCGGCCGCGCCGCCCCTCGCCGCGCGCCACGTGCTCTCGGAGCTGCGCGACACGCCGATGATCGACAAGGCGTTCCTGATCCTGATGGGCAACAACCAGGTGCTGTTCGAGCTGATCCGGGAGTCGCGCGGGTCGGCCGCGGCGGGGGACCGGATCAAGGACGCGATTGCGTGGTGGCTCGACGCCACCGGAGGCTACGGAGTCAAGCTCGTCAATCCGGGTGGCGTGGAGCTGTGGAAGCAGAGCAATGGCGTGATCGAGTCGCTCGACGACGAGGTGGCGGGCTTCGGGGTCACTCCGCGCCAGGTGGTCGAGGCGATCGGCGGCGCGGTCGACGAGCTCCGGCTGCCACACCCGGTCCACATCCACGCCAACAACCTCGGCGTTCCGGGCAACGCCGACACCACGCTGGACACGATGCGAACGCTGTCGGGGCGCCAGGCTCACTTCGCGCATGTGCAGTTCCACAGCTACGGCGGCAACCCCGGCGGTCTGCCGCGCTCCCGCGCCCCCGAGCTGATCGAGTACCTCGGCGATCACCCCGAGATCACCGCCGACGTGGGCCAGGTGATGTTCGGGCCGGCGATGACGATGACCGCCGACGCTCACGTCTCGGCTGTGCTCCGCGACCTCGACGGCGGCAAATGGCTCAACCACGACACCGAGGTGGAGACCGGCTGCGGGATCGTGCCCTACACCTACCGGGCGGGCAACTACGTCCATGCCCTCCAGTGGGGGATCGGGCTCGAGCTGTTCCTGCTCGGCAAGGACCCGTGGCAGGTGATGTTGTCGACCGACCATCCGAACGGCGGCTCGTTCCTGTCCTATCCGAAGCTGATCCGGCTGCTGATGGACCGCGCCTTCCGGGAGGACCAGGTGGGGCGCGCAAACCAGAAGGCGATCCGTCGCACCGCGCTGCTCGACGGGCTCGACCGCGAGTACACGCTGAACGAGATCGCGATCATCACGCGCGCGGCCCCGGCGCGCCGCCTCGGCCTGACCGACAAGGGCCACCTCGGGGTCGGCGCCGACGCCGACGTGACGATCTACCACGATCGCGCCGACCGCGAGGACATGTTCGCCACGCCTCGATACGTGATCAAGGACGGCGAGGTGGCGGTGGAGGAGGGCGAGTTGCGACACCCCGACGATGGCGTCCTGCTGTCGAGCCGCGCCGGCTTCGACGCCGACGTGACCAGCGTGCTCGAGCCGCTGTTCGGCGAGCGCTACACGGTGGCGTTCGAGCACTACCCGGTTCGCGATCCGGCCCTGCGCGAGCCGGCGCAGGTGGTGGAGGCCGGGGCCTCATGACCGGCTTCACGCTAGGCGCCACCGAGGTCGCCGACACGTTCGCCGAGGCCTTCCCGATGCGTTACGCGCGGGTCGTGATCACGGCCGCCACCGACGCGTGGGCGCGCGAGGCGGCCCGCTCGATGACCGGTTTCGCCACGTCGGTGATCGGTTGCAAGTGCGAGGCGTCGATTGAACGGGTCCTCGACGCGGCCGAGACGCCGGACGGACGGCCGGGGATCGCCGTACTGCTGTTCGCGATGGACCGCGAGGGCGTGGGCAAGCGGATCGTCGAGCGCGTCGGCCAGAGCGTGATGACCTGCCCGACGACCGCGTGCTTCGACGGCCTGCCTGGCGCCGAGCGGACGGCGCCGCTCGGCGGGACGCTCCGCTACTTCGGCGACGGCTTTCAGGCGAGCAAGGTGATCGCGGGGCAGCGCTTCTGGCGCGTCCCGGTGATGGAGGGCGAGTTCCTCGTGTCCGAGTCCGTCGGGATCGGCCGGGGCGTCGGAGGCGGGAACGTCGTCATCGGCGCTGCAGATGACGACGCCGCGCTCGCGGCCGCGCAGGCCGCGGCCGACGCGATGCGCGGCGAGGGCATCGCGCTGCCGTTCCCCGGTGGGATCGTCCGGAGCGGCAGCAAGGTCGGCTCGCTCACCTCGAAGTCGATGCCCGCCTCGACCAACCACCAGATGGCTCCGACGCTCCGCGCACAGATTGCCGACACGCTGGTCCCGGATGGCGTCGGCGCGCTGTTCGAGATCGTGATCGACGGCGTGTCCGAAGCGGCCGTGCGCGAGGCAATGCGCCGGGGGCTTCACGCCGCCGCCGGCGCAGGCGCGACGAACGTCACCGCTGCCAACTTCGGTGGCAAGCTCGGCGAATTCCACTTCCCACTGTCGGAGTTGCGCGATCCGCCGTGACGCTCACCCTCACCCTCCGAACGAACCCACCCGCCCGAGTGCTCGCCGCGCCGCTGATCCCCGAACGGCTGCGCGGGCTGAACGCCTCCGCGGTCGCGGCGACGGCGCTCCGGTGCGGTGGCGAGACGGTGGCCGTCGGCGACCTGTTCGAGGTGTCCGGCGCCGGCAGCGAGGAGGAGGCGCTCGTGCTCGCCGGCGACCTCCGCGGGTTCGATTGGATTGGCGCTCGCATGTCGAGCGGCGAGATCGAAGTGCGTGGCGATGTGGGCACCTGGGCGGGCGCCGAGATGTCCGGCGGGGTGTTGCGGATCCTCGGAGACGCCGGCGCGCGGCTCGGGTCGGCGTATCCCGGCGCCCGCGCGGGGATGACCGGCGGCGAGATTGTCGTGACCGGCGACGCCGGCGAAGAGGCCGCCGCCGGCATGCGGCGCGGGCTCGTCGCGGTAGGAGGCAGGACGGGAAACGGCGCCGGGTTACGGATGCTGGCGGGCACGATGATCTCGCTCGGCGGCATCGGCGATGAGGCGGGCCTCGGTAACAAGCGCGGCAGCCTCGCGTCCGGTCGTACGGTCGAGCCGTTGCCGAGCTATGCGTATGCCACCCGCTTCCGTCCACCAGCCCTGCGTCTCCAGCTGCTCCGGGTGCGCGAGCTCGGGCTGACCGTGGACGACGCGCTGCTCCGCGGGGCGTGGGCGAGGTGGTCCGGGGACCGTACCGAGCTGGCCCGGGGGGAGATCCTGATCTTCGACGACGAGGAGGTGGGGAAGTGAGCCTGTCGATGAACGAACGCGCCGCGACACTCGTGGACGCGATGGCGGCCGACGCCGATGCGTTGGGGATCGAGGTTCGGACGCTCGACTCCGGCGCGCGCGTCGTCGACTGCGGCGCCCAGGCCCGCGGCGGAATGCAGGCCGGCCTCGGCTTCGCGGCCGCGTGCATGGGCGGGCTCGCCCGGATCGACCCGCTCCCAGTGGTCGTTGGTGACCGAACGTGGCCGGGGGTAGGCGTCACGGTCGACCGACCGGCGGCCGCGTGCCTTGCGGCCCAGTACGCCGGCTGGAAGCTCGAGGACGGGGACTTCTTCGCGATGGCGAGCGGTCCGGGGCGCGCGCTCGCGCGAGCCGAGGACCTGTTCGAGGAGCTGGCCTGGCGCGAGCACTCGTCGCGAGCCGTGCTTTGCTTGGAGACGCGCCAGGATCCGCCGGGTTCGGTCGTGGCAAGGGTCGCGGAGCGCTGCGGGGTCGAGGCGTCGGCGGTCACGTTCCTGATCGCACCCACGGCCTCGATCTGCGGCTCGGTCCAGATCTCCGCCCGGGTGGTCGAGACCGCCCTGCACAAGCTGCATGAACTCGGCGTCGACCCGGCCCGGATCCGCAACGGATGGGGTTGCTGCCCGATCGCTCCCGCGGCCCAGAGCGACCCGGCGGCGATCGGCCGGACCAACGACGCGGTGCTTTATGGCGGCACCGTTCACCTGTGGATCGAGGGCGGCGACGACGAGGTCGCCGAGCTCGCCGGACGCCTGCCCTCGTCGGCCTCGGACGCGTTCGGCACTCCGTTCGGGGAGCTGCTCGAGGCTGCCGACTGGAATTTCTACGACGTCGACCCGATGCTGTTCAGCCCCGCCGCGGTCACCCTGACCAGCACCGAGTCCGGGCGGGCTCACCATGGCGGCGGGCTCGCGCCCGAGGTGCTCGAGCGCTCGTTCGCCCAGTGACTGCGGGGTTGCGAGTCGGGGTGCTTGGTGCGAGCGGGTCGTGGCACTCGCGCGGGCTCGTGAATGCACTCGCCGAGCGCGGCCACGACGTGCTGTCGATCCCGGCCACGCGGTTACGGTCGGTCGTCGGCGGCGACGGTGACGCGCACGTCCTCGGGCCCGACGGCGACGCGCTCGATGCGCTCGACCTGCTGATCGTGCGTGGACTTCCGCGCGGTTCGCTCGAGCAGGTGATCTTCCGCATGGACGCGCTGCACGTCCTCGCCGAGCAGGGGGTGCGGTGCGTCAACCGTCCGCGCGCGATCGAGCGGACGATCGACAAGTCGTGGGCGGGCGCGGCGCTCTCGCTCGCCGGCGTACCTACGCCGCCGACCGTCGTGTGCGAGCGCTACGACGACGCGATGGAGGCGTTCGCGGAACTGGGCGGCGACGTCGTCGTCAAGCCGCTGTTCGGAGCGATGGGCAACGGGATCGTGCGGGTCGAGGACCGCGACGTCGCGCACCGGGTGTTCCGCGCGCTGGAGCTCGAGCGGACGGTCTACTACGTCCAGCGAACGCTTCCGCCCGCGGGCCGGCGGAACCTGCGCGTGCTCGTCGTCGCCGGCGAGGTGGCCGGCGCGATGGAACGGGTCACAGACTCGTGGCGGGCCAACATCGCGCGCGGTGCGCGCCCCCGGGCGGTCACCCTCAGCGAGGACGAGCGCGGCTTGGCGCTGGGCGCGGCGGCCGCACTGGAGGTGGACGTGGCCGGCGTCGATCTGCTGGTTGCGCTTGATGGCACCGGCGTCGTCCTCGAGGTGAACGGGATCCCCGGCTGGCAGGCGCTCCAGTCGGTGTGCGACCGAGATCTGACGCAGCTTGTGGTGAGCGCCTGCGAGGCGCTTGTCACGGCGTGATCCGGCCCTCGTGCAGAGCCGTCGCGACGAGCGCCCCGGCGGCCCCGACCGACTCGAGCGCGCGCAGATCGTCGTCGTCGCGGACGCCACCGCCGGCGTAGATCGCGACCCCGGGTAACGCCTGCGCCAGTTGCGCCACGGCGTCCAGCGGTGGGCCGGAGCCGCTGCCGACGCGGGCGAGGTCGATCACGAGCAATTCGTCGACGTGCAGCGATCGGGCCAGCGGCGCGGCGTCCGCGGGCGCTCGGTTCGCGAGCTCCGGGTCGGCAGAGATCAGCCGCCCGTCGCGCAGGTCGACGCTCAGGACCAGCGGCGGGGTCGCGGACGGCTTGACCGGCGCGCCCGGCTCGAGCGACTCCGTGCCGACGACGTTGCGCGCCACGCCGGCGCGGTGGAGCGCCGCCGCGCGCTCGGATGTGGTGGCGCCGGCATCGACCCACGGCTCCCACTCGGCGGCCACCGCCGCCAGGGTGGCCTCGTCGGCCGGGGCTCCGCCGAGTGCATCGAGGTCGGCGACGTACAGGGTGCTGGTGCGGCAGATCGCACACAGCGCCCGCGCCACCGCGACCGGCTCGCACCCGTCGACGAGCGGGCTGCGCAACGGCGCGTACTCGTCGCGCCGGCCGCGCCGAGCGTGCACCACGACGCCGCCCTTGAGGTCGATGACCGGAACGATCTTCACCGTGGCACCTGATCTACCAGGATCGGCTGTTCCCTTGTCGACTCGGCGGGTCCGTCACACACTGGATTCGTCTCTCAACGTCAGCGACGAGGAGTAAACCGATGCAGAGAATCAAGCTCGGGGGCCAGGGTCTCGAAGTCTCGGCGCAGGGGCTCGGGTGCATGGGCATGACCTGGGCCTACGGCGGCGGCGACGAGCAGTCGGGGCTCGACACGATCCATCGCGCGCTCGACCTCGGGGTGACGTTCCTCGATACCGCCGAGGTCTACGGGCCGTACACCAACGAGCGGCTCGTCGGACGGGCGATCGCGGGGCGGCGCGACCAGTTCGAGATCGCCACCAACTTCGGCTTCAGCTCCGCTGACCGCGGTCCGGTCCGAGTACTCGCTGTGGACGCGCGACCCCGAGTCCGAGGGGCTGCCGACGCTGCGCGAGCTCGGCATCGGCCTGGTCGCTTACTCGCCGCTCGGACGCGGGTTCCTGACCGGTGAGATCCGATCCGTGGACGATCTTTCGGACGACGACTGGCGGCGGTCGAACCCGCGTTTCCAGGAGGAGGCGCTGCGGCAAAACATCGAGCTCGCCGACCGGGTGCGAGCGCTGGCCGATGAGCTCGTGCTCACTCCCGCCCAGCTCGCGCTGGCGTGGGTGCACGCGAAGGGGAAGGACATCGTTCCGATCCCCGGTACCAAGCGTCCGGAGAGGCTCTCCGAGAACGTCGCGGCGGTCGAGATCGAGCTGAGCGACGAGGACGTGGCGGCGCTCGATCAGGCGGTTCCCGCCGGCTCGGCCGTCGGAGGCCGCTACCGAGACGCCGAGATGGAGCTGATCAACAGTTAGCTGTAGCTAGTGTGCGGGGGGCGATGCGCTCCCCGCTCCAGCCGTCGGTGGCGATCGGACTCGACATCGGTGGCGCCAACACCAAGGCCGCCGTTGTCGACGGCGACGAACCGGTCCGTATCGCTTCGGAGCCCTTCGAGGTATGGCGCCGGCCGGACGCGCTGGCCGGCGCGGTGGCGTCGGTCGTCGGGCGACTCGGGGTGGAGGGCGCCCCGGTCGCCCTGACCACGACCGCCGAGCTCGTCGACGCGTTCGGGAGTAAGCGCGAGGGCGTGCTCCACGTGCTCGACGCCGCACGCTCTGCGTTGGCGGGACGCGACCTGCGCGTGATGACGACCGACGGCGAGCTGATCGCGTTCGAGGAGGCGCGGGCCGCGCCGCGGCGGTGCGCAGCCGCCAACTGGATGGCGACGGCGCTGTTGATCGCTCGCTCGATGCCAGACGCGATCCTGGTCGACTGCGGCGGGACGACGACGGACGTGATCCCGATTGCCGGCGGCTCGGTCGTCGCGCGCGGCCAGACGGACGTCGAGCGACTGCTCTCCGGTGAGCTTGTCTACACCGGCGCGCTCCGGACCAACGTCGCGGCGATCGTCTCGCACGTTCCGATCGGCGGCGAGCGCTGCCCGGTGTCGTCCGAGCTGTTCGCGATCAGCGCCGACGCGCATCTGCTGCGCGGCAGCCTGACCCCCGAGGAATGCACCTGCACGTTCCCCGACGGGCGCGGCGCCTCGCTCGCCGAGGCGCGAGCGCGGCTGGCGCGCGTCGTGTGCGCCGACCCCGAACAGCTTGCCGACGGTGACCTCGAGGCGATCGCCGCCACGGTCGAGGAGGCGCAGATCGCGGCGATCGGCGGCGCACTCGAGCGCGTCGCTGGGCGGGGGGTCGCCGGCGCGCCGGTGCTCGCCGTGGGCGTTGGTGCGTTCCTGGCGCGCGCCGCCGCCGAGCGTTGCGGGCTGGCGGTCCATCCGGATGCTTCGCCGCTTGCCGGCGAGGCCGGCGAGGTCGCGGCCGCGGTCGCGCTTTCGGTCCTCGGCCGTGGGTGAGCGCGGCCCGTTGGTGGTCAAGGTCGGCGGCGGTTTGCTGAGTGCCGAGGGCCTGGATGGACTGCGACGAGGCTGTGCCGAGGTGCTGGAGCTCGCTCGCGACGGGCCTGTGCTGGTCGTGCCCGGAGGCGGCCCGTTTGCCGATGCCGTGCGCGCACTCGACGCGCAAGTCGGCCTGGGAGACGGCGTCGCGCACGCGCTTGCGTTGCGCGCGATGGATCAACTCGGGGTTCTGCTGGCGCCGATGCTCCCGGACGCGGAGCCGATCGTGCGCTTGGTGGCGCCTCGCGCGCTGGGTCTACTCGCGGTGACGCCCGCATTCGCGGGCCGCACCGGGGTGCCCGAGTCATGGGAGGTGACGAGCGACTCGCTCGCGGTGCTCGCGGCTGGCGCGATCGGCGCCGAGGAGGCGATCCTGCTCAAGCCGGTCGACGGCGGGGCCGTTGACCCCTACGTGCCCGAGGCCGCCCGGCGAACCGGGGTAACGGTCGTGATTCGAGCCCCGGGCGGCCTCGGGACGACGATCACCCACCGCTAACCGTCGGCGGATGGCGATGCAGCTACCAAATGCGTAGCTGCATCGCCAAAGTCCTTAAGCGCGGCCAACGCGGACGCGACCAGATCGGTTTCGAGATTCCCCGCGCGATCGCCCTCGCGGCAGACGCAAGAGCGCACACCGACGATGTCGGCGTCCACGCGTCGCAGGTCTTCAAGCCGCAGCTGCCCGGCGACGGCAAACGTCCCGCCCGCGCTCCGCGTGCGAGCGATCAGGTCGGCCACCTCGGCCTCCGACAGCCAGCCGTACAGACCGCGCCCATCCTTGACGAACGTGTCGACGAGCGCGCCGGCAATCCCGGTCCGCTCCACCACCGCCGGCAGCCACCCCGGCGAAAGCGCCGGCGGGTCGAGCGCGCCGGCATCCGCGTACGCGGCCGCGATCACCGCAACGTGATTCCCCACGGCGTCGAGGACCGCGGCCATGAGGCGCGCCGCGCCGTCCACATCGACCACCCCGCGCAGCCCGACCTTGACGAACTGCGCCCCGCACGCCACCGCGCCACGCGCGGCGAGGGCCGCGGTGTGGGGGAGGGCGGGCAGATCGCCGAGCGCCACGCTCACCGGGGCGGCGCCACCGACCGCCGCCACCACCTCGGACAGGACGCGTGGCGCAGGCGCGCCGAGCGCGCCTTCGCGGGGATCCTTGACGTCGATGATGTCGGCGCCACCGGCAAGCGCGCGTTGCGCCTCGACCGCCGAGACCACGCTGACGAGCAACCTCATCCGCCCGCCACCGCCGCGCCTCGACGGTCGAAGTCGACCACGCGGACCTCCGTGCCGGCGCTGACCGTCCCGCGCAGCCCATCCGCCACGTCGAAAGCGCGCTCATCACTCTCGACGATCCCGTACACCGTCGGCCCCCACGAGCTCTGCCCGACGGCCCCGACCCCGAGCCCGTGCAGCGCCTCGACGACCGGCGCGGCCTGCGGATGGAACACCCCGCCCTGCTGCGAGGAGAACATCGATCCGATCTCGCGCTGGATCTCGGTGAGCGCGGCGCCGAACTCGTCGATGTCCTCCGTCACGAGCCCCGGGAGCAGCCCGGTCAACACCAAGCGCGACACCCGCGGCTCGATGGCGGTCCCGTCCGCTTGCAGCAAACCGAAAAATCTCTCCTCAGCATTCCCAGACAGACCCTCGACCCCGAGCGGGAGGGCGAGCACGCACCGCCAGCGCTCTGGCATCGGGTGCCGAGCCACCAGCGGGCTGAGCCAGCCGCCGCGTAGCACGCCGGCCTCGACCACGAGACCCGGCGCGGCGAAGGTCCAGGCGCCCACGCTCGAGCGCTCCCCGCGCCCGGTGGCGCGCGCGAGCTCGATCGGCCCGGCCGAGATGCCCGCGAGCTCGGCCACTCCCCGCGCGATCGCGAGGCCGAGCTTCGTACCCGAACCGAGCCCGGCGTGCGGCCGAATCGCTTCGCGCACGTCGACCTCGACGCCGCCGCGGTACCCGAACGCCTCACGCGCCCGCGACGCGAATGTGGCAGCTCGGTCGCGCTGCAACCCCCCGGCGACGAGCTCCTCGCCGGGCGTGTCCCGCACGGAAACGACCACCCGCGGCGACTCAACGCCGACGCCGACGCCACCGAACCGCCGCGAACCGATCCCGGCCGGATCGAGCATTCCGAAGTGCAGCCGCGCCGGCGCGGTGACCACGATCTCGGTCACGTCCGCTCGGCGACGTACCGGCGCACGTAGTCCATCGCCTCTCGCTCGCGTAAGCCGGCCGTCTTGTCGACGAGGTCCTGGAGTCGCTCGACCTCTGCCGATACGCGCTCGGCACCGAGCCACCGCAACCGCGAGGCGAGGATCGATGCCTCGACGGCGGCGTGCCGGGCGCGGCAAAGACCCA
Source organism: uncultured Solirubrobacterales bacterium (assembly GCA_963822855.1). GTDB lineage: Bacteria > Actinomycetota > Thermoleophilia > Solirubrobacterales > Solirubrobacteraceae > Palsa-465. The sequence continues at coordinate 181,407 of CAWGJE010000005.1, read as the reverse complement.
ATGGTTCTCGCCCACCCGTGCCGGACGCGACCACCCGGGCGCGCACCCGCGAACGAGGCAATTCGCCCAAGGCGGGCGTGATCTCCGTGACCACGACCTCGTGCCACGACAAAACGTCCTTGATCACCGACCCGTCGATCGCGGTGGCGGGGCGCATCGCGGGTCGCGGGTGGCCGAGCGCCGCTTCCACGAACAGGAGGACGTCATCGGTGAGATGGACGACCGCCTCGCCGTGAACGCGGAGGTTCCGGAGCGTGCGGGTGGCGTCGAACGGCCAGAAGACGAGCTCCGACTCGCCCCAGCGCACCCCAATAGCCCCGCAGTTGACCACACCGTCGCTCCCGGTTGTGGTAACGACGGTCTCGATCAGAGGCGACGAATGCATCTAATCGGCGGCGACGCTTGAGAATCAGCCGACAAGGCTGAAGAACTCCTGTCGCGTGCGCGCGTCGGTGCGCAGCGAGCCCCGCAGGGCGGAGGTGACCGTACGCGCGCCCGGCTTGCGGACGCCGCGAATCGTCATGCACATGTGCTCGGCGCTGAGCACGACGCCGACGCCCCTCGGCGTGAGCTCCTGCTCGAGCCAGTCCGCGATCTGCACGGTCATGCGTTCCTGCAGCTGCAGATCCCGGGCGAAGAACTCGACCACGCGCGCGAGCTTCGACAGCCCGATGATGCTGTCTCCGGGCAAGTATGCGACGTGCGCGACACCGTGGAACGGCAGCAGGTGGTGCATGCACAGCGTCTGAAACGAGATGTCGCGGACCAGGACGAGCTCGTCGTAGCCCTCGTTGGGAAAGACGGTCGCGCCGAACTCGGCCGGCGTGAGGAGCTCGGCGAACGAGGCGGCGACCCGGCGCGGCGTGTCGAGCAGGTCGGGCGCGTCGGCGTCGGCGCCGATCGCGCGCAACAGGTCCCGGGTGGCTCGCTCCGCGGCGGCGAGGTCGAGCTTCGAGGCATCGATGATGCGTCCGGGCGTCGCCGGAGCCACACCCCTGAAGTCGCCGTCTTCGCGTGTCATCGAGCCAGCGTAACGCTCAGGCGCGTCGCGAGCTCGACAAGCATGCGGACGCCGTAGCCGGACGCGCCGGCGCCGAACGCGTCGCCGCGGTCCTCGTCGAGCAGTGCCGGACCGAGCATGTCGACGTGCGCCCACGGACCGTCGCCGGCGAACTGCTGAAGGAACGTCGCGGCCACGATCGGGAATCCGAAGCTCTTGCCGGACGTGTTGCGCAGGTTGTTCTCGCAGGCGGGCACGAACCCGGTGACCGACAGAGGCAGCCCGAGTTCGGCGATCGCGCCGAGCGCCGCGACGACCGCCGCACCGCCACCCATGTCCGCCTTCTGGCGGACGATGTCGGATTGTGGCTTGAGGAAGTAGCCGCCGGTGTCGAACGTGACGCCCTGACCGACCAGCGCGAGTCGAGGCCCGTCCAGCGCCTCGGAGGATGAGTGTCGGAGGACGATGAGCCGCGGCGGTATCGGGCTGCTCCCGCCAACGGCTGCCAACGCGGTCAGTCCTGCCCTAACCGGATCGACAATCTCACTGCCCAGGTGGGCAAACTTCACTACCCGATCGGTCAGTGTCGCCGGCGTGATCACGTTCGCCGGTGCGTCAACCAACTCGCGCGCGGTATTCGTCCATCGCGCGACGAGTTCCGCGCGCTCGGCGACCGGCGCGAGCGTTTCATCGCACCCGCAGATCACGAAGCGCTCGACGCCGCGCGGCGGCGCGCCGCTACGCCACCGCCGTCCGTCGTAGCCGCCGATAACCGCGCCCTCGGCCAGTGCGCGCACCTGGTCCGAACTCGCGAGAGGCAGTGATTTATCGACTATCCACGCGACCGTGCCGCCACGCCGGCAGGCGCGCACCGCCCGCGCCGCGGCGGTTCGCAGTCCATCGACGGTTGGTTCGAGCGCGACGAGGGCGAGCTCGTGCCGCGGATTCTCGGTAGATGATCGCGACCGGGTCCGCGTCCGACACGGCGCACTCCGGAGCGCCCAGAGCGGACGCCGGTGGACCCGGCGCGGTCGCCAAGAGGTCGGCGCCGACCGTGTCCGGGCTAGCGGCTGTTACCTCGATGACCAACGTCGGAAGGCGATTTCAGTGACTTGCACTCGATGTGTAAGATGCGAACGGACCGTTGAACTCTAAAGAGAGGGAGAGGCAAATGACCTGGACCAAGCCGAAGTTTGAGTTCATCGAGATGTGCTCGGAAGTCACTTCCTACCTCTACCACCGGTAGGACCGTGAAGCTGGCGTGGCCTCCGGCTAGCGCCTGAGGCTGCGCACCGCTTCGCGTCGAGCGTGCGCGTTCGGGTCGTCGGGTCGGCCGCCGGAGGGGGCTTTCCACAGTGGAACTGCCGCTGTCCGACGTGTGAGGCCGCGCGCGGAGGAGTGCGAGCGCAACCGCGTTCGCAATCGTCGCTTGCGATCCGCGGCCGCGAAGGCCCGTGGTTTCTCGTCAACGCCTCGCCGGACGCACGCCAGCAACTCGAGGCGATCACGGATCCGGTTCTTGATGGCGTGCGCTCAGCGCCGGTCGCGGGTGTCCTTCTGACCGACGCGGAGATCGACCACACGGCGGGCCTGTTGCTGCTACGCGAGTCGGCCACGCCGGTGCGGGTGTACGGGGACGCCGGCGTCGAGGTGGCGCTCCGCGAGGGTTACCCGGTGCTGTCGATGCTCGAGCGCTATTGCGGTCTGGAGTGGCACACGCTCGGGCCCGAGCGTGAGCAGTCGCTTGACGGCTCGAGCCTCACGGTCGAGCCGTTCGCGGTCGGCGGCGACGCGCCGCGCTACCTGGATGGATCGGGGGTCGCGCTCGAGGCGAGCGGGTTCGTGTTCCGCGACCGCGCCGGCGGCGGCGTCCTCACCTACGTGCCCGGCCTGGCCCGACTCGACGACGACGTCCTCGGCCGGTTCGCCGCCAGCGATCTCGTACTCGTCGACGGCACGTTCTGGCGCGATGACGAACTCGCTCTGCTCGGGATCTCGACTCGGAGCGCACGTGACATGGGACATCTGCCGCTCTCGGGTCCCGGCGGAACGCTCGAGGCGCTCGCGCCGCTCGAGCGACCGCGCAAGGTGCTCGTCCACATCAACAACACCAACCCGATCCTGCTCGAGGACTCAGCCGAGCGCGCGGCGGTCCTGCGCGCCGGGGTCGAAGTTGCTTACGATGGGCTCGAGGTCGAGCTGTGACTGAAGAGTTGATCGCCGAGCTGCGAGCCCAGGGAACGCGTTATCACAACCTGCATCCCTTTCATCGCCGCATGGACGGCGGCGAGTTGACGCGCGACGAACTCCAGCGTTGGGTCGCGAACCGCTTCTACTACCAGAAGTGCATTCCGCTGAAGGACGCCGCGATCATGTCGAACTGCCCGGAGGTCGAGGTGCGACGGGTGTGGATCTCTCGCATCATCGACCACGACGGAACGACCGACGGGACCGGCGGTATCGAGTCCTGGCTGCGGCTCGGCGAGGCGCTCGGGGTCTCGCGTCACGAGCTCGAGTCCGAGCAAGGCGTGTTGCCCGGGGTTCGCTACGCGGTCGACGCCTACGTGAACTTCGCGCGGCAGAAGCCGTGGATCGAGGCGGTCGCGTCTTCGCTGACCGAGCTGTTCGGCCCGGCCGCGATCCGCGTGCGGCTCGAGGCGCTCGAGCGCCACTACGACTGGATCGACCCAGCGGGGCTCGAGTACTTCCGCACGCGGCTCGTGAAGGCGCCCCGCGACGCGGACTTCGCACTCGAGCTCGTCGTCGATCGCTGCCGTACGCGGGAGCAGAAGGATGCTGCGGTGGCGGCTTTGAGATTTAAGACCGAGGTGCTGTGGGCGCAGCTGGACGCCATCGAGCGTGGCGATACCCAGCCCCGGGGGGAGGGTGTGTGACCCGCCCACGTCTCGTCACCGGCGCGCGGTTGCGTTACGACGAGGTGCGCGAGGAGCACCTGTTGCTCGTCCCCGAGGGGGCGGTGCTCCTGAATCCGACTGCGGCGGAGGTACTTGGGCTGTGCGACGGAGAGCGCTCGGTCGACGACATCGTCGGGGTTTTGAGTGCGCGGTATGAGGGAGCGGATGTCGGTGACGACGTTCGCGAGTTGGTGGATGGAATGGCCGAGAGAGGGTTGTTGGTCGATGCCGGCGCCTAGGCCGTTCACGTTGATCGCCGAGCTGTCGTACCAGTGCCCGTTGCACTGCCCGTACTGCTCGAACCCGGTCGACATCGGGCATCCGAAGTACAGTCGTGCGCACCTGCTCGCGACCGAAGATTGGGTCAGCACGTTCGAGCAGGCGCGCGGCCTGGGGGTCCTACAGCTCGCTTTGACCGGTGGCGAGCCGATGCTGCGTCCCGACCTCGTGCAGCTGTGCGCGGCGGCGCGCGATGCGGGCTTGTACTCGTCGCTGATCACCGCGGGCACGCTGTTCACGCGCGAGCGCGCGCGAGAGCTGAAGGACGCCGGGCTCGACCACGTGCAGATCTCGTTCCAGAGCCCGGACGCCGAGGAGAACGACCGGATTGCCGGGAACCGATCGTTCGAGAAGAAGCTCGCGGCGGCGCGCGCCGCCAGGGAGCTCGACTTCCCGCTGACGATCAACTGCGTGCTGCACCGGCAGAACCTCGACCGAATCGAGCAGATGCTCGACCTGACCCTCGAGTTAGGCGCCCAGCGGCTCGAGCTCGCCAACACCCAGTACTACGGCTGGGCCGTGGTCAACCAGGACGCTCTGATGCCGTCCGTCGAGCAGCTCCGGCGTGGGGAGGAGGCGGTCGCACGGTTCCGCGAGCGCGTCGGTCCAACGGTCGACGTGCTGTGGGTGCTCCCCGACATGTACGAGGATCTCCCGAAGCCGTGCATGGGGGGTTGGGGCCGGACGGCGATGGTGATCGCGCCGAACGGCGACGTGCTGCCCTGCCAGGCCGCATCGACGATCCCGGGCCTCGAGTTCGCCAACGTCCGCGCGCATTCGCTCGAATGGATCTGGAACGAGTCCGACGCTTTCACGCGCTTTCGCGGGACGGGCTGGATGGGGGAGCCGTGCCGCTCCTGCCCGCTCGGACGCCAGGAGGAGGACTGGGGCGGCTGCCGTTGCCAGGCGCTCAGGCTGACCGGCGACGCGGCGGCGACGGACCCGGTGTGCCGGCTCTCGCCGCATCACGAGCACGTCGTATCGATGCGCGAGTCGGCGCAGACCGACGAGTTCGTCTATCGGACGATGAAGCGACCCGCGCGCGTCTGAGTGATGGGCGCGGCCACGGATTCGGCACACTGTTTCTGACGATGATCGAGGACCCGTTCATCCCCGCCGGGGCAGGCGGTCTCAGCGTTCCGCTCGCTGACCGCTCGCAGCTGTCGATCTTCCCGCGCCTCTCGACGTACTCCCAGATCGTGGCCAAGCTGCAATGGGACCCGACGGCGATCGATCTGGCGTCCGACGCCCGCGCGTGGCCTGAGCTTCCCGACGAACGCCGCCGCCGGCTCACCACGCTGCTCGCCGGCTTCCGCGTCGCCGAGGACGCCGTCGCCGACCACCTCACGCCCTTCGCCGATCGCGCCGAGCACGTCGACACGATGATGATGTGGATCTTCTTCCTCCAGCGGCGCGACGAGGACCGGCACGCGTCGTTTTTCGACCGCGTCGCGGCGGAGGTGCTCAAGCTGCCGGGAGACACACCCGCGGACCGGCTCGCCGCTGCGCGGGAGCACGCCCCGGCCGCGTTCCTCGAGCTGTTCGACGTGCGGCTGCCCGAGATGGCGGCCGAACTCGCGGCGGGGAGGACCGGCATTCTCGACGGCATCGGCCTCTACCACATGGTGCTCGAGGGAGCCGTATTCACCGCCGGACAGCGCGCGCTGCTCGACGACCTCGAGGATGACGTCCTGCCCGGCGTGCGCGAGGGTGTGCAGCGCGTCGAGCTCGACGAGCGCTGGCACGTCGGCTTCGGCGTGCGCTGCCTGACCGAGGCCGCGGATCCGGAGATCGTCCTCGACGACGTTCTCGCCCGCGCCACCGAGGCGGCGGACGCCTGGGGACACGCGGTTGCGCCCGCCACGCGGGAGTTCGCGGTGACCCTGTGCCGCCGACGGCTGACGGTCGCCGGCATGGGCGCGGCGCTGCCGGCGGCCTAACAGACACGCGAGGCTTGTACTCGCGGCCAAAGACGTCCCTCGCTCCGGTTGGTATCCACCTGAGGACCGTGTAAAGCGCGGCTTTGCGGGTATAACGCGAATGCCGCGTGAACCTACGGTTGCGTAGCTTCACGCGGAACGCGGACCTTGATCCAGACCGGAGAAAGAACACGAATGAGGTATCTGACCGACGGAACCCATCTCTATGAAGTAGTAGAAAGATCACAAAGAGGATAATCTAGACCGACCCAGCTCATTATGTAGTGCAGAACCGCACTTGCCGATAAGGCTCCTGAAGAAGTAGTCCAAAAGCCGGTGAAAGCGAATGAGGTATCTCACCGACGGACCCGCTCTGGTCGCGCGGCGCTCCGTGCAGAACTTTGGGCGCCAGCGCGGCGTAATCCGCTACACGACCATCCGCGAATGCGTCAGCGAGGCGACCGCCACGATCGACGATTTGCAACTCGCCGCCCTGTCTGAGGTCGGTTGATCGCAAATAGCGGAAATCCGGGAACCACGAAAACGTTATTTAGTGCAGATCCGCACGTGCCTAACCCTTACTTCTTATATTTACTTTCTTTTTATTTTTTTTTGTCAATAGATTCAATATGTTTCTTTTTTTTTTTTTCTTTCTTTTCTCTTTCTCTTTTCTTCTTTCTCTTCTTCTTTTCTTTTCTTTTCTCTTTTTTTCTCTTTTTTTTTTCTTTTTTTCCTTTTTCTTTTTCTTCTCTTTTCTTTTTCCTTTCTTTCTTCTCTTCTCTCCTTCTTGCTCCTCTTCTCTCTTCCTTTTCTTCTTCTCTTTTTCTTCTCTCTCTTTTCTCTTCTTTTTTTTTCTCTCTTTTTTCTTTTTCTTTCTTTTTTCTCTCTCTTCTTCCTTTTTCTTTCTTCTCTTTTTTTCTCTTTTCTCTTTTCCCTCCTCCTTCCCCTTTCTTTTTCTTTTTTCTTTCCTTTTTCTTTTTTTTTTCTTTCTCTTTTTTCTTTCTCTCTTTCTTTTCTTTCTTCTTTCAGATACCCGGCAAAGGACTGCGGATAGGGACTCCGAGGCAGGGAGTCAATATGACTTTATCCTCAATCCCTGATGCGATTAGCACTACTAGATCACTTATTTCGGCGCGTACACGGGCAGCGGTCATGCTCGATCAGATCAATACCTCTATCGTCTAAGACTGAGGTCCGGTGTTGTTTCAAATCATCTCAATAAACAATCTCTCTATCTCTTCTTCTTTTTCTTTTTTTTCTTCCACGTTAATCTTATACTTATTCATTTATTAAATATTTTCTTTTTCTATCTTTAGACTATCTACTTCTATTCAGATCAATATCTTTTTCTTTTTTTTTATAATTCTTCGTATAACGTGCGACTGTATGCGGAAAAGTCAACCGAGGATGAGCAGTACGGACAGGAAGGTCTTCATGACGACCTGTATACCTACGGATCGCTTCGACTCTAGCATCGGCGAGCTCGCTGGACCAGACGTTCAGAGACTTACGGGCCGGGGCGGCTCGATTTCAGCTACACAGATCCTCAGAGAATGGTGACCGAGGGAGCTTCGGTGGCGTGTTCGAGTTGCTCATACATACCTATGCGTTCAAACTCTACCGAGCTCGTTTGTCTAGTTATATATATCATTCCTCTTATTTTCTTTTTCTTTTTCTTTTTTTTTCTTTTTCTTTTCTTTTTCTCTTTTCTTTTTTTTTTTTTTTTTCTCTTCTTCTTTTTTTTTGATCAACCTCGGCAAAGGACTGCGGATAGGGACCGAAGGCAGGGAGAATCAAATGACATACCTTCACCGATGGGTTTTTTTTTTCTTCTTCTTCTTTTTTTTTTTCCTTTTTTTCTTCTTTTTCTCCTCTCTCTTCTTTTTTTTTTTTTTCTCTTTTTTTTTTTTTTTTTTTTTCTATTTTTTCTTTCTTTTTTTTCTCTCTCTTTTCTTCTTTTTTTTTTTTTTTTTTTTGTTCTTTTAGGCTGCTGTTCTTTTTTTTTTTTTTTTCTTTCACCTCTACGAGATCGCCGACCAGCGGATTCTTTTTTTTTTTTTTTAATATATTATTTTTTTCTTTTTTATGTTCTTTTTTTTTTTTTTTTTTTTTTTATTTTTTTTTTTTTTTTTTTTTATCCGTTCAGAACTTCGGGCTGCGGGGCGGCTCGATCAGCTACATTTTTATCATTTCTTTCTTTTTCTTTTTCTTTTCTTTTTTCTCTTTTTTTTTTTTTTTTTTTTTTTTCTTTTTTTATTTTATTATTTTTAGGAAAATTTTCAATTATTTAATAAAAAATATATTATTTTTTTCTTTTTTTTTAAGAAAAACAATCTTTTTTTCTTTTTTTTTTTCTCTTTTTTTTTTTAGAAAATTAAATATATTATTTTTTATTTTTTTTTTTATTTTTTTTTCTTTATCATAATTGTTATATAGCAATACACGATCATATATTATTATTATATCTTCTTTTCTTTCTTTTATATCTCTTTTTTTTTTTTTTTTTATTTTATTTCTATCGCTTAGCATATAGATCAGCTATTTTCACGATCTCTCTATCAGAGAAGCTGAACGTTGGAGAAAAAAATATATAATTTTAATTAATATAATATATTTTTATTTATTTTTTTTTTTTTTTTATTATTCGATCCTCAGAGAATGCGTGACTCCGAGGCCGTCGCGAAAATCGGCGATCTCGAGCTGCTGGCGCTGTCCGAGGTGCCGGCGAACGATCTCCTCTTTTGAGGCGCGGATCCACACTTTTTTTTTTTTTTTTTTTTTTTTCTGTTTTTTTCATTGATTTGACTTCTTATATTTTTATTGACTTTTTTTCTAATTTTTTCAAATATATTTTTTTCTAATAACATTATTTCATCTATAAATTTTTTTTTTTTTATTTTTTTTTTTTTTTTTTATTTTATTTTTTTTATTATTTAAAATAAATAAAATATATATTTTTAAATATATATAAAAAATATATTTTATATTATATTTTTTTTAGAATGGGTGGGGGTTTTGGGGGAGATAAAAGAAATAATAGAGAGTATAGGTAATTTTTTTAGAGAATATTATAAGGTAAAGATATGATTTTAGAGAGAAGAAAAGAGTTTAAGTATTTTTTATAGGAATTTTAGGTAAGGGTGAAAGAGAAGTTTAGAATGTATTTTATTAGAATATTATAGTTGGGGGAGAGAGAGTTGGAGAATTTGTATTTTAGGAAGTGTAGGTTAAATTTTATGGGAGAGATAGTAATAAGTTTTGAGATATATTGTTAGTTTTTGTGGAAGAAAGGGGTGTAATAGATATTAGGTGTGAAAAATAATGGAAGAAAAAAAAATAATAAATCAACTATACGAAGCGGCGAAAAAAAAACAGACAGAACAGTTCAAGAACTATATAAAAAATAAAAATAAAAAAAAAAATAAAATGGAAAAAAAAAAAAAAAAAAAAAAATAAAGTAAAAAAAAAAAAAAAAAGAAAAAAAGCGATCATGATTCGAAGAAGAAGAATCCTAAGGTAAAAATAATAGTATATTATGGAAAAAAAAAAAAAAAGAGAAAAAAAAAAAAAAAAAAAAAAAAAAAAAAAAAAAAAAAAGAAAAAAAAAAAAAAAAAAAAAAAAAGTTATAAAATAAAAAAAAAAAAAAAAAAAAAAATAAGAGAAAAAAAAAAAAGTAAAATAAAAAAAAAAAAAAAAAAAATAAAAAAAAAAAAAAAAAATCAAACAAAAAAAAAAAAAAAAATATAAATCAAAAACAATTCTTTTATCTTTCTTTCTTTTTCTTTTTTTCTTTCTTTCTTTTTTTTTTCCTCCCCGATGCATACTATATCTTCTTGATCTGGATCTTTAGCCCCGTTAACGTCGGTGCTATCGTCGTCAGCCTCCTCTCTAGCGGCATCGCTGCGGCGATCGGCCCTGCTCTTGTCGAGTGTCTCGCGCATCTTGCGGTCCTTCGCGCGAGTGCGGCGCGGCTCGATCCGCTACACGATCCTCAGCGAATGCTTCACCGAAGCTTCGGTGGACGACCTGCCTTGGCCGCGCCCGAGGTTTTGATCAGCCGGAGCTTCTCCTGAGAAGCTCGTGGCTCAGGTCGAGACGGCGATAGCGGCCGCGACGTAGGCGACGTACAGGCCGGTCAGGGCGCTGCCCTCGAGCCGGCCTAGTCGCTTGCGGACAACGAGCACGAGCGCGAGGATCGCGGGGCTCGCGACCGCGACCGGCAGATAGAAATGAGTTGTCTGCGACCCGAGCGTGAGCGGCTTGACGAGCGCGATGATGCCGGCGTTGAGCGCCGCGAAGTGAACGATCGTGCCGGCGAGGCTGCCGAGCCCGATCTCGGGCCGTCCCCGGCGCGCGGGGACCGCGAAGCGGGCGAGTTCCTCCGCCTCGACTGCCGCCGCCAGCGCGGTGTTGCCAAGGAGGGTCTGCGGAACGCCCAGACGCTGCACCGTCGTCCGGAGCCCCTGGCCGATCAGCCATCCCCCACCGGTGAGAAGCGCCAGCCCGACCAGCAGCCGCAGTACGGGCCGCTTGACGCGGTCGTCCTCATCGTCGTCCACGAGGAGGTCGCGCCCTGACAACGCCAGGCCGACCAGCGCCACGATCGACCAGACCACGAGCAGTCCACCTTCGACGCGTGAGATGTGGCCGTCGACCGCGAAGGCAAATAGCGGCAGTGGTGAGATCGCGGTCCAAACCGCGAATCGCGTTGGCAACTCCACGCGGATCGGTGCGATCAGCCCACCGAGTCCTGCCACGCCGAACGCCAGGAACGTGATGCCGCCGAGGAACGTGCCGGCCGCGGCCCCCGGCAATCCCTTGGCGTTGGCCGCGATCCCCGCCGCCAGGTTCTCGGTCTCGAAGCCCGACAGTGCGACCGAGAGTACGAACGGCGCGATCCCCAGCGTGAGCGCGATGCCGAGCAGCCCGTCAACGAACAGGTCGGCGGCGAACACGACCACGCCGAGTCCAACGATCAGGACGATGACACCGGCGGCACCCGACACTTGGAATCGCGTGCGAGTATGGCGATGTGGCGCCGGCGCGGTGCTGAGCGCATCGAATGGCGCGTCATGCAGGTTTTTCAGGCGGGGACCACCGTCTGCACGAGGCCGGTGACGACGTCGTAGACGTGGCCGGACACCGTGACGCGCGGGGAGATCGACCGCGCCGACCGCAGCAGGCCGACGTCGCGCGTGACGGTCGCCGCGGGGTCGAGCACGGCGTGATCGAGCAGGCTCGACTCGTCGACGCCGATCCGCTCGGCGTAGCGACCACGGAACGTGTCGTCGGCGAGCGCGCCGGTTCCGCACTGGGTGTGGTGGATCACGGCGACCTCGAACAGCGGACCGTCGGGCAAGAGCGTCTCGGCGAGCTGGCCGATGAACGCGACGTCGTTGATCACCTCTGGGGTGACCCGCCCGCCGACGTTGCGGACGACCATCGCGTCGCTCATGCCGAGGCCGAGAAACTGCGCCGGGTCAGTCCGTGGATCGAGGCACGTGATCACGAACAACTGGAGGTTTGGGAACACGACAGCGCCTTCGTGGCCGGCCGCGGCGGCGAAGGCGCGGTTGCGCTCGAGCGCGGTATCGATCCCGCGGGCCTCCGCCTGGTCGCCGCTGCGTAGCTCGAACCCGGTGGCCCGGCCAACGGTGTTTGGTTCTTCTTGCTGGTTGCTCATCGCTTGTGTCTCCTACTCGTGATTGGGTGGCTTCAGGACCGCGCCGCGCTGGTCGTCGGTGAGGCGGTTGCTTGTAGCCGCGGCGCTTCCTCGGCGCGGGTGTTCGGATGGGCGGGCAGGAGCATCAGCGCCATCACCGCGCCTGCGCCGGCGACCCCCGCGGCGAGGTAGTTGGCGGCGCTGAACCCGGCGAAGAAGGCGGAGTGCGCGCCGTTGTGGATCGCGACCGCAAGCGCCGGATGGCCGGACTGGGCCGCCTTGCTCGCGACCGTGAGCGCGGCGCCGACCGAGGCATGCGCGGTCCGGACCGCAGCGGCCGGCAGCCCGCCAGGCAGCGCGTTGGTGAGCCGGCTGGCGAACAGCGACGCGTACACGCTGCCGATGACCGCGACGCCGAGGGTGCCGCCGAGCAGGCGGGTGGCGTCGTTGATCGCGGACCCAACGCCGGCCTTCGCCTTCGGCACGACGCCCATGATCGCCTCGGTCGCGGGCGCGCTCGTCAGCCCCATGCCGGTTCCGAGAACCACCATCTGGGCCGCGATCGTCCCGTAGCCCGTCGTCGCCGATGTGGTCGTGACCCAAAGGTAGAAGGCCGCCATCGACAAGAGTCCGGATGCGACGACGAGCTTGGTGCCGAACCGCACCGCGAGCTTCGCGCCGACGATCGACGAGATCGCGACAAACGACGCCACGGGTAGCAGGCGGATCCCGGTCGACAGCGGGCCGTAGCCCTTCACGAACTGGAAGTACTGGGTGACCAGGAAGATGAACCCGGACAGCGCGAAGAACGAGATCGCGACCGACACGCTCGCGGCGGTGAAGCGGAGGTTCCGAAAGAGCGTGAGGTCGAGCATCGGCTCCTCGGTTCGCCGCTCCCGGGCGACGAACGTTGCGGCCAGCAGCGCCGTCAACGCGAAGCTGCCAATCGTCCGCGCGCTTCCCCAACCGTGGTTCGGCGCTTCGATGATGGTGTATACGAGCAGCCCGATGGTCGCGAACGACAGCGCGAACCCGGCGCGGTCGATCCGCGCTGCGTGGGGGTCGCGCGAGGTCGGGACGTAGCGCGCCACCAGGAAGCCCGCGAGGGCCGCGATCGGAGCCATCACGAAGAAGATGCTCCGCCAGTCGAACAGCTCCAGCAACCACCCGCCGACGATCGGCCCGAGCGCGATCGCCGCGCCGGTGATCGCGCCCCATAGTCCGATCGCCCGCGCGCGCTCGCCACGTTCGGTGAACACGTTCGAGAGCAGCGACAGCGTCGATGGGAACACCATCGCGGAACCCACTCCCATAACCGCGCGCGCCGCGATCAACTGACCCGGACCGTCCGTCAGTCCGCCCGCGAGGCTCGCGAAGCCGAACACCGAGAGGCCGGCAAGCAGCATCCCCTTGCGGCCGAACCGATCCGACAAGCTGCCCGCGGCCAGCACCGAGGCCGCGAACAGCAGGTTGTACGCGTCCACGACCCACTGCAGCTGCGAGTTGGATGCATGCAACTCCCGGACGAGCGACGGGAGCGCGACGTTGACGATCGTCGTGTCGAGGTTGATCGCGAACGCGGCTAACAGCAGCGAGATCAGGATCAGCGGTTTACGTCTCATGGCTCCCCCTCGGGAAAGTGTTGGCTTGTGTGGCTCGGCTTCGACAGAGTTCTAAACCATCTAGACAAGAAAATCAAGTCAACGTATTAGATCGTCAAGTTAGTGCTAGAGTAAGTTGAGCAATGAGGTCTTACGACGAGTACTGCTCGCTCGCGAAGTCGCTGGACGTGATCGGCGACCGGTGGACGCTGCTGATCGTGCGCGAGCTGACGCTGCGCGGCGCGTGCCGCTACACCGACCTGCGCAACGGGCTCCCCGGGATCGCCACCAATCTGCTGGCCGATCGTCTGCGCGAGCTCGAGCACGCCGGCGTGATCGCGCGCGAGGACGCGCCGCCACCGATCGCCACCACGCTCTTCCGCCTGACGCCGCGCGGCGAGCAGCTACGACCGGTGCTCGAGGACCTGACCCGCTGGGGCCTCCCGTTGATGACCGAGCAGCGTCCCGACGACGCTGTCCGCAGCCACTGGCTGGCCTGGGCACTCGAGCAGGTGCTGGTTGATCGGGGGACCGACGCTTCCGCGATCACGGTGCAGATCGTCACCGGCGATCAGCCAATAGTGATCGAGATCGGTGGCGGCGCTGTCCACTCGCGGCTCGGCCGAGTCGACGACGCCGACGTGACGTTGACGGGCCCACCCAGGCCGATCCTGGGGTTTCTCATCGGCCTGCTCTCGCTTCCAGAGGCCGAGGCGAGCGGCGTCGAGTACGAGGGTGACCCCGCCGTTTTGGATCGAGTCGGGGCGGACGCCGCCGTGGCATACATGCGCCCCTGATCGGCATACGACGAAGACGGCCCGCCAGGCGTTCCATCGCCTGACGGGCCGCCGATGCGACTGCCCCGTTGTGTTGCGCCGGGTCCCGTCCCGGTCCCCGTTGCCCCCGGTGCTGTCCGTGCGCGTGCCGTCAGTGCCCGAAATTCGCCTGGCAGGCCGTGAGCTTGGTCGCGTCGGTGCCGGCCTGCGATAGGCAGATGGTCAGCTTCGCCGCCTTGCTCAGCGTCTGCTGAGCCTGGCCGGTGGCGCTCGAGACCTGCGGTGCGGCCTGTGACGTCGCGGCGCTCGTCTGCTTCTGCGCCTGATTCAACACCTGCTGCGTCTGCTGCAGGCCGGTCTTCAACGCCTGATTAGCCGTGTTCTCGCTCGGCTTGATGACGGCGAAGAAAACCACGCCGAAGATCACCAGTGACGCGACCAATCCGGCGATCGCGACCCGCCAGTTACCTGTGACCATGACCATTGTGTTACTCCCTTTTGAGTGATGTGTGTTGTGTGGGTGTGAGGTGGCGGCGCCGGGCCGCCCAAGCTGGTCAGACGCCTGCCGGCTCGACCTGTGCGAGCGCCGCGTCCCAATCGATCACGATCTCGTGGTCGGCTCCGTCGGGCATGCGCTTCGCCGGAAGCGTGCTGCCGGGGTAGATGAGCGGGACGGCGTTCGCCGGCACCGGGTTCCCGACCTGCGTCTGATATGGCGACCTGCCGTCGGCCATCACGGTCAGCACGAACGCGTACATGTCATTACCTGCCGGATTGCGCATGCCCATCGGTTGCGACTGCACGATCACGGCCGTGCACACCACGCCGTACTCGAGTATCCGTGCGGCGGATCCCGTGTTCGAATCGCCCGAGCTGGCCATCGTCACCGTCGGCGGCTCCTCAGCGAGCGACAGCGCGATCCGGGTGTGGTCGTTCTGATCGACCCGGACCGCGACGGTGGCGCCCGGCATCATGAGCTGCGGCAGTACGGTCGCCCGCACCGCCTGGCGGCAGGTCGCCGTGTAGCGCGGCACGTTGTCCAGCGCGACCTCGACCGTGAACACGCACACGTGCGATGGATCGAAGTCAACCCCGGTGCTGACCGAGGTCTGCTGGATGCTGACGACGATTCCGCGTCCGAGGAGCCCGTTCTGCAACAGCTCCTTGGGAACCGATCCTGCCAGGTTGCGCATCTTGTTGAAAAGCCCCATCTGCATGTCCTCCTGTTGTCGATGCGCTGCAGCTTGAGGCGCCGGACCTAACGCGCACCAAAGGAACGCCAAAGCCGCGCTTGTCGGCGACCGCGCCGGGGCTTACGCTGTGGCCCGGTTGGCCGGTGGAGTCGCTCGTTTCGGGGTACTTGGTCCGCTCACGTTCGAGCGCGACGGGCAAGCCACGGCCGTGCCGAGTGGGCGCCAGCGCTCGCTGCTCGCCCTGCTGCTGCTCGCGGGCGGCGTGCCCCTCTCGCGGGATCGGTTGATCGATGAGCTGTGGGGGGAGCGGCCGCCGTCGAGCGCGGTGTCCGCGCTTCACGTCCATCTCTCGAAGCTGCGCGCGCTGCTGGACGGCCTGCTCGTGCTCGACACGGCCGGCTACGCGCTCGCGAGAACCGGGTTCGACCTCGACGTGTGGCGGTTCGACGGGCTCGTCGAGCAGGCCAGAGCGGAGCCTGACCGCGCGAGCATGCTGCTGCGCGACGCGCTCGCGTTGTTTCGCGGTGAGCCGCTGTCCGACGTGGCGGCCGAGCGCAGCATCGCGGGCTGGCGGCGCGCGCTCGAGGAAAAGCGTGTCCAGGCGGTCATGCTCCGGATCGGGGCGGACCTCGACGGCGGCGCCGCGGCGGAGTTGGTGCCGGAGCTCGAGCGGATCGCCACCGAGCATCCGTTCGAGGAGCGGGCCTGGAGTCAGCTGATGCTCGCGCTATATCGCGCGGGCCGTCAGGCGGACGCGCTCGACGCCTTCCAGCGTGCGCGTCATGGGCTCGCCGTCGAGCTCGGCCTCGAGCCGGGCGAGCAGCTCGCGCAGCTCCAGCGGCGAATCCTCGAGCGCGACCCGACGCTGCTTATTGCGCCTCCGGCGGAACCGTCGCCCGCGCCGGACGTGGCGGCTGCGTCATCGAATCTGCCGCGACCGGTGACCCGATTGGTGGGCCGCGACGACGAGCTTCGGGCGCTGAGCGACCTGATGGCCGACCCCGACGTGCCGCTCGTGACCCTGACAGGCCCGGGCGGCGTCGGGAAGACGCGGCTGCTGCTCGAGCTCGCCACCCGACACGAGCAGAGCTACGCCGACGGCGCCGCATTCGTCCGCTTGGAGCACGTCACCGATCCAGCGCTGGTGGCGGCCGAGATCGCGAGCGCGCTCGCCCATGGGGATCGGGGTGAGAGCCCCAGCGCCGACGCGCTGCCGAACTACCTCCGCGACCGCGAACTGCTGCTCGTGATCGACAACTTCGAGCACCTGATCGCGGCGGCGATCCTGCCCGCGGAGTTGCTGGCGGTCGCGCCGAGGCTGCGCGTTCTCGTCTCGAGCCGGACGCCGTTGCGGATCCGCGGCGAGCGCGTGTTCGAGGTCGAGCCGCTCGAGTTGCCGGAGGGTGAGGGCGAGGACGAGGTCGCCGACAGCGCGGCGGTCCAGATGTTCCTCCAGTGCGCGCTCGCGTCGAACCGCAACCTCGCGATCGATGCGCCGGCGAGGCGGACGGTGGCGCGGATCTGCCGGGCGCTCGACGGGCTCCCGCTCGCGATCGAGCTCGCGGCGTCGCGAGCCTCCGTGCTTGACCCGACCCAGATCGCCGAGCAGCTCGCGCGGCCGCTGTCGATCGGGCGCCGCTCGCTGCGAGACCTCCCCGACCGCCAGCAGTCACTCGGCACGACGATCAGGTGGAGCTACGACCTGCTCGGGCCGGCGGGGCGGGAGGCGTTCCGCTGCGCGGGCGCGTTCCTCGGCGGCTTCGAACTCGCGGCGCTCGAGGCGGCGCTCGGCCGCACCGCCGGCGCGGAGCTTACTGAGGTGCTCGAAACGAGCCTCGTCCGCCGCCGGGATGACGACCGGCGGCTCGAGCTGCTCGAACTCGTGCGGGCATTCGCGCTCGCCGAGCTGGAGCACGCCGGCGAGCTCGAACGGACCCGCGCGCGCCAGCGCGAGTACTTCGCCGCGCGTGTCACCGCCGCGAGCGAGGCGCTCGACGCGGGCGTCTCGCCCGGGGAAGCCGCGGCTCCCTTGCTCGCCGATCACGCCAACATACGCGCCGCACTCGAGAACGCGATCGACGCCGACGACGAGCCGTCGGCGGTCGCGCTCGCGCTGGGTCTGCGCCCCGTCTGGTTCGCGGGCATGCTGCGGCAGGAGAGCCAGGAGCTCGTCGGCCGTCTGCTCGAGCGCTTCGCGATCCCGCCGGCGCAGGAGATCGCGCTGCTGCGGGCGGTCTCGTTCATCGAGGGCTTCAGCCCGGTCGTATCGGAGTGGACGCGCCGGCTCGTGGCGCGAGCCGCCGAGCTCGGCGACCAGGAGGCGCTCGCCACTGCGACCGGGAACCTGTTTGGTCGCGCGATCAACGCGCGCGATCGACACGAGATGCGCCGGCTACGACCGATGCTGCTCGCGTTGATCACGCCCGAGGCGAGCCCGACGGCGCTCGGCTGGGGTCACTACTTCCTCGCGCTCGACGCGTACGTCGACGCACGCTTCGACGAGGCCTACAAGCACGCCGCACGCAGCGCCGCAAGCGCCGCCGCGCTCGGGCACGCGTACATGCTCGCCACCGCGGTCGCGACCCGGCTCCTCGCCGAATCCGCTCGTGACCGCGCCATCACCCAGCCCGCCCTGGTCGAGGTGCTCGATCTGGTTCGCAACGTCAGCGTTCAGCCGCTCGCGGCGTTCGCGCTGTGGTTCGTGGCCCGCTACGCCGCCGCGGTTGCGCCGGACACCGCAGCTGAGTGGCTCGGCCACGCCGAGCGGATCGCGGTCACGATCGACTCCGAGCTGTGGCCCGAGAGCATCTTGCGCGACGAGTGCCTCGCGGTGCTGAGCATCGCGGAGCCCGGCACTCTGCCGGCCGGCAGCGCAACGCTTGATTACACGACCGCCCTCGCGCAAGCCGCCGCATGGCTTGCCACGCGAGATCCGTCGGAGCGCGCTGCCCGCGAGCCGGTCGGACAGCTCACGTTCGCGGACGATTGGGAGGGGAGAGACTGACGGGGGGAAGGACCGACCGTCTCTCAGATGATCTGGAAGAGGACGAACAGTCCGATGAGGACCAGCACCGCGGCGGTGAAGACGTTGCCCCAGCGCTCGAGCCACTCCCCCTGGATCTGATATCCGCCGCGGGCGGCCGCGAGCGTCAGTCCGACGATCGTGCCGATCGTGACCGCGGCGAAGATGACGACGGATCCCACCGCGGTGGCGACCCCGGCGGTGGTCGCGGCGAGGAACACGGGCAGGATCGTCAGGTCGGGCGACGCGGCCGCGCCGAACGGAACCATGACCGCCGCCAGCCCGCCGAGCCGGCGCGGGGTGGGCTCGCCGGCATGGCCGTCGTGGTCGTGGTCGTGGGCGTGATCGTCGTCGTGGGCGTGATCGTGGTGAGGGTGGTCGTGATCGTGGTGGTGACCGTGACCGGTGAGCTCGAGCACGAGGAAGCCGATCCCCGTGGCGATCAGGATGCAGCCGATGATCGTGTCCTGCGCATGCTGGATCGTCGAGCGGAACTGCAACCCGATCGCGATGATCACGGCTCCCAACACGATCGAGACGAGCACGTGCGCCACTCCCGCCAGACCGGACAGCCGAGCGATTCGGGTGAGCGGATAGCGCCGGGTGCGGCCGAGCACGGCGAGCGGGACCCAGTGGTCGGGCAGGATCGCATGCCCGAATCCGACGCCCGCCGCGGCGGCGAGCAGCGCTGGCCCGGTCGCGCTCACGCCGTCAGAGCCTGCGCCGCCGGGCTGACGGCGAGACCGAGACGCAGGTGCTCGGTGTGCGATACGGCCTCGCTCAACAGCGAACGGACGTGATCATCGTGCAGCGCGTAGATCACCTGCCGGCCCTCGCGCTCGCCGACCACGAGCCCGAGATGGCGAAGCACCCGCAGCTGCTGCGACACCGCCGGCTGTCCCATGCCGAGGTCGCGGGCGAGTCCGCCGACCGAGCATGCACCGGCTCCGAGGCGGCTGAGAATCCGCACGCGGCTCGGCGTGGCAAGCGCCTGCATCGTCTCGGCGACCGAGCGCGCCGTCTCGGACGAGAGGAAGGCGAGGTCCGGCTCCGTACCATGAGTCATGCACGCATTATTGCATGCATAGCTGTGAATAAGTCGGTTCGCCGGTTTGACTTCAAGTCGCGTCGAGGTGCAACCCTTTTGGCTCGGTCATGAGATTTGAGAACCCAACGCTCCGCCGAGTCGCCGGCGCGCTGATTGTGGGCAGCGCGGGCGCAGGGCTTCTCGCGATCGCCGACCGGGCCGGCGGCGACGGGTCATTCGCGCGCGCGTTCGAAGGAGCTGCGCTGTTTCTGGCCGCGGCGGCGTACCTCGCGCATGTACTCGCGCATCACCAAGACCGGCGCGAGCTCCTCACGCGCTCGATCTTGGTGAGCGCCTTCGCGCTTTGGGGGATCGTGCAGATCGCGCCCCGGCTCCCCGGCAACGCGATCCTCAACGACGTGGTGATCGTGCTGTTCGTGGTTGACCTCGCGATCCTGGTCAGCCCTTGGACGTGATCGTGATGGTTCAGCCCTAACGCGCAACAAGAAGGAGGACGCATGCAG
The DNA here is from genome assembly GCA_963822855.1 of uncultured Solirubrobacterales bacterium. Classification (GTDB taxonomy): domain Bacteria; phylum Actinomycetota; class Thermoleophilia; order Solirubrobacterales; family Solirubrobacteraceae; genus Palsa-465. Next base: position 161,488 of record CAWGJE010000005.1, on the reverse strand, counting down.
ATCACTCGCAACAGCCTCGAAACCAGCGCTGGGCCGGCCGACTGGTTCACCGGCACGGTCTATCTCGACACGGTGGCCACGCCGGCGCTGCCGTCCCGGGTGGCGGCGAGCAGCGTGCACTTCACGCCGGGCGCGCGGACCGCGTGGCATATGCACCCGTTCGGCCAGACGATTTACGTCACCGAGGGGATCGGGCGATGCCAGCGCCGCGGCGGATCCGTCGAGGCCATTCGGCCCGGCGACCGCGTGTACTTCGAACCCGGTGAGGAGCACTGGCACGGCGCGGCGCCCGACCGCTTCATGACCCACTTCGCGATGCAGGAAGTCGACGACAACGGAAGCCCCGTCACATGGCTCGAGCACGTCACCGACGCGGAATACGGCATCGCGCCGGTGTCCGACGGATGAGCGCCCGGCGCGGTGTTCTGCTTGGTATCCGTCAACGACGGCTGGCGTCTGTGCCCCGTATCTCTACGCCCTCTCGGTCGCCGGCGTCGGACGGGACCGCGTCGGCGTCGGGGTCGTCTAGCTCGGCGGGGGCGCGGGGTCGAGGAGTGGTCTTTCGGGGGAGTCGTCCGGCGCGGCGGGCCTGGTCGGTGAGGAGGTATTCGATCTGGGCGTTGATGCTGCGCAGGTCCTCGTCGGCCCAGCGGCGCAGCGCCTCGAACAGGCCGGGGTTGAGCCTCAGTAGGAACCGCTTGCTGTCAGGCATAGACGCGCGCCCTTACGTGTAGAGGCTGCCGGTGTTGATCACGGGAGTCGGTGAATGGTCGCCGGAGAGCACGACCATCAGGTTCGAGACCATGGTCGCCTTGCGCTCGGTATCGAGCTCGACCAGGTCTGAGTCGGCCAGCTGCGCGAGCGCCATCTGAACGAGGCCGACGGCGCCTTGGACCATGGTCCTGCGGGCGGCGAGGATGGCTTCGGCCTGTTGCCGGCGGAGCATCACCTCGGCGATTTCGGGTGCGTAGGCGAGGTGGGTGAGCCGGGTCTCGAGGATCTCGATGCCGGCGAGATCGAGGCGTTCCTGGAGCTCGGCTTGAAGTGTGTTGCGGACCTCGTCGACGTTGCCGCGCAGTGAGACCGTGTCGCTCCGGTAGTCGTCGTACGGGTATTCGCCGGCGACGTGGCGGAGCGAGGTCTCGCTCTGCACGGTGACGAACTGCTCGTAATCGTCGACGTCGAACATCGCCTTGGCGGTGTCGACGATCCGCCAGACGATGACGGCCGCGATCTCGATCGGGTTGCCGCTCGCGTCGTTGACCTTGATCCGCTCGCTCTGGAAGTTCCGAACCCGCAGCGAGATCTTCTTGCGTTTGTTGAACGGGTTGGCGCACCACAGGCCCGCTTCAGTGACCGACCCGACGTAGCGGCCAAACAGGATCAGCACCCGTGCCTCGTTCGGCTGCACCACGAAGACCCCGCCGAGCAGCGCGCCGAAGATCACGATCAGGACGATGCCGGTGAGCGTGGCCCAGTTGCCGACAAAGAGCAGCCCGATTGCCCCACCGCATACCACCCACCCGATGATGCTCACCGGGAGGCCTGGGACTACAGACGCCGCCCGCTGCTCGTGCGCCTGGCCCGACGCGACGAGCTTGGGCTCGAGCGCCTCGCTCGTCGCGTTCCTATCCGATATCACGGGCATATCGTATCCGTACGGCTGGACGCATTCGACCCGGTTGTCGTCATGGGATCTTCAGGAGCGAGCGATGCTCAGCTCCCAGTAGGCGAACGCTGAGTTCGCCGCCGCTGCGGCCAGGAACGCCAGCGTCCACCAGTAAGTCTTGGCGTCGTTCCCACCGAAGGACAGCGTGATGAGACCGAGGCTGGTCAAGACGATGGCGCTGGCAATGCGCACGCGTGCGAAACCGCGGAGGTGACGGTACTCCCAGGGCGCGATGATGAGTCGCATCCCAGATCGCGCGGGAGATGTCCACCGCGTGCGTAGGCCTTTCGGAGCGGGCTTGTTGTCGGGTGCTTGCATCAGGATGCCTCCAGTTGGCTGTCGCATCGGAGCCGCTATGACGTATCAAGATGATATCACTTTGATTCCGGGGCGTCAAGAACCGCCACGGACGCAGGCCGCCTGAGGGGCGAGATATGGGCTCGATCATCCTGCTTGCCTTGGCCGCTGCTGTATATCCGCAACTGCTTGCGGTGGTCCTGATCATCCTCACGCGTCCGAACCCGCTACCGCTGCTGTGGGCGTGTTACCTGACTGCGGTGATCGTGAGCGTGGGCAGCAGCGTCCTGATTTTCACCGCGTTCCAGTCCCGCGAGAGCATCGCCGGGACGAGCTCTCACCGGCTCGGACCGGCGGCCTATCTGACGTTCGGCGCAATCGCGGTGTTCGTCGCGATCCTGATTACGACTCGACGCGGCCGGGTGCTGCTCGATCGTCACCGGCCTGCGTCCGGTCAGCCGAGACAGCGAGGGCGCCCGGGCTCGGCGGCCGTGGCGAGGACGCGCGCCCGAGCTAGGCAATCGCTCAGCGAAGGCTCGCTGGTGGTCGCCTGTCTGGTTGGCGCGCTGCTGGCCGTGCCCGGTCCCTTCGACCTCCTCGCCCTTGGGCGCCTTGCCCGGGATCACCATGGAGTCGTTGCGGCCGCCGGCACGATGGTCGTGTTCGCGCTGATCAAGTTCGCCTTGATCGAAGTGCCGATCGCTTCGTACACGATCGACTCCGACGGTACCTCCGCTCGTGTCAGGCGCTTCTCCGGATGGATGAAGACCAACAAGCTCGTCGGCATTGCCGCGATCGTCGGCGTGGTCGGCCTGGTGCTGATCGGCAGGGGTATCTCAGGACTCGCCTGAACCCTCATCGGGAGGCGGCGGCTTGCCGCGAATCCGATCGATCTGCTCGCGCAGCGTTTGCCAGCGCGACCGCGCCTCGGTGATCAACGCGTCCCACTCGCGTCGAACCTCGTCGTCTGGCGGTCGCTCCCCGCCTCGAATTCGGTTGAGCTCGTCGACCACCTCGCGGCCGAGTGCCGCCGAGGCGACCAACGCCACCATAAACCCAAACAGCGCTGAGATCATCGCGAATACCGCCCCGATTGCCCCATAGCGACTGGCATACGAGCTGAACAGGTGGGGCACATATACCGCCGCCCCAGCGAAGTACACGGCGAGCGCCAGGCTCGCGACGATCGCGAACGGGACGACGGCCTTCGCGGCGATCCGCCTCGAGCTGAGGACCATTCCACTCCACGCCAGGAAGATCGCTGTCAGAGGGGTGAGCAGTAGGTTTGCGCCGACTTGGACGCGACTCGTACCGATTTCGCGGTGCGCTACGCCACTGATCACAAGGTAGGCAACCAGGCCGGCGATCCACAACAGGTCGTTGAACGTGTTGCGCACGCTCAACGGAGGTAGCTCCCACGTGCGCTCGAACAACCGCTGCATCGCGCGAGCGAAGCTGAGTATCGCGATCACCAGAAGCAACGCGCCGATCAGGCCGACGTCGGTGTTCGTCGCGGTCGAGGGCGCCAGGGCGTCCCTGACTGCTTCGGCGCCTGCACCGGTGAGTGCGTACCGACCGATCACCCAGTTTGCGACCCCTTCGGCCTGGACGTGCGGCAGGACCGCGCCGGCCAGGACCGCGAGCGGGACCAGGGCAGTGAGCGCGCTCGACGCCAGCGCCATCGCCCGGTCAAAGCCGGCGATCAGCTGAAACCGGTTCAGGACCCGCAACACGAACGCCGGACGCAGCCAGAAGGTCAACGTCCGAACGATCCGCTCGCGGTCTACGGAGAACTTTGTCGTCAACTGCGAGCCGTCGGGCGGGGTGTCAGCCATCGCGCTAGGCGATCTGATCCTGCCGGACAGTCTACGAACCCGCGGCTGCCATCCCGCGGGTGTTGGCAGATCTTCAGTCGCGCTGCATGGCCTCGAGGCCGCCGCGCAGGAACTCGAGAACCTGATCGAGGATCGCCATGCCCTGCTCGTGCGTCATCGGCTCGCCGCCCTCTTCGGCCTCCATGAACCGGTCGCGCATCGAGGTGAACGCGGCGGTCATCGAGGCGGCGATCAGGAGCGGGCGGATGTCGTCCGGCCCGGCTCCGAGGTCCTTGGCGATCGATTCGGCGAGCATCGGCTCGAGCTCGGCGAGGCTCGCCCGCATCTTCTTCTTGAGGGCCGGATTGGCGGTCATGACTCGCTTGCGTCGCTGCGCGGCTTCGTCCGGCGCTTCAATGCGGGAGAGGAACTCGCGGAGGGTGTCGACGGTGGTCGTTCCGGCCGGCCGCTCATCGAGCTGGCGTTTGAGCTCGCCCAGGAACGAGACCTCCTCGCACAACAGGATGTCGTCCTTGCTCTCGAAGTAGGCGAAGATCGTTCGCGGGGCGACGTCCGCGGCGTCGGCGATCTCCGCCAGGGTGGTCTCGTCGTAGCCGCGCTCGGCGAACAGCTCTAGCGCGACCCGGGCGATCTTCTCGCGGGTCTGCTGCTTCTTGCGCTCGCGCAGCCCGAGTTTCCTGGGGGGCGTATCGAGCGAGCTCATTAAGTGCCAGCTTATCAGCGAACCTTCACAAAAGGAAATTTTGCAAGGAGTGTTGACTTTAGGTCTGCACTGCCGATATAAATGCATGACCTGCAAAATTGCGACTTGTGAAAGCCGGCACCGAAAATGGTCAAAATCGCTCGCTGGACAATGGCTCATCGACGGACCGTCGTGATTGCCTGGATCGCCGCCGTGGTCGGGATCTTCGCGGTCTCGAGCTTGGTCGGGAAGAAGACGGCGAGCAGCTTCACGCTGCCGGGAACGGGCTCGCAGCAGGCCGTCGACCTGTTGCAGAGCCGCTTCCCGGCCCAGGCCGGCGATGCCGATCAGATCGTTTTTCGCGCCAGGACCGGCAAGCTCACCGACTCGGCCGACCGGGCGGCGATCAACGCGACTGTGGCGCGGGTCGCTCAGCTGCCCCACGTCACGAGCGTCGTCAGCCCGTACGCCCAGGGGCAGCGCGCGATCTCGCGTGACGGGACAATTGGGTTTGCCACTGTCGAGTTCGACGAGCGCGCCAATGCGCTTCCGAGCGCAGCGGTCGACCGCGTCATGTCGGCCGCCGAATCGGCCCGCTCGGCGACCCTCGACGTGCAGCTCGGCGGCCAGGCGATCGAGCAGGCACAGCAAGCCTCGCTCGGATTCGCGACGGTCGTCGGGATCGCCGCGGCGATCCTGATCCTGCTCATCAGCTTTGGATCCTTCAGTGCGATGGGTCTCCCGATCGCTACGGCCCTACTAGGCCTCGGGGCGGGAATCGGGGTGATCACACTGGCCAGTCACGTGATCGACATGCCGAGCTTCGCGTCCGAGCTCGCGCTGATGATCGGGCTCGGCGTCGGCGTCGACTACGCGCTATTCATCGTCACGCGCTTTCGCGAGAACTACGGGAACAACGGCGGGAACGTGGAGCAGGCGGTCGAGGCCGCGATCAACACCTCGGGTCGGGCCGTCCTGTTCGCCGGGGTGACCGTCGTGATCGCGCTGCTCGGAATGTTCGCCCTCGGCGTGAGTCTGCTCAGCGGCGCGGCGGTGGCCGCGTCGATCGGCGTCGTGCTGGTGCTCGCCGCCTCGCTCACGCTGCTACCGGCGCTGCTCAGCCTCGTCGGACGGCGCGTCGGCGAAGCCCGCGGACGCCGAACGGAAGCTCAACCCACGCGACCTGGCTTCTGGATGCGCTGGGTGCAGCGTGTGCAGCGACGCCCAGCGCTCACCGCGGTGGCGGCGACGACGGTGATGCTCGTCCTCGCCGCTCCCGCCCTCGGACTCCGCCTCGCCTCGAGCGACGCCGGCAACGACCCGACCAGCCAGACCACGCGGCAAGCGTTCGATCTCCTCGCCGAGGGATTCGGCCCCGGTTTCAATGGCCCGCTCCAGCTGGCGGTGGCGCTCCCGCGTCCCCACGACGCGCAGGCGCTGACCGACCTGAGCCAGGCTGTGGAGAGCACGCCCGGGGTCGCATCCGTGGCGCCGCCCGAACTCAACCAGGCGGGGACCGCGGCCGCCGTGGTCGCCTACCCGTCAACCTCGCCGCAGAGCGCGCAGACGTCCAGCCTGGTCACGCGGCTGCGTAACTCTGTGATTCCGCCCGTCGAGCGGCGCACCGGCGCGCGCGTGTATGTCGGCGGCGCGACCGCCGCGCAGGTGGATTTCTCGCACGTCCTCGCGAGCAAGCTGCCGCTGTTTATCGGCGTCGTGGTCGCTCTGGCGGCGCTGTTGCTGCTGGTCGTCTTCCGCTCATTCGTGATTCCGATCCAGGCGGCGCTGATGAACCTGCTCTCGATCGGAGCTTCGCTCGGGATCGTCCAGGCCGTGTTCGAGCGCGGTTGGCTCGGCGGGCTGTTCGGTGCCCAACCCGGCCCGATCGACTCATTCATTCCGGTGCTCACATTCGCGATCGTGTTCGGCTTGTCGATGGACTACGAGGTCTTCCTGATCTCGCGCGTGCACGAGGAGTGGCAGGCCCGGCGCGACGCCAGCGCGGCAGTCAGAGAGGGTCTGGCGAAGACCGGCCGGGTGATCACGGCGGCCGCCGCCGTGATGGTGTCGGTCTTCGCGGCGTTCGCGATCAGCGGCGACCGCGTGCTGGCGATGTTCGGGCTGGCCATGGCGAGCGCTGTCTTCCTCGACGCGCTGGTGGTCAGGCTGCTGCTGCTGCCCGCCGTCCTCGAGCTCCTCGGGCCTGCTACGTGGGCGATGCCCCGGTGGCTCGACCGCAGACTCCCGCGGATTGCGATCGAGGCGGAGGACCACGAAGCCGCCCAACCCCCGCCGCGCCGCTCGCTCGAGCCGGCCACCGAGGCGGCGCCATGACCGACGAGCGGACCCTCGACCGGCTGATCGCCCACCTGCGCGCACAGGTCGCGGAGCTGCGAAGGCGAGAGGAAGCGGGGGCCGGGGCGCGGGGGAGGCAAACCTGGCTGACGAGCTGCGTGAGCTAGCCCAGCGGAAACCGACGCCGGGCGATGTGGATTGATCGCTTGGTCCTGAGAGATACTGGTCCGGTGGCAGCCGAGCCCGATCGTTGGTCGCGATGGGTTCTCGAACGCCGCGACGGGGGTAGCCAGGAGCAGCGAGAGGCCACACTCGCGGGTCTGGCCGCTATCCGCGGCAGGGTGCTCCGAAACGCCGAGCCTCTCGAAGGTAGGACGCTGCTCGATGTTGGCGCGGGCGACGGGCTGATCGGGCTCGAAGCTCTCGATCGCGTTGGTCCTGATGGCAGGGTGATCTTCTCGGACGTGTCCCCGGCGCTTCTGAAGCGCTGTCGAGAGGCGGTTCGGTTGCGCGAAGCGCTCGATCGGGCCGAGTTCGTGACCGCTGCCGCCGAGGACTTGGCCGGCGTTCCCGATGACTCGGTGGACGTAGCGACGACGCGGTCGGTGCTGATCTACGTCGTTGACAAGCCGGCCGCGTTTGCCTCCTTGTATCGCGTGCTGCGCCCCGGGGGGCGCATATCGCTGTTCGAGCCGATCAACCGGCTGATGTTCCCCGAGCCGGACGGTCGGTTCTTCGGGTATGACCTATCGTCGGTTGGCGAACTGCTCGCGCGAGTCCACGCGATCTTCCCGGCCGGGGACCGAGCCGTCCGCTCGGCGATGATGGACTTCGACGATCGAGATCTCGCGAAGCTCGCCGAGGAGGCTGGCTTCGACCCGGTCCACGTCGAATGTCACATCGACGTCGAGCGTGGAGGGGGCGATCTGGCAGTCAGTCTCGAAGCCCTGCTCGATGGTGCGCCCAATCCGAACGCGCCGACGGTGCGAGAGGCCGTTGATGCGGCGCTCACCGCGCCCGAGCAGGTCCAATTCATGACCGCGCTGGCGAAGGCCTTCAAAGACCGGCGGGCCGTCAGGCGCTCGGCGGTGGCCTACCTATCGGCCACGAAGAGCGCTTAGAACCGCGCCCGCTACTGCTCTGCGAACACGGAGGCCGCGACCTGATAGGAGTCGAACGCACGCGCCGCGCCGGAGTATGCCTCGAGGTGGATGAAGAGTTCGACGATCTCGTCTTTGCTGACGCCATTGTTGAGAGCGATCCGCAGCTGGCCGCGGAGCGGCTCATGGGTGCCAAGCGCGGCGGCGATTGCCACCGAGATCAAGCTACGGGTACGGGTGTCGAGCTGCTGCGTCCGAGACCAGCTGTCGCCGAAGGTATGAATGGTGGCGAGGCGGCGGAACGCTCGTCCGCTATCCGGCTCTCCGGGTCCAAGCGGCAGCGAGCTAGTACGCGCGGTGTTCACACGACCCGCGGCGCACCGCCGTCGATTTCAACTTCGCGTAGGCGCGTCGGTCCAGACGGCGGTCGCGTCAGCGTCGTCTGACTCGGTCGGCATCTCGGGAGCAGGGGGGCGGGGGGTGGTCTGTCGGGGGAGTCGTCCTGCCCGGCGCGCCTGGTCGGTGAGGAGGTATTCGATCTGGGCGTTGATGCTGCGCAGGTCCTCGCCGGCCCAGCGGCGCAGCGCCTCGAACAGGCGGGGGCTGAGCCTCAGTAGGAACCGCTTGCTCTCGGGCATCTCAGTTCGCGCTCACGTGTAGAGGCTTCCGGTGTTGATCACCGGGCTCGGTGAATGGTCGCCGGACAGGACGATCATGAGGTTGGAGACCATCGCGGCCTTGCGTTCGGGGTCGAGCTCGACGAGGTCTGAGTCGGCGAGTTGCGCCAGCGCCATCTGGACAAGGCTGACCGCGCCTTGGACCATGGTCTTGCGCGCGGCGAGGATGGCTTCGGCCTGTTGGCGGCGGAGCATCACCTCGGCGATTTCGGGTGCGTAGGCGAGGTGGGTGAGCCGGGTCTCGAGAATCTCGATGCCGGCGAGTTGCAGGCGCGCCTGGAGCTCCGCCTGAAGCGTGTTGCGGACCTCGTCCGCGTTGCCGCGGAGTGAGGTCTTGTCCGTCCGATAGTCGTCGTAGGGATACTCGCTGGCGAGGTGGCGGAGCGAGGTCTCGCTCTGCACGGTCACGAACTGCTGGAAGTCGGCGACGTCGAACACCGCCTTGGCGGTGTCGGTGATCCGCCACACGATGACCGCCGCGATCTCGATCGGGTTGCCGCTCGCGTCGTTGACCTTGGTCCGCTCGCTCTGGAAGTTCCGAACCCGCAGCGACAGCTTCTGCTTCTTCGCGAACGGATTGCACCACCACCAGCCGGCCTCGGTGACGGATCCGATGTAGCGGCCGAACAGGATCAGCACCCGCGCCTCGTTCGGCTGCACCACGAAGAGTCCGCTGTACGAGACGCCGACGACGGCGATCACGATGATCCCGAGGACCCGGAGCGCCGAGTTGTGGCCCGCGACGATCGTCGCCACGATCGCCAGCGCCATCACGGCGAGCGCGCCGACCATCACGGGCAGGCCCGGGATGACCCACGCCGGGCGTTGCTCGTGCGCCTGGCCCGACGCCAGCATCGCCGGCGCCAGGGTTTCCTTGGCGACGTCTCGATCCGATATCACATCCATATTGTATCACCATCAAGAATGTGATATCACTCCGGTATCGTTCAAATATATCGAGAAGGATCGAGAACGCCATGAGCATCGAAGAGCTGATTCAGACCGACACCCGGGTGTCTGCCGCGGTGTCGGGCGGCCCCGCGGAGCCGCCGGTGATCGAGGTGTCGCATCTGCGCAAGGAGTACGGACCGACGGTCGCGGTGGACGATGTGAGCTTCACGGTCCGTGCCGGTGAGATCTTCGGGATCCTCGGGCGCAACGGCGCCGGCAAGACCACGACGGTCGAGTGCGTCACCGGGCTGAGAACCCCCGATCGGGGCGAGATCAACGTGCTCGGTCTCGACCCGCGCCGGGACCGCCAGGAGATGCACGAGCGCGTGGGCGTGCAGCTCCAGGAGAGCGCGGTGCCGGACCTGATGCGGGTCAGCGAGGCGGTCGAGCTCTATGCCTCGTTCTACCGGGAGCCGGCGGACGGGCGCGAGCTGGTCGCGACGCTCGGTCTCGAGGACGCGCAGCACACGTATTTCAAGCATCTCTCCGGAGGGCAAAAGCAGCGGTTGTCGATCGTGCTCGCACTGGTCGGTCAGCCCGAGATCGCGGTCCTCGACGAGTTGACCACCGGCCTCGATCCCGAGGCTCGCCGTGACACCTGGAGGCTGATCGAAGGCGTGCGCGCCCGTGGAGTCACGATCGTGCTCGTGACCCACTTCATGGAGGAGGCCGAACGACTGTGTGACCGCGTGGCGCTGATCGATCACGGCCGGGTGGCCGCGCTCGATCGGCCGAGCGCGCTGGCAATCGCAGCGACCACGGGCAAGCGACTGCGTTTCACCTCCACGGAGCCGCTGCCCGACGGGCTGCTGTCCGCACTGCCGGAAGTCAGCGCCGTCGAGCGCCACGGCGCGGAAGTGGTGGTCGCCGGCTCCGGGGACCTCGTGACCGCGGTCGTGCTGGCTCTGCACCAGGCCGGGATACACGCCGACGACATGCAGACGGAGACGGCAAACCTCGAGGACGCGTTCCTCGCCATAACCGATGAGACACCTCACGACAGGAACGGAGCAACGCGATGAGCACCGCGGCGCTCAGCCTCACCCCCGGACAGCGACGGGCGTTTGGCCTGCTCGTCGCCAGTGAGATCAAGATCGCCATCCGCCGCCCGATCGGGTTGATCGTGGCCATCGGCATCCCGCTTGCGCTGCTGGTCATCTTCGGCAGCATCCCGGCGACGACGCGCCCCGACAAGGCGCTCGGTGGCATCTCGTTCTTCAACCTGTACGTGCCGACGCTGATGGTGTTCGTGCTCATCGCGGTGGGTCTGGCGGGGCTTCCCCAGCAGCTCGCGACGTACCGCCAGCAGGGCGTTCTACGCCGGATGTCGACCACGCCCGTGCCGCCGTCCTGGCTCCTGGCCGCGCAGACGACCGTTGCCCTGATCCTGGCCGTGATCGGGATCGGCATCCTGCTCGGCGCCGGGGCCGGCGCCTACGGACTCGCCCTCCCGCACGACGCCGGCGGATACCTCGTGATCCTGGTCGCGCTCGCGCTCACGGCCGCCGCGACGATCGGACTCGGGCTGTTGGTGGCCGCCGTGGCCAAGACCCCGCAAATCGCCCAGGGCTTGACCGTCCTCGTGTTCTACCCACTCGCGTTCTTCTCGGGTCTGTACGTCCCGCTCCAGGAGATCCACTCGCAGCTGATCAGCGACATCGCGAAGGTGCTCCCCACGGGCGTCGGCTTCACGGCGCTGCACGACGCGTTTGGCGGGCACAGCCCGGGCGTCGAGCCGTTGCTCGTGCTCGCCGCATGGGCGGTGGGCTCATGTGTCCTCGCAGCCCGGTTGTTCCGCTGGGAATAGCCCAAGCGGGCTCCGCCACGATCGCCGCCGCGGGTCCGCCCGCGGCGGTGGCGCGCCCGGGGTCCTTCTGACCGGAATCAGTCGGAAGGCCGCGAGTCGCGGTGCGCGGTCACTTCGATCTCGATCCTCATCCGGGGATCGGCCAGCCCACACGAGAGCATCGTGGCGGCCGGGCGCACCTCGCCGAAGTAGTGGCGCAGCACGGGCCACGTCGCCGCGAAATCAACGGGGTCGGGAAGGATGTATCGGACCCGGACCACATCCGCGAGCGTCGCGCCGGCTTCCTCGAGCGCGGCGATGATGTTGCGGAACGCCTGCTCGGTCTGCTCCACGACGCCCTCGGCGATCGTCATCTGCTCGTAGTCGAAGCCCGTCGTGCCGGCGACGTGGATCCAATCGCCGTCGACGACGGCCCGCGAGTACGCGCTCTGGCGCTCGAAGTCCGACCCCGAGGAGATGAGTCGCCGCTTCGGCATCGACACAAGTTTCGCACCGTCCTTGTTGGCGCGATCGGCGCCCTTCCAAGGCGTCAGCTTGCGCGATGTCCGGCCAGGCGTTGCTCGAGTCGCGTCAGGGCGTCGCGGTCGAGGACTCCGATGACGCTCTCGGACCCGTGCCAGCTGACGCGCAGCTTGGGCTTCCGCCGGCGGCCGACGAGCTCGACGTTGCGTGCGGCGGACAGCAGGTGCTCCTGCAGGACGCTGACGCCCCTGCCCGTGTTCGCGGCGAAGATGAACCGCTGGGTTGTGATCGCGACGAAGCCCGTCGTACCGTCGATGTCCGCGATCAGGAAATCGTCGACGCCTTCCTCTTCCGCGAGCTCGACTCCCCAGCCCTCGAGGATCGCGGGGACGTCTGGCGGCCCGGGGGCGGGGCGGGAGAGCAGGCCGGAGAACAGCGAACCGAGGCCACCGGCAGCCTGGCGCGCCGATGCGCTGCCGGTGCGTCTCGATCGGTCCGGCGCCAACACCAAAGACCCGTCGAGGCGCTGCTCGATGACCAGGTACTCGCCGGAGAGCTCGCCGGACAGGGTGACGCGCCGAGGACGCGGGGACTCCATGCGCCGGAGTTTCGCACGACGTACCGCCGCTGCGGGCTCCACCCACAGGTGGAGAGCGGCGGCGATTTCCACCCGGTAATCGACCTGAGTGCCGATGTGCGCACGGCTTTTTCGGACGACCATGCAGCCATGACAACTACTGATTACCTACTCGACTCGGCCCTGGTGCTCCTCGTCCTTTTTCAGATCAAGGAGCGCAAGTTGACGACCAAGGCGCTCGTCCGCCCGCTGGTCATCGTGGGGATCGCGGTCCTCAACTACCTGCATGGCATCCCTACCGCCGGCAACGACCTCGTGCTGGTCGTGGTCCTGGCGCTCCTCGGACTGTTGATTGGTGTGGCGAGCGGTCAGGCAGTGATGATGCGCCGCGACCGTGACGGCGACGTGCTGGCACGCGCCGGCTGGATCTCAGGCTTCTTCTGGGTGCTCGGGATGGGCTCGCGATTCGTGTTCCTGATCTGGATCAACAACGGCGGCGCGTCCACCATCGGTCACTTCAGCGCCACACACTCGATCACGAGCGGTGAGGCGTGGACAGTGGCGCTACTGGCGATGGCGGTGTTCGAGGTGTGCGGGCGCTCGCTGATCATGGCGCTTCGCCGCCAGCGCGTCCTTGGCCGCGTGTTGCCGGAGCTCGCCTGAGGGCCACGCGGGAATGAAGGTCGATCGGCAGACGACAGCGGGATCCGCGCTCAGCGGGTCCCGCGTCGCTGTGTGCGGGCTGCGTCTCCCAGAGTTGAACCCCCACCGCCGAACGCCGTACCTTCCTTCACGATGATTCTGTCCCGAATAGACGCCCGCCTGGCAAGGGTGTTCCGGATCCTCGGGCTAGTGCTGATCAGCTGGTCGGTGGTGCATGCCCACCACCATCCCGCCAGTAGCGGCCGCGGCCTTGTGGTCAGCATCTCGTTTGTCGCCTGCGTCATCGGCTTTCTCGTTTGGACGATCCGGCCGCCCGTTGGCCCCGGCCCGATCACGCCCGAGGTGTACGTCCTGGCGATCGCCGGGGGGGTGCTCGCCGGCGCGGCGCCGGACACTGCCGCCGCTGCGTTCGTGTTCGTGGCGGTTGCCGCCGCGGGCGTCCGCGTCGAGCTGGCCGGTGCGTTCCTCATCGTCGCGCTGGGAGCGCTCGCGCTCGGCGCGACGGTGCTCGCCTACGACGGAAGCGGCATCGGCGTCCTCGCCTACACGCTCGGGTTCATCGCCATGGCGCTCGCGGCCTCGACCAGCCGCCAGTCGCAGATGCGTGCCGAACAGGCCGAGCTGCTGCTCGCCCAGACCCAGCGCTCGCACGAGGAGCAGTTGCGCTCGGCGCGGCTTGAGGAGTCGACTCGGATCGCCCGGGAGATCCACGACGTGCTGGCGCACACGCTCGCCGGCCTCACGATTCAGCTCGAGGCGACGAGCTCGCTGGTTGAGCAGGGCGCCGACCGAGACACGGTGCTGGCACGCGTCCAGCGTGCCCACGCATTGGCCCGGGAGGGGCTCGAGGAGACCCGGCAGGCCGTTGGCGTGCTGCGCGGCGAGTCGGTGTCGGCGCCGGCGGGGATCGAGGCGCTCGTGGCTGAGTACCGGGCGAGCGCCGACGCGCCGGTCGCGCTGACGGTCGACGGCGATCCGGGGCGCCTCGCGGGCCCGACCGGGCAGGCGGTGCTGCGGGTCACGCAGGAGGCTCTCACCAACGTCCGCAAGCACGCTCCCGGCGCGGACGTCTCCGTCGCCGTCCACGCCGGGGAGCGTGCCGGCGACGACGTGGTCCTGCTCATCGAGGACCACCCCGCGGGAGCCCCCGCTGCGGTTCCCGCCGGGCTCGCCGACAGCGGCGGCGGCTACGGTCTCCAGGGGATGCGCGAGCGCGCGGCGCTGCTCGGCGGCACGCTCGACGCCGGCGCCGTCAACGGCGGCTGGCGGGTAGAGCTCCGGCTACCCCCGCCGAAGGCGGCGGCCATCGCAACGAAGGAGGCAACGTGAACGGTCCCGTGCGCGTCCTCGTGGCCGATGACCAGGCGCTCGTTCGCGAGGGGCTGATGACGCTGCTCGAGGCAGCGCCCGACATCACCCCGGTGGCGGCCGCCGCGGACGGCGAGGAGGCAGTGGCGCTGTCCGCGCGCCACCGGCCGGATGTCGTTCTGATGGATCTGCGGATGCCGCGACTCGACGGTGTCGAGGCCACGCGACGAATCCGCGAGGCACAGCCCGACACCGAGATCGTCGTGCTCACCACCCACGCCGACGAGGACTCGATCCTCGACGCGCTGCGCGCCGGCGCCAGGGGCTACCTGACCAAGGACGCCGGGATCGCCGAGATCTCGCGCGCCGTTCACGCGGCCGCCCACCACCACGCACTGCTCGACCCGCAGGTCCAGGCGCGTCTGATCGAGGCCGCAGGCGTGACCCGGCGTCCCGCGCCGCCGCCGAGCCTGCCCGACGACCTGACCCCGCGCGAGGGCGAGGTCCTGTCGCTCATCGCTCGCGGCCTGTCCAACGGTGAGATCGCCGCCACCCTGGTGGTCAGCGAAGCCACGGTCAAGACCCACGTCAACCACGTGTTCGCGAAGATCGGCGCGCGCGACCGCGCCCAGGCCGTCCACTACGCCTACACGCACGGCCTCGCCGGCTGAGCGCGTTCGCGCGGGCGGCCGTTGGCGTCAGGGCCGGCCCGCCGTGCCCGAATCCCCATTCGGCTCCAGCGGGGAGTCGAGTGTTGCGTTATGACCCACCTCGACAACCGTTTGCCCAGTGCGACCTAACCCATCACCGCAGCCAACGTCGCGCTCGCGCTCGCGCCCACCCCGGATGGGGTCAGGGGAGCCGGCCCGACCAGCGGGTCGACATCGCCGCGCCCAGCAACAGGAAGGCGACGCCGCCGATCGCGAAGGCCGCAGTGACGTCGCGCTTGCGGGTCACGCTGCCGAGTTGATGGCCAAGGTCCTTGTAGATCGAGCTGAGCTCGTCGGCGCTCTGGGCGTTGAACGAGCGCCCGCCCGAGAGCTGCGCGATCTCCTGCATCAGCTGGGGGTCGGGCGGGACGGCGACCGGCGGTTGGTACGGGTCAGGGCTCGGGAGGACGCCGTTCGGGGTTCCGAGCGCGACCGTGTCGATCGGGATCCTGTCCTGCGCCGCCTGGCGAGCTACCGTCGCAACGTCTACGCCGGCGTTGGCGGCGCCGTCGGACAGCAGCACGATCGCCGAGGGAGGATGCTTCTTATCCGCTCCTCGGAGCAACTGGAGCGCGAGTTGGAGCGCATCCCCCGTCGCGGTGGAGCCGTTCGCGACCTCCCCGTCGACGATCGCGCGCGCCGCAGCATGGTTCGAGACCGGCCCCTGCACAGCGTCCGGTGCGGTCGAGAACGCGATTGCGCCGACGAGCGCACTGGCCGGTAGCTGGTCGATGAACGTGTTCGCGGCTTTGTCGGCGGCGGCGAGCCGCGTCGGCTGCACGTCGGTCGCGGCCATCGAACCCGAGTGGTCCATGACGAGCATCAGCGATGCCTGGTTGGTGGGGGCGCTGTAGCTCATACGCGGGCGAGCCAGCGCGAGCGCGAGCGCGGCGATCGCCGCGATCGCGAACGCGGCCGGCAGGTGGCGCCGCCACGAAGTTCCCGCGCCGGCCGCGAGCACCAGCGTCGACACCGCCGGGAACCGAACCGCGTAACGGCGCGAGCGCCGGCGCGCGAGGATCGCCGCCGCGATCGCGATCGGGATCAGCGCGAGGGCTCCCAGCCACAGTGGCGACGCGAAGCTCATCGGAGGTGGTGCCCGAGCTCCAGTAGCCAGTCCTGATCGGTGCCGAGCGTGACGTGGTCGATGCGGAGGCGACGCAGCTCGCGTGCCAGCTCGTCTCGCCGCTCGCGCTCGAGCTTCGCGAAACGCTCGCGCACGCGGCGGTTCGAGGTGTCGACGTCGACGCGGGCGCCGCTTTCCGGATCGACCAGCGCGAGGTGCCCAACGGCCGGGAGCGTGGCTTCGCGCGGATCGATGACCTCAACTGCGAGCACCGAGTGGCGAAACCGAAGCGATGCCAACGGCCGCTGCCATCCGTGCTGATCGCGCCAGTCGCTGATCGCGACCACGAGCCCGGGCTGACGGGACATCCGCCCCACCCGCGCAAGCGCGTCGGCCATGGCGTCGGCGTGCTGCTGGCCGTCGGGCGCGACGCCCTCCGCGAGCATCCGCCGCAGCGCGACGAGCCCGGGCTTGGCGCCACGCGGTGGAAGCACTCGCGGGGCGGCGGCGCCGAACGCGACGACGCCCACGCTGCCGGCCCGCCGCACGCCGAGTCGCCCAAACACGAGCGCCACGCCCTCGGCGACGTCCGCCTTCAGCCGGCGCGTCGTGCCGAACGCCATCGACGGCGACACGTCGAGCACGATCCAGGTCGTCATCGCGCGTTCGGGCACGTGCAGGCGAACGTGTGGCTGACCGGTCCGGGCGGTGGCGGCGGGGTCGATGTGGCGCACGTCGTCGCCGATCTCGTAGGGGCGGAGCTGCGCGAGCTCCATGCCGACGCCGACGCCGGCGGCACGCCGATCGCCCGGGAGCATCCGGGCCACAAGCCGCGTGACCGCGAGGTCGAGCGCCTCGATCAACGGCTGCGCCAGCGGGCCTGGGCCCTGCCGCGCCGCCGGCGGCTCTAGCACCGGCGTGCTCACCGCGCCCTCACCGCGGTCGGCGTCTCGTGGATCAGGTCCGCGGAGTTCGGCTCGGGGACGGCGGCGAGGATCCGTTCGAGCAGCTGGTCCGCGGTGACCCCCTCGCTGAGGGCGTCGTAGGACAACACGATCCGGTGCCGGAGCACATCCGACGCCAGATCGCGGACGTCGTCGGGTACGACGTGACCGCGGCCGCGGAGCAGCGCGAGCACGCGCGCGGCCTGGACCAGCCCGATCGGCCCGCGCGGGCTCGAGCCGAACTCGATCATCGGCGCGACGTCCTGGAGCCCATAGGTCGCGGGGTGTCGGGTTGCATCGGCGAGTGCGACCGCGTAGCCGATCGTCTCCCGATCGACGAGCACCGTCCCGGCGGCGGCCGCGTACCGGCGCAGACCGGGGAGCGACAGGCGCTCTTGAACATCGGCGGGCGCGCGCAGGCTGCGTCCGACGACCGCCGCCTCCTCGCCCGCGCTCGGGTAGTCGACCAGGATCTTCATCAGGAAGCGATCGACCTGAGCCTCGGGCAGCGGATAGGTGCCCTCAGATTCGATCGGGTTCTGCGTCGCCATCACGATGAACGGGAGCGGAACCTCATACGTGCTGCCGCCGATCGTCACCTGCTGTTCCTGCATGACCTCGAGGAGCGCCGACTGCACCTTGGCCGGCGCGCGGTTGATCTCGTCGGCGAGCAGGAAGTTGCAGAACACCGGGCCGAGCTCGGTCTCGAACCTGGCCGTGTCGGGTCGGTAGACGCGCGTGCCGACGAGGTCGGCGGGGACGAGGTCGGGGGTGAACTGGATCCGGCTGTAGGAACCGCCGAGCACGGCCGCGAGCGTCTTGACCGTGAGCGTCTTGGCGAGACCGGGGACTCCTTCGAGCAGCACGTGGCCGCTGGCGAGCAGGCTGACCAGCAGCCGCTCGAGCATCGCGTCCTGCCCCACAATCACGCGTTTCATCTCGTGCAGGGCCTCGCCCAGCGCCGCGCGCGCCTCGCCGCGCAGCGCTTCCGGATTGTCGATATCGGTCATCTGTTCTCCTTGTCTAGATAAGTCGTCCGAACCAGGCAAGCGACGCGACGCCGCCGAGCAGCAGCAGCGCGAGCCCTCCGCCGGCGAAGCTGGCGGTCATCTCGTGCTTGACCTTCTTGTGTCCGAGCTCAGCGCTGAGACGGGTGTAAATCGCGTCGAGGCCTTTCGCGTCCTGCGCGGTGAACGCCTGGCCGTGAGACACGCGCGCAATCTCCGCGAGCTGTGCCGGGTTCGGTGGCACGGGCACCGTGATCGTTCTGTTGCCGCGCTTCTCGGTGACCGTTCCACCCGGAGTCCCGAGCTCGACGGTATAGATCGGGATGTGCTTCGCGGCCGCCTGCTGGGCGGCCGTGATCGGATCCGAGCCGACGTCCGAGGCGCCATCCGACAGCAGCAAGATCGCCCCCGGCGGCTGCTTGCCGCCCTCCTTGGGAACCGAGGCCAGGGTCCGCAGGGCGGTCTGCAGCGCGTCGCCAATCGCGGTCCCGCCGGTCACGCGGAGCTGTGTGAGCGCTGAGCTGACCTGGGCGTGATCGGTGGTCGGGGACTGGAGCACCGCCACGTGGGTGTTGAACTCGATCAGGCCGACCCGCGCCGACGCGGGTACGCCGGCCAGGAATTGGTTGGCCGCGCGCTCGGCGGCCTGAAGGCGCGTGGGCTTCACGTCGGTGGCCGCCATCGAGCCGCTGGTGTCGTTGGCGAGCATGATCGAGGCCGTGTCGACGGGCACCGCGACGGTTCGCTCCGGCCGCGCCGCGGCGATGATCAGCACCGCGAGCGCCACCGCGAACGCGAGCATCGGGACGTGCCGGCGCCAGCGCGGACGGCGCGGCGTCACGGACGCGCTGAGCGCGGGGGCCGCGAACGCCGCCGCGGCGCTCCGGCGCCCGTGCTGCTGGCGGACGTACCAGACGATCAGCAAAGGGATCGCGAGCAGCGCGATCAGGACGGCAGGGTCGACGAAGTTCATGGATACCCGGCGGGACGCGTCCCGAGGGGAACGCTTGACGAGTACGACACGCCGCTCCCCTGGTACTGGAGCTGGATGCGCTGGCCGGGGCGCATGGAGGCGATCGCCGAGGTGACATCGGAAGGGGAGAAGACCGGCTTTCCGTTGAGCCGTGTGATCACGTCGCCCGGCTCCATCCCGGCCGCCTGCGCGGGGCTGCCCGGAAAGACGTCAACGACCATCACCCCGCCTTGTTGCGTGTTCGCGACGTCGATCCCGAGCCAGGCCTGGGATCCAATCGTGGCCGCGGAGGTCGTACTCGAGCTTCCGCTCAGCGACGCCGCCACGGCGTAGGCGGCGCCGGCGAGCAGCAACGTCGCGGCCACCGCCGCGAGCGCGAGGCGGCGCTGGCGCGCCGTGCCTGTGGGAATCCTTCCGAGGCGCCGAAACAGCGTGCGAATGTGGGCGAGCAGCGCCCGGATCCGGTCACGAATGGTCGGTCTGTGCGGGCGCGGCGCCGGCGCCGGGCGCTTGGGTTCGGCGAGCACCGGGGCACGCCCCCGATTCTGGGCAAGCTCGTCTCGGTGGGCCGAGGACTCGAGCTCCCAATCGCCAGACCACAGGTGTCGCGGACCGCTCATATCGCTCAGCGCAAGGTAAGCCGCATTAGTGAGATCTTCTAAGAACACGGGGATCCAGACGATCGGGACGGTGGTTTGACGTCTGGTAGGTTCATACCCAGGGTCGAGGAAGAAGAGGCGAGCGATGACGATGGGCGGCGCTACCGATCCGGTGACGAGCGTTCCGGGCGAGCTTCAGTACCTGGCGCCAGGATCGACCGTGCTGCGGCGGTTCACCGCTCCCGGCGCGAGCATCAACACCGGCAGATACGAATCGCACACGGTTCAGGTCCGCAACGGCCGGTCGTTGCAGGACGCCTTCCGGACGGACACGCACGGCTTCGAGATCGTGGCGCACTGCAGCGCGGTCGGCGATTTCACCGACAAGGCCGAGGTGGACGCCGTCTACATCCCCGAGGTGGTCGAGTTCATCAAGGAGCGCACCGGGGCCGACGAGGTCGTCTCCCGCGGCGCGGTGCTACGTCGCTCGGCCGCTCCCGCCGAGCATGGGTCACAGCCGCAGGCGGCGCTCGTTCACATCGACTACGGCCCCGAGGGCGCCGAGATGACCGCGGCGCGCGTGTACGCCGAGCGGTTCCCGGACGGCCCCGGCTACCGCCGCGCGCTGGCGACGAGCTTCTGGCGGGTGTTCAGTCCCCCGCCGCAGGACTGGCCGCTGGCGCTGTGCGACTTCCGCAGCCTCCGCGACGACGAGGGGCTGCCCAACCAGCTGTACTTCGTCGACCGGATCCCGGACGATCCGCTCGCTGCGGTAGTCGACGAGTCGAAGATGATCACGAGCGGCTCGGAATTCCTCTTCAGCCCAGACCACGAGTGGTGGTACTTCCCGGACATGACTCGGGACGAGATCCTGTTCTTCGTGTTCAACGACTCAGATCACCGCCGTGCGTGGCGGGTGCTCCACTCGGCTTTCCGCGATCCGACCGTGGACGGGGCGGTGCCGCGGCACAGCATCGAGGTGCGGAGCTTCGCGTTCTTCAGCTGAGTCGTCGGTCGCGGTCGGTTCCGATGTCTAGAAAACCTGTGCTTCGGGTATTCGGTCGGGCGGGAGGCTCATCCGATGCCTGGAATCACTCGTCTGCACGTGAATGTGAGGAGCGCGGTTGCGCTCGGAATCGGTCTTGCTTGCGCCGGTCTCGGCTCCGCGCCGGCACTCGCGGTAACCCCATCGCCTCCGGCCGGCGCGCCCGCGGTCGAGTCGGCTCCGTCGAGTCTGGTCGGGCTTGATCCGTCGCTTCCGGCGGGCGTTGTCGCGGCGAGCGCCGCTCCGGGAAGCCACTGGACCCCGGAGCCGGCCGCGTACGGAACCGCGTCGACGAACGACATCGCGATCAAGGGCGCGGGCGGCACCACGATCAGGGTCAACGAGATCTATCCGACCACCGCGGCCGGCGCGCCGGCGAAGGGGCCGTTCCCCGTCCTGCTGACGATGACGCCGTACGGCAAGGGCCAGGGCGGCTCGAGCAGCCCCGGCTCGGCAGCCTCGCCTGGCGGCTCGAGCCCCACGGGGGGCGCGGACGATTACCTGGCCGAGCGCGGGTACATCGAGATCGTCGAGGACGTTCGCGGCAGCGGCGACTCGAACGGCAGTTGGGGGCTGTTCGATCCCGTGCAGCAGCAGGACGCGATCAAGGTGCTCGACTGGGCGGCGCACCTGCCGAACTCGGATGGGCGCGTCGGCACTTACGGACCGTCATACCTCGGAATCGACCAGTTGCTGCTCGCCGGGGCGGTGGGGCCGCACTCGCCGCTGAAGGCGATCTTCCCGATGGTCAGCGCCAACGACCTGTACCGGGACACGTCGTTCATGGGCGGGCTGCTCGACTTCGAGTTCAGCGAGACGTACCTGGGTCTCACGGGCGCCGAGAACACGAGCAACCCGATCACGGATACGGCGAGCGACCCGACGATGTTGTCGGACCTCGCCGGGATCGAGGAGGACCACGTCAACGGGCTGGCGAGCTATCACGCGGCGACGACCGAGAACGTTCTGACCGGCGGCGACGAGGCCTACGACGGTTCCTACTGGCAGAACCGCAACCCGCAGAACGTGCTGGCGCGCGTCGTCGCCAACCACATTCCCGCCTACCTGATCGGCGGCGAGTTCGACATCTTCCAGAACGGCGAGCCGCTCAACTACGCCGAGCTGCAGAACGCCTGGGCCGGCCGCAGCGCGACTGCGCCGATGGCGCCGGGTCAGCGCACGACCGGGCGCTACCAGCTGGTCGTCGGCCCCTGGGAGCACCTCAACGGCTCCTCGGTCGACGTCGATCCGCTCGAGCTCGAATGGTTCGACACCTGGCTCAAGCACGAGCGGACCGGCATGGCGAAGACCCCGACGCCGCTGCACTACTACGACCTCGGTGGCGGTCAGTTCGACGAGACCTCGACGTATCCGTTCACCCGCGCCACGCCCACCCGGCTGTACTTCGGTCCCGGCGGGACGCTCACCAACTCTGCCCCGTCCGCGACCACCGCTGCCGGCGGGGCACTCGCCGGCTCAGCACCTGGCTCCGGCGTGGCGGGAACGTTGACGGGTGTCCTCGGCGGGGTCACCTCCCCGGTGACGAGCGTGCTCTGGGGGTGCCACCGGCTCGGCGTCGCTTCCGGTCGCGACGAGCGACACGCTCACCTGGAGCCCGAGCGGCGCTCCCTGCGGACGCCCGATCGACCAATGGTCGATGGGCGGCATCTCGGTCCCATCAGGGACGGCCGGGCTGCTCGGCCCGTGCGTCAGCGACGATCGGGTCTCGGAGACGGGGCCGTGGGCGACCAGCTACACCTCCGCGCCGTTCTCCCACCCGGAGACCGTCGCCGGACCGATCGCCGCAACCGTGTACGCGAGCGCGACGACATCCGAGACCGAGCTCGTGGCCGAGCTCGAGGACGTCACCCCGAGCGGCGCCGCCTATCCCCTCACCGAGGGTGCGCTGCTGGGCTCGCTCCGAACCGTCGACAAGAAGCGATCCTGGACGGCAGACGGCATGACGGTGCTGCCCTACCACCCGTACACGGAGGCCTCCGCCAAGCCGGTGACCGCCGGCGCGGTGACCGAGTACCAGATCCAGATCTTCCCGACGCTCGTCACGATCGCGGCCGGCGACAGCCTGCGGCTCACGCTCTCGACGACCGACAGCCCGCATCTCACTCCACTGCCCGAGCAGCTTCCCGAGCTCGCCGGCGGCGTGTACACGATCGAGCGCTCGGCGGCGGCGCCGTCGTCGCTCACGGTCGAGCTGGTCAAGTAGCGTCGATCGAGCCCGGATCGGCCGGTACGTCGACCGCGTACTCCTGCAGCACGTGAAGCGGCACGTGATCGAGCGCGCGCTCGTGCGTGGCCGCGAGCACGACGTACGCCGCGACGCCCTCCTCGTGTGCGCGCAGCCACGCGTAGGTCGTCACGCACCAGCGGTCCCCGGGCTGGAGGCCGGGAAAGTCGCGTTCGGGCGCCGGCGAGCTCAGGTCGTTGCCGATGCTCCGCTGATACTCGAGGAACTCGGCGCTGACGACGGCGCAGATCGTGTGGCTGCCGAGATCGCCAGGCCCGGTGCGGCAGCAGCCGTCACGGTAGAAGCCGGTGAGCGGCTCCGTGCCGCAGCTGTCGAGGCGCGCGCCGAGCACGTTGCGCTCCATGTCGCGACAGTAGCGCCCGGGGCGGATCAGATGGGGATGCCGACGAGCTGCCGGCAGGCGCGCGTCTCGGCGACCGAGAGCCCGAGATCGACCGACACCACGTGCTGCAGCTCGCTGGAGATTTGCCCAGGGAGGACCTTGTCGCTCTCGAGGTCGCCGAGGAGCGTGCCGATCGCGGCGAGGTTGCCGCTGGCGACGCTGCCGGCTGCGCCCTCGAGGCTGCTGAGTCGCGAGGCGATGTCCGCGCGGAGCTGAGCCAACTCGGTCCGCGCTCGGGGGGACGCTTCCGGCGGCAGCCCGAGCTTGTCGAGCTCGCTGAGCAGCCGGGTCGACGCGGCGATCGCGTCGTGCACGCGGGCGCTTGGACCAAGCGCGAGGTTGAGGCTCGTCCCGTCGCGCTGAATCTCGTTCTTCCAAGCGAGGATGCTCGTGCACGTGGCCGATGCCCACTGCTCTGCAGCGGCGGTTCGCTGGGCCGCAAGCGCCGCTTGCTCGCTTGGTTGCGTCGTTCGGGAGCCGCCGGACAGGCCGGGAATCTTGACCGCGCCGGTGCTGATCACGACGGTGACGGCCCCGACGATGCTCGCCATGACCAGCAGCACTCGCGCTAGCCTCCAGCCGACAGAGGGCCCCGGGTCGTTACCGAACGCTCGCATCTGGTACATGAGCCTGTCCGGCGTGTCGAAGAAGCGCCCGAGAGAATCCCAATAGGACGATAAGAACGAGTCTGCCGGCGGTTACGACCGGTCAAGGAAGGTGTACGTCGTGCCGATGCAGAACGTAGCGACGGGCGCAGTCGCGGGCTGCGGTATGCAGCTCGGCCCCCGGCGAAGTAGGACAAGCGTGGAAGTAAGCAAGATCTCGACCCTCAGGCGGCTCCTCGGCATGGGAGCGTTCGTGGCGACGGCGGCGGCCGTCGCGCTGATGATCGCGCCCGCAATCGCGTCCGCCCGACGCCCCACGTGGTTCGCCGTCAGCAGCGAGACCGCGTGCCTGTCCAACCGGAACGTCAATCCGTTCCTGCGCGCAAACCACGCCAACGTGATGCGGCTGATCCTCTCCCCGCAGGAAGCACCGGTCGGCGCCGGCATCGGCTGCGTGCAGGACGCGTCCGCGGCGGGCTTCCGGGTCTACATCTCGTTTCAGTGGGGCAATCACCTGAGCCCGAGTCAGGTCGCCGCCTACATGGCGGAGGTGCTCCCTACGTACGCGCCCTACGTGTGGGCCGTCGGCGTCGGCAACGAGCAGGACCTGTCGATGCCCACCGCCTCCGGCCAGGGCACCGTCGCCCTCGCCCGGGACGGGCGAAGCATCGGCCAGAACTACCGGGCGGTGTGGAACGCGGTCGAGCCGGTCCTCGTGAACCTGGTGCCCCACGCGATTCGCGTCTACGGCGAGTTCAGCCCGTGGGGGCTTGCCGACGCCCAGCAGGGGTTTGCGCACGGGCGACCGCCGGGCGTGCAGGCGATCGCCGCCCACTGTTACCACACGAAGGTCGGTGGGCTCCTCCAGATTCCGCAGTACGCCGCCTGGGCGCGTTCCAAGCATCTGCCGCTTTGGTGCTCGGAGATGGGTCCGGCGTTCCCCACCCGAACGATCCCGAGATGGGCGGTGCCCGACTCGTGGCGCTCCTGGAACGCGTTGGTCGCCAAGGTTGTGGCCAAGAGTCCCGATCTCAAGATGTGGGGCTACTACTACGACCCCGCGATGTAATCGGCTGGGCTGCGCGCCGCGGGGGTCGGCGGATAGGCTCTCACGCCATGACCACCTTCCCTCCATCTCACCGCGACCTGCTCGATGCCCAGGTCGCGACGCTGGCCACCATCGGCGGCGACGGGTTCCCGCAGTTAACCGAGGTTTGGTTCATCCACGAGGACGGCGAGCTGAAGCTATCGCTCAACGACTCTCGGCTGAAGACCCGGAATCTCCGCAATCACCCGAAGTCCAGCCTGATGATCCTCGACCTCGAGAACCCGTACCGCTACCTCGTGGTGCGCGGGAACGCGAAGGTCGAGCCCGACGACGACCACGAGTTCGCGGACAAGGTGGGGGCGAAGTACTCGGCGGACCTCAGCGTGCACGATCAGCCGGGGGATAAGCGCGTGGTCGTAACGATCGAACCGACCAACATCTACCCGGTGGACATGTCAGGCGGCTAGAGCAGGCCGCGCGGGCCCTGGACGGGCGCCCATCCGGCGGCATACGATCGCCGCGGTTCTGAGGTCAACCACGAGGAGGGAGAGCCTTGCAATACGGCAAATCACGCTGCCGCACCTTTGCGCTGGCCGCCACGGCGGCGCTGACGGCGGGAGCGATCGCCGCCGGACCAAGCTCGGCCAAGCCGAGCCGAATCCTCAAGGCGGTCAAGACCGTGCACGTGATCGAGCACGCGATCACCGACACGGAGAATCCCGGGGTCGGCGGCAAGGATGCGAAGGGCAACGTGCTGACGTTCAACAACCCGGTATTCAACGTCGCTAACACGAAGCAGGTGGGGCACGACGAGGGCTTCTGTATCCGCGTCGCGCCGGCGCAGGGGATCTGGGAGTGCCTGTGGACGACGTTCCTCAAGGCCGGCCAGATCACGGTCCAGGGCCCGTACTACGACACCCGCAACAGCGTGCTGTCGATCACCGGCGGGACCGGCGCCTACCGCGACAGCCGCGGTGAGATGACGCTCCTGTCACGGGATGGCGGCAAGGAATACGACTTCATCTTCAACCTCGGCTGACAGTCGGGCGTGACGCCCCGCCCCCCGCGCGGGGCGTCACGTGACTGCTGTGATCAGCAGGATGGCGCCGGCGTCAGGTCCGTGGTCGGGCAGACCGGCAGGATCAGCGGCGAACGCGGTGTCTGGTTGAAATCGAAGTCGGCGGTCAGGTCGCCGAGGATCGGGCTGTTCTCACGCACGTCCGGGCGCGGATCGGGCCGTCCGTCGGTGGCGGGATCGAGGCGCTGCCCGTCGAGGAAGTCATCCTCGATGAACTTGTTGTATGCGTCGTGGCTGAGCGTCTGTGAGTCGATATAGCTGGTCTTGGCATACGGGCTGATCACGATGCCCGGGACGCGCA
Organism: uncultured Solirubrobacterales bacterium; assembly: GCA_963822855.1. GTDB lineage: Bacteria > Actinomycetota > Thermoleophilia > Solirubrobacterales > Solirubrobacteraceae > Palsa-465. The sequence continues at coordinate 135,141 of CAWGJE010000005.1, read as the reverse complement.
GGCCGTAGCCGTCCGCGTCCGAGACCGGCGGGACCACCTGGTCGTAGAACCCGCCCCAGTCATCCCACGAGAGGAAGATCGCGGTGCTGTCCCAGTCCGGGCTCTCCATGATCGCGTTGACCAGGCCGGTGACGTACGTCTGGCCGGCACTGACGAGCGCGGTTGGGTGCTCGGACACCGTGCCGTTCGGGGTAATCCACGACACCGCCGGCAACGTGCCGCTCTTGGCGGCGGCGAAGAAGTTCGACAGCGACTGGACGTTGCCGAGTTGGTCGTCCTGACCAACGTCGGTGAAATCCGGAAGCGGATTCCATATCCCGGGCGTCTTAGGTCCCTGCTGCACCGGCGCGCACGTCATCGCGCTGTCGTCCTCGCAGTCGGGCTCGGTCCCCTGGAACACGTAGTACGCCCAGCTCACGCCGTACTGATGCAACAGGTGCGTGATGTCCGTCCAGGCGTACTCCGATTGCCCGTTGGGCGTGTTAGGGCTCTCGAGCGCGTTCTTGCAGGAGAACGGATTGTTGGGGTCGGTGCAGAACGCCGACCACTCCGACATCAGGTACAGATGCTCGGGAAGGCTCCACGAGGCGTTCGGCTCGTACATCTGGTCCTGGAGGACGTAGTTCTCAGCGTATGCCCAGTAGTTGGGGATCTCGCTCGCGTCGTGGTAGCCCATGACGTCGATGCAGGTGGCCTTCGAGCTGGAGGTGCACGGACTGCAGTTGGGGTCGTTGGTCGTGCAGTTCGACCCTTTCTCGGCCTGACCGACGAACCCGCCCATCTTGCAGCCGGCGCGCGCCGTCGGATTGGTGCAGTCCAGGTCGGCGGTCGCGTTGGCCGCGCCGTGCGGGCCGCCGTAGTTCTTGTTGGCGGTGTCGTGGAACGGCTGCACGCATCCACCGTTCACGGGGTCGGGAACGCACGGCACCGTGCCCGGATTGCTCGCGAGTCCCGGGATGCCGTCCGCCCCGGGGTACGTGCCGAAGTACTGATCGAAGGAACGGTTCTCCTGCATGATGATCACGACGTGCTTGATCTTGAAGATTCCGTTCACGTCGATGGTGACCGCCGGCGAGTATGAGTTGATGTTCTTCGCGCTCCAGCGCACGTAGGTCCTGAGCTGATACAGGCCGCTCGCGGTCGCGGGGAAGGCGTAGCCGATCCCGTAGTCGGAGAACCGGTCCAGGCCGCCCGTCGCAACCGCCTGCCACCCGGTGGACCCGAGTTGCTGCAACACGATCTGCGCGGCCGGGTGCGCGGGCGACACGCTCCCGGTGAACGTCACCTGGTCACCGGGTGCCGCCTTCACCTCCGTCGCAGCGAGCGTGATCAGCGCCGCCACCCGTTGGTGCGCGGTGTGACTACGGAACCCTCGCGCCGTCACGTACCACCAGCGGTTTCCGTCGACCCGCGCGGTGAGCGAGTACCGGCCCGCAGAATCGGTGCGCGTCGCGGCAGTCGGATGAAACCGCCGCTCTCCGGGGAGCCGTCGCCACAGCAGGACGACCGCGTGGCCGTGACGGGGTCCCGCGAGCCGGCCCGAGATCGTGACCGTCTGCCCGTCGGTCGAGGGGTTCGGAGCGCTCGACATCGTCAGTCCGAGCGAGCAGTGCTGCCGCTTGCCCTTGGCGGCGTGCGCACAGCAGAGGGCCTCACCTCCGTGGATCGGAACGCAACCGCTCGGTCCAGCCGCGGCCGACGCCGACTTGACGGCCGCGCTGCCAAGCGCGAGCCAAGCGCCGACCGCAATGAACAACAACGCTGACAGAAACAGTCCCGCTCGGGTCTCGCGCATGCTGTCCTCCCCGGATCTGACACCGGTGTTCTCTCTGTCGCGCCTGCCTTAACCCGCTCTCGCGCGTGTAGTTGCGCGGCCCGATGGGAACCGGCGCACGCGCGAAAAATATGTGCGACATTGACGCCGTGCGGAGAGGCAACGTCCTGCGGCGTGGTTCTCGAATGCGTGCCATATCGATGGCCGCCGCGCTCGTCGTCGCCCTGGTGACGACCGCGAGTGTGTCCGCGGCGGGCGCCCAAGCTGCCACGCCGACGTTCAGCGCCCACGGCAGCGCCGAGCAGGTGTACGTCACGGGCCTCGCGCCGAGCGCGCGCATGTCGCTGCTCAAGCCGGACGGAACGACGCTGTACACCCAGCAGGCCGACTCACTCGGAGGTCTGCTGTTCCGCAACGTGCCGCCGGGCACCGGCTATCGCGTGCGGTCCTACCCGGACGGCGTGCAGTCCGCTCCGATCACGGTTCACTCCGACGCAGCGGCGCCGTGGGATCCCGGCATCTACAACCAGTCGATCCCCGACGAGGGCTACACCTACCTGACCACTCGGGACGGAACGCAACTCGCGATCGACGTGCACCCGCCGACGGCGCCGGCAGGGGAACCCGGCCTCCCGCTCGGCCTTCCCGTTCCGCCGGGCGTGAGCAGTCCGAGCCTCCCGATCACCCTGCCGGGTCTGCCCAGCTTTCCCAACCCGCTCGACAAGCGTGCTCACTCCGTATCCGCCTTCGGTGTCCCGCCTTACCCGACGCTGATCGAGTACTCGGGCTATGGCTATGCCGACCCGTCCGGACCCGTCAACGGGATCGCTGTGCTCGCGAACCTGATGGGCTTCGCGGTCGTCGACGTGAACATGCGGGGGACGGGGTGCTCGGGCGGCGCCTATGACTTCTTCGAGCCGCTGCAGAACCTCGACGCGTACGACGTGATCGAGACGATCGCGCACCAGCCCTGGGTCCTCGGCCACAAGGTCGGGATGATGGGCATCTCCTACGGCGCGATCAGCCAGCTGTTCGCGGCGCAACTCGATCCGCCCGACCTCGAGGCGATCTCACCGCTGTCGACGATCGACGCGACAGCGACAACGCTGTACCCCGGAGGCATCCTCAACACCGGCTTCGCGGTCGCCTGGGCGCAGCAGCGCCAGGAGGAGGCCGAGCCGGCCGGGCCGAACAGCGGCCAGCCGTACGCCAACACGCAGATCCAGAACGGCGATCAGACCTGCAAGTCAAACCAGGTCCTGCACGGCGATGCCGCCAACCTGATGGACAAGATCCACGCCAACTCCCACTACAACGCGTCGGTGGCCGATCCGCTGGACCCGATCTCGTTTGTCGACAAGATCAAGGTCCCGGTGTTCATGGCCTGTCAGTGGGAGGACGAGCAGACGGGCGGCCACTGCCCCGACCTCGTGCAGCACTTCACCGGCACACAGCACAAGTGGTTCACGTTCACCAACGGCGCGCACGTCGACTCACTCGACCCGTACACGTTCGACCGCTGGTACGACTTCCTAGAGCTGTTCGTCGCCCATCGGGCTCCGATCGTCAACGAGGCGGTCATACACGCTGCCGCTCCGGTCATCTACCAATCGGCGATGGGCCTGCCGGACACCGACGCGGTCACGCTCCCGACTGACCCGATCCAACTCGAGCCGGCGTATCAGTCAGCGCTGAACGCGTTCGAGGCGCTTCCCGAGGTTCGGGTGCTGTTCGACAACGGCGCGGGCACGTCGCCCACCGATAGCAACACGGCGGGTAACCCGTACCCCGGGTTCGAGCAATCGTTCTCGACCCTCCCGGTCCCCGGCACGACCGCGCGCTGGTGGTACCTCGGGCCCGCCGGCAAGCTGGGCGCGCGCCCGCCAGGGCACAAGGGCATCGACTGGTACACATCGAACGCCAAAGCGGTGCCGCTCAACGACTTCCCGGTCGCCAACACGGAGGCCGGTGGTCTCTGGGGGAACGCGTCGCAGTGGCAGTGGAACTGGCAGCAAAATCCCGCCGGCAGCGCGATCTCGTACGTCTCCGCGCCGCTCAAGTCGAACACCACGGTGATCGGCGCCGGCGCAGTCCACCTGTGGGTTCGGTCCTCGACACCGGACGTGGACCTTCAGGCGACGATCAGCGAGGTACGGCCGGACGGGAACGAGACGTTCGTGCAGAACGGATGGCTACGAGCCGACGAGCGCAAGCTCTCGACGAGCACGAACAACATCCTGCACCAGAAGAGCACCCTGCTCGACCCGATCCCCAGCATGCTCACCTCCGACGTGCAGCCGATGCCGAGGGGCCGCTTCGTCGGAGTCGTCATACCGCTCTACTACGAGGGCCACGTGTACCGCGCCGGCTCGCGGATCCGGGTCACGATCTCGGCCCCCAATGGAACCCAGCCGGTCTGGTCGTTCGGTGAGACCGATCCGTCCGCAACCGCCAAGGTCTCCGTGGGCTTCTCCCGGCACATGCCGTCGAGCCTGATCCTGCCGGTCGTTCCAGGGGTGAGCGTGCCGACCGGCCTGCCGGCGTGTCCGAGCCTGCGGAACGAGCCGTGCCGGCCGTACGCGGCGATCACGAACCCGGTCAGTGCGAGCTAGTCGCGCCTGAGCACGACGCCGGCGCGGGCGCCGACGTGAACAGCTTGAACGAGTCGGTGGCCGGCTTGTCGGCGTCGATCCGCCAGTTGAGACGAAGGCCGTCGATCTCGCTCTGGAGCGCGGGGATACAGGCGGCGTAGGCGGCGTAGGCCGCGAGCTCGTTGCGCATGCCGGCGAGCTGCGCCTCGCTCGGGACGCTCTGGAGCTGCCAGTTGACACGCTGCACCGACCGCTGCGCGGCGGTCGCGCGCGCCGCCACGCTGCGGGCGTGCAAGCGGTCGCCCGCTGCGGCCCGCTCGTCGCCCGTGACGCGCTGCGCGAGGCTCGCCAGGTCGGCCTGCAACGCGGTGACCCGCTGTTCGGAGCGCGCGGCCCGCTTGTAGGCCTCGACGCCGAATACGGCGGTGGCGAGCGCGATGATCAGCACGATCCCGGTCACGAACCGGAGTCTGCCCTGAGCGTGAACCGTGCGCCTGCGCTTGACGCTGGGGGTCCGACGCGCCGTCGAGCTCGTACCGTGGGTGTGGGTGTGAGTCACCATCTCTACCGTCCGTGGTGAACATGCAACGCATGTCCGCGCCCCGATCTTGCGGACACCGCCGCTAGCGGCGGCTAGCGATACAGCTCGATGCAGCCGCGCCCGGCGGCCTTGGCGCGGTAGGTGGCGGCGTCGGCGTTGGCGAGCAGAGCGTCGGGATCGGAGTGGCCGAGCGCGATCCCGACGCTGGCCGACAGCTGGTGCTCGACGCCGCCCGAGGTGAACGGCATCCGGATCGCCTCGAGCAGACGCCGGCCGACGGCGAGCGCCGACTCCTCGCTGACGTCCTCGCACAGCGCGACGAACTCGTCGCCGCCCATGCGCGCGATCGTGTCGCCGGGACGGACCGCGGTCTGGAGGCGCCGGCCCAACTCCACGAGCGCGGCGTCCCCGGCGGCGTGGCCGTGTTCGTCGTTGACTCGCTTGAAGTTGTCGAGGTCGACGAACAGCACCGCGGTCGCGCCGGTCTCGCGCTCCGAGCGCGCGAGCGCGTGCTCGAGGCGGTCACGCATCAGCGTGCGGTTCGCGAGCCCGGTCAGCGGGTCGTGCACGGCCTCGTGGCGCATGCGCTCCTCGTCGCGGAGCCGAGCCAGCGCGGTCGCGAGCGTGTGTGCGACCGCCCGCACGAAGCTGAATTCCTCCTCCGCCAAAGGGCGTGTGGGAGCGACCAGCAGCTCATCCCCGGTGCCGATCGCAAACCGCAGGCCCGCCTCGGGATCGGGTCCGTATGTCGCGAGCGACGCGCCTTCGGAGAGCCGCACCTCCGCGGCCGCCACGGGAAGTAGCTTGCGCAGCCGTTCGATCGCTTCGAAGGCGATGTCCGCGGGATCGGCGCCGGCTAGAGCGCGTTCGCCCATCGCCGCGACCGCGCGCAGCCGCGCCTCGGCGGCGCGCTGCTCGGAGATGTCGCGACCGACCGCGAGGAGCAGCTGGCCGGCGGATGTCTCGACGATTCCCCAGCTCATCTCGCCGATGAACTCCGAGCCGTCTCGGCGCAGGCCCCACGCCGCGGTCGAGAACCGCAACGGATGCTCGGTGGCGAAGTACAGCTCCATGTTGCGGGTGTAGCGATCGCGAACACGCTCGGGCCAGAGCACGTAGACGGGCTGCCCGAGAAGCTCATGGCGCGGGTAGCCGAACAGCTCCTCGGCGAGCGCATTCACGAACACGATGCGCCCGTCGCGCGCCGCGGCCACCACCGCGTCCGGCAACCCCTCGAGAACGGCCGCCGGCGCGACCAGCAACGGGTCAACCGCCTTGTCCTCCCCGGCGCGTCCCCTCGCTCCTTCGTCTACCTCTTCGTCCATGACCCCGCGTCCAGCGTACAACGCCGCCGGTGCGGTTTGTGGCCTTATAGGCGAGGGTTCGAAAAGCTGAACGGGCTCAGGTCGATGGTGGGCTGACGTCCGGTCAACCACTGCGCGACGGCCTCGCCGATCGCCGGCGAGTGCTTGAACCCGTGACCCGAGCAGGCGGACACGATCAGAACCGAGTCGTGCTCGGGGTGACGGTCGATCACGAACCGATTCCCGCGAGTGCTCGTGTATAGGCACGACACCGTCCTGAGCGGCATCTCGCCGAGCCACGGGAGGTATGGCGCGATGCACTGCTTGTACATGCTCTCGCTCTCGGAGCGGGTCGCTGGATGCTGCCGGCCGTCCGGCGTGGTGGTGCGCTCATAGGCCTCGGCCGCCACCTTGACGCCGCCGTCGGGACCGTCGATCGCGGGGAGCCCGTAGAACCCGTCGAGGTGAACGATCTCGTCCTCGCGGCCGCCGAGATCCCAGATGAAGCCCGGCATGTCGCGAAGTTGCGCGTACCCGGTGCGGATCGGGAACCAGTACAGGAGCTGGCGGTAGACGGCGAACATGTCGCGACCCTCGGGGAACAGGTCGCGGATCCACGCTCCGGCGCACAGCAGCAGCTGGTCGGCGGCGTACGTGTCAACGTCGGTGGTGACGGTGACCCCTTGGGGTGACACCGCCCACGTTTGGACGCGCTCGCCGAGACGGAGTCGCGCGCCGGCGCGGCGGGCGAGACCGAGCTGTGTGGCGACCGCCGCCTCGGGCCGCACGTAACCCGCTCCCGGCTCGTAGTAGGCGACGATCTCGTCGTCGAGCGCGAGCATCGGGAACCGAGCGCAGGCCTCGGCGTTCCCGAGGTCCTCGTGCTCGATCTCGTACGCGCGCGCCGATGCCCTTGTCTCTTCTAGGAACTCGCTCGACGGGTAAGCGAGGACGACAATCCCGCACTGTGTGAGCAGGCGCGCGCCCGACTCGCGCTCGATCTCGCGCCACAACTGGTGCGACCGGCGCACGAGCGGCACGTACTCTTGTCCCTCTCCGATCGCCTCGCGCGTGACGCGGGTGTCACCGTGGGTCGAGCCCCACGGGTGGGGCGGCGCGTACTGGTCGATCCCGATGACCGACACTCCGCGGGTCGCGAGCTGAAAGCACGCGGCGCTGCCCATCGCACCCAGTCCGACGACGATCACCTCGGATTTGCGCATCCGGAGCAGTGTGGCGCGGATTGCGGGAAACTCAGCACTCGACTCGGTGCGCGGCGAGTGAGCAGTTGTCCGCACCACGGCCGGGTGAACGTGAATTCACCGCGGGTGGGGATGGCGAGTGAGAAGTGCCCGGGGTTGGGGTGATGAAATAGCGGTCGAAGGCCGCGCCGGCCGCGCGCCTGCAGCCGGGTTCCGCGGTCAGCCGGTAGCGTCGCGGAGCACCGCGGCCAGTCGCGCGACGGCCGCCGTGAACGCGTGCTCGGGGGGCTTGGCGTAGCCGACGACAAGCGCGGGAGGGTGGGTGTGGGGTCCGTGCGCGTACTCGCCGAGCCCCTGGAGCGACAGTCCGCGTTCGGCGGCGCGGGTGACGACGGCCTCCTCCGGGAGGCCGTCGGGCAGTTCGACCAGCGCGTGCAGGCCAGCGGCGATCCCCGAGATCCGGACTCGCGGTACGTGACGACGGAGCGCCGCCACCAGCCTGTCCCGCCGGCGGCGGTAGACCAGACGCGAACGCCTGACGTGCCGGTCGTAGGCGCCGGAGACGATGAGCTCCGCCAGCGTGAGCTGGTCGATCGCGCTGCTGTTGCGGTCCGCGAGCGCCTTGGCGGCGACGACTTCGTCGACGAGATCGGCGGGGAGGACGAGCCAGCCCAGGCGCACCCCGGGCGCGAGCGTCTTGCTCGCGGTCCCGGCGTACACCACCCGCTGCGGGGCCAGCGCCTGCAGCGAGCCCAGCGGGTGGCGGTCGTAGCGGAACTCGCCGTCGTAGTCGTCCTCGATGATCAGCCCGCCGGTCGCCTGCGTCCACTCGACCGCGATCCCGCGACGCCGGGCAACGAGCGGTGCTCCGATCGGGAACTGGTGGGCCGGCGTGAGCAGGGCGACGTCGGACGAGGCGAGTTGTTCGACGGCGGCACCGTCGTCGTCGACGTCGATCGGCGCAAGCCTGAAACCGCATGCGCTCGCCGCGCGGGCGGTGGCCGGCTGGATGTAGCGCTCGATCGAGAGCGTTCCCGCGCCGCGGGCGTGGAGCGCCTCGCATAGGAGCCGGAACCCCTGCGTGAAGCCCGAGCAGACCACGACGCGGTCTGGGGTTACGCGGACCCCGCGGGCGCGCGCGACGTACTCGGCGAGCGCGGCTCGCAACTCCGGCACGCCGCGCGGGTCGCCGTAGTCGAGCGCCCGGAACGAGGCGCCGGTGAGCGCGCGCCGCGCCGCGCTGAGCCACGCCGAACGCGGGAACGCCGATACGTCGGGTGAGCCCGGACTGAGGTCGAAGCGAATCCGGCGTTCGGGTGCCGAGTGTCCCGGCGCTGCGGGCTCGGTCGCCTCAGGCCGCTGCGCGACCCGCGTCCCCGAGCCCTGTGCGGCAGTGAGCCACCCCTCGGCGACGAGTTGGCCATAGGCCTCGGCAACCGTGTTCCGCGCGATGCCGAGGTCGGCGGCCAGCGCCCGAGAGGATGGCAGGCGGCTTCCGGGCCCCAGCCGCCCGGTCGAAACCGCGTCGCGCAGGGCGGTCTCGAGCGCGGCGCGCACGCGCGTCCCCGCGAGGTCGAGGTGCAGATCGACGCCAGAAATGGCCCACGTTTTCATCAGCAGAATGGATCTTAACCGCGGGCCGCATAGGCGATAGGTTGTGGCCATGACAACCACACAGTCCCCATACGAGATCCCTGTCCGGCTCGACTTCGACACCCATGCGGCCGACTTCGCCAAGGCCATGGCGCACCTCGATCACGCCGCGACCAAGCAACTCGACAAGGTCGAGTTCGATCCGCCGCTGCGCGAGCTGGTGCGGATCCGGGCCTCGCAGATCAACGGATGCGCCTACTGCATCGACATGCACACCAAGGACGCTCGCGCGATCGGCGAAACCGAGCAGCGCCTGTACGCGCTCAGCGCCTGGCGCGAGACGCCGTTCTTCACCGAACGCGAACGCGCGGCGCTCGCGTTCACGGAGTCGGCCACACTGATGGCCCGCGACCACGTACCGGCCGAAGACTACGAGGCGGTCTCCGAGCAGTTCAGCGAAGCCGAGATCGGCGCGTTGGTCAGCCTGATCGTGGCGATCAACGCCTGGAACGCGATCGGCGTGAGCACACGCGCCTGGACGCCGGGCTCGTACGAGCCGTGAGCTGACCCGGGCCGTGAGCTGACCCGCCGGGGTGGACGAACGTCCGCCCCGGCGGCGGCCGGCTCCGAAGCTAAGGTAAGGAAGCAATGCCCGAAAGCAAGCGCTTCCTACTCCGACTCGACCCGCGCCTGTTCGAGGCGCTCCGCCGCTGGGCGAACGACGATCTTCGGAGCATCAACGCGCAGATCGAGTACCTGCTGACCGAACAAGCTCGACGCGCCGGCCGTCTGCCGTACGAGACCAAGCCACGCCCGCGAGATCGGAGCGCCCCACCGCCGACCGCCGAATCCTCGCCTGAGGAGGCAGAGGTGCGGATCGCCGCGACCCGGCGGGACTAAGCGGCGAGCGCCCGGTGGCGGATCATGCCCGCCAGCCGGATGCGATCGGCGTCCGCAATGTCGGTGAACTTCAGCGCGATGTGGGTGGGCGTCTCGCGCACGACGCTGGCGGCGCAGCGGATCGGCGTGGCGTCATCCTCGAGCACGAGCTCGAGCCGGAAGCCGGGGCCCTCGGCGAGCCCGGCGGGTCGCTCGATCAGCACCCCGCTGACGCTCACGTTCGCTGCGGCCGCCTCGACGCCGTCCGCTTCCTCAGCGCCGGCCGACGGCGAGATCCGCGCCAGAGCGCCGATCTGGAACCGCTGGGCGGCGCGACGCTCGGGCAGCTGGACTCCGTCGATCACGACGAACGCGAGCTCCGTCGGGTCGGCCGGGCTGGCGGTGGCGATGCCCTTGAGCGCGGTCATCGCGCCACGGTGCTCGAACAGCAGGTAACCGAGCTCTCCGGGCGTGAACTTCTCGAACACCTCGGCCGGAACCTCGGTGACCAGCGTCAGCGTCGCGACGCTCCCTTGAACGGCGGCAACCCGACAACCGACAGCGTGATCCTCACTGTCGAGATGAATGTCTACTCGCTGATCGTGCTTCAGTCGTCGCAAGGCCGAAGGATTCCATCGGTGTAGGGGACAACCGTCCGGTTTCCCCGAACACTCCGATGATCGACAGGCGGCGCGCCGTGCTTTAGCGGCTACACGCGAATCGCAGGGTCATAGGATGCGCGCGTGGACCTGTTCGACGTCTCTGGCAAGACCGCGCTGGTGACCGGCGGCGGGCGCGGCATCGGGCTGATGATCTCCCGGGGGCTCGTCCAGGCCGGCGTGCGCGTCGTGATCGCGTCGCGGAAGGCCGAAGACCTCGAGGCCGCGGCGGCGGAGCTGCGCACGTTCGGCGACTGCGAGGCGATTCCGGCGGACCTGTCGACGCCGGAGGGCGCTGGCGCGCTTGCCGAGGCCGTGCGGGCGCGCTTTGACGCGCTGCACATTCTCGTCAACAACTCGGGAGCCACCTGGGGAGCGCCGCTCGAGGAGTTCCCCGCCTCCGGATGGGACCGGGTCATCAACACCAACCTCGAGGGCGTGTTCCACTTGACGGTCAGGCTGCTCCCAGCGTTGAGAGCGGCGGCCAGCGAAGACGATCCGGCGCGGGTGATCAACATCGGCTCGATCGACGGCATCCGGGTCCCGGCCGTCGAGAACTACAGCTACAGCGCCAGCAAGGCCGCCGTGCACATGCTCACCCGCCATCTTGCGCGGCGCCTGGCCTCCGAGCAGATAACGGTCAACGCGATCGCGCCTGGGCCGTTCCAGAGCAAGATGATGGCGTTCATGCTCGACACGCCCGAGAAGCGGGCCGAGGTGGCGCGGATGGTCCCCCTCGGCCGTATCGGGCGACCCGACGACGCCGCCGGTCTGACCGTGTTCCTCGCCTCGCGAGCCGGCTCGTACCTGACCGGCGCGGTGATCCCGCTCGACGGCGGGATCACGGGCTGCGGCTGAGTGCGGCGGATGAGCCTCGGCCGCCGCTTCAACGTCCGGATCCCGATGCGGGACGGGATCACGCTTGCCGCCGATCTCGTGCTGCCGGCGCAGCGGCCGGCGCCGGCCGTCGTGATGCGAACCCCGTACGGGCGCGGCGGAGAGCTCGCCACCGAGCGCGCCGACGTATTCGCGAAGGCCGGATACGCGGCGGTCTGGGTCGACGTGCGCGGCCGCGGCGACTCCGAGGGGCGGTTCGAGCCCTACCGGAACGACGGCCTCGATGGGGTCGACGTGATCGCCTGGGCGGCCGCGCAGGACTGGTGCGACGGCGCTGTCGCGACCTACGGCGGAAGCTATCCCGGGCGGATCCAGTGGCTCACGGCGTTGCACCGTCCGCCGGCGCTGCGAGCGATGATCGTGCTCGTCACGCCCTCCGATCCGTTCGTCGAGAACCCGACCGGCGTGCCCGGGCCGATGCACGTGCACTGGTACCGGATGACCGACGGCCAGGTTCCGCAGTACACGGGCGCCGTCGACTGGATGGAGGTCTACCGGCACCGGCCGATCGTCGACCTCGACGACGCCGCCGGCTTTCATTCCCCGCTCTGGCGCGAGGAATGCCGCCATCAGACGCTCGACGACTACTGGGAGCCGCTGCGCTACCAGCACCGCATCACGGAGGTCGACGTGCCCGTGCTCCACATCTCGGGCTGGTACGACGATGAGGAAATCGGGACCCCCGCGAATTTCGCTGCGATGACGTCGGCCGGCCGGTCTGGGCAGCGTCTGCTGATGGGCCCGTGGGGCCACCAGGTGAATGCGGACCGGAAGTTGGGCGACGTCGACTTCGGGCACGAATCGGTCGTCGACCTGCCCGCGATCATGACCGGCTTCCTCGACGAGATGGTCCGCGACCGGGCGCCAATGCCATCGGTCGCGCCGGTGCGCATGTTCCTGATGGGCGCCAACGAATGGCAGGATCTGCCGGCGTGGCCGCCTCCGGGGAGCGCCGAGCGGATCTGGTACCTCGGCAGCGACGGCGGCGCCACCTCGCGATTCGGCGACGGCCGCCTCGGCGACGTTCCGCCACCGGCCGGCGCGCCCGCCGACGAGTGGCTGCACGATCCCGACCGCCCAGTCCCGTTCATCACGGCCGCCTCCTCGGCCCAGATTGGCGGTCCCGACGACTTCGCAGGGGTGCAGACGCGCGGCGATGTGCTCGTGTTCACGAGCGAGAAGCTGAGCGAGCCGCTGGACGTGATTGGACCGGTGCGGCTCGTGGCGTACGTGTCGACCTCGGCCCTGGACACCGACGTCGCGGCGAAGCTGCTCGATGTGCATCCGAACGGCTTCGCCCAGCGACTGTGCGACGGGCTCGTCCGGCTGCGCTACCGCGACGGCCACGAGCGGGCGGCGCCGGTCGAGCCCGGTACGGTCTACGAGGTCGTGGTCGCGATGTGGGACACCGCGCAGCGCTTCCAGCCCGGCCACCGGATCCGCGTCGAGATCGCCTCTTCGGCGCACCCCAAGTTCGCGGTCAACCTCGGGACGGGCGGCGACGAGACGGTCGCCACCGAAGGCGTGATCGCCCACAACGTCCTGTACCACGACGCGGACCGCCCGTCGCGCCTCGTTCTGACCGTGGTCCCGGGCGCGTGAGCCCGCAGCGTCAGGGGCTCGACGCGAGTCGCCGCACGGCGCTGAGCAGCCGCGCGCACGCGTCTCGTACTCCGTAGCGCGCGGCCAGAGCGTTCATCGCCGCGCCGTCCGCAGGGTAGGAGTCCCGCCGGCCGGCGGGGAGGTCGATCGGCAGATCGTCGACCGGCGGTACGACCCTGATCGCGCTCTCGAGATACGCGCGGTCGCCGTCGCGCAACTCGCGCTCGCGGAGCACGCCGGCGATGTCGCCGTGACGGCGGATCATGCCGGCCGCGGTGACCGCACCCACCCCCTTCAGACCGGGAAGGCCGTCCGAAGGATCGCCGCGGAGGATCGCGAAGTCGCCGTAGCGCCGGCCTGGGATGTTGTAGCGACGCGTCACCTCGTCCTCGTCGATCACGGCGAGGCCGGCCTTCTCCGGATACAGGACGCATACCCGCGGGCTCTCGACCAGCGCGAACAGATCGCGGTCACCGCTCGCGATCTCGATCGTCCCTGGGGCCTGCCGTGCCCACGTGGCGATCACGTCCTCGGCCTCATGTTCGGCGACCCCGACCATGTCGACCCCGATCGCTGCCAGGAGGTCGCGGATCACCGGCAGCTGCGGCGCGAGCCCCGGCGGCACGGGCTCGGCCACCCTGTGGGACTTGTATGTCGGGATCAAGTCGACGCGCCAGTCTGGGCGCCAGGATTCGTCATCGGCGACCGCGAGGTGGCGTGGCCGGCGCTGAACGACGAGGCGGGCGAGGCGTTCGAGGGACCCGCGGATCGCGTTCACGTGGAAGCCGTCCGGCCCCGGCTCGCCCGCCGGCACGCCATAGAAGGCGCGAAAGATCATGCTCGACCCGTCGACCAGTAGCCAGTCACAACTCACGGTCCGCCCATTCAATCGGTCCGGGGCGTGTCATCATGTGCTCATGGCTGAAGACGAACCTAGTGGCGGGAGCTTCGAGGACACGTTGCGCGAGATCGCGCGCGAGTTGGGACGCTCCGTCGAACGTGCAGTGGACAACATCGATGTAGACGAGTTCGCGCAGATGTTTGGCGTCGACGCGAGCGCGGCGAAGGATTGGGTCGAGAGCGCGGGGAGCTGGCTGCGATCCCAGGCCGAGCGGGTCGACGAGGACCTCCCGTTCCGGATGCCGCCCCAGCGCCGCGAGCCTGCCGGCGAGGACCCGGTGCGGAGCGATCGCCCGCTGCGCAGCGACGACCCGCTGCGAAGCGCCGCGCCGCATCCGCTGGATCTCCCGACCGACGAGCAGGGCATCGCGCTGGCGGCGCTCGAGTCACGGCGCTGGATGGTCGAGCCCGGCACCGACGCGCTGACCGCGCGCGGCGGCGGCCCCGGCCCGAGCGATGCGCTCGGGATCGTCCGCGAGCTGCGCGTCCGCGACTGGCTCGGAGCCGACGGAGAGATCACGCTCGTCGGCCGCCGCGCGCTGAGTCGCTGGCTCGAGGCGGCGATTCCGAGCAGGGGACCGAAGGACACCGAATCGACGCCATAGCGCTGGTCCGCTAGCGGGGCGGACGGGGGCGATGCTTTCTGACCTGAGCGCGGCCATCTACGGCCTGATGACCGTAGGGGCGTTGCTCGCGGCGGAGTCGGCGGCCAGCGAAACGTATGCCGAGACGGTCGGAGCGGTGGTGATCACGATGCTGGTGTACTGGCTCGCGCACTCGTACGCCGAGTTCGCCTCGCGCCGCCTGAAGGACCGCGAGCCCGCCCGTTTTGCCGAGCTCGGGCGGATCATGGGGGAGCAGGTGCCGATCCTGCTCGGCGCGGCCATCCCTCTCATCGCACTGCTGATCGATTGGGTGGTCGGCGCGTCGCTGGAGACCGCCGTCATCACGGCGTTGGTGACCGCTGCGGTGGTGGTCATGCTGATCGAGGTCGTGGCCGGGGTGCGGGCGAAGCAATCGGGACGCGACCTCGTCCTGCAGACGCTGTTCGGCGCACTGCTCGGCCTGCTGATCATCGCGCTCAGGCTCGTGCTGCACTAGGCTGCCGCGATTCAGGGGCAGCCAGTCGAACCGGAGGTTGTATGCGTACCGTCGTTTCCATCCTTGTCGTGAGCGCAGCCGCGCTCGGGTCGATCATCGCCAGCGCGTCTGCGGCGCCGTCCCGTTCGGCGCAGGCCGCCGCGGGGCCTCAGCAGACCGTCTCCGCCACGCTCATCAGCCGACCCGGTCAAACCCTCGCGCCCGGCTCGACGGTGAGCGCGAGCAAGATCTTCGGAAACCGCGTGTTCACCGGCGCCCAGCGCGGGTTCGCGCTGGTCGACACGGGCCAGGCGCAGTACCCCGCGGCGACGGTCAACGGCGGTAAGACGTGGAAGACCAACGGCCCGGCCCTCCACCTCAACGCCGCTCAGGCTCCGCTCGCCGTGATCTACATCGGCGCCGCCGGTCCGAAGACGATATTCGCCTGGGGCACCGGCCAGGTGATCGACACCACCAGCGACGGCGGCCAGCACTGGTACCGAGCGCTGTTCTTCGGGCTCCCGGTGGCGGTGGTCAGAAACCCACAGGGGCATCTCGTCGCGTTCGTCGATGGGGAGACCAGCTCGAGCAACTCGAGCTTGCAATATGTCTCCAAGAACGGCGGCAAGACGTGGCGCCTTGACAACACGATCGGCGGCTCCTAGAGCTGCGATCTGACCGCGCGCCGGCGATAGACGTCGGCGCCGGCAAACACCGCGAGCGTCAGCACGCACAGCGCGAATAGCTCCGGGTACCCCGAGTAGCCCCGGTAGCGAAACGCGACCGTGTGCGTGCCGGCGGGGACGTCGGTTGCGACCAGCGCGGGCGCGACCATCTTCGTCATGCTCGGGCGACCGTCGACGCTCGCGGTCCAGCCGTCATCGAACGAGGCGCTCAGAACGACGACTCCCGGCCGGCGCATGGTGACGGTCGCGGTGACGAGGCCGTCGTCGAGGTTGTCGCCCTCGGAGGTCACGTCGCCGGCCGCCGCTTCCGATGACGGTGCGGGCAATGGCGATCCCGTGGCCAGGCGACCACCGAAATCAATCTCAAAATAATCCCCGCGCCCGGCCAGCCGTGAGCTCAGCACGGGTGCGCTGCGCGCGCCCAGATCGGCCCGGTCGGCCGCGAGCGAACCAACGATCGTGCCCGCATGGACGTAGCCGACGGTCGGAGTCGTCCACAGCGCGTAGGGACCGGAGACCGCCACGAGCTCCGCGCGTATCGGGGCCGGCCAGCCCGTGGGAAGGATCAGGTAGTGGACCCCGAACAGTTGATAGTCGGACGGATTGAGCTCGTCGAAGTCGTTCTCGGGACCCGTCATTAGTGAGGCGGTGCGAAGCGTGTAGCCGACCTCGTCGACGTCTCGGCTTTCGAGGTACTTGAACACCGGAACGGCTCCGACCGTGAAGTTCGCTCCCCAGTTCGACGGCATGCCCGCATAGACTCGCCCGCCGCCGTCGTCCTGAACGAGCGCGATCAACTGGTCGACCTCGGCCCCCTGGGTCGCGTCCGCGCGGCGCTGAGCGGTGATGTGACTCGCGTTCCGGTGGTCGAACGCGCGCAGCTCGAGCCACGCCGGCGCGAGCACGACGAGCATCGCGACGACTCCGGCCGTCGTGCGCAGTCGTGCCATTCGAGGGTTCGTCCAGCGCCAGGCGAGCCGTCGGCGGAGCGCCTCGTGCGGGGGCAGGGGCCGGCCGAGCGCGAACTTCCCCGCCGCGCTCCAGGCCGACGCGCCGCACCACGCGGCGCCGCTCCCGGCGAGCACGAGCGCGGCCAACTGGACGCCCATCATGAAGCGGCGGAAGAAGATGTCGGTGCTGCCCGGGATCACGTCGACCAGCGACCCGAACGTGGCCCGTCCGAACGACAACAGCAGGCACGCGGCGAGCGCGACCACGATCGCGCGCGAGCCCGGCTCCGCTCGCCAGCGGCCGGCCGCGAGCGCCAGGCCGATCGCCGCGAACGCGGTGACGACCGTGAGCCGCCCGTGATCGAGCAGCTGCCCAGAGACGAGCCAGCCGAGCACCCGCGCGGCGCCGTAGCCGTTGGTCAGCGCGGTATCCCGGAGCGCCTCGTTGGTCGCGGCCCATGGGCGCTGGTCGATCAGTGGCACGATCACCCACGCCGCCGCGAGCAGGGCGCCACCGGCGACGGTCGCCGCGCGGCGGGCGCCGGTGGCGATCGACCGGCCGCAGACCAGGGGCCAGAGGAGCAGTGGCAGGAGCGCGAGATAGCCGGTCTCGAAGTGCAGCGCGATCGTCAGCGAGACCAGCGCGACGGCCGCGAACCAGTTGCGGCCCTCACGGATCGCGCGCCAGCTGAACCCCCAGGCGAGTGGCAGGGTGAACGATGCCCACAGTTGGGTCCAGACGCCGTACCCAACCCAGACGTAGGCGTTCTGCTCGTAGCCGATCCCGGTCGCGCTGACCAGAAACGGCGACATCGCGGCGGCCGCGGCGGCTGCGGATCGGCGCGCGCCGAACAGCCGCGCGCACACGTACACGCTGACCGGCCACAGCGACAGCAGCAGGTACAGCGTCCAGCGGAACGCCACGTCCGGGCCGATGAGGAGTCCCGCCAGGCCGGCGAGCATCGCCGGCAGGCCCTGGTAGTGGAGGAACTGGGGGGAGCCCAGGCTGAGGAAAGGGAACCAGCTGCCGAGCGGCAGGTAGCCCGCACGCAGTTGCGCGGTGGCGAACCGCACCATCTGCTCATGGACCGAGCTGTCGTCGAGGTAGGGGACGGCGAGCGTTTCGGCCCGGAGGGTCAGCAGGTTCCAGGCGACCGCCGCTCCGACGAACAGCCACGGGCCGAGGGAGGACGGCCCGTGGCTGCGTGCAGCACGGGAGTCAGCTGTTGCCGCTGGTACCCGAGTCGCCCGAGTTGCCGCTGTTACCGGCGTTAGGCTGCTGCTTGACAGGGGCATGGACGTAGCAGCCGACGACCCATGTCGCGGCGGGGAGTGGCGCTTGTGTGGCGGTCGAGGTGGAGGTGCCGCTGTTCCCGCTGCCCGAATTGCCTGAGTTGCCTGAGTTGCCTGCGTCGCTGGACCGGTCGTGGGCGGCGGCGCTGAACGCCGCGAGCGCCTGGACGGCGCGCTTCTTAGCCTCGGACGGGGTGAGGTGGGTCAGGTGACCGTTCCGCAGCACGGTCAAGGGCCGGGCCTGGCACGGAGGCGCGGGAACGGTGCTGAAGCAGGTGGGCGCTTGGCCCTGGATCAGGTTGCCCTTCTCCACGTGCACCGTCCCGTTGATCCGGTACGCCGGGATGACCTGCCATTTGCCGGGCGGGATCTTGGTCGGATCCAGCTTCGCGACGGCAACCTGCTGCTTGGGGGCGCTGGCCACGGTCCGGGCCAGCTGCATCGCCTGCACCGCCGTCGGTGGAAGCGCCTTGACCGTGCAACCCTGCGTCACCACGACGAGCCTCGCCCGGATGCCGAGGGCCGCGAGCTTCGCGTTCGCCCCGTGGACCGCCGCGAGCTTCTGGATCGAGACCGTCCACGTGCCGTCCGAATTGCGGCTGACCGCGAACGCCGGCGGGCTGCTCGCGGCGCTCAAGACCAGCGCCGCCGCGGTTCCAGCAACGGCGAGGCCGATCGACGTGCCGGCCAGCAGGCGCGGCCGCGCGCGCCGAGCGTGTTTGGCCGGCCTCGTCATCTGCGCGAGATCTGCCCCGTGCTTGCGCACGAGGTCTCGCCACAAGCGGTCCTCGAATTTACCCATCGCTCTGATGCTCCTTTCTCAGCCGGGCCCGCGCCCGGGACAGCCGCTTGCGCAGCACGACTCGAGAGACGCCGAGCGCCGTTGCGGCCTCCTTCGGCGTCAACCCGGCGAGGTCAACCAGTTCGACAGCAGCACGCTCGAGCTCGGGCAGCTGCGAGCAGCGCTCGATCAGCTCCCGGCCGGCCCGCTCGGCATCGATCTTGCCGGCGACCTCCTCGATCTCGTCCACGTCGAGCGATCGGCGCTGGGCCAGCCGTGCGACGGCGTCCCGCCCGCTGGCCGCCTGGGCGCAGTGCCCGGCGAACACGTGGGCGGCGATCCCGAACAGCCACGCCCGGGCCGAGCCCCGGCCCGGATCGAAGCTGCCGAACGCGCCCGCCGCGCGGACGAACGTCTCCGAGGTCAGATCGGCCACGACCTGCGGCTCGCCGCAGCGCCGCGCGAAGTACGCCATCACGACGTCGACGTTGCCGCGGTAGATCTGCTCGAACTCGGCAAGCGCCGACCCCGAGGGGCCGCCGGGCGCTGCGGCGTTCGCTCGGGAGGAGTCCCGGAGCATCATCACCTTGGCGCCCGCTGCTGTGCTCATATGGCGGTAGTTGTTGGATTCGACCAGGTCTGTGACATCAGGCCGACCCAGCCTCAGGGCTTGACGCCGACCACGTAACGGAACACGTTGTGGATCGCGACCGCGCCGGCGCGGTCCTGGAACGGCTCGATCGCTGCGACGAGCGCGGCGCGGACGCGTCGCTCGCCGACCGCGCGGGCGGACCGTGCCCCGCCGGCGGACGCGAGTAGTGCCCGCACCGCTGTGTCGGTGTCGGGGTAGGTCCACGCGACGGCGACCTCGCCGACGCTGGTCGGCCGAAGCCCGGCGGCATCTTCGAGGGCGCGCGCCAGCCCGCTCGGTGACGAGAGCGCGTAGGGCGCATAGCCGTCGTCCGCCGGTTCGTCGACCAGCGCCTTCATCGCGAGATGGAGCGCGGTGCCCTCGTTGCGCTCGGGCTCGGCAAAGGTGGCCGCGGCCAGCCGGGCTCCGGGGACGAGGACGCGCGCGGCCTCCGCGAAGGCCCTCGCGGGGTCGAGCGCGAACTGAAAGCCGTTGACCGACGTGACCACGTCGAACTGCTCGTCGAGGAACGGGAGCGCGTCCATTTCGCCCTCCACGAACGTGCCGCCAGGCGTGCGCTCGCGCGCGATCTCGAGCAGTGCCGGCGCGATATCGATGCCGGTGACCGTCGCGCCACGGGCGGCGGCGAGTGCGGCGGCATAGCCCGAGCCGCAGGCGATGTCGAGCAAGCGGATGTTCGGTCCCGTCTCGGTCTGGTCGAGTAGTTCGGCGAACAGAGTGTGGTTCTGCGGCTCGGCGATCTCGGCCCAGTCGCGGGGGTTCGAGCTCCACAGCTCGCGCTGCTCGTCGATGATCGATTGGTTGCTCATCGTGCGGGCTCGATGTTCTGGTTCAGGCGGAACACATTGTCGGGGTCGTATATCGCCTTGATCTCTTGAAGGCGGGTCAGCGTCGAGCCGTAGGCGGTAGCCGCGGGCTCGGCGTCGTCGTCCTCCATGAAGTTGGAATAGGCGCCACCGGTCAGGTGCGGCTCGAGTGCGGCGAACGTGTCCCGGACCCAGGCGATTTCGTCGTTGGTCGCGGCTGGGTCCCGCCACTGACCGGCGATGTTCATGAGCCAGTTCGCGTCGCGGTGGGGGAATGCCGTCGCGTCGTTTGGGACATCGCGGATCGCGCCGCCGAGCGCGAGCAACTCGATCACCGATAGGCGGGAGCCGACCTTTGCGCCGCGGTCGATCACTTGGGCGATCAGATCGTCGGTGAGTTCGCTCGTGAAACCCGCCTTGAGGTAGGCGTGCAGCGTCCCGGGCGCGAGCAGTTCGTCGGTGATCGACTGGATCGCGAGGTAGGGCACGGTGGCGAGCTCGCCGGCGGGCGGATCGAGCTCGCGTTGAATCCCACGGAGGAGGTCGAGGCCTTCGTGCTCCGGGCCCGACCATTCGATCAGCGACATGATCCCGGGCGTGCCCTCGAGCGCCGGGGTCATCCACGGGGCCTCGGCGGGGCCGCGGCGCATGAAGCTCGTCCACAGCAGCTCGTAGGGCGTTTCAGGGTCGCCCATCAGACGCTCACCCATTTTGAGGACCTTTCTTGCGTCGTCGAGGGCATGGAACGTCGCGAGGATCGGCAGCTCCGCGAGCTCGTGGGCGCGGAACTCGAACTCGGTCACCACGCCGAAGTTGCCGCCGCCACCGCGCAGCGCCCAGAACAGGTCGGCGTGCTCGTCGTGGGTGGCGTGGACGATCCGGCCGCCGGCGAGGACCACCGTCGCCGACGTGAGCGAGTCGATCGTCAGCCCGAAGCGCCGCATGAGCCGGCCGACGCCGCCGCCGAGCGTCAGGCCGCCGACGCCGGTGTGCGAGACGACGCCGGCGGGGACGACGAGGCCGTGGTCCTGAGCGCCGCGGTCGACGTCACCGAGTAGGGCGCCGCCCCCGACGCGGACGCGCTTTTCTGCTGGGTCGACGTTGACATGGTTGAGCTTGCGGAGGTCGATGACGAGGCCTTGATCGACCGTCGAAAACCCAGGGAGGGAGTGCCCGCCGCCCCGGATCGCGATACTGAGGTTGTGCTTCCGGCCGTGGGCGATCGCGGCCGCGACGTCTTCTGCGGACTCGCAGCGAGCGATCAACGCCGGGCGGCGGTCGTGCATCACGTTCCAGACGGCGCGAGCCGCGTCAAAGTCCGGCGCGTCGGGCGCTACGACGCGGCCCTTGAAGCCCGGGATGTTTAGCCGGTCATTTATAGCTATAGACTTATAGATATTGCTTTCGACCTTACCATGCTCGATGTCGCGATGGAAGAGCAGACGCCCAAAGAGCTCGCCGTCGTCCTGCACGACCTGGCGTGGCTGCTGCCGCGGACGATCGGCCGCGAGTCGGACCCTGGCTTCGCGCTCCCGAGCTCCGAGCTCGAGATCATGCGGCTACTGGTCCGGCGCCCGGGACTGAGCGTTAACGAGGCCGCGGGCGAGTTGCGGCTGGCGCCGGCAAACGTCTCCACGGGGCTGCGCGCGCTTGAAGCGCGGGGCTTGCTCGAGCGACGGCGCGATCCCGACGACGGTCGCATCGTCCGGCTGTATCCGACGCCGGCGGCGCTCACTCACCGCGCCGATCAAGAACGCGCGTGGGGCGATGCGCTCGCGGAGGCGCTGGCGCTGCTGTCGAAGGCTGACGTGGCGCGGACGCTCGCCGCAACCCTGTCGCTCCGTGCGCTCGCCACGGTCCTCGGTTCGGGAGGCGGCGCCGTAGGCTGAGCGGTCCGCGACCGACGCCGCCGATCGTGCCCTCCGCTACGGTCAGGTGCGCTTGCGAGCGAGGGTATGGATCGTGTGCGTGATCGTCGTAGCGGGCGCATTTGTCGCGCCGGCGCGAGCGCTCGCGGTTGGCTGGGGGATCAACATGGACGGGTCTGTCCAGCCGGGAGCTGCGCCGACCTTCACGTATCAGAGCAACCCTTACTTCACCGAGTTGCTCGGTGGAAGCTCTTGCGCCGGCGCTACGTCCAACGCGATCTGTTACGCGCGCATCTACGTTCCCTGGGATGCGGTGAACGACGGCAAGGGGAGCTTCTCGGCCGGCACGTGCCAGAAGTCGCCGGCCGGCCCCGGCTCGCCGGCGGCCGTGTACGCCGACGAGGTCGCTGCTGCCGCACGTGCTGTGGGCGTCGGTCACGTGCTGGTCGCGCTCACCACTTCTTTGAACACCTCTGCCGACGACATCTGGCCGACCGACAACGGGTATGAGTGCGGGCTGAGCGGGCTCGAGCGAGCCGAGCCCGGGGTCACCCAGTGGGAGGTGTTCAACGAGCCCGACTCCGCCTACGTCCCCGACTCGATCCCGGGCGGCGGTCCCAACTGCACGGCTCGCAATGGGGTATGGGTGGCAACTCAGGATCAGTGTGTGCTCGGCAGCCCGGCCGTGACCCCGTCGGGTGGCAATGGTCACGGCGGCAGTGCCCAGGCGGCGGCGTACTGGTATTTGGACGCGATGCGAGCTGATCCAGGGGCGAGTCAGACGCTCGTCGCCGGCGGGTTCAACTTCAACACCTCGAGCTGTGTCACCACTTCGTGTTACTACCTGGGTGGGTATTTCCGGGAGTTATCGCGTATCGATCCGACGCCACCGGACGCGGTCGCGATCCACCCTTACTTGGACGTTGATTACGCGGCTTTGAACGGCGGCGATCCGCTCCCGCCGGCGACCTCCGGCCTCCCGAGCGCGCAGGGCGCGATCGAGGTGATCGACCAGCTGTATCCGAGCGATCCGCAGATCTGGCTGACCGAGGCGGGAGTGTGGCTGACGAACTCAGGGAAGGCGGGGGTGACCAGCGTGTGCGGTGACGGCAACCCTGCCGACGACGGGACTTGGTTGGCGTGTCTCAACGGCAACCCGACCGTGCAGGCGCTCGCGGCCGAGGGGTACCTGCGGCTCCCGAGCGAGTCGAGTCAGATCACGCGCGTCTATTACTACGACTTCAACAACCAGAACGTCGGGTGGGACTCGGGCCTCGTCAACCTGAATCCCGGGCTGGCCGGGGCGAGCGGATACGGCACTCCCCGGATGGCTTGGTGCGTGCTCCACAACTTCGCCGAGGGCGAGACTCCGGGGGTTGCCGAGGTCAATGCGGTGCGGCCGGGGTCGGCGTGCGATGACCAGAACTCGCACGACGCGACGTACGCCCCCGTCGTCGCCCAGCACTTCATCGCCGGTCCGCCACCGGCGCCGGTCGCGGTCGAACCACCCGGTGAAGTGGGGCGAGAGTTCGTGCTGACCGTCGCCGAGGGCGTGCAGACGCTGGTCGGGTCGCTCGTGCCGGGGACGACCGGCTAGGGGCGGTGGTGGCCGCCAGGCGCTGGCCGCTGGCGCTCCCAGAGATCATCGCCCGAGCATGCATGGTCTGCCACTGGGCGCCGGCGAGGCGAGCCGTGGCATTCGGCGCATGTGGGGCATGCGCGGTCTGACACGGTCCCCGGTTGGCACGTCCGTTGGCAGGACTTGCAGGTCATTGCCCGCGTGAGGGTCGTTGGCCGAAGTCGCCGATCAGGTCGTCGGGGGCCGGGGCGCGAGTGCCGACGGGCGGGACAGTCGAGAACCTGCATAACGCGACAAACGACCGCCTCTGAGCGACCCTTGACGCGTCGGGCATGTGGGCGTGCGCGACACGTCAAGGCCTGGGCCGGCCGCGTCAAATGTTCGAAGGTCGTGTTTCGCAGGTGATCCAGGCGCGGTCAGGCGAGCGCCACCGCGGCCTCCGGCGTCGCCACGTGGAAGCTGAAGCTCTCCTCGAGATACAACCTCACGGACTCGCCGTCGTACCCGTCGTAGCCGATCGACAGGTCCTGCCCGGACTCGAACACGAAGTCGCCGCCACGAAGGCTGACGACGACCGCGCCACCGACGCCCGGGGCCCAGACGATCGGGCCGTCCAGGATCTTGTGCAGGTGCTCGAACAGCGGGTAGCCGCCGTGTTCGGCGCCCTCGACCACGCGCGTGTACTCCTCTCCGCCGAGCGCTAGACCATACGGGCCGCTGATGCCGCTGTGGAGCAGTCGCTCGACCGCGGCCGCCACCGGCCGCCGGTACGCGTCGGGCTTGCTGCCGAGCGTCAGACCCTTGTGCGGAGATGCCTCGGCGATGCCCTCCATCGCTCCCTTCCAGCCGTGGAACACAGCCTTGTTCTCGGCCACCGCGATCTGGTGGGCTGCCTTGTCGAGCGGCTCGAGGTCGGCGTCGTCGGCGCCGCGGTCGATGTCCCGGAGCTCGGACAGCGCGATCGCGAAGCTGGCCCGAACCTCGACCAGCGGCAGCACGCGTCGCTGCACGCCGACGACTCCGTCGCATGGAGGCGCCTTCAGCGCGGGGGTGACCCGCCCCAGATTCGTGGCCGAATGCTCCCAGCCGTGGGGCCCCGAGAAATCGACGAGCCGACGGGCGGCGAGGGCCGGAGCAAGCCGCTCCCGCGCCTCGTCGTCGAGTTCCTTCCAACCCGAGTCGCTGATCGGCGCCAGCGAGCGAAGCAGATGGTTCATCGCAGTGCTCCTTTCAGGCTGCCGATACCGAGCGAGCCGGCGGGGTAGCCGCCCTCGCCGTCGGCGCCGTCCGAGTCGAACGTTTCGGCCTCGGCCTCCTCGCCGCGTTCGACGATGTCGCCCGGCTGGAACAGCACGCCCTCCGCGATCTCGCGCCACGCCGGCGAGCGGCGCAGCAGGAACTCGAGGTCCATGCTGAAGTGCTTGAACTCCTCGCCCTGGGCGTCGCGCATGACCGCGAGCGCCTCGGGATCGGTCTCGACCGCGATTCGCTGTTCGTACCACCCGATCGCTTCGGCCTCCTCGGTCAGCGAGGCGCACAGCCGGGCGAACGTGCGGGTCGCCTGCGGCAGTTCCTCGGGTGGCTCGTGATACTGGTCGAAACCCATGGCTCTCCTTCCCGTGGCGGGATGTGCGTCCGATGGCGGTGTCGCATGAACTGTATGCGGGCGCGGCATGCGCGCGTATACGAATGCCGGTTGTCCGGATCGCGGGTGGGTAATAGTGCAGGCGTCGGTCGCAATCAGTAGCATCGCGACAGCGCTATACGTGGCTCGGCCCGGGAGTCGAGCGGCGCCCGACGTCAGGTCGCTGGCATGAACGCGTGGCGCGCGAGGGGATAAGCCCCCCGACCTCCGACAACCCAGAGAGCAAAGAAGAGAGATGGGATCTACCCCTACACCTGTGCCCGCGGGCCAAGTGCGGCCCGTGACGATGCCGGTCGTGGACCGCACCGCGAGCGCCGTCGTAACCGCCGTGCCGCCGATCATGGTCGCTGTCGGGATGTGGTTCGGCTGGGTCGGCAATCTCCTGAACTGGCAGGACCTTCTGATCCTCGCCCTGTTCTACATGGCGGTGGGGACGGGGATAACCGTCGGCTTCCACCGGCTCCTGACCCACGGAAGCTTCAGGTGCCACCGGCTCACACGAGCGGCCTTCGCCGCGCTCGGATCGGCGGCCGCCGAGGGGCCGGTGATCGACTGGGTGGCGACGCATCGCAAGCACCACCAGTTCTCCGATATCGACGGGGATCCGCACAGCCCCCACGTCGGACACGGGACAGGCTGGCTCGGCGCGATCAAGGGCCTCATGCACGCGCACCTCGGGTGGGTGTTCAGCGACATGGAGGTGGCCGACGAGCGCCGGTACGCCAAAGACCTGTTAGCGGACCCGTGGATCCGGTTCGTCGATCAGACGTTCGTGTTGTGGGTCGTCGCGGGGCTTGCCGCGGCGTTCGGGCTCGGCGTCGCGCTGACGGGTAGCGTCGCCGGCGGCCTGACCGCGCTGCTCTGGGGTGGTGCGGCCCGGATCTTCTTCATGCACCACGCCACGTTCAGCATCAACTCGCTGTGCCACTTCTTCGGCCGCCAGGATTACGACACCCACGATGAGTCGCGCAACCTCGCGTGGCTGGCGATCCCCACCTGGGGCGAGGCCTGGCACAACAACCACCACGCGTTCCCGTGCTCGTACCGGCACGGGCTGCGCCGTTGGCAGATCGACCCGTCCGCCGCGATCATCAGGCTGCTGGAGCTGAGCGGCCTGGCCTGGGACGTGGTGCGCGTGAGCCCCGACCGCAAGGACAGCAAGGCGCTGGCCGGAGCAGTCCTGTAATAGCCTGCGGCGGGTGGCGTTTTCCCAGACGGCTCCCCTCCGGCGTGCGCTGACGACGAGCCTGCCGCGCCGGCCGTTTGGCGTGCGCTTCTGGGACGGAACCGAGGTCGCGGCCACTGAGCCCGGCGCGCCGACGCTGACGCTGCGCACGCCGCAGGCACTGGCCCACGCCCTGCGGGCCCCGGGCGAGCTCGGGCTCGGCCGCGCCTATGTGGCCGGCATGATCGACGTCGACGACCTCGACGCGGCGCTGCTGATGGTGGACGAGTTCGAGCCGCCGGACCTCTCGCTCGGCCAGAAGGTGAGCCTCGCGGTAGCGGTGTTCCGCGCCTGCGGGCTCGTCCTCCCGCCACCGGTCCCGACCGCCGAACTGAGGCTCCGCGGGCAGCGGCACACGATTTCGCGTGACCGGCGCGCCGTCCGCCACCATTACGACGTCGGCAACGACTTCTTCGCGCTGTTCCTCGATCGCTCGATGACCTACAGCTGCGCCTACTTCGCCGGCGGCGCCGAGACGCTCGAGCAGGCCCAGGAGGCCAAGGTCGACCTCGTCTGCAAGAAGCTTGGCCTGCGCGAGGGCGAGCGCGTGCTCGACGTCGGGTGCGGATGGGGGAGCTTCGTGATCCACGCGGCCAGCCGCTACGGCGTGCGCGCGGTCGGGATCACGCTCGCCGAGCGTCAGGCTGAGCTGGCCCGCGAGCGGGTTCGCGAGGCCGGCCTGGCCGACCGGGTCGAGATCCGCGTGGCCGACTACCGCGAGGTGTCCGACGGGCCGTTCGACGCGATCGCCAGCATCGGGATGGTCGAGCACGTGGGAGAGGAGCAGATCGACGTTTACGCTCGTCGGCTGTTCGAGCTTCTCAGGCCCGAGGGCAGGTTGCTCAACCACGGGATCGCCAAGCTCAAGGACTTCGACACGCCGGACGAGGGTGCGTTCTCGGAGCGGTTCGTGTTCCCGGACGGAGTCCCGTTGCCGCTCTCACGGGTTATCCAGGCGCTCGAGCGCGTCGAGTTCACAACGACGCACGTCGAGGGGCTGCAGAGCGACTACGCGAGGACGATCACCTCCTGGACCGAGCGGTTCGACGCGCACTGGGATGACGCCGTCAGGCTCGCGGGCATCGAGCGCGCCAGGATCTGGCGGCTCTACCTGCGCGCCGCCCGGCAGGGCTTCGAGACCGGGTGGGCGTCGGTCTACCAGGTCCTCGCGCACCGCTGACGGTCGATCCTCCTCCCTGCGACGCGCCGCTTGGAGTATGGTCGCGTTTGCCCAGCAAACCTGGAAGGGAGAGGCATGAGTAGAACCGTTCCCGTCCGCTTGAACGTCAACGGTGTCGAGCACGACCTGGAGGTCGAGCCGCGCCTGTTGCTGGTCCATGCGATACGTGATCACCTGGGGCTGACCGGCACGCACGTCGGCTGCGACACGTCCAACTGCGGAGCTTGCACCATTCACATGGACGGGAAGCCCGTCAAGTCGTGCACGGTGCTCGCCGTTCAGGCCGACGGCGCGGCGCTGACGACGATCGAGGGGATGGC
Source organism: uncultured Solirubrobacterales bacterium (assembly GCA_963822855.1). Lineage (GTDB taxonomy): Bacteria > Actinomycetota > Thermoleophilia > Solirubrobacterales > Solirubrobacteraceae > Palsa-465. The sequence continues at coordinate 107,134 of CAWGJE010000005.1, read as the reverse complement.
CACCGAGAACGAGCTGCATCCGCTGCAGGAGGCATTCTGGAACGACCACGGCCTGCAGTGCGGCTACTGCACGCCCGGGATGATCATGGCCGCCGCGGGACTACTCGCTGAGAACCCGAACCCGACCGAAGAAGAGGTGCGGCACGGCCTCGAGGGCAACCTGTGCCGCTGCACCGGCTACCACAACATCGTCAAGGCTGTGCTCGACGCCGCCAAGGTGAAGGGCCCGAGCGTCTCGCAGGAGTCGGGGGTCTCGTCATGAGCGCGACCGCGGAAGGCCCCGCGACGAACGGCAAGACCCACGTAGGGCAGTCACTAAGGCGCAAGGAGGATCCCCGCCTGATCACCGGCAGCGCCAGCTACGTCGACGACATCAACCTCGTCGGCCAGCTGTGGGCTGCGTGGGTGCGCTCGCCCGAGGCGCACGCCAAGATCGTCTCGATCGACACCTCCGAGGCCAAGGCGCGCGACGGGGTATGGGCGGTCTACACCAACGAGGATCTCGACATGGAGGCGGGCCTGCCGATGGCGTGGGTCCCGCCGGGCGTCACGGTCAACACTCCCGATCACTGGGTGCTCGCCAAGGACGAGGTCAAGCACGTCGGCGACCCGGTTGCGCTCGTCGTCGGCGATGACCGCTACACGGTGGTCGACGCCGCCGAGCAGGTGGTCGTCGAGTACGAGCCGCTGCCGGTCGTGACCGATCCCGAGAAGGCCCTCGAGGATGGGTCGCCGCTCGTCCACGAAAAGTTCGGGACCAACAAGGTGTGCGATTGGTCGCTTGGCGGCGGCGACCTCGAGGCGGGCTTCGCCGAGGCCGACGTGATCATCGAGCGTCGCGTCGTCAACCATCGAATCGCCGGCGCGGCGATCGAGCCCCGCGCGGTGCTGGCCGAGTACCGCGGCGACCGGTTGACCGTGTGGAGCTCGACCCAGGTGCCGCACTTCCTTCGCCTGTTCCTCGCGATTCTCCTGGGCGTCGGCGAGGACCGGGTCCGCGTGATCGCGCCCGAGGTCGGCGGCGGCTTCGGGTCGAAGCTCCAGATCTACGCCGAGGAGATCGGCTGCGCATGGGCGTCGCGCAAGCTCGGACGTCCGGTGAAATGGATCGAGACGCGCTCTGAGGGGATGATGGTCACCCACCACGGGCGTGACCAGGTCGACTACGTCAAGGTCGGCGCCAAGCGCGACGGCACGCTCACCGCGTGGCACTCGAAGATCATCGCCGACATCGGGGCCTACCAGATGTTGCTGACCCCGCTGATCCCGCCGCTGAGCGCGTTCGTGATGTGCGGCGTCTACAACACGCCGGCCGTCGTGACCGACGTGACCAGCGTGCACACGAACAAGTTCCCGACGGACGCGATCCGGGGTGCGGGCCGGCCCGAGGCGACCCACATGATCGAGGTCGTTATGGACCAGCTCGCCCACGAGCTCGACATGGACCCGCTGGAGCTGCGGCGCAAGAACTTCATCCCGCCGTTCGCCACCGGCCATGAGACGCCGATTGGCGTCGTGTACGACTCCGGTAACTACGCGGCCGCGCTCGACAAGCTGCTCGAGCACATCGACCCCGCGCAGGTGCGCGCGGAGGCCGAGGAGCTGCGCGCTCAGGGCATTTACCGCGGCATCGGGTTCTGCACCTACACCGAGATCTGCGGCAACGCACCCTCGCGGGCCGTCGGTCCGGGCGGTTTCGGGCTGCAGGGCGGCGGTTGGGAGTCCGCCACCATCCGCGTCCACGCCACCGGATCGGCGACGCTGTATACCGGCACCTCGCCTCACGGACAGGGCCACGAGACCGGTTTTGCTCAGATCGTCGCCGACAAGCTCGGCATCGATCCACAGCAGGTCGACGTCATCCACGGCGACACGCAGACGGGTCCGTTCGGGCTCGATACGTATGGCTCGCGCTCACTCGCCGTGGGCGGCGAGGCGGCTGCGCGAGCGGCCACCAAGGTCGCCAACAAGGTCAAGGCGATCGTCGCCCATCAGCTCGAGGCGGCCCCGGAGGACATCGAGCTGCGCGACGGCAAGTTCTCGGTGCGCGGCTCTCCCGACAAGGGGTTGACGCTCGCCGAGGCCGCGGGCGCCGCGTACGTGACGATGGACATGCCCGAGGGCATGGAACCCGGGCTCGACGAGCAGTCGTTCTACGACCCGGAGAACTTCGTGTTCCCGTTCGGCGCGCACGCGTGCGTGGTCGACATCGACGGGGAGACGGGCAAGACCAAGGTCGTCCGCTACGTGGCGGTCGACGACTGCGGGCCGGCGATCAATCCGCTGCTGATCGACGGCCAGGTTCACGGCGGGATCACCCACGGCGTCGGCCAGGCGTTGTACGAGCGGATCCACTACGACGAATCCGGCCAGCTTGTCACGGGCACGTTCGTGGACTACGCGCTGCCGACGGCGGCCGAGCTGCCCAGCTACGAGACCGACCGGACGGAGACCCCGTCGCCGGTCAACTCGCTCGGCGTCAAGGGCGTCGGCGAGGCCGGCACGATCGCCGGCAGCGCCGCCGTCACCAACGCGGTGCTGGACGCACTCAGGCCACTGGGCGTCGACTTCATCAACATGCCGCTCTCCCCGATGCGTATCTGGGAAGCGATTCAGGAAGCCAAGGGAGGTGTGCCGGCATGATTCCGGCCGAGTTCGACTACACCGCGCCGGACACCCTCGAGGAGGCGATCCAAGCGGTCACCGACGGTGGCGAGGACGCGAAGCTGCTGGCCGGCGGGCATTCGCTGCTGCCACTGATGAAGCTCCGACTGGCGGCGCCGTCGCTGCTCGTGGACCTGCGCAAAGTGCCCGGGCTGCACGGGATCCAGCGCGAGAACGGCAACTGGCGAATCGGTGCCCTGACGCCTCACGCCGCGCTCGAGCACACCCCCGACCTGGGAATCGTCTCGAAGACGGCAGGGACGATCGCGGACCCGCAGGTCCGCAATCGCGGCACGATCGGAGGATCGCTGGCCCACGGCGACCCCGCCTCGGACCTGCCTGCCGTGATGCTGATCTGCGACGCCAGCGTGACGTTGCAGGGCGCGGGGGGCAGCCAGCGGAGCGTCGCCGCGAGCGATCTGTTCCGCAACTACCTCGAGACCGCGATCGAGCCGGCCGAGGTCCTCACTGAGGTGCGAATGCCGGTATACGACGGCTGGGGCTATAGCTACCAGAAGTTCAACCGGCGCAGCGAGGACTGGGCGATGGTGGCCGTCAGCGTGCTCGTCAAGCAGACCGGCGACGTGTGCGAGGACGTCCGCGTCGGCCTGACGAACATGGCGTCGGTTCCGTTGCGCGCCGGCGGCGTCGAGGAGGCTCTCCGTGGACAGCCGTTGAACAAGGAGAGCATCGCCAGGGCGGCCGACCAGGCGGCGGATGGCACCGACCCGCCCGCCGACCTCAACGCGAGCGCGGAGTACAAGCGCCACCTGGCGCGCGTGCTGACCCGCCGCGCCCTCGAAGAGGCAGCGGGGCTGCCATGATGGCTGTGTGACTCTTTCGCACGTCGGGTCCGTAGAGGAGGCGCGCGCGGCGCTCGCCTCCCAGGGCTATTTGGCCGGTCGCCCGCTCGCGCTGGCCGTCCATCTCGCGGTGGCCCTCGAGCAGCCGCTCCTGCTCGAGGGCGAGGCCGGCGTCGGCAAGACGGAGGTCGCGCGGGCGCTTGCCGCCGCCACCGGCGCGCGGCTGATCCGCCTCCAGTGCCATGAGGGGATCGACCTGCATCACGCGGTCTACGACTGGGATTACGCCCGGCAGCTGCTCGCGTTGCGCGCCGCTGAGGCGGGGGTCGACGAGGGCGAGCTGTTTTCGCGCCGGTTCCTGCTGCGCCGTCCGCTGCTGGATGCGCTGGAGGCGGACGCGGATCAACCGGTCGTGCTCCTGATCGACGAGATCGACCGCGCCGACGACGAGTTCGAGGCGTTCCTGCTCGAGTTCCTGGCCGACTTCGCGGTCACGATCCCCGAGCTGGGGACGATCACCGCGGCGCGGCGGCCGACGGTGTTCCTGACCTCGAACCGCACGCGCGAGCTCCATGACGCGCTGAAGCGCCGTTGTCTGTACCAGTGGATCGACTACCCGGGCGCCGAGCTCGAGCGCGAGATCGTCCGCACTCGAATCCCAGGCGTGTCCGAGACGATCGCGAGCCGGGTCGTGACGGCGGTTTCGCGGCTGCGCGAGCAGGGCGACCTCTACAAGCTTCCGGGCGTGGGGGAGACGATCGTGTGGGCCCGGGCGCTGCTCCAGCTCGGCGAGGACGCCGACCTCGAGGAGACCCTGGGGGTCGCGCTGAAGGTGCACGAGGACATGGAGCGCGTGATCGCGCGAGGAGTGCTCGACGGTGTCTGAGCCGGTCGCGCCGGAGCTCGCCGAGGGCGTCACAAGTGGGCTCGCCGAGCTCGCGGCTGTTCTGCGAGCGCAGGGATCGCGCGTCGGCATGGGAGAGCTGTTGACTGCGCACGAGGCGCTCGAGGCGGTCGATTGCACGTCGCGCGAGGACGCGCGGCTCGCGCTGCGGGCGGTGCTGTGCTCCGATCGGGGAGATCTTGCGAAGTTCGATCTCGCGTTCATGGCGGTGTACGGGAGCGGCCGTCCGATCGGGCAGTCTCCGTTCGACGAGCTCGGCGGGATCGAGAGAGAAGCGCTGCCCCACGCCGGGCTGGCGACCGGCGGAGCTCCGCCCCCTCCCTCCGACGGCGGCGAGCTGAGCCCGGTGCCGTCCGCGTGGAGCGACGTCGAGCTCCTGCGCCACAAGGACTTCGCCACGTACACGGACGCCGAGATGGCGCTCGCCCGGCTGCTGATCGCGCAGCTCGCGCGGCGCGGGCCTACCCGGCTCTCCCGTCGAACGCGTCCGTCTCGCCGCCGTGGCCATACGCCCGATCTGCGGCGCGTCGTGCGCGCTTCGTTGCGCACCGCGGGAGAGCCGATCGACCGGCACTGGCGCGCGCCCTCGCGCCGCCCGAGGCCGGTGGTGCTCGTGTGCGACGTGTCGGGATCGATGACCCCGTACGCGCGGATGCTGCTCCAGTACCTGCACGCTTCCGTGGCTGCGCGCCGCCGGGTCGAGGCGTTCGCGTTCGGCACGCGGTTGACCCGGATCACCCATGAGCTCGGCGGCCGTGACCACGATCGTGCTTTGGAGCGCGCCGCGGAGGCGGTGACCGACTTCTCGGGGGGTACCCGGATCGGTTCCGCGCTCGCTACGTTGAATCGTGACCACGGACGCCGGGTCGGGCGCGGCGCGGTGGTGGTGATCCTGTCCGATGGGTGGGATCGCGGAGAGCCGGAGGAGCTATGGGCCGAGATGGCGCGCCTTCGGCGCAGCGCCCACCGTCTGGTGTGGTTGAACCCGCTGGCCGCTCACCCGGAATTCGCGCCGCTCACCCGTGGCATGCGGGCTGCGATCCCGCACACGGACGAGTTGCTCGCGGGCAACTCGCTCGCCTCGCTCGAGCAGCTAGCTGTCATCCTTGAGGAGATCTAGAGTCATGAAAGAGGTTCTGTCCGAGATCGAGGTTTGGAAAGCGCGAGGTGACCGGATTGCCCTCGCCACCGTGATCGACGTGCAGCGGTCCGCGCCTCGCCCCCCGGGCGCGAAGATGGCCGTCAACGAGCATGGTGAGATCGCGGGCTCGGTGTCAGGTGGCTGCGTCGAGGGCGCGGTGGCCGAGATCGCCGACGGGATCCTGCGCGGCGACCCGCCTCAACTTGTCCACTTCGGGATCGCCGACTCCGACGCGTGGGACGTCGGGCTACCGTGCGGCGGTGAGATCGACGTGTGGGTGCAGGCATACGAACCCGGCCGGTTCGAAGAGATCGCGCGCGCCGACGGCCGGGCGGCCGAGGTGACGGTTCTGGAAGGCGCTTCTCCCGGCGCGAAGCTGCTCGTGGAGGCGGACGGGGCGCGTTTGGGCTCGCTGGGCGCGCCGGAGATCGACGACGACGCCGCCCGCGTGGCGATCGAGCAGCTGTGGGCCGAGACGTCCGAGCGCCGCGACGGGATGTTCATCGACGTGGTCGCTCCGCCGCCGCGGCTGATCGTGTTCGGAGCGGTCGACATCGCGTCTTCGCTGTGCTCGCTCGCGCGCGCCGCCGGCTGGCGTCCGTACGTGATCGACCCGCGTGCGCGGTTCGCGACCCCGGACCGGTTTCCCGACGCCGAGCAGGTGATCGCGGCGTGGCCCGAGGAGGCGGTCGCGCAGCTCGGCGGTGTCGATCCGGCGACGTCGATCGTGGTGCTCACGCACGATCCGAAGCTCGACGATGCCGCGCTACTCCTGGCGTTGAGCTCGCCCGCCCGGTTCATCGGCGCGATGGGATCGCGCCGCGCGCAGGCCAAGCGCCGCGAGCGCCTCCTAGAGCTTGGACTTGGCGAGGACGAGCTCGAGCGGATCTCCGCCCCGGTCGGGCTCGATCTCGGCGGGATCAGCCGCGAGGAGACCGCGCTCTCGATTCTGGCCGAGATCGTCGCGGCCAGGCACGGCCGTGATGGAGGGCGGCTCGCGGAAACCAAGGGACGGATCCACGAGGTCCCCGCTTGATCTGCGGCCTGATCCTCGCCGCCGGCGCCGGCACCCGGTTCGGAGACAAGCCGAAGCAACTGGCCAACCTCGACGGCCGTCCGCTGCTGGACCATGCGATTGCCGCGCAGTGCGCGGTGGCCAAACTCGAGCGGATCGCGGTCGTGCTGGGAGCGTATGGAGAGGAGATCATGTCCCGGGTCGACTTCAAGCGGGCGGAGCCGGTCATCTGCGAGCGCTGGGCCGAGGGCCAGGCCGCTTCGGTCCGGTGCGGGATCGAGTATCTGACCGACGGGGCCCATGTGAACAAGGTGATCGTGACGCTGGGCGACCAGCCCCGGATCCGGCCTGAGCTGATCGCGCGCTTCCTCGAGGAGCCACCCGGCACCCGCGCCACCTACGACGGACGCCCGGGACACCCCGTCGTGCTCGGCCCCGTTCAGATGCGCGCGATCGCCCGGTTGCACGGCGACCGCGGCGCCCGCGAGCTGTTGCGCGGCGGCGCCACGATCGAATGCGGACGCCTGAGCGCAGAGCGCGATGTCGACACCCCCGAAGACCTGGAGGCGATACGTCATGAGGCTAGAGCAGTCGTTTGAGGTAGCCGCACCGCTCGAGCAGGTGTGGCAGACGCTGGTCGACGTCGAGCACGTCGCACCCTGCTTGCCCGGAGCCGCGGTCACCGGCCGCAACGACGATGGCAGCTACAACGGAACGTTCACGGTGAAGATCGGCCCGACGACGGCTTCCTACACCGGCAGGCTCGAGATGGAAAACATCGACGAGGCGTCGCACACCGCGACCATGCAGGCCCAGGGGACCGACAAGCGCGGCCAGGGTGGCGCGAAGGCGACGATCCTCTCGAGGGTGGCGCCGATTGATGGGCAGGGGACCCGCGTCGACGTCGTGACCGATTACCACATCACCGGGCGGCTTGCCCGTTTCGGCCGTGGCGGGATGATCGAGGACATCTCGGCGAGGCTGCTCAGGGAGTTCGCCAAGCGGCTCCAGACCTCGCTGGACGCGCAGCCACAGACCTCTGCCGCGCCGGCGCAGGAGCCCGTGGAGGAGCAGGTGGCGTCCGCGGATACGTCGCGGGCCGAGACCGTGGTCTCGTCGTCCTCGTCGCCGGCGGAGGAGCCGGTGGCGCCGGCGCCGTCTGCGCCGGAGGAGGCGCCGGTGGCGCCGGCGTGGGCGCGGACGGAGGAGCCGCCCGCCGCACCGCCAGAGCCGCCCGCCGCACCGCCGGAGGAGCCTGCCCCACCGGCCTGGGCACCGCCGGAGCCACCCGCGCACGCCGAGGACGCTGCGGCCGAGTCGACCGCGCCGGCCCCGTTCGAGCCGACGCACGAGCCTGAGCCCGCTGCGGCGCCGTCCGAGCCCACCGCGCTGACGCCCGAGCCCGCTGCGCCGACGCCCGAGCCCACCGCGCCGACGCCCGAGCCCGCTGCGCCGACGCCTGAGCCCGAGCCGGAGCCCGCGGTCCCCGCCTACGCCGAACCGGCGATGGCCGAAGCGGCCGCGCACGAACCGCCGCCGCCCCACGAGCCGCCCCCCGTCGCGCCACCGCCACCGCCACCGCCGCTCGACAACCCACCGATGCCGAGCGAGCCGATGCAGGGGCTGTCGCTGATGGGCTCGGTCGTGTGGGGGCGCGTCAAGCGCAATCCGGCTCCGGTCGCCGCGGCTGGGGTCGCGGTCGTGCTGCTGATGGCGCGCCGCCGGCGCCGGCGGCACCATTGATGCGCGCCGGCGCTCGTCACTGACCGCACCCTAGTGCCAAAAATCAGGTGGGGTCCCGATGCGAGGGGCCCGGTCGGCACGAGATGATCTTCGCGTGCATGAGACAGTTGGGTCAGTCGGTCTGCCGCTGACGGCGCTGCCGCCCCCGGTCGCAGCGCTAGGTCAGCCGCCGGCGTTGCCGATGCCGAACGAGGCCGTCGGACCCGATCCCGATCTTGCCTGGCAGTCGAGCATCGGACAGGTCATCTTCCTCCAGTCGCTTGCGCGAGAACGAATTTGAAGGGGGCGCCGTTCACTGGTCACGCAGGTGGCGTGGCTTGGGGGCTAAGTCCGACGGGGCTCAGCGCCGCTAGCCGCGCTGAGCCCCGTCCAGCGTCTCGGCTCGATCAGCGGTGGCGATCCCGTTAGCGCTGAGCAGCTCGCCCAGCTGCTCACGCGCCTGTGGCCCCTGTAAGTCGAGCTTCTCGTAGATGTGCCCGAGGTGGGTCCCGACGGTCTTGACCGACACGAACAGGGTCTGGCCGATCTCCCGGTTGGTCAACCCGCTCGCGGCAAGCTCCGCGACACGCCGCTCGGCGGGCGTGAGCGCTTCCCGCCCCGAGGAGCGGTCACGACGGAGTCGGACCCCGGTGGCCGCGAGCTCGCCGTCGATCCGGGCCGCGAGTGTCACCGCTCCGCATTGCTGAGCAAGGCTGAGCGCCTCGCGGAGCGGCTCGCGCGCGGCGCTCCGCTTGCCGGCGCGCCGCATCGCGGCGCCGAGGTCGTGCAGCGTCCGGGCGAGCTCCAGGCGAGCCGGCGAGCGCCGGAGGCAGGCGATTGCCTGTCCCAGCGTCACGATGCCGTCCTCACCACCTGCGAGCACGCCGCGGGCGCGCAGAGCAACCCCGACCGCGCGGGGTTGCGCGAAGTGGTTGGCTCGCTCGAGTTCGGCGTGGACGAGCGCCTGCGCCTCCGCCGGTTCGCGCGCGCCGATCGCCAGCGCGAGTGTCGATCGCCACGCGAGACTGTTCGGGTTGTCGAGGATCGTGGCCTCGCCGACGCGGCGGAGATCCATGATCGCCTCGGCCGTGCGCCCCAGCGCGAGGCGCACCCCCGCGCGGGCCATCAACGCGTGGACCGCGGCGACGGTGTCGAGCGCCTCCTCGATCGGCGCCTGACCGAGCAAGCCGTCGGCCTCCTCAGCCGCCCCGCGCTCGAGCATGGCCAAGGCTAGGAAGGCCGCGGGCCAGATCCGCGCCCACAAGACCCGGTGGCGGTTGCCCAGCTCGAGCGCGGCGCATGCGTCGGCTTCGGCCTTCGACAGTTCGCCACACCGCAGCGCCAGCATCGCGCCCCAGGTCAGGCTCGACAGGTGGGCGTCGATCGAGCCGCGCGACAGCGTGTCGGCGCGGACGTCCTCGATCAGCTCCCGCGCTCGCCTCACCTCGTCGGCGAACACGAGGGTGGAGATCGCGTATCTGGCCATCTGCGGACCGGTCGGCTCTTCAGTGACCAGTCGACCGCGATCGAGTCCGGCATCCATCTGCTCACGCCAGTCGCCCGAATGTGGCTCGCGCGCCGCTCGCCAGCATGCGTCGAACACGAGCAGGCCGCGTCCGGCTGGGCCGGCCACGACGGCGAGCTCGCGCAACGCGGGGAGCCGAGGCTCGACCTCTGCGACCAGTCGCCGATCGAGCGAGGCCGTGAGTGCCCGTAGCCCCTCGATCTGGGCGCGTAGCGCCGGCGCCGCCGTCGGCCCCAACTCGTGGAGCATGTCGACGAGCACGCCGTGCGCCTCGACCGGGCGCCCGTCCCACACGAGCAGTTCGCTGAGGATGCGCGTCAGCCTGACCCGGATCGGCGGCGCGACGACGAGCTCAAGTGCCTCGCGCAGGTGGCCGGCCGCGGCCGGATCACGCGCGAGCGCCTCGGCCTCGCCAAGCTCGCCGAGCACCACGCCGCGTGCGTCGCTCGCGGGCGGCTCGCTCAGCGTCCGCCGCAACAGCCGGACCGCCGTGGCCGGTGCGCCGTCGGCGAGCGCGGCACGCGCGGCCTCCCGCAGCAGGACGACCACGGCCGGGTCGCCCGCCGGCGCGCCTCGCAGCAGATGGGCGCCGACCCGAGTGCTGCGCGCGCCCTCCGCGCCAAGCATCAGGCCGGCCCGCCGGTGACCGTCGGCGAGCGCGGCGGCGGGGATCCGCTCGTAGACCGCGCTCTGCATCAAAGGGTGGACGAAGCTCAGCGATGCCGATGGCGCGAGGATCTGCGCGGAGATCAGGCGGTCGGCGGCCTGGCGCGCGCGAGCGCCCGGAATTCCGGCCAGCGAGCCCGCCTGTCGGAGCGAGGCGCTTTCGAGCACCGCAACCGAACGGGCAAGGTTCCGCGAGTCGGCGCCCAGCCGGTTCAGCCGCGCCACCACAGCTCGGGACACCGAGTCCGGACGCACGCTTTCGACGCGTGCGGCGCTCGACGCCACCGGCTCGACCTGCTCGGTTTCGAGCTCGGCGATCAGCTCCCTGACCAGGAACGGATTGCCGGCGCTGGCTCGCGCGCAGGCCGCGCAGAAATCGGCGTCGGCGTGCGCTCCGAGGGCGGATCGGACGAGCGTCGCGACTGCATTCGGGCTGAGCGACGCCGGCTCGATCAAGATCGCGTGGGGGTCGGCGCGCAACGCGACCAGCAGTTCCTGCACCGTCGACGGCTCCCCGTCGCGGACGGTCACGATCACGAGCACGCCCAGCTCGTCGCAGCGTGCGCTCACGTAGGCGAGGAACCGGAGCGACGGCGGATCGGCCCAGTGGCAGTCGTCGACCACGAGTGCGACCGGACCGGTGGCGGAGATGTTCGTGGTCAGCCGGTAGAGGCTGTGGACCAGTGTGAACCTGCGATCGGCGGGCACCTGCGGCACACGACCCGCCGACGTCCCACGTCCCGTCGGCGCTCCACGGGTCGCCGGCGATCCAATGCGGGCTCCGGTGTCGGGGCGAGAACGCGGGCCGTCTCCGGTCCCCTCGGGTTCGGCCGGACCCGGTTCGAACAGCTGCCGCGCCAGCGCGGCCGCGCCTTGCAGGAGTGCGGCGCGCCCTTCGGGCCCCGCGCGTGCCAGAGGCGCCTCGAACAGCTGGCGTACGACTCCGAAGCCGAACTCCTGCTCAAGGTCGCTGCCACGCGCACGCAGGACCCGCACTCCGGCTCGCTCGGCCATGTCGGCCGCCGCCTGCAACAGCGCGGTTTTCCCGATGCCCGCCGGTCCACCGATAACCACAAGTCCGCCCGCCCCGGTGCCCGCGTGGCCGATCGCCTCCTGGATCCGCCGTAGCTCGGGCCCGCGTTCGAGCAATATGTCAGTGCGGCGTCCCTCCACCAATCCAGTATTTCCCCCTGGTCAGCGTCAAACACAAGCCCCCTTGTGGGAGGTCAGACACAACTCCCCCCGTCCGGGTGGGAGTTTACCGCGCGCGCGGCGATCGACCCTCCGAATGGAACCGGTCCCAGCGCCGTGGTACTCCTACGTCCATAGGAGTCCGGTCAGCGAAGTGATTCGCGTCCGGGCGGGGCGTCGAAGCTTGCCGCCGGACGCACCGCGACCAGCCCGCTCGGGTTGATCATCGGGTGAGTCAGGTAATAGTGCCGGCGGATCTCGTCGAAATCGACGGTGTCAGCGACGCCGGGCCACTGATAGAGGTCGCGAGCGTACGGCCACACGTGCTCGTACTCGATCAGTTTGCGCAGCGAGCATTTGAAGTGGATCTGGTAGACGGCGTCGAACCGGACGAGCGTCGTGAACAGCCGCCAATCGGTCTCCAGCGGCTCGGGGCCGAACAGAAAGCGCCGCTCGGTGAGTCGCTCGTCGAGGTCGTCGAGGGTCGAGAACAACCCGGCGACCTCGTGCTCGTAGATCGTCTGGCTGCTGGAGAACCCCGCCTTGTACACGGCGTTGTTGACGTTGTCGTAGATCCGGTCGTTGAGCGCGTCGATTTCGTCGGCCAGCGCCTCGGGTCGCAACTCCACCGCGTGCTCGGCCAGCGGCGCGAACACCGTGTGCAGCATCCGCAAGATGTCCGCGGACTCGTTGGAGACGATCACTCCCGCCTGCTTGTCCCACAGGACCGGCACGGTGACGCGGGCCGCGTAGCTCGGATCGGTCGCGAGGTACGCCTCGCTCAGGTACTCGAAGCTATTCACGTCGTCGACGTAGTCACCTCCGGTGAATGCCCATCCGCGCTCGTCGCGGATTGGATCCACGAACGAGATCCCGATCGCTTCCTCGAGCCCCATCAGGCGACGCGCGATGATCGTGCGGTGAGCCCACGGGCAGGCTCGGGCCACATACAGGTGATAACGGCCGGCCTGCAGCGGGAACTGGCTGTCACCGTCGGCCGAGACCCAGCGCAGGAACTGGCTGACCTGCCGCTGGAACGATCCGTCGGTGTCGAACTCTGGGTCGCGCGTCTGTCGGATCGAGGCCACCTCGCCGACTTTACTGCGGACGATCCGGCGTTAGGCTGGCGCCCATGACCAACACTCAGCAGGAGCAGGCGAAGAGGTTTCTGGAGTTGCACCGGCGCGGCGATCCGCTGCTCATGCCCAACGCCTGGGATCTCGGCTCGGCGGCGCTGCTCGCGTCGCTCGGCTTCCAGGCGCTCGCAACCACGAGCAGCGGGCACGCGGCGACACTCGGGCGGCTCGACGGGGGAGTCACCCGTGACGAGGCGCTGGCGCACGCCGCCGAGCTTGCGCGGGGGAGCGACGTGCCGGTGTCAGCCGATCTCGAAAACGCGTTCGCCGACGACTCCGCCGGGGTGGCCGAGACGATCGGCCTCGCGGTGCAGGCGGGTCTGGCCGGCTGCTCGGTTGAGGACTATTCCGGCGGCGAAAACGCTCGGATCTACGAACTCGACGAGGCTCGCGAACGGGTCGCGGCCGCGGTCGACGCCGCACACTCGGGGCCGGTCAAGCTGGTGCTCACCGCGCGCGCCGAGAACCACATCCGAGGGCGTGACGATCTCGCCGACACGATCGCGCGGCTGCAGGCCTACGCCGACGCCGGCGCCGACGTCCTGTTCGCGCCCGGGATCAAGACCCCCGACGACATCCGCAGGGTCGTCGAATCGGTCGACCGGCCCGTCAGCGTGCTCGCCGTCCCGGGTGTCCCCACCGTCTCCGAGTTGGCCGAGCTCGGGGTCGCCCGGATCTCGGTCGGCGGAGCGTTCGCGTTCGCGGCGCTGGCGGGGCTGGTTGACGCCGCTGAGGAGCTGCGGGACCAGGGGACGTACGGGTACCTCGAGCGGAGTGTGGCCGGCGGACGCGCGGCTCGGAACGCGTTCAAGGGTTAGTGGGACCGGGCGAAGCCGGCTCGCCGCCGCCCCCGAACGGCCGCCCCAACCCGGCTAGGCTGACACTCGCCTGGCGCCGCCGATCGAACGTGCTCTTAGCCACACAGCAGGTGGCTGAACCGGCATTCACCCCGCAGATGGGTGGCGAGTGTAGGCTTAGCCGCCCTGATTTCCGGTGTATTGAGGACGTTGAGGGCGCGCCGAAATGGGTCACAACTCGGCCGTCAGGCGGCGGCCCGGAGGCTCCGCAGCGGTGGCCGCTCGGCTGGTTCGGCGATCGCCGGGTATGGCGCATCGCCGGCCGGCGCGAACGCTGCCGGCAGCGGGCCCCTGAGCCGGCCTTCGCGCTCGAGCCGCACCGCCACCGCCCGCAGGACGGCGTATGCCATCGGGCCGAGGTCTCTCAGGGGCTGGTGCGCGTTCTGGCGAACGTCGAGGTCGACCTGGGCGATCGCGTCTAGGCCGGCGGACGAGTAGGCGTCGATGAGCAGGCCGATGTCGACCCCGTAGCCCGTCGCGAACGGAAGCTGTTCGAGCAACTCGCGCCGCGAGGCGATCTCGCCGGCGAGTGGCTGCCGGACCGCGGCTAGATCGGGATAGAACAGGTTCAGCAGCGGGCGGGCGGTCAGCTCGGTGACGCGACCCCCGCCGTCGGGGACGGTGACCTCGCCGAGCCGGAACGGCCGGCGGTAGAAGCCCTTGACGAACGAGATCCCGGGCTCGCACAGCACCGGTCCGAGCACGCCGCAGGCGAAATGGGCGCCGAAGCGCTCCGAATCGGCGTCGAGGAAGCAGATCACGTCGCCGGCCAGCACGGGCAGGGCGCGCCACATCGCGTCGCCCTTGCCGAGCACGGGGCCGAGCTCGGGCATCAACTCGTCCTGGTCGTGGACCTCGGCGCCGAGGCGGCGGGCGATCTCGGCGGTGCCGTCGGTCGAACGATCGACTACGACGATCTGGTCGACGACGCCGGATTCGCGCAGCGGTGCGAGTCGTTCGAGGATCGGTCCGATCGTGCGAGCCTCGTTGCGCGCGGGCAGGCACACGGACACGGTGCCGTCGCGCTCCGCGGCGAGCCGCTCGGGCGGGAAATCGCCGTGGGCAAAGGTGTTCGCGCGCTCCCAGGACCGCGATCGGATCGTCATCCCCAAGGAGGATGACAGCAGCGGCCGCCGGGCCTTTCCGAAAGGCGATTGGCCACGATGGTCGCGCGGGTACGAAGCGACGGGGACAAACACCTGATATTGGAGTGAGCATCGAGATCGGCTCGGTACTAGGATCGCCGGTGGAGGTATAACGGGTGAACCGGGTCCTAAAGATTCCCGCGTTCAGGCGGCTGTTGGCTGCCTACACGCTGAACGAGCTGGCATTCATGGTCGGCTCGCTGACGCTGGCCCTGCTCGTCTACCGGCGCACGGGTAGCGCCTTGGGAGCGGCCGGATTCTTCCTGTCGGCGCAGTTCGTGCCGGCGCTGCTGTCGCCGCTGGCCGTCGCGCGCCTCGACAGCCGCCCGCCGCGCGTGGTGCTTCCGGCTCTGTACTGGTTCGAGGCGCTCGTGTTCCTCGCGCTGGCATGGGTGGCGGTGCATTTCTCGCTGGTCTTGGTGCTGGTGCTCGCGTTGATCGACGGGCTGGCGGCGCTCACCGCTCGAGCGCTGGCCCGCGCCGCGACCGTCAGCGTGACCTCGGAGGCAGGCCTCCTGCGCGAGGGGAACGCGGTCGCGAACGCCGGATTCTCGATTTGCTTCATGCTTGGTCCGGCGATCGGCGGGGCGGTGGTGGCGGCCGGAGGGACAAGCACGGCGCTGGTCGCCGACGGCTGCCTGTTCGGCGTGATCGGGTTGACGCTGGCGACGGCGACCGGTCTCCCCAAGCCGGCGCCGACCCGCGCGCCGGCAAAGGGTCGGGTGCGCGCCGCGATCGAGTACGCGCGCCAGCGAGTGGTGATTCGCCGCCTCGTGCTCCTGCAGATATTCGGCGTTCTGTTCTTCACGATCTCGGTCCCGGTCGAGGTCGTGTTCGCCGAGCATTCGCTGCACGCGGGATCGGCCGGCTATGGCGCCCTGCTGTCGGCTTGGGGGGCAGGCGCGGTCGCCGGAGCAGCCATCTACGCGCGCTGGCGCGCGCTTCCGTCGCGGTCGCTGATCGTCATCGGGGCCGCTTCGCTTGGGATCGGGTTCCTCGTGATGGCGATAGCGCCGACACTGGCCGTAGCGATCATCGGGGCGGCGTTCGCCGGCATAGGAAACGGAGTCGAGGCGGTGGCCGCCCGCACCGCGCTCCAGGAGGAGACGGAAGAGCGGTGGATGGCGCTGATGATGAGCTTCAACGAGGCACTTTTCCAGTCTGTACCTGGAGTCGGGATCGTGATCGGGGGCGCGATCACCGCGCTCGGAAGCCCGCGGGCGGCGTTGGCGGTGGCGGGCGCCGGATCGCTCGCGATCACCGCGGCGGCCTGGTTTACGCTGGATTCTCTGCGCACGACACGACCGTCTCCCCCGGACCAGGGACCTCCGCCGGACACCGATCGGCGGGTACATCCCCCTCCGACCCCTGCAGCGAGCACCGCGGGACCCGCTCCGAAAGGCACCGCGCCGGCGCATCCCGACGGCCGCCCGGCGTCGAACGGAGGAGCCCAGGCTGAGGCTCCTCCGTCGCCGATCGCACGACATCAGTAGAGTCGGCCGGCGAGCGATCGCCCTCGTCTGCGCTCCGGCATCGCCCGCTTCCCGAACGTGCGCCGTGCCTGCATCGACATCGGCTCGAACACGACGAGGCTGCTCGTCGCGGACTGCGACGGCGAGCAACTGCTCGAGGTACACCAGGAGCGTGTGTTCACCCATGTTCGGCGGGGCTTGACCGGCACCGAGGAGATCGCCGAGGACAAGATCGCCGAGGTGTCCACAGTGGTGGCCGCGCAGCTGAAGATGGCGCACGACCTCGGCGCCGCCCACGTGCGAGGGGTCGCGACGGCGGCCGTCCGGCGGGCGGCCAATCGCGACGCGCTCGTGGCGGCAGTCCACCGCGCCTGCGGGCTCGAGGTGGAGATCCTTTCCGCCGAAGATGAAGCCCGGCTCGCCTTCGCCGGCGCGGCGCGCACGCTTGGCTACGATCCTGCCGGTCCACTCGGCGTCGTCGACGCCGGTGGGGGATCATGCGAGCTCGTGGTGGGGACAGTGCCCGATCAGGTGACCTGGTTTGCGTCCTTCGAGCTTGGCTCGGGCGTGGTCGCGGACGAGTGCCTGCGCGCCGACCCGCCAACCGCCGAGGATCTGGCGCGAGCCCGCACGCGCGTCCGGGAGGTGCTCGACGGAACCCGGCCGCCGGCCACGACTCGCGTGGTGGCGGTCGGCGGCAGCGCAACCTCGCTGCGCCGGATCGCAGGACCGGTGCTCGATGCCGGCGCGTTTCACCGAGTGCTGTCGCTGCTGTCCGGCGCGCGGGCGGTCGACGTGGCGCGCCGGTTCTCGCTTGACGAGGACCGAGCCCGGCTGCTCCCCGGGGGTCTGCTGATCCTCGAGGCGGCCGCTGAGTTGTTCGGGGCGGCGCTCGAGGTCGCGAACGGCGGGTTGCGAGAGGGTCTACTGCTGGAGGCGCCGCGTGGCTGAGATCGACGAGCCGGATCCGGGCGAGTCAACCGCAAGCGCCAGAGAGGTTTCCCGCTTCGGGCGCTTCGATCCACCGATCCCGCCGCGGGAGGCGATCGCGGAGGTCCGGATCCGCGCGCCGACGCGGGGCAACCGGCGACTCGAGCGGTTCCTGGAGGCCGTCAACGCCGATAGTCACGTGAAGGCTCTGTGGCACGTGTCCGCGGTCAACGCGTCCCGACGGCTTGGCCTCACCGATCACTCCTGGGTCCACATCCAAATCGTGCTCAACATCGGCCTGCGCCTGGCTCGGATCCTATTCCGCCGCGGCATCAGCCCGAGCGTCACCGCGGACTACGGCATGAGCGACCACGACGCCGAGGTTGTGATCGCCGCCGCCTGCCTGTTCCACTGCGTCGGCATGTCGATCCACCGCAACGACCACGAGCGATACAGCCTGTTTCTGACCGCCGATCGGCTGGGATCCCTGCTCGAGGGCGTGTATGAGGAGCCTGAACAGACCGTGATCGTCTCCGAGGCGATGCACGCGATCATCGGTCACCGCAGCAAGGGCGGCGAGCCGTTCACCGTCGAGGCTGGAATCCTCCGCGTCGCCGACGCGCTCGACATGGCCCGCGGACGATCACGGATGGAGTTCGAGGCCGGGAGGCTCGACATCCACTCGATATCCGCGTACGCGATCGAGGACGTCAAGATCTCACCGGGTGAAGACCGCGCTGTCCGCGTCGAAATCGCTATGTCCAACTCTGCCGGGATCTACCAGGTCGACGAGCTGCTGGCCAACAAACTCCGCGGATCCGGCCTCGAGGAACACATCGAGGTGATCGCCCGCATCGACGCCGAGCACGAGAAGCGACTGCTCACCGTGTTCAGGATCTGACCTCGCCCGGGATAGGATCCCCGCGATGAAACGTGCACTCGCGATCGCCGTCGCCGCGACTGTGCCGTCGCTGCTGGCCGCGCCGTCGGCGTTGGCCGCCACCCAGACCGCGCAGTCGGGCAACGTCTCGGCGACGTTCACGTTCAGCGGCAGCTATCCGAACTTCACCGGCCTGCACCTCTCGATCGCCCAGGGCGCCACGGTCTACTACGACGAGCCGGTCGCCTCGAAGCTGTGCGGGACGTACTGCGCGCCGGGATCGCCGTCTGGAAAGGGATCCTCGGTGCACGTGCTCGACCTCGAGCACGACGGGCAGCCCGACGTCGTACTCGACCTGTACAGCGGCGGCGCCCATTGTTGCTCGATCGAGCAGGTGTTCTCGTTCGACCCGGGCACGATGACCTACACGGAGACCCAGCACGACTTCGGCGACCCGGGGGAGCAGATCGTCGACCTAGGCCACAACGGCCGCTACGAATTCCTCACCGCGGACGACTTCTTCGCGTACGAGTTCACCGACTTCGCCGCGTCGGGGCTGCCGATTCAGATCCTGACGTTCTCGAACCGGCGCTTCCGGGGCGTGACTCGTCAGTACCCGAGGCTGATCAAACGGGACGCGGCGGGGTGGCTCAAGGCGTTCCACAGCATGGCCAGGCAGCACTACTCCGACAGCGTCGGAGTGGCGGCGGCGTGGGCCGCCGACGAGGAGTTGCTCGGGCACATGAAGCTCGTCAACACGTTCCTCGCCAACCAGCTGAAGGCGGGGCACCTGAACAGCGCGCTCAGCCCCGAGGAGCCCGGCGGCGCCAAGTTCGTCGCCAAGCTCCGGAAGTTCCTCCGGACGCACGGCTACCGCGGCTGAGGCCGCGGGCGCTCAGCCTGCGCCCGGTACGTCCACCCAGGTATCGCCGGTCCAGCCGTCGAGGTCGTACTCGGTCAGGCACTGCTCGACGAGGGCGTCGCACTCGTCGAGGATTCCGCGTCCGCCGGAGAACCTCGCCATGTCCAGGCGCATCTGCTCCTGGTTGCCGCTGTAGTTGATCTCGTACCACTCGTGGCGAGAGCCGAACTCGCTGCCAACGGCATCCCAGATCAGCTTGAACAGCTTGATCCGGTCGTGGGCGTCGCCGGTCGAGCCGCGATAGAACCGGTCGATGATCGGACGCAGCTCGTCATTCTGGAGGTCGCGGTTGCTCGACGGGACGACCAGCGGGGCGCCGGCGAGGATCTCTGCGAACAGCGCGCGCGCCGTCGGGAACGCGCTCGTCCCGAACAGCCGGATCAGCACGGCGTTCTCGATCTTCGGGATCACGGTGCCGCCGGGTCCCTCCATCGGGTCGTAACAGAGCGCGTCGGTGAGCGCCCAGATCAGGTTCCGCCAGCCGACGAGCTCGCCGAACTTGGCCTGTACGCCGCGGAAGCCGGCCGTCCCGTTGGCTTTGAGCGCACGGGCAAACAGGCCCACGAGGAAATCGAGCTTGACCGCCAGCCGCGTTCCCGACTGGAGCGTGTAGCGCGGCATGAAGCCCGACTGTGCGTAGAAGCCGGTCGCCTTCTTCACGTCGCGGTACACGAGCACGTTCTCCCAGGGGATGAACGCGTTGTCGAAGATCACGACCGCGTCGTTCTCGTCGAAGCGGGCCGATAGCGGGTTGTCCCAGGCCGAGCGGGCCGCCGACTCGTACGAGCTGCGCGAGATCAGCTTCTTGCCCGGCGTGTCCATCGGCGCGATGAACACGAGCGCGTAGTCCTCGGCCTTGCCCTCCTCGAGTTGAACCGCGCTGTTCTGGGCGACGAACGTGGCGTGGGTGACCGCCGAACCGGTGGCGAGCATCTTGGCACCGGACACGATGATCCCGTCGTCGCGTTCGCGGATCACGTGGACGTAGACGTCCTCCACCTCGTGTACCGCCTTGTCGCGGTCGATCGGCGGGTTGATCAGCACATGGTTGAGGAACAGCGCGCGCTCGGCGTAGTCGCGGTACCAGTGGCGCGCGCTGTCGCTGAACGGCGCGTACCACTCCGGATCGGCACCCAGCGTCGCCATGAACGAAGCCTTGTAGTCCGGCGTGCGGCCCATGTACCCGTACGACATCCGCGCCCATTGGGCGATCGCCTCGCGCGAGGCGAGCAGGTCCGCCGGCGAGTACGAGGGCATGAAGAAGCGATGGGTGTGGATCCCATGGCGGTCCTCCGCGGTCATCACCTCGCGGGTTTTGGGGTCGTGCAAGGCGTCGTACAGGCGGGCCACCGAGCGCGCGGAGTTCCGGAACGCGGGGTGCTCGGTCACGTCCCGCACGCGCTCGCCGTCGATCCAGACCTCGCGACCGTCACGCAGGCTCTCGAGGTACTCGGCGCCGGTCAGCAGTTGGTTGCGGGTCGACCCGGTCAGAGGCCGGCTGCGGCGCGCGCGTCGTCGGGATTCGGGTAGTGGACCATCTCGGTCACCTTGCCGTCGCGGAACGTGGTCAGGTTGGCGACGAGTTCAGGCTCGCCGTCGTCGCCGGTCCGCCGCATGATCACCACGACCTTGTCGCCGGCGTCGAGCATCTCGACGACTTCGCCCGGCGGTCCCCCGCGCCGCATCCAGTTCTGGCGCATCCAACCGAGCGTCTGCTTGCGATCCTGACAGCCGAACGATGGATCGCCGGCATGCCATTTGACGTCCGGATCGAGCAGCTCGCCGATCGCGTCGAGGTCGCCGCGCATGATCGCCTCGTACCCCCCGCGAGCGAGTTCGACGTTGCTCTCGCTCATTATTTCCCGCCCTTCATCGCCCGAAGCTTCTCGATCGTCTGCGCCACGCGACGGTCGCGCGTTTCGGGCTTCTTCGCGTCCTCGATCGCGCGGGCGTATTCCTTGCGGTGGGTAAACGACAGCGCTTCGAACGCCGACAGCGCCTCTGGCGCATTCGCCAGCGCGCTCGCGAGCGCCTCCGGGATCTCGACCTCGCGCGGCGCGGTGTCGAGCTCGATCGCCACCTCGACGGTGTCGCCGGCCTCCGCTCCAGCGCCGGCACGCACTTCCTTGTTCATGCCGACGAGGAACTCGCCGCCCATGCGAGCGACGGTGGTCCTCCAGGTGTAGCCGTTGATCGTCGCGGACACCGGGAATCGCTTGGCGCCCTCGCCGATCCGCTCCGCCTGCTCCTCGTCGAGCACGACCGCGGCGGCGGGCCCGCGTTTCTGGAGCGTCGTCGTCAGACGGATCGCGCCCATCGCACTTCAGGCTACTGGCCGAACAGCCGGGCGACGACCGCGGTCACGTCGTCGTAGCGCTGCCCAGGCTCCTCGAGCACGCGCTCGAGGATGTGGTCGCACATCCGCCGCGCATCCTCGGGCCCGGACGAGGCGGCGGCGGCGAGCCGCTCGAGGCCGACATCGAGTGACTCCCCTCGGCGCTCGATCAGGCCGTCGGTGTAGAGCACGATCGTCTCGTTCGGTCCGGTCCGGTCCTGGTGGGTCTCGTACGGCCTGTCCTCGACCCCCATCAGCCCGTTGCCGCCCTCGAGGTATACGCAGGTTCCGTCGGCGCGCCGCCGGAGCGGCGGCGGATGTCCGCCGTTCGCCCACGCGATCGTGCCCTGTTCGGGGTCGATAATCGCGTAGACGATCGTGAAGAGGTGCTCGTCCTCGCCCTGAAGTTGGTGGCGGTTGAGCAGCGTGAGCGCGTCGCCGGGATCGCGGTGGCCGCCCTGCGCCAGCGCGAACGCGCGGGTCAGCGTGCGCAGCTGCCCCATCGCGGATGCGGCGCGAATGCCGCGCCCGGTGACGTCTCCGACGACGATCCCGAGGCGGCCGTCCGGCATCGCGAACGCGTCGTACCAGTCGCCGCCGACCTGAGCGGTCAGCCCGGCGACGTCGTAGGAAGCGACGATGTCGACCCCGCTCACCTTCGGAAGGCGCTTGGGTACCAGCCCGCGCTGGAGCTCGACCGCGATCCGATGCTCCTCCTCGTGCAGCTGCGCCCGGCGGATCGCCAGCGCGGCGCGGTCGGCGGCGTCCTGGAGCAGCGAGCGCTCGGTGGGGCTGAACGACCGTCCCGACGGCTGGGCCAGGCGCAGGCAGCCGACGGTCGTCCGCTCGATCACCAGCGGCACCTCGCGCCACCGGTCGTCCTCGGTTCCTGCCGCGACGCGTGGGACGGTGCGGATGTGACCGCCGGCGGCCCGCACGACGCGCGGCTGGTCGTGCTCGCCGGAAATCTGCACCTCGGCCGCCTCGACCCCGAACAGCTCGGCCAGTCGCGTGGCCAGCTGCGGCAGGATCTCGTCAAGCTCGAGCGCCTCGAGTGCCGTCGTCAGGTCCTGGAGCTTCGACAGGCGTTCGGCGACGGACTCCGCTTGCATGCGCGCTGCCTGTTCGAGCAGCAGGTCGGCTCGGTCCTGCTCGGCCCGGCGGCGCACGGTCAGATCGACCCACTGCGCCAGCAGGAGGGGCTCTGCGAACTCCGTCGACTCGATCGCCGAGGCCACGAGCCCGACCCAGACCTCGGCGCCGGCGCTCGACCGCAGGCGCAGGTCGAGGCTCGGCCGCTCGGTGCCCGCGTGCCCCGAGTGGGCGGCGCGCGCGATCTGCTCGAGCGCCGCCGACATCGCCGGCCGGTCATCGAGCTCGCATAGGTCGACGACCGCTACCCCGTTCAGCTCGCCCGGCGCCCGGCCCACGAGCCGCGCGAAGGCGGGGTTCGAGCGGACGATCCTGCCCTCGGCGTCGAGCACGGTCTTGCCGATCGGCGCCGCCTCGAATGCGCCGCTGAGCAGCGCCTCGGACCGCTTCAGCGCGCGGCGGCTCGCCTCGAGCTCGGCAAATACCGACACCTTCGACCTGAGCAGGTCAGGGTCAAACGGTTTCAGCACATAGTCGACCGCCCCGACCCCGTACCCGCGGGTGATCTGGGACATCTCGTCCCGCGCTGCGGTGAGGAACACGATCGGGATGTCGCGAGTGCGCGTTCGCTCCTTGATCAACTGTGCGGTCTCGAACCCGTCGAGGCCGGGCATGCGGACGTCGAGCAGGATCATCGCGAAGTCCTGTTCGAGCAGCATGCGGAGCGCTCCGTGCCCGGACGACGCCGTGCGCAGCGGATAGCCGAGCGGATCGAGCACCGCCTCGAGCGTGCGCAGATTCTCGGGCTGGTCGTCGACGAGCAGGATCGGCAGCGCCTCGGCCGCCGCGAGGTCCAACATCCCTTCGGGATCGGCGAGTGTGGTGGCGGGGGGTGTGTGGGCCGGACCCAAAATTACCGGTCTAGGCGTCGAGCCACACGCGCATCATCGAGAGGAGCTGATCGACGTCGACGGGCTTGGTGATGTAGTCCGACGCGCCGGCCGCGATCGCCTTCTCGCGGTCGCCCTTCATCGCCTTGGCGGTCAACGAGATGATCGGGAGGTGCTCGAACCTCGGCATCGAGCGGATCGCCCGCGCCGTCTGGTACCCGTCCATCTCGGGCATCATGATGTCGAGCAGCACCACGTCGGTGTTGGGGTGCTGGTGTAGTCGCTCGATCCCTTCACGGCCGTTCTCGGCGAACACGACCTTCATCCCGCGCTGCTCGAGCGTCGACGTGAGGGCGAACACGTTGCGGATGTCATCGTCGATCACGAGCACCTTGCGGCCATGCAGCGGGGCGTCGCCGGTGCGCAGATGGCCGAGCAGCTCGCGGGTCTGGCTTGGCAGCGTCGCCTCCGCGCGATGCAGGAACAGCGCCGCCCGATCGACCAGCCGCTCCGGGGAGTCCGCAATCGTGATCACCGCCGACTTCGCCGCCGCGTCCAGCCTCGCCCGGTCAGCCTTGGAAAGGACGTCGCCGACGAACACGATCAGCGGAAGCTCGCGCACGACCTCGTCGGTCGCCGCCTCGCGGATCAGCCCGAGCGACGCCGAGCGAGGCCGGCCGACCGCCACCACGCCCAGATCGAACGCCTCCGCGCGGAGCGTCTCGAGCGCACTCGCCGGCTCGATCCGCCGGATGTCGATGTTCTCGTCGCCCGCCAGCAGCGACCCGATCTGCTCGTCGAGCTCGCCGCCCGACACGATCAGCGCGATCCGTCGCGTCGGCGCGCCCGAGATCCGCTCGAGCCTGCCGAGCGCGGCCACGAAGCCGGCCTCGTCGACCGGATCGTCGATGTACGCCGCCGCGCCGGCGCGCAGGCCGTCCAGGCGGACCGCCCCGTCGCCGACCAGCGCGACCGGGAGGTGGCGGGTGTCGGGATGCTTCTTGAGCTGCCCGAGGACCGACTCGAACCGGGGCAGGTCGCCGGCGAGCACGACGGCGCTCGGGCGGTGCTCGCGGGCCAGGCCGAGCGAGGCGCTCGCGCGCCGCGCCAGGATCGCCTTCGCCCCGCGCGCACGGACCGTCGCGACCATCGACCTCGCGCGCTCCGCGTTGGAGTCGATCACGAGCACGACCCGGTCGCCGCGCTCTAGCTCGTCGATCTCGTCCGCGAGCTGATCTTCGATCGCAAGTGCGGGAACGTCGTGAAGCGCCGGGATCTCGGTCGCCGGGTCGTCGGTGCTCGTGGCGATGGGGGCGTCGGCGACGTGTTCGATGAGGGGGAGGAATAGGGAGAAGGTGCTGCCTTGGCCGACGGTGGAGTCGACCTGGATCTCTCCGCCGAGCAGTCGCGCGATCTCGCGGCTGATCGACAACCCGAGGCCGGTGCCGCCGTACTTACGGGACGTGGTCCCGTCGGCCTGTTGGAAGGCTTCGAAGATCAGGTTGAGCTTGTCGTCGGGGATCCCGACGCCGGTGTCGATGACCGAGAACTCGATCACGCCCTCGGCTTCCCGGAGCGCGTCGTTCCGCAGCCCCGACCGGTCCTGCGGATATCCGATCGCGAGCGTGACCCCACCCGCATGCGTGAACTTGAACGCGTTCGAGAGCAAGTTCTTCAGCACCTGACCCAGCCGCTGCTCATCGGAGATGACCGACGCGGGCAGCGCCGGATCGATCTCGACCTTGAACGACAGGCTCTTCTGCTCGGCGATGTGCCGGAACGCCCGCTCGGCGTCCTGGTAGACATCCGAGAGCGGAACCGGCGCGAGATCGAGCTCCATCCGCCCCGCCTCGACCTTGGACAGATCCAAGATGTCGTTGATCAACGACAACAGATCGTTACCGGCGGAGTGAATCGTGCGCGCGAACTCGACCTCCCGATCGGTCAGCGACCGCTCCTCATTCTCCGCCAACAACCGGCTGAGGATCAGCATCGAGTTCAACGGCGTCCGCAGCTCGTGCGACATGTTCGCCAAGAACTCCGACTTGTACTTCGACGAGAGCGCCAACTGCGCCGCCTTGTCCTCCAGTCCGCGGCGCGCCAGCTCAATCTCCTCATTCTTAATCTCAATATCCCGATTCTGCTCAGACAACAACGACGCCTTCTCCTGAAGCTCATCGTTCGTCTCCCTGAGCTCCTCAGACTGCTTCTGCAACTCGGTCGTGAGGCTCTGGGACTGCGTGAGCAGTTCCTCGGTTCGGAGGTTCGCCCGGATCGTGTTGAGCACGACGCCGATGGTCTCGCCGATCCGGGCGAGGAAGTCGCGGTGGACCTCGGAGAACGGACGGATCGAGGCGAGCTCGATCACGCCCAGGACCTGATCCTCGAACAGCACGGGCATCACCAGGATGTCGGCCGGCGTTGCCTCGCCGAGGCCCGACCCGACCCGGATGTAACCCGGAGGGGCATCGCTGATCGCGATCGTCTTGCGGTCGAGCGCCGCCTGACCGACGAGGCCCTCGCCGATCACGAACCGGCTGCGCATCTCGCTGCGCCGCGGCGTGTACCCGTACGACGCGGCGAGCATCAGTTCGGGCGTGCCCTCGTCCGCCGTGGGCTCGGCCAGGAAGAACGCTCCGTGCTGTGAGTTCACCATCGGGGCGAGCTCGCTCATGATCAGCTGCGTCACCGCGGCCAGGTCGCGCTGTCCCTGGAGCATTCCCGAGATGCTCGCCAGGTTCGTCTTCAGCCAGTCCTGCTCGGCGTTGCGCTGAGTGGTCTCGCGGAGGTTGGCGATCATCTGGTTGATGTTGTCCTTGAGCTCGGCGACCTCGCCCTGAGCCTCGACCGAGATCGACCGCGTCAGGTCTCCCTGGGTCACCGCGGTTGACACCTCGGCGATCGCGCGGAGCTGGGTGGTCAGGGTGACCGCCAGCTGGTTGACGTTCTCGGTCAGACGCCGCCACGTTCCCGACACGCCCTCGACCTCGGCCTGGCCGCCGAGCTTGCCCTCGGTGCCGACCTCGCGCGCGACTCGCGTCACTTCGGCGGCGAAGCTCGATAGCTGCGCGACCATTCGGTTCAGCGTCTGCTTGAGCTCGAGGATCTCGCCACGGGCGTCGACGGTGATCGTCTGGGTCATGTCGCCGTTCGCGACCGCGGTCGCGACCTGGGCGATGTTTCTCACCTGGTCGGTGAGGTTGCGGGCCATGAAGTTGACGTTGTCCGTGAGGTCCTTCCAGGTGCCGGCGACGCCTGGCACCTGCGCCTGCCCGCCGAGGATTCCCTCGGTGCCGACTTCGCGCGCGACGCGCGTCACCTCGGCGGCGAACGAGTTCAGCTGGTCGACCATCCGATTGATCGTCTCGGCCAGCGCCGCGACCTCGCCCTTGGCGTCGACGGTGATCTTCTGGCTGAGGTCGCCGTGGGCGACCGCGGTGGTCACGCCGGCGATGTTCCGCACCTGAGTGGTCAGGTTCGACGCCATCAGGTTCACGTTCTCGGTCAGGCCCTTCCACGTGCCGGAAACGCCCTCGACCTCGGCCTGCCCGCCGAGGATTCCCTCGGTGCCGACTTCGCGCGCCACGCGGGTCACCTCGGCGGCGAAGCTACGGAGCTGGTCGACCATCGTGTTGATCGTGTCCTTGAGCTCGAGGATCTCGCCGCGGGCGTCGACGGTGATCTTCTTGGATAGGTCACCCTGCGCCACTGCCGTGGTGACCTGAGCGATGTTGCGGACCTGGTCGGTGAGGTTCGAGGCCATGAAGTTCACGTTCTCGGTCAGGCCCTTCCACGTGCCGGAAACGCCCTCGACCTTGGCCTGGCCGCCGAGCTTGCCGTCGGTGCCGACCTCGCGGGCCACGCGCGTCACCTCGTCCGCGAAGGCGGACAGCTGGTCGACCATCGTGTTGACGGTTCGCTTCAGCTCTAGCACCTCGCCCTGCACGTCGACCGTGATCTTCTGGCTGAGGTCGCCGTTGGCGACCGCGGTGGTCACCTGGGCGATGTTGCGGACCTGGTCGGTGAGGTTGCGGGCCATGAAGTTGACGTTGTCGGTGAGGTCCTTCCAGGTGCCGGCGACGCCCGGGACCTGGGCCTGGCCGCCGAGGATGCCTTCGGTTCCGACCTCGCGCGCGACGCGGGTCACCTCGTCCGCGAACGACCGCAGCTGGTCGACCATCGTGTTGATCGTGTCCTTCAGCTCGAGGATCTCGCCCTTGACGTCCACGGTGATCTTCTGGCTGAGGTCGCCGTTGGCGACCGCGGTGGTCACCTGGGCGATGTTTCTCACCTGGTCGGTCAGGTTCGACGCCATGAAGTTGACCGAGTCGGTGAGGTCCTTCCAGGTGCCGGCGACGCCCGGGACCTGGGCCTGGCCGCCGAGCTTGCCGTCGGTGCCGACCTCGCGGGCGACGCGAGTCACCTCGGCGGCGAAGCTCGAGAGCTGGTCGACCATCGAATTCACGGTCGTGCCGATGCGGGCAAACTCGCCCTTCACCGGGCGCCCCTCGATCTCGAGCGCCATCTTCTGATTCAGGTCGCCCTCGGCCACGGCGACGATCACGCGCGCGACCTCCGTGGTCGGGCGGACCAGGTCGTCGATCAGGCCGTTGACCGAGCCGACGGTGGTGGCCCACGCCCCGCTCGCGCCATGCAGGCGGGCGCGCTCGGTCATGCGGCCCTCACGACCGATGATCTCGGCCACGCGGACAAGCTCGGCTTCGAGCGCGGCGTTGCGGGCGGCCATCTGGTTGTAGGCGGCCTCGAGCCGGCCGATGTCGTCCTTGCGCCGCGCCGGTAGGCGAACTCCGAAGTCGCCGGCCGCGGCGGCCTGAAGCGCGTGCTCCAGACGCGCCAGCGCTGGATCGTCGACCAGCGCCCGACCGTTCTTGACCGGCGCCCCAGCGCCGTTTGACGACTTCCGTGCGGTGGTCGCGCCGTTTGTCGCCGCCTTGCGCGTGGTTGCCGCGCCGTTCGCCGGTTTACGCGAGGCGCCTGCCCGGACAGTGCCTCTGTGCTCTGCTGCCCCAGTCTTCGCCATGCCTGCGCCTCCGAGTTAGTTGCTCCCGCGCGCCCCCGAGCCTGGCTACGCGCGATTCAGCCCTTTGACCGACGCCACAGATTATCGCTGGACTGTGCACTCAACGCCCAGATGCAGGCTGGTTAAACACGTGTTCTAGGCCGAGCGTCCACGAAGTTTGGATCCGACCGGTCCCGGGCAGGCGCCGACGACCATTTTTTGGAGGGCTCGTTCAGCCGGTTCGCTACCAGCCACCGCGCCAGTCGGCGTTCTTGGCGCGGGCGTTAGCGGCGGCCATCCGCGCGTGCTTGCGCTTGTCGAGACGCCACTGGATCACCGAGAAGATGATGATGATTGTCGGGAAGAAGATGATCGTCATGAACATCCACTTCGTGATCACCGTGTCGCTGGTCTCGCCGTACCAGCCCTCGCCGCCGTGAGACACGCTGGCCGCCAGCGCGGCCGGGGCGGTGGCGAGTGCCAAGAGCGCAACCGTCGTCAGAGCGGTGATGATCCGGGCGCGGCGCATCTGTCGTTTAAGGGTACCGGACCGACCGCCGATAGCGCCTTGAGCAGCACCGGGTTGTAGACCGCGCCGTTGGTGGTGATCTCGAGGTGGTTGATCGGCGCCTCGAACACCTGGGCGCCGACGGCGTCGGCGAGCTCGTGCTGCTTGCGCGGCGGGACCGCGTCGTCGCGCGAGGTGAGGACGACGGCGGTCGGGATCGGCAGCGGCGCGAGCCAGGACCGCGAGTCGAAGCGGCCGAGTTCGCGTCCGGCCTCGACGAGGTTGGGCACCGAGTGGCGCATCGCCTCGGATAGGACCCATTCGGTCTCGGTCGAGTCGCGCAAGCCGACCCGGCGCAGCCCGGCGCGCCAGGTCGTGCGCGGCGCCACCGACAGCAGCACGCCGACCAGCCCGAGCGCCTTGAACGCACGCCGAGTCTCGGGATCCTGCCAGTGCTGGGCGGTTCCGCTGAGGACCAGGCCGCTGACCACCTCGGGGTGATCCCGCGCCATCAGCTGGGCGATCGCGCCGCCCATCGAGTACCCGACGACGATCGCCGGAGAGGCATCGAGCAGGCGGAGCGCGGCGGCGGCGTCGCCGGCGCAGTCGCTGAGTCGGAACGGCGTCAGGGGACGCAGGCCTCGACCGTGGCCGCGATGGTCGATCGCCAGCACGCGATAACCGGCCGCCGCCAACGCGTCATAGGCCCCGCACCAGTTGAGGTCGGCGCTCGCCACCCAGCCGTGCAGCAGCATCACGACCGGGCCGTGGCCACCGGTGTCGCGCAGGAACAGCTCGCCGCGGCCCGGAGCGATGATCGTCCGCGCCGCCGGCATCTCGATCGGAGGAATCGGCGGGTATGGCGAGCTGCGCATCTAGACGATGCTAAACGGGCCGCCCTGCATACCATCACTTACTAGTCATGGCTGTCGTAATCGCATCCGACATCGGCAAGGACATCGCCGGCGAACCGCTCCTGCGCGGTATCTCGTTCAAGCTCGAGCGCCGCGACCGGATGACGCTGTCCGGACGCAACGGCGCCGGCAAGACGACGCTCCTCAGGATGCTGGCCGGCGAGGCGTCGATCGACGTCGGCGAGCTGGTGCTCGCCAAGGACACGAAGATGGCGCTCCACGACCAGCGTCCCCCACGCGAACGCGACGTCAGCCTGCGCGACTACGTCCTGAGCGGCGCACGCGAGCTCGTCGCGATCGAGCAGCAGCTCGCCGAGCTCGAGCAGGCGATGGCGCAGGGAGCCCACGACGACGCGACGCTCGGCCGTTACGCCGAGGCGCAGGGGCGGCTCGAGCACGCCGGCGGCTACGGGTGGCGAGACCGCGCCCTGTCCGCGCTGCGCGGACTCGGGTTTCGCGGCGACGCCGACCTCGATCGCACGCTCGACACGTTCTCCGGAGGGGAGCTGACGCGGGCCTCGCTCGGACGGGCGCTCGCCGGCGACCCGGATCTTCTGCTGCTCGACGAGCCCACCAACCACCTCGACATCGCCTCGCTCGAGTGGCTCGAGCAGCACCTCGCGAGTCTCGATGCCGCGGTGGTGCTGGTGGCGCACGACCGCTGGTTCCTCGAGGCCGTCGGAACGAGCGTGCTCGAGCTCGAGGCCGGCCGAGGCAAGTTCTTCAAAGGGTCGTGGCACGCGTGGCGCAAGGAGAAGGCGACGCGCGAGCTTGCGCTCGGCCGCGCGATCGAGCGCCAAGAGGCCGAGATCGAGCGACTCGAGCGGTTCGTGACCCGTTTCCGCGCCGGCACGAGGGCGCGGCAGGCCCAGTCGCGCTCCAAGAAGCTGGCCAAGATGGAGCGGCTGAACCGGGCGCCGGCCGACGGCGCTGCCCTCCAGTTCGCGTTCAAGCCGCCCGAGAGGAGCGGCCGGGTCGTGTTCGACTTCGAGGACGGTCACGTCGAGGTGGCCGACCGCGTGCTGCTCGACGACGTCGAGCTGTGGCTCGAGCGCGGCGAGCACGTGTCGCTCGTCGGTCCCAACGGCGCCGGCAAGACCACGCTGATCGAGACGCTGGCCGGTCGGCGGGAACTCTCCGACCCCGTGAACGGCACGGCACCCATCGCCGGCCCGCCAGTCGTGACCGGCAAGCTCCGCACCGGTCACAACGTGAAGCTCGGCTTCCTCTCCCAGCACGCCGAGGAGTTGTCCGCGGGCAGCGCGCGGACCGTGATCGAGGCGACGACGCACCTGACCAAGCTGACCCCGAACAACGCGCGCGGGCTCCTCGGACGGTTCTTGTTCTCCGGAGACGACGCGGAGAAGCCGCTCGAAGTGCTGTCCGGGGGGGAGCGCCGGCGCCTGTCGCTCGCGATCCTCGTGCAGTCCGGCGCGAACGTGCTGATCCTCGACGAGCCGACCAACCATCTCGACCTCGAGAGCCGCGAGGCGCTCGAGGCGGCGCTCAACGAGTTCAGCGGGTCGCTGCTCCTGGTGTCGCACGATCGTGCGCTGCTCGACGCGGTCGGCAAGCGGACGGTGGCGATCGAGGACGCGACCTTGCACAGCTACCTCGGGGGCTGGCCGGAATACGTCCGGGCCCGTGAGGAGCGCGCGCAGACCGAGACGGCGAAGCCCGACAAGCCGGCGAAAGACCAGAAGCCGCGTTCGCGCTCGGCGCGCACCCCGCCTCAATCGACCAGCTCCAAGGAACAGCAGCGCCTCGAACGCGAGATCGAAGCTGCCGAGGCGTCGCTGAAGGCACTCGAGCAGGAGCTCTCGGACCCGGTGGCGTGGTCGACGCCACAGCGGACCGCACAGGCGACCGCACGCCACGACAAGGCGAAGCGTGCGGTCGACGACCTGTACGAGCGCTGGGAACGCCTCGCGGGCTAGCCGGCGGGCTTCGCCAGCACCGGCGCCGCGCCACCGAAGATCGAGCCGCACTCCTTTGCGGCGGTCTGGAACCCGGGCGAGCTCGGGTTGATCCCAGCCCCGCCGATCCGGACGCCGATGCCGCCGTTCGGCCCGGTCGAGAACTGCGGATCGGGGAAGTTGGGAACGCCGTGCGTGCGCATGCAGCGCGCCATCGCCAGTGCCTTAGACCTCGCCTGGGCGGTCTGGGCCGCGGTGGGATGACCGCCGTTCGGGAGATAGGACTGGCACGATTTCATCGCCCCTTTGAAGGCCGGCCCGTTCACCTGCACCCCGTTCACCAAGGTTGTTCCGTTCGGCGACTGCTGGACTCGGAGGTCGATCTGGCCGCCGGTGGGGTCAGGGAAGTTGGGCACGCCGTGCGAGCGCATGCACGCCGCGAACCGGAGCCCCTGGCTGTTGGCGGCCGCATTGTCCTGCGACGAGCTCGAGCCGGGCGAGGTGGGGTCGCCACTGTTCGAGCTCGAGGAACCGCACGCCGCGAGTGAGATGCCGGCCCCCACCAGGCAGAGCAGGATTGCGTATCGCACTGTTACCTCCTAAGTCGTGGTGGCACAGTGGTACGTCATAGGGGGTTACGCCACGGTAAGGGGCGCTGTTACCGCTCCGTTACCTGGTCGCGGCCATGCTCTTGCGCATCGGTGTCGACCCGCCAGACTGTTTGCAGGGCGAATGCGCGTGCTGGTGATCGAGGACCACGTGGAGCTGGCCGAAACGGTCGCACTCGGTCTGCAGCGCGAGGGCATGGCCGTCGACATCGCCCACGACGGTGAGTCCGGCTTGCGGCGAGCCGCGATCTACGACTACGACGTGATCGTGCTCGATCGCGATCTTCCCGGCGTCCACGGCGACCGCGTGTGCGAGACGCTGGTCAGCCAGGGCGGACGTACGCGGGTCCTGATGCTGACCGCGTCGGCGGGAATCGAGGACCGTGTCGCCGGGCTCAGCCTGGGCGCCGACGACTACCTGCCCAAGCCGTTCGCGTTCGCCGAGCTCATCGCCAGGATCCGCGCGCTCGCCCGGCGCGCGCAGCCGGCGCTCGCGCCCGTGATGCGGAGCGGCGACTTGACGCTCGATACGGGGAGGCGAATCGCTCACCGCGCCGGCCGGCGGCTCGATCTGACCGCCAAGGAGCTCGCCGTGCTCGAGTTGCTGCTCGCCGCGCGCAACACGGTCGTCTCGCCGGAGGACCTGCTCGCCCGTGCCTGGGACGAGGCGGCCGATCCGTTCTCGGCCGTGGTGAAGGTGACGATCAGCCGGCTGCGGCGCAAGCTCGGCGAGCCCCCGATCATCGTGACGGTGCCCGGTGCCGGCTATCGCATCTAGGGGTAGGCGGTGGCGGCCACGGTGGACGCTTCGCCTGCGGCTGACGTTGCTCTACGGCGGTCTGTTCCTGGTGGCGGGGACCGCGCTGCTCGCGATCACCTACGGGCTGGTCGCGAACAGCAGCGACGTGGCGACCGCCAATCAGGTGTTCGTCGACCGCGCCGCGGCGGCGGGAAAGCTCCCCGCGCTACCGGCGGACGCGTTCGCGGTGTCCCCGGACGTGCGAGGAACCGGGCAGGTCGCTGGGGCGGTGGCGCAGAGCGTCGGCGGGACGCAATCGTCGGCGGTGGTCCAGTTGCGCGCGTACGAGGGCAAGGTGACGTCCGTGTTCAAGCGGCTGACCGCCGCCCAGGCGGCGCAGCTGACGGCCCAGCAGAAGAACGCCAACGCTCGGATCCACGCGGTGCGCAAGTCACAGCTGGACACGCTCCTCACGCGGTCCGGGCTCGCGCTGGCGATCATGGCGCTGGCGTCCATCGGGCTCGGCTGGCTGGTGGCCGGACGAGCGCTGCGGCCGGTGCGGACGATGAGCTCTCGGGCCCGGGGCATATCGGAGCGGAACCTCCATGAGCGCCTCGCGCTCGAGGGACCCGACGACGAGCTCAAGGAGCTCGGCGACACCTTCGACGGGCTGCTTGGACGCCTGGAGGCGGCGTTCGAGTCCCAGCGCCGGTTCGTCGCCAACGCCTCCCACGAGCTGCGGACCCCGATTACGCTCGAGCGCGCGCTGGTCGAGGTGGCGCTCAGCGACCCCAATGCGTCGATCGAGTCGCTGCGGGAGACGTGCCGGCGCGTGCTGAGAGCGAGCGAGCAGCAGGAGCGCCTGATCGAGGCCCTGCTGACGCTCGCCCGCAGCCAGCGCGGACTCGAGACGCGGGCTCCGGTCGACCTGCGCGAGGTGACCGCCGAGGTAGTCCGCGCGGTGCCCTCGAACGGCATCAAGGTCGACACCGAGCTCGGTGACGCGTCCACGACGGGCGACCCGGCGATGGTCGAACGGCTCGTCGCGAACCTGGTGCAGAACGCGGTCCGCTACAACGGCCCGGACGGCTGGGTCACCGCGTGGACCGGACTTCGTGACGGCGAGCCGACGCTGGAGGTCACGAACACCGGCCCGGTGGTCTCGCGCGAGCAGGTCGACGAGCTCGTGAAGCCGTTCTCCCGGCTTGACGGAAACGGCTCGATTGCCGCCCGGGGCAGCGACGGGCGCGACGGCCTCGGACTCGGCCTGTCGATCGTGCAGGCGATCGTCGACGCCCACGGCGCGCGCCTGACCACGGACCCCAGAGCGGAAGGCGGCCTGAGGGTCGCGGTCAGCTTCCCGGCTGCGGCGTGACGTTTGGGTCCTTACCCCGGTCGGCCTCCGCGAGAAACCGCGGGCTGTCGAACAGGATCCGGCGGCGGCGCAATCCGGCCAGCAGCGGCTCCTGGTCGTCGAACGCGACCTGCGTCGCGACCCCCGGGCGGAACGTGATCGTGTAGGAGCCGGCGCACGCCCCGGCGACCTGGCCGTCGACCTCGAGCCTCGCACCGGCAAAGCTTGCGGTGGCGTCCAGGACCAGCTCCGAGCCGGAGTCGATCACGAGCGGGGGCGCGAAGCCGCCGTGCTTGGGAAGCGGCGTCAACACGAAGCCGTCGACGCCGGTCAGGAGCAGCGGTCCCCCGGCGGAGATCGCGTAGCCGCTCGTGCCGAGCGGCGTGCTCACGACGGCGCCGTCGCCGGCGATGCGCGCGAACAGCGCTCCGTCGACCTGGACGCTGAGGCGGACCTGGCCGCCGGCGTCGCGGACCAGCGCCACGTCGTTCAGGGCAAACAGTGGCTCGCCGGACGCGCGGGCGATCGACAGCGCCGGGAACATCCGCGGGTGCCAGTCGCCGTGGCTGAACCGGTCGAGCGCACGGTGGATATCCCCGCTCATGACCGTGGCCAGCGCTCCTAGGCTCCCGCACGAGACCCCGAGCACGGGACGGCGGGCCTCCGCGCCGGCGCGGAGAGCGGCCAGCGTGGTGCCGTCGCCACCGATCGAAACAATTACGTCGGTATCGTCGGCTTCGCCCGGCTCGGCGACCGACCGCTGGGGATACGTCGCCACCGGCTGGACGATCTCGACCCCGTTCTTCTGCGCCCATTCGCGGAGAACCCCGAGCGGCACGTCGACATTGCGGGTGGGATGGACGAGCAGGCCGATGCGCCGCGGAAACCCTGCGGGGGCGGCCGGCGAGCTGGGGTCGGGGAGGGACGCGGACATCTTCGGGCACACCAACCTTATTTCGCGGACCTGTCGGGAGGAGTCTCTAGACTCGAACCAACGATGGCACCGCTTGGCGATGCATCGCCGATCCGGGTTGCGCTGATCGATGATGACAGCGGGCTGATGACCGTTCTCGAAAGGCGACTCGGAGCGCTCCGGTGGGAAGCGCAGGTGCTGGCGTTCCCGCCCGACGCCGGCCATCTGGCGGCACTGCGACTGCACGCCCTGATCGTCAACCCGGCGCTGACCGGGCTCGACTACATCGAGCGCGTTGCGACCGCCCTTCCCGGCCTGGCGCTGCTGGTCTGCAGCAGCCCGGTGACTGTCTCCGAGCGGGTGAAGGGCCTGCGCGCGGGCGCCGACGACTGGCTGACCAAGCCGTGTCACCCCGAGGAGCTGGTGGCGCGAATCCAGGCCGTGTTGCGCCGGCGCCGCGCGGGCGAGCTGCCGGTCGAGGAGGCGACGATCGAGGCCGGCGAGATCGCGATTCGGCCGGACCGGTACGACGCCTATGCCAGCGAGCAGGGCGCCTCGCTGTCGCGCAAGGAGTTTGAGCTGCTGCGCCAGCTCGCGGCCGCGGACGGGCGAGTGCTCGAGCGCGAGGACATCTACCAGCGCGTATGGGGCTACACGATGGCCCGCGGCGACCGGTCCGTCGACGTGTTCGTCCGCAAGCTGCGCCAGAAACTTGAGCAGATCTCCCCCGGGTGGCGGTACGTCCACACCCATTTCGGAGTGGGCTACCGGTTCGCAGCGGAGCCGTACCCCGCCGCTGGCGAGGCCGTGGATCCGGTCGGAGCCGTGACGTCCTCACACGAGGACTTCGCCGCGATACGCTAGAGCTAGTTTGAACTCGACCGTCCGCAACGTGTTGATCGTGCTCGCGCTCGCCGCGATCGTCGGCACGCTGTCAGGCGGGGTCACTGCGGCCAATGTGGCGATCCAGGCGGTCACGCTCGTGTTCCTGGGCACGCTGTTCTGGTTCGCGTCGATGATGTACCGCCAGCATCGGAGCACCCTGTACTCGCTCGGCGACAGCCGGCGCGCCGTCCTGTACGTCGCGCTGGGTGTCGGGACGCTGACGCTGACCGCGACCTCGCGCATGTGGAGCAGCGGCGGGTTCGGGTCGGTGGCGTGGCTGCTTCTGCTCGGCGGGGCCGGTTACGCGGTGTTCGCCGTGCTTTGGTCAGCGCGAAAGTACTGAGGGTCCGCCACATACTCGGTCGCGGACGTTGGTACTTCCGCCGGAAGTATTAAGGGCCGAGAGCGTCGGGTCAGGAGGCGACCGGGCGCGGGGCCCCGGGCTCGGCGCCGCCGACGGCGCACTTGGGGCAGAGACCCTCGAGCAGCACGTGGGCTCGCTCCACCTCGAATCCCTGCTCGCGGAGCGTCAGCTCGACGTTCTCGGGCTCGATATCGAGCAGCCCGTTGCACTCCCGGCAGCGGAAATGGTGGTGAGGCGTGACGTTCGCATCGAACTGGCGGGGCCCTGGGCCCTCGACGACGCCGAGCAGCCCGACCTCGGCAAGTTCGCCGAGCGCGTTGTAGACCGTGGCTCGCGACAGCTCGGGGAGCTGGGCGCGCGCCTGCTGGAACACCTCCTCGGCGCTCAGGTGGCCGTTCGCGGTGCCCGCGAACAGGCCGTAGATCGCGCGCCGCTGGGCGGTCGCTCTCAGGCCGTGCGCGCGCAGCAGTTGCGCCAGTGAAACGTCGGAGAGCGGGGCTGAGGGTCCGGAGGACATCTGGAAGCCGTCTGTGGTGGTATTCGATCCAGAACGGCCGCATGGCAGCGTATCGCGAGGGCCGGTCGGCGACCGCCGCGCCCCTATCCTCGATTGCGTGTCAGTAGTCCCAGCCGACAGGCGCCGCGAGCTTCCCGACGAGCCCGGCGTGTACCTGTTCCGCGACTCCCGCGGAAAGGTGATCTACGTCGGCAAGGCGATCTCGATTCGCAAGCGGGTGGCGTCCCATTTCTCGAACCCGAGCACGCGCGGGGGGGAGGGGCTGCTGGGCATGATCGACCAGATCGAGGCGCTGGTCGTCAACAACGAGGCCGAGGCGCTGCTCGCGGAGCAGAACTTCATCAAGCAGTACAAGCCGCGGTTCAACATCCGCCTGCGCGACGACAAGTCGTACCCGTACATCGCGATCTCGCTCGACGAGGACTTTCCACGGGTGTATTTCACCCGCGAGCGCCACCGCCGCGACCGCGCGTACTTCGGCCCTTACAGCAACGCCAAGCGCGTCCGCTCGACGCTCGAGGTGCTCGGCAAGGTGTTTCTGTTTCGCTCGTGTGAGGGTCCCGAGCCCGGCCGCCGCAGCGGCTCGCCGTGTCTCGACTACTACATCAAGCGGTGCGAGGCCCCGTGCGTCGGCTACGTCAGCCGCGAGGACTACCGGAAGGGCATCGACGGCGTGATCGACTTCCTGTCGGGGCGCTACCGGGACATCGAGCGCTCGCTGGAGAAGGCGATGCGGGAGGCGGCCGCCGAGCAGCGGTTCGAGGACGCCGCCCGCGAGCGCAATCGGCTGCGGGCGGTCCACTCGCTGCTCGAGCGCCAGCGCGTGTCCAACGAGGCCGTGGGCACGCTCGACGCGATCGCGGTGTCGGTGCACGAGAACGAGGCCAACGCCCAGGTGTTCCAGCTCCGCGACGGTGTCCTGTCCGACCGCCAGAGCTTCTACCTGGACAACGAGGCCCAGGGCGGGATCGCAGAGGTCGCGGAGGCGTTCATCCTCCAGTACTACACGAGCGCAATGATGGTCCCGCCGCTGCTGGTCGTGCAGCGCGAGGTCGCCCCGTCGGCCCCGTTGCTGGCAGAGGCGCTGAGCGCCCGCCGTGACGGCTCGGTCGAGATCCGCGCCGCCGAGCGCGGCGACAAGCGCCGGATCCTCGAGCTTGCCGAGCGCAACGCGCGGCTTG
Source organism: uncultured Solirubrobacterales bacterium (assembly GCA_963822855.1). Classification (GTDB taxonomy): domain Bacteria; phylum Actinomycetota; class Thermoleophilia; order Solirubrobacterales; family Solirubrobacteraceae; genus Palsa-465. Next base: position 68,925 of record CAWGJE010000005.1, on the reverse strand, counting down.
CGCTCGACCAGGAGCGGCTCCGCTCCGAGCGCCGGCGCCAGCAACGGGTCGAGGCGCTCGACGGACTGCAACAGGCGCTCGGGCTGGACACGCTCCCGCTGCGGATCGAGTGCTTCGACATCTCGACGCTCATGGGGACGAACACGGTGGCGTCGATGGTGGTGTTCGAGGGCGGGGCGCCGAAGAAGTCCGACTACAGGCGGTTCAAGATCCGCGGCGACTTCGCGGACAACGGCGGGCCGGCGATCGGGGAGCCCGACGACTTCGCTGCGATGGAGGAGGTGCTGTCACGCCGGCTCGCGCGTTGGGAGCACCAGCACGACCTGTCCCCGCACGACAAGGACTACGACCCGAGCTTCGCCGCACTCCCGAATGTGATCGTGATTGACGGTGGCAAGGGACAGCTGTCGGCCGGGCTGCGCGCGCTCCAGGGGTTTCGCGACCGCGGCGTGGTCGTGATCTCGCTGGCCAAGCGGATCGAGGAGGTGTTCACCGCCGGTGCGAGCGATCCACTTCGCCTGCCGCACGACACGGTCGAGCTCCAGCTGCTCCAGCGGGTCCGCGACGAGGCCCACCGGTTCGCAATCACCCACCACCGGATCCGGCGCGACCGCGCGATGACGGCGTCGATCCTCGACGAGCTGCCGGGCGTCGGCCCGGCGCGCAAGCGCGCGCTGCTCAAGCACTTCGGGTCGCCCGACGCGATCCTCGCCGCCTCGCGCGAGGAGCTCGAGGCCGTGCCCGGGATGCCGGGCAAGCTCGCGCGCGACGTGTACCGCGAGCTGCACAAGACCGGCGTCTAAGGGGTCAGCAGCGCGGCGCTCGCCGGCGGGAGGTCGATCAGGAAGCGTCCGGCGACCGGCGAGACCGGCTGAAGGCGGGGCGTGGGGAGGACGCCGGTGGGCGCGACCGACACGCCGCCGAGCGTGACACCGGCGGTCGCGCCCGCGCTCGGCGCCCGGAGCCACTCGATGTGGGCGGCGCCGGGCTCGGGAAGCGCGAGCGCGACATCGTGGGCGTGGGAGGCCTTGTTGATCACGACGACTCCGGCGGTGGTCGCCCACACCTTGACCGGGCCGCCGGCGACGTGCACCGGCAGCAGCCGCGCGCCTGGCGGAAACGCTCGAGCGAACATCAGCATCCCGTAGTAGTCGGGCCGGACCGAGCCGCGCCAGCGGCCGATGACGCGGGTGAAGGTGAACGGCGCGTATGCGGCGCCCGGCAGCGAATGGACGTTGACGCCGTCGACCCCGACGTTCGCCATGTTGAACAGCGCGTCGACCATCCACAGGGCCGACGCGAATGTGTCGCTGACCCCCGTGCGCCCCAGGCACCCGGCGAGCGCGGCCGAGTTCAGCTCGTCGACCCGGAACTCGAGACCGCGCGCGTGGGCGGCGGCGACGTAGGGCACCACCGGTCGGGCGAGGCCGCTCGCGGAGCGGTCGCTCAGCAGGTTCGCGATCGACGGATACTCCGGCGAGTCGGGGTCGGTCTGGCAGCCCTTCAGCGCATACCGGTGAACGGTCACGACCTTCAAACGCGGCGCGGCGTGAAGCAGGGCAGGCAGTCCCGCCATCCAGGGCAGCTTCGCGGTGGCCGGACCCGCAAGCGGCACCTTCGGAAGCCCGGGCTCCCAGCGTCTGACCTGCTTGACATACGCGTTCAGGCTGTACGACGCGTCGCGGGCGAATACGAGCCCGTGGTGCCCCGTGTACCAAGGAAACAGCCCGTACACGTCGGGCTCGTTGCCGAGTTCGAGCGCAGCCACGTGCCTGGATCCGACGCCGCGAAGCAGCGCTCGGGCCTCCGCCACGGACACGCTCGGCCGGCCGGCGGCGAGGTCGACCCCGAGGATCAGCCGCGCGTTCACAGCGGTCGCGAGCGCGCGGGCGGTGGCGGCCCACCGCGGAGTAAGCGCATACCTGATCCCCGCGGGGCGCGCAAGTCCCCGCACCGGCCACCAGGTCGCGTCGGTGCTGTCGCCGCCAATGCGCAGGAGGAGCGGCTGACCGGGGGCCGGCGCCAGGTTGCGCAGTAGCCGGACGAACACCGGGTTGAGTGCGGCAGGGTTCCCGCCGGTGTAGGCGCCGAGCGCGCCGTATTCGAGCGAGAGCCCGAGAAAGCCGGCGGGCAGCGGCGCGCGCGCCGGGGTCGCGCCTACGAACGCCACGACCGCGCCGAGCGCCGGTGGAGTGCGCCTGTCGGCGGCCTGCGCGGTGGCCGGGAACGGCGAGTCGTCGGACCGCGTGGCCGCGCCGACCACCCACGGGGCGGACCCGAGGATGAACAGCGTGAGTGCGAACAGGATGACGGTGTGTGCGCTGCGCCACCGCACGTGCCGATCCTCCCACACCGCCGGCGGTCACATGTAATGATCGCGCTCGTCCGCGCGAGGCTTCAAGCTCCCTACCATGGAAGTCTCAGGAGTGGATCAGCTCGAGCAAACGCAAGCGGCGCGGGACGAAGGCTCGGCACTGATCGATCTGGTGATCATCACCGGGTTCTCGGGCGCCGGCAAGTCGACCGCGATGGCGGCCTTCGAGGACGAGGGCTACTTCTGCGTGGACAACCTCCCGTCGGAGATGATCCGGTCGCTCGTCGACCTGTTCATGCACGCCGGCTCGAAGGTGCAGCACGCCGCGGTCGTCTCCGACGTGCGCGGCGGCGAGTACTTCGACGGTCTGTCCGCGATGCTCGATGACCTGCGGGCCGCGGGCGTCATCCATCGCGTGCTGTTCCTTGACGCCGACGAGCAGACGCTGCTGACGCGCTACAAGGAGACGCGCCGGCGACATCCACTCGCACCCGAGGGGAGCGTCACCGACGGCATCGCACGCGAAGGCGAGCTACTCGCCCCGCTGCGTGCGCGGGCCGACGTCGTTATCAACACGTCAGGTCTGACGGCGGCGATGCTTCGCCGCAAGCTCGCGGACGAGCTGCTCCCGACGCGGACCCCCGGGCGTTTGGCGGTCACTTTCCAGAGCTTCGGGTTCAAGTACGGTCCGGCGCTCGACCCCGATCTACTGCTCGACGTCCGGTTCCTCCCGAACCCACATTACGACCGGGACCTGCGGCCGCTGACCGGAGACGACTCGCGGATCGTTGAATACATCAACCGCGACGGGGAGCTCGACGAGCTGTACGACAAGCTTCACCCGCTGCTCGACTACCTGCTCCCGCAGTACCTGGCCGAGGGAAAGGCGCATCTCGTGGTGGCGATCGGCTGCACCGGGGGGCGCCACCGGTCCGTGGCGATCGCGTCACATCTCGCGAGCCGGTACGGCGACGACCCCGAGTACCTCGTGCACGTCGTTCACCGAGACGTCAGCAAACCGGCGTGATCGACCACATCGGGTTCGAGGTCAGCGATCTGGAGCGCTCGAGCCGGTTCTACGACGCCGTCCTGTATGCGCTCGGAGCCAGGCGGATGGTGCAGTCCGAGCACGTGGTGGCGTACGGGGTGAACGGGCCCGAGGTGTGGATCGTGAATAGGCCCGGCCCGCCCCGGCCGCCCGGGCCCGGCTATGGCCACCTCGCGCTGCGGGCGAGCGGTAAGGCCGCGGTCGACGCCGCATATAAGGGCGGGCTCGCCACCGGCGGGAGCGACGACGGGCCGCCGGGGATGCGACCGCAATACGGCCGGCGTTACTACGCGGCGTACCTGCTCGATCCCGACGGGCTGCGGGTAGAAGTCGTGTCACGGAGATGACTCGCTAGCCTTCGCCCCTGGCCGGCGCACGTCGGCGTTTTCTTTCAGTCGAAACGGAGGTTCGGGATGTCGGTACGCGTCGGTATCAACGGCTTCGGGCGCATTGGCCGGAACGTCTTCCGCGCCGCTTACGAGGCCGGGGCCGACATCGAGTGGGTGGGGGTCAACGACATCGGCGATCCCAAGACGTTCGCTCACCTGCTCAAATACGACTCGAACTACGGGCCGTTCCCGGGCGAGGTCGGGGAGACGAGCACGGGCTTTCTCGTCGACGGCAAGGAGATCCGGTTCATGTCCGAGAAGGACCCGGCCGCGCTGCCGTGGGGGGAGCTCGGCGCTGACGTCGTGATCGAGTCGACCGGGCTGTTCACCGATCGCGAGAACGCCGCCAAGCACCTCGCTGCCGGCGCCAAGAAGGTCCTGATCTCCGCGCCGGCGACCGAGCCCGACGTGACCGTCGCGCTCGGCGTGAACTTCGAGCAGGTCTACGACTCGGCCAAGCACGACGTGATCTCGAATGCCTCGTGCACGACGAACTGCCTCGCCCCGGTCGCCAAGGTGCTCCACGACACGGTCGGGATCAAGCACGGGCTGATGACCACGATCCACGCCTACACCGCCGATCAGCGCCTCCAGGACATGCCCCACCGTGACCTGCGCCGGGCGCGCGCCGCCGCGATCAACCTGATCCCGGCCTCTACGGGGGCGGCGAAGGCGATTGGTCTGGTCATTCCAGAGCTCAACGGCAAGCTGAACGGATTTGCGGTCCGGGCTCCGGTGCCGACCGGCAGCGTCGTCGACCTGACGGTCGAGGCGAACCGCGAGACGACGGTGGACGAGATCAACGCCGCGGTGAAGGCGGCCGCCGAGGGCCCGATGAAGGGCGTGCTCGAGTACACCGACGAGCCGATCGTGTCCTCGGACATCGTCAAGAACCCGGCATCCTCAATCTTCGACTCGTTGCTCACCGTGGTGATGGACAAGACGATGGTCAAGCTCGTTGCCTGGTACGACAACGAGTGGGGTTACTCCAATCGCGTGGTCGACGTAGCTCAGAAATTGTTGTGAAGACACTTCGGGACCTGGGAAACCTTGACGGCAAGCGGGTGTTGGTGAGGGTCGATTTCAACGTTCCGCTGGACAACGGAGCGGTGGCCGACGACCTGCGAATCCGTGCGGCGCTGCCGACGATCGAGGAGCTGCGCCGGCGGGGCGCCCGGATCGTGCTCGTCTCACACCTCGGGCGCCCGAAGGACCGCGAGCCCTCGCTGTCGCTGGCGCCCGTAGGCGCGCGGCTCGGCGAGCTTCTCGGGGCCCCGGTGTCGGTGGCGCCGGGGGTTGTCGGGGACGAGGTTTCGGACGCGGTGAATGCCCTTGGGGAAGGGGACGTGCTGCTGCTCGAGAACGTCCGGTATGAGCCGGGGGAGACCAAGAACGACCCTGACTTTGCCCGCTCGCTGGCGTCGTTTGCTGATGTGTACGTCGACGATGCCTTCGGCGCGGCGCATCGCGCGCACGCCTCGACCGAGGGCGTGGCGCGGCTCGTGCCCGAGCACGCGGCCGGGCTGCTGCTCGAACGCGAGGTGAGCACCCTGTCGGCGGTGCTCGAGGATCCGGCCCGTCCGCTGGTGTCGGTGCTCGGCGGCGCCAAGGTGAGCGACAAGATCGGCGTGATCGACGCGTTCCGGGAGCGCGCCGACACGATCCTGATCGGTGGGGCGATGTGCTTTCCGTTCCTGGCCGCGCAGGGCCACTCCGTCGGGGATTCGCTGTGCGCTGAGGAAGACGTCGAGCTGGCGTCTCGGATACTCGACGCGGGGTCGGCGGCCCGGGCTGAGTTACGGCTGCCGGTCGACCTTGTGATGGGGCGAGAGTTCTCCGAGGACACTGAGGCGCTCGAGCTCGATGGGCTCGATGTGCCCGACGGGTGGATGGGGCTTGACATTGGTCCGAAGACTGCGTCGTCGTACGCGGACGTGATCGCTTCCGCTGGGACCGTGTTCTGGAACGGACCGATGGGCGCGTTCGAGCTGGCCCCGTTCGCGGCCGGGACGCGCGCGGTCGCCGAGGCGGTCGCGGCGGCGCCCGGGACCACGGTCGTCGGGGGCGGAGACTCGGCCGCGGCCCTGCAGCGTTTCGGACTGGCGGACCGCGTGACGCATTTGTCGACGGGCGGCGGCGCGACGCTCGAGATGATCGAGGGCAAGGAACTGCCAGGAGTGGAGGCATTGAATTGAGTGACCGGGTTCCGATGATCGCGGGCAACTGGAAGATGCACAAGACCGTCGCGGAGGCGGAGCAGTTCATCGCCGCCGTCCTGCCGCGGGTGTCGAGCGTTCAGAGCGTCGACGTCGCGATCTGCCCGCCGTTCACGGCGCTGGCGGCAATGGTCGACTCGGCGCGCGGGTCGCGGGTCGAGATCTACGCCCAGAACATGCACCAGGCCGATTCCGGCGCGTTCACGGGCGAGGTTTCGGCACCGATGCTGGCGGAGATCGGCGTCCACGGGGTGATCCTCGGCCACTCCGAGCGTCGCCAGCTCTTCGGCGAGACCGACCGCGCGCTTCAGATGAAGGTGCCGGCCGCGCTCGCGGCGGGGTTCAAGCCGATCCTGTGCGTGGGGGAGACCGAAGACGAGCGCGAGGCCGGCGACACCGAGCGCAAGCTCCGCCACCAGGTCCAGGAGGGCCTGGCTCGCGTGGACGTCTCGCAGTTGGGCGACGTGGTGATCGCGTACGAGCCGATCTGGGCGATCGGGACTGGACGGGTGGCGACCTCGGATCAGGCCCAGGAGGCGATCGGGTTCATCCGCGCGCTCGTAGCCGATCGGTCGCGCGAGCAGGCCGAGCGCACGCGGGTGCTCTACGGAGGCAGCGTCAAGGACGACAACTGCCCCGAGTTGCTGGCGCTGCCCGACGTCGATGGGGCACTGGTCGGCGGCGCGAGCCTCGACGCCGAGACGTTCGCGGCGATCGTTAACGCCGCCTGCTGATGGCGCATTTGTCGCCCGGTGCACGCGAGCTCCCCGCTCCGGCGGCCGTCCTGATCGTGCTCGATGGGTGGGGGCTCGCGCCCGACGGCCCGGGCAACGCGGTATCGCTGGCCCGGACGCCGGTCTTCGATCAGCTCTGGTCGACGTATCCGCACACGGAGCTGACCGCGTTTGGGCGCGCTGTCGGCCTGCCCGAGGGTCAGATGGGCAACTCCGAGGTCGGGCACATGAACCTCGGCGCCGGCGCGGTCGTGATGCAGGATCTGACGCGGATCGACGAGGCGGTCGCCTCCGGCGATCTGTCGTCGAACCGCGTTCTCCGGGACGCGTTTGCCGGGGCTGATCGAGTGCACCTGATCGGGCTCGTGTCGGACGGGGGAGTGCATTCCGGTTTCAAGCATCTGGAGGCTTTGATCCGTCTGGCGGCTTCGCTCGAGGTGCCGGATTTGGTTTTGCATGCGTTCACCGACGGGCGGGACACGCTGCCCGAGTCGGGCGCCGGCTATCTCGAGACCGTGCAGGGGTGGATGGACGACGCCGGCGCCGGCCGGATCGGTTCGATCGTCGGCCGCTACTGGGCGATGGACCGCGACCGGCGATGGGATCGGATCCAGCGCGCGTACGACCTGCTTGTCCACGGTAAGGCCGATCATCGTTTTTCGTCAGGCGCGGAGGCGGCGCACGGGGCGTACGAGCGGGGCGAGACCGACGAGTTCATTACGCCGACGCTGGTGGGGGACTCCGAGGCTTTGATCAGGCCGGGGGACTCCGTGTTCGCGTTCAACTTCCGGCCGGACCGGATGCGCGAGATCACACGGGCGCTCGCCGAGCCGGGCTTCTCCGAGATCGAGCGGGGGAACGGGGCGGTCGTCGAGCGGTACGCGACGATGACGCAGTACGAGGAGGATTGGGACTACCCGGTCGCGTTCGCGCCCGAGCACCCTTCGGTAACGCTGCCTCATGTGCTCGCGGACCGGGGGGTTCGCCAACTGCACGTCGCCGAGACCGAGAAGTACGCGCACGTGACGTACTTCTTCAACGGCGGCGAGGAAACCGCGTACGACGGCGAGCGCCGCGAGCTGGTCGACTCCCCGCGCGACGTCCCGACCTACGACAAGAAGCCCGAGATGAGCGCCCGGGGCGCCGCCGACGCGTTCGTCCACGCCTGGCGCGAGGACTCACCGACGTTCGGGATCATCAACTTCGCCAATCCCGACATGGTCGGCCACACCGGGGTGATCCCCGCCGCGGTCGCCGCGATCGAAGCGGTGGATGGGTGTCTGGGCTCCGTGGTCGAGGCGGTTCACGAGTCCGGCGGCGCTTGCATCATCACCGCCGATCACGGCAACGCCGACCACATGCTCGAGGACGACGGGAGTCCGAACACGGCACATTCGCTGAACCCCGTGCCGCTGATCGTGACCGTGCCAGGACTGACATTGCGATCTTCCGGCGGAGTGCTCGCCGACGTGGCGCCGACGGTGCTCCGGGTCCTCGGGATCGAGCAGCCGGACGCGATGACCGGGAAGTCGTTGATCGAGTCCGGTTAGCCCGCGAAGAACCGCTTCATCGCGTCGTGGGTCTCTCGAGGCCGCTCGAGCTTGGCTTCAGGTCCGGCAGCCGGGTCCACAAGCCGCGTTGCCCGCGGGGCTCCTTGAGGTAGATGTTGCGGGCGGCGGCGTAGAACGCAGCCCGGCCGGACCGGGTGAGGTAGGAGCGCATGAACTCGTCGATGCCGGCGGCCGTCCACTCGGTGTCCGAGCCCGGGATGAACTGCTTGACGATCCGCTCGACGATCGCGCGCGGGGCCGGCTGGAGCACGCCGAGTTGGGTCGGGACGAGGCGCAGGTAGGGCGCCCACGGGCGGGCCTTCAGCCACGGCAGCGACGGAGCGAGCAGCGCCAGACGGGCGACGCGGTCGGCATGGTCGACGCCAAGCTCGAGCGCCACGCGACCGCCCATGCTGCTGCCCACGACGTGGGCGCGTTCGAGTTCCAGCGCGTCGAGCAGCGCGACGATCGCGCGGGCGAAGAACGGCGCGTCGTAAGCTGCCCAGAGCGGCTTGTCGGAGTCGCCGAAGCCAGGTAGGTCGACGGCGATCGCACGATGGGACGGTGCGAGCGCCTCGAGCGTTGGCAGGAACGATGCCTTGGTCGCGCCGAGGCCGTGGAGCATCAGCACCGGGTCGCCGGTCCCGGCCTCGATCGTCGACAGGCCGCCGGCTTCGGTGTCGATGGTTCGGATTTGCAGCCGCCCGGTGCCCGTGATCTCCGACGTCGCCGCCAGGAACCCGACGCCGACGTGGAGGTCGCGGCGGATCTTCAGGCGGCCCTTCCGGAACGCGGCCATCCCGCCGCGAACATCGTCGGCGATCTCGCCCCACGTCGCGGCGTCGGCCGTCAGGACGGCGTCGGCGGTGCCGCTTCGTCTCGTGAGGAGAGCGGTGCCGTTCTCGATCACAACGTCACGGGTTGTGCCCGCCTCGATGCGAATCCGCGCGCGGCGCCGGCCGACGTCGAACACCGTCGGGTCGAAGCGGGCCACGAGACGCTCGATGGCTCCTACGTCAGGGTCGTCGATCGTCTGCTGCGGGGCGTTAGTCGCGTTCACGGTCGGTTTCCGCCTTCCCGGTGTGCGAGCCCGCAATCACGTGCGATCCATCACAGATCGTCGCCCGGCCTCACGCGTTTGTCGTCGATCTATACGTCTAGGCTGCACTATACTTGACATTAAGCGACTTAGATTTCATACTGATCGCAGAAACCGATTCTCATCCTGACAAGGAGAGGTTTGACATGGCATCACTAATCCGTTGGGAGCCCGTTCGCGAGCTCTCCACCATGCAGAGCGAGATGAACCGCCTGTTCGGCACGTTCTTCGACACTCCGACCCCGCGCAACGGGCGTCGCGCTTCCCTTCGCAGCTGGATTCCGGCGATGGACGTGACCGAGGGCGACAATGAGTACGTCCTGAAGGCCGATCTCCCCGGCCTGAGCGAGAGCGACGTCAACGTCGAGCTCGACGACAACGTTCTGCGGATCTCCGGTGAGCGCAAGTCCGAGCACGAGCAGCGCACCGAGGGCTACTACCGCGTCGAGCGCGCTTCTGGGCGCTTCTCCCGCGCACTGACCCTCCCCGAGGGCGTCACCGCCGACAGCATCAAGGCGACGTTCGACAACGGCGTGCTCGAGGTCCATATCCAGAAGCCCGAGCAGCAGAAGCCGCAGAAGGTCGCGATCGCGGTCGGCCACGAGCCGAAGACGATCGAGACCGCCGAGGACACCGAGTCCTCGCAGGCGGCCTAGTTCTCCGCTGAGTAGGGTCCGGGCCGTGTTTACGGTCCGGACCCAGGTTCCGGGCGGGTTCGCCCGCAACGGAACGCTTCATTTGGCGCACGGCGACGTGCGCACGCCTGCCTTTGTGCCGCTCGCGACCAAGGGCGCGGTCAAGACGCTCGAGCCGCGCGACGTTGTCGCGCTCGGCTACGAGATGGTCCTCGGCAACACGTTCCACCTGCTGCTCGCGCCGGGTCCTGAGCGCGTGCGCGAGTTCGGTGGCCTACACGAGTTCATGCGCTGGGACCGGGCGATCATCACTGACTCGGGCGGCTTTCAGGTGTTCTCGATGGGCCACGGTGGCGTGGCCGACGAGATCAAGGGCCGCGGCCGCGGCGGTGGTGGCGGCCTTGGATCTTCGGACGGCACGACCGGGGCCATTCTGTCGATCGACGAGGAGGGCGTCCGGTTTCGGTCCTACGTGGACGGCCGCGAGCGGTTCTTGTCTCCGGAAACCTCGATGTCGGTCCAGGCCGCGCTGGGCTCGGACATCGCGCTCGTGTTCGACGAGTGCACGCCGTTCCACGTCTCCCGCGAGTACACCGCGCGCTCGATGGAGCGGACCCACCGGTGGCTCGAGCGCTGCTTGCGCTGGCATGCCTCGCAGGGCCCGGCGGGACAAGCCGTTTACGGGATCGTGCAAGGAGGAGTTGACCGGTCGCTGCGGGTCGTGTCCTCCGAGGCGGTTGCCGCGAGCGGCTGCGACGGGATCGCGATCGGCGGCTCGCTCGGCCAGGACAAGGCGCAGATGCATTCAGTGGTGGGGTGGACGACGGCCGAGCTCGAGCGCGTTGCGCCCGACCGTCCGCGCCACCTGCTCGGGATCGGCGACGTCGACGACCTGATCGCCGGCGTCGAGATGGGGATCGACACGTTCGACTGCGCGCTCCCGACGCGGCTCGGCCGCCACGGGGTCGCGCTCGTTCCCGATCCCGACGCGCGGTGGCGCGTCGACCTGGTCAAGGGTCGCTGGCGCGACACGCACGACCCGATCCTCGACGGCTGCCCTTGCCCCGCCTGCTCAGCCGGCTTCTCGCGCGGGTACCTCCACTACCTGCTCCGCGCCGGCGAGCTCACGGCGCTGCGCCTCGTGACGCTCCACAACCTCTCGTTCATCGCCCGGCTGATGGCGGATCTGCGGGTGGCGATCGATGGGGGGAGTTTGCCGTCGGTGGCGGCCGCGCTCCGGGGTGGCGCGGCGCCGGGGACGGCGGCTGCGGTGGCGCCGACGGGCTAGGCGCCAGGGTGGTGTGCTCGTGGCGGGGACGTTCGTCTGAATGCGACCGCGCCCGCCGGGCACGGATGCCCGGCGGAACCGGCCCCACGGATGACGCCGAAGGCGGCCCCGCTAAACCGTCACGCATGCTATGAGCTGCGTAGGTGCGTGTCCCACCCGGGTGCCTCGCGCCCGATCCGGTGGCCAAGAGACCCGCGTTGCCGGCGCGCGGCACCCGCTGCGGACACGTACCGAAGCTACTCGCGCCCGGGAGAGTGGCCAAGCGAATCCAGATGCCGGCGCGCGTCACCCGAGGGGGACGCCACCGGAGCTATTTCGTGTACTGGCCGATGATGCTTCTGCAGCTGGTTGACGGCGTCGCCGTGTCGTGGGCGACGACCCTGCGGAAGTGGACGACGTTGTTCGACGCGCTGGCGGCGATCGTGATCGCCACCGCCACCGCCGCCACGAACAGCACGACCACGGCCAGGAAGGCGAAGAAGCGGCGCGCCGCGCGCGACCGGCGCGGCCGCTCGGCCGGCCCTCGACGGACTGAGGCGTCGGGTCCGTAGCCGCCCATCGGCGGGGGATAGACGGGACGGCGCGGTTCGAGCTGCCGGGGCTGGCGCGCGTGGGCCGCCGTCCGGTTCGTCGGCGCTCCGGTGCGGGGCTCGGCGCGGGTCTGGGCCGTGGGAGGACGCCCCGACAGCACGCGGGTGGTCCCGGTGCCACCGACGTTCCGCGTCCGCGCCCCGTTCGACTGTGGCTCGACACCGCGGGCCCCGGCGCTGATCTCCTCCGCCAGCAGCATCGCGGTCTCGGGGCGGTCTTCCTTGTCGAGCGAGAGCGCCATCGAGATCGCGTCGGCGAGTTCGGGCGGCACCCGGGGATTGAGCTCATCGACCGAGGGCGGAGGGTCGCGTTGCTGCTTGAGGGCAAGCTCGGACAGCGAGTTGGCCTCGTATGGGAGGCGCCCGCTGAGCAGCTGGTAGGCCACGACCCCGAGCGAGTAGAGATCCGCGCGCGGTCCGGCCTCCTCGCCTCGCGCCTGCTCGGGCGCGAGGTAGGCGGCGGTGCCGAGCACCGAGCCGACCTGGGTGATGCTGGACTGGTCGGTGGCGCGGGCGATCCCGAAGTCGGCCAGCTTGACCACGTCGGAGTCGGACACGAGCAGGTTGCCGGGCTTGACGTCGCGGTGGACGACCCCGTTCCGGTGGGCGTAGTCCAGTCCGCGGCAGGCCTGTGTGATCACGTCGACGCCCTGCGCGACCTCCATCGGGCCGTGGTCGCGGAGCAGTTCGGCGCACGAGTGGCCGGGCACGTGCTCCATCACGATGAAGTGCTGGTGCGCATGTTCGTCGAACCCGAAGTCGAACACCTGAACGATGTTCGGATGCACGAGCCGGGCCGCCGATAGCGCCTCGCGCCGGAAGCGCGATACGAACGCCGGATCGTCGGCGAGGTGCTCGGCGAGCAGCTTGATCGCCACGTAGCGCTCGAGCCGCTGGTCGAACGCAAGCTGCACGGTCGACATACCCCCGACGCCGAGGCGGCCTTCGATTCGGTACCGCCCGACGATCGCTGTTCCGTTAGTCACTGGCCATTGCCATTTCCGCCGCTGTTGCCACTCGCCGGACCCGTGCCGCCACTGGTGCCCGTTCCGGTCCCGGTGGTGGAGGAGGTGGTGCCGCCGAGCCCCACGCCACCGCTTGTCGTAGAAGTAGTACCCGTGTTGGGCGGCGTGGTTGCGGTCGTTGTCGTCGTCGACGTCGTGGTCGGGGTCGTCGAACTGGTCGAGGTGGTGGGCGTGGTGGTCGACGACGTCGACGATGAGGTGCTGCTCGAGGACGCCGTCGTCGGGGTCGAGATGGTCGTCGACGCGTGCTGGCGACATTCCTTCGCGGCGAGCTGGGAGATCGTGACGGCGCCCTGGGTGAGGTTCGCGCGCAGCGTGGGATTGACGGTGATAGGCAGCTTCTGGACGTCGGTGTTCAGCGCCGCGCTCGCATTGACCGCGGCGCCGCAGTCGCCCGATTGCACCGCGGAATTGATCTCGTTGCCCTGACCGCTCAGCGCGATCGACTGGTCGCCTGAGAGCAGGCCAGCGCTACCACCACAGGCGGCAAGGCACGAGACGGCGAACCCGAGCCCGCCGGCGAGGATGGCGCGAGGCGCATAGCGCATCCGTGGCCCGACTTTAGAGGGTCGTCCCGTTGGTATTCCGTTAGACGGCGCCGACCGTATGGCCGCGTACGTGCGGTTAGAGGCCTCTTAGGGCCTGTGGCCTACTGGCCGTACGCGAGCCGTTCGGCGAGCGAGTCCGGCAGGCGGGCGGCGCGAATCGCCGCCGCGGCCCCCGCGATGTCGTATTCGGTGCGGCGGTAGACCGCGTCCCAGCCCTCGAGATCGAGCTCGAGCCAGCCCGCGCGGGGGTCGCCGTCGCGGGGCTGTCCGACGCTTCCGGGGTTGATCAGCCACTCGCCCTCGGTCAGATCGAGCTGCTCGTCGGCGGCCCGAGTCTGCCCACTGGCCGATTCGCCGTCGGCGCGGGAGAACGACAGCGCGACGTGCGAGTGTCCGATCAGGCAGACGCGGTGCGCCTGAGCGTCGAGGCACAGCTCGGCCTGGAGCGGCGATAGCACGTACTCCCAGATCGGATCCCGGGGGCTCGCGTGGAACAGGCCCACGTGCTCCTCGAGGTAGGCGGGCTCGAGCTTGTCCAGGTACTCGCGGGTATCCGGCGTGATCACGCCCTGAGTCCACCGGGCCGCGAGCGCTGCGCCCCGCGAGAACTCCTCGAGCGGGAGCGCGCCGCGGACGCCGAGGTCGTGGTTGCCGGCGAGGCAGATCGCGGCATACCGCCGGGCCAGCTCGACGCACGCGTCGGGCTCCGCGCCGTAGCCGACGAGGTCGCCCAGGCACCACATCTCCTGGCAGTCGGAGGCCTCGATCGCGTCAAGCACCGCCTCGAAGGCATGCCGGTTGCCGTGGATGTCAGAAACGATTGCGACTCTCATTTGCGTGGCGCCCCAGGCGCGAGCGCGGCTACAGTCTTGCGGGTGAGGCACCCCTCGCGCCACCGATTCGTCGAATCGATGCTGCTCGCGCTCGCCGCCGCGGAGGGGGGCGTGCGTCTGCTTTCTCCGCGAGAGCGGCCAATCGAGCCTGCGACGGTAGATCTTCACAGTTTTTTCAGCGACGCGGAGATTGAGCGCGGTGCACGCTTCGCGCGACCCCAACTCGCGATCGGCCTGACCCGGGCGGCGGTCGAGATGGGCGCGCTCGCGGTCGTGGTCCGCCGGACGCCCCGGTGGCTGTCGGGCAGCGCCAAACGCCCCGTGCTCGCCGGCGCTGCGACCGGCTCGGCGCTCGCCGTGGGCCTGTCGTTGCCGGCGCTGCCGTTGGCGGCGATCTCGCGCCGACGGGGCTTGGCCGTCGGTCTGGTCACGCAATCCTGGCGCGGCTGGGCCGCTGACCTGCTCAAGGGCGCGGCGATCGAGTCGGTGCTCGCGGCTGCAGCCGGCGGCGCCGCAGTGGCCGTCACGCGGCGATATCCGAATCGCTGGTGGGTCCCGGCCTCGGCCGGTTCGGTCCTGTTCGGCGCCGGCCTGGCGGCGCTCGCACCGGTCGTGCTCGACCCCGTGTTCAACGAGTTCACGCCGCTGCCCGAGGGCGAGACGCGGTCAGACGTGCTCGAACTCGCGCGTGCCGCCGGCGTGAAGGTGGGCGAGGTGTACTCGGTCGACGCGAGCCGGCGCACGACCGCGGCCAACGCTTACGTGGCCGGGCTGGGGCCGACCAAGCGGGTCGTGCTGTTCGACACCCTGCTCGACCGATACAGCCGCGACGAGGTTCGTGTCGTCGTGGCCCACGAACTGGCGCACGTGCGAAACCGCGACGTCCCGCGGGGCGTGCTGTACGCCGCGCTGGTCGCTCCGGCCGCCGCGCTGGCGGTCCAGCGGCTGAGCTGGGAGCTGTCGCCCGAGCGCGGTAGCGCCGGCGCGCTCCCCGCACTCGCGCTCGCGGCGGCCCTCGTGGGAGCGCCGACCGCGCTGATCGGCAACCGCTTGTCGCGAGCGATCGAGCGCCGTTCCGATGCCTACTCGCTCGCGCTGACCGATGCCCCGGATGCGTTCATCTCGTTCGAACGTGCGATCGCGGTGCAGAACGTCGCCGACTTGGAACCCCCGCGCTGGTTCACCTCACTGCTGGCGACCCACCCGCCGACGGCCGAGCGCATCGGCTCGGCGGTCAGCTTCGCGGGGCGGAGCAGCAACGGGTCAGCGGCCGCGGCCGCCGGGGGCTACTCGTCGGACTCGTCCGGTTCCTGACCGGCGCCGCCCCACTCGGGCAGGTTCTTGATGCCCTCGCGGGTCTGCCACTTCGAGTAGTTGTCCTGCATCGCGTCGATCAGCTCGCGCATGAACTTGGCGCTCAGGTTGATGCGCGAGACGACGACGCCGGGGATCTCGTCGTCCTCCACCTCGTGGTCAACGCGCGCAAACGTGACCGTGAACTCGTAGTCGGAGTGGCTTACGTTCGCGAAATTCGCGTAGACGCCGGCCATGATGTCCGGCGAGAAGTGGATGTTGATGTGCCGCTCGGGGCGGCCGGGATCGTCCATGGAACGTAGTATCCCATCGTGAGGATCCTCGTCGTCGCCGTCGGGAGGCTGCGTCCACCGTTTTCCGACGATGTCCAGCACTATCAGAAGCTGCTCGCGCGGCACGTCAAGCTAGAGCTGATCGAGGTGCGCGAGGATGAGCAGGTGGCTCGGCGGATTCCGGACCGGACGTATGTGGCACTGCTCGATCGCGGGGGCGAAGAGGTGGACTCGATGTCATTCAGTGGCTGGCTCGAGGAACGGCGACAGAGTGGGAGGGACCTCTGCTTCGTGATCGGAGGCCCGTTCGGGCTCGAGCTCGAGGACGTCGACCACCGGCTGTCGCTCGGGCGCATCACGCTGCCTCACCAGCTCGCGCGGGTCGTGTTGCTCGAGCAGCTGTACCGCGGTCACAAGATCCTCGCCGGGGAGCCGTATCACTACTGATGGCCGATTGGAGTCAAAGCGGCGCCTGGATGTTCCCGGGCGAGGGCGGGGACGACGGCAGGGATCGTGCCGCCGCCTTACGCCAGCGAGAGCACGCTCGTCGCGAGGTGCGAATGTTCATCCGCAGGCTTGGCATTCTGCTGGGCGCGCTGGGCGGGATGGTGGTCATCGGCACGCTCGGGTTCGCGCTGATCGAGCACGTCTCGCCGGCGTACGGGTTCGAGTGGACGATCGACACGGTCACGACGCTTGGCTCGATCCCCGATCCCTCCGACACGGGCGGCCGCGTGCTCAAGGTCGGACTCGAGCTGCTCGGCATAGGTACGCTCTTTTACGCTCTCGCGACCGTTGCGGAGTTCTTCGTCTCGGGGCAGCTCAGTGGCGTTCTCGAAGAGCGCCGGATCGAGAAGATGATCAGTTCGTTCACCGACCACTACATCGTGTGCGGCTTCGGCCGCGTCGGGCGCCAGGTGGCGCGCGACCTGCGGACCGCGGGCGCCAGGTTCGTCGTGATCGATCCGAACCCCGTCAACCGCGAGGCTGCGCTCACCACGGGGGCCCTGCTGATCGAGAGTCAGCCCTCGGACGACGAGGTTCTCAAGCAGGCGGGGATCGAGCGCGCGCTCGGGGTGATCGCGTGCGTCGACTCGGACGCCGAAAACATCTTCATCGCCCTGACCGCGCGTGAGCTCCGCTCGGACATCTTCATCGTCGCGAGGGCCTCGGCGGAGGACTCCGAGAAGAAGATGCTCCGCGCCGGCGCGGACCGGGTGATCTCGCCGTACAAGACCTCGGGCGCGGAAATGGCGCGGGTCGCGCTCCGCCCGCAGGTCGGCGCCGCGTTCCAGGTCGCCGACTACCGGATGGAGGAGATCGAGGTCTCGCCGATCTGCGAAGGCGTTGGGAAGAAGATCGCGGAGGTAGGGGGCGCCGCGCTGATCGTCGCCGTCCGCCATCCGAACGGGGAACTCGAGACCTCACCGCCGCCGCAGACCGTGTTCGAGGCCGGCGATCTGATCGTCGCGATGGGCGCGCCGGCCGCGGTCGAGCGACTCGAGCGGATGTTCCAGCCGCCGCGCGTGCAGTCGGGAATCCGGCCGACCATTCAGGGCATATGAGCGACGGTCGCGCAAACGGTCCGCTGTCTGAGCTCGCCGCGGCGGTTGAGAGCGCGGCGGCCACGGTGCGGGGAAGCGCCGGGCCGCCGCCGGTGCCGCCGACGCTCGACCGGCCTCGGCACAAGGGTCAGGGCGACTACTCGACGAATGCCGCGATGCTGCTGGCGCCGGTGCTCGGTTCGTCGCCTCGTGTAATCGCCGAGCAGCTTCGGGCCGAGCTGATCGGTTTGCTCGGCGACGACCTGGAGCGGGCCGAGGTCGCGGGGCCCGGGTTCCTGAACCTGGTGCTGTCCGATGCGTGGCACCGCGGCGCGCTCCGGTCGGTAGTTGCCGCCGGTGATCGATTTGGTGCCGGCGGCGCGGATCCGGTGGAGCGGATCTCGGTCGAGTTCGTCTCGGCGAATCCGACCGGTCCGCTGGTGGCGGCGAGCGGGCGTCATGCGGCCTACGGGGACGCCCTGTCGCGGATCCTCGAGCATTACGGTCACTCGGTCGATCGCGAGTACTACTTCAACGACGCCGGCAACCAGATCAGGCTGCTCGGCGAGTCGGTCCGTGCGCGGGCCCGGGGTGAGGACGTGCCCGAGGGCGGCTACCAGGGGTCGTACGTGGCCGACCTCGCGGCGCAGATCCCCGGGGCGGCTTCGGAGGCCAGCGACTCAGACGTGGCGCGGGGCGCCGTTGAACTGCTGCTTGCCCAGATCAAGGCGACGCTCGACCGCTACGGGGTCGTGTTCGACGTGTACTTCAGCGAGCGGACGCTGCACGAGGGATCGCCGAGTCCGTTGCAGCGCGCCCTGGCGCTGCTCGAGCAGGTCGGCCACGTCTACCACTCCGAGGGCGCGATGTGGCTGCGCACGACGAGCTTCGGCGACGACAAGGACCGGGTGGTCGTTCGCTCCAACGGCGAGCCCACCTACCTCGCGGCGGACATCGCCTACATGGAGAACAAGCGCGAGCGCGGGTTCGAGCGCCAGCTGGTGCCGGTCGGGTCCGACCACTCGGCCTACGTGCGCGCGATGAAGGCGGCCATGGAGGCGCTCGGGGGTGATCCGGACACGGTCGAGCTCCCGCTTCTGCAGTTCGTCCACCTAGTCGAGGGCGGGGAGGTATCGGCGATGTCCAAGCGTCGCGGGGACTTCGTGATGCTCGACGAGTTGCTGGACGAGATCGGGGTCGACGCGACCCGGTACTTCATGCTCCAACGCTCGCACGACCGGACGATTGAGCTCGACCTCGACCTGGCGCGCAAGCAGTCGCGCGAGAACCCCGTGTATTACATCCAGTACGCGCACGCGCGGATCGCGTCGATGCTCCGCCGGTTTCCGGCGGGGCGGGTTTCCGATGCGCTCGGGGCAGATTGGGGGTCCGTGGCGCTTGCGGATGCCGAGCGCGACCTGATCAAGAAGCTCGTGGCGTTTCCGGGCGAGATCGCCGAAGCGGTCGAGCGCCGGGCGCCGCACCGGATCGCGGGCTACGCGCTCGAGCTCGCCCAGGATTTCACCACGTTCTACGAGGCGTGCAAGGTGGTCGGGGCGACGCCGGAGGCGGTCGAGTCGCTTCGGGTCGCGCTGTCGGTGGCGACGCAGACGACGATCGCACTGTCGCTGGGGTTGCTCGGGGTGAGCGCGCCCGACGCCATGTAGCGAGCGTTCGCGGGGTCTTGCCGGAGTTCAGCCGCGGAACTGGCTGAGCTCCTGATCGAGCCGCTCGGCGTCGGCGGGGTCGAGCGTGTCTACGGGCGCGGCCGGCGCGCGGGCGGCCGCGCGCGTGCGTCGCCGCCAGCGTGGAAGCGTGAACGCGAGGATCGCGGCTCCGAGGACCAGGATCGCCGGGGGGATGATGTAGACGGTCAGGTTGAACCCGTGCGCCGGCGGCTTCCCGAGCACGGCCGTGCCGTACTGCGCGACGAGGTTGTTGAGGATCTGCGGCTTGGTCTCGCCCTGGGCGATCAGCCCGCGGATGTACGCGCGCTCGGAGTCGGCCTGCGGCGATTGCGCCACCTCGAGCGGCTCGCGGCAGGACGTGCACATCACGTCGCTTTCGATGTCGGTCAGCGAGGCGCGAGGGGCTGGCGCGGCCGCGGCTGCCGTCGACGGCGCGGTTGCGAGCGCGAGCGGCGCGGTTATCAGCGCGATCAGGAGCGCGACCGCCCCGGTGCGCAGGTGCGTCCGGGTCATGCCGACTGGGCCAGGATTCGGGTCATGGTCTGCTCGAGCCAGTTGCCGGCGAGCTGGAAGCGGCGCAGCGCGACCACCCGCCCCTGGCGGTTGATCACGTACGTCTCCGGAACCCCCGTCGTGCCGAAACCCTTCACGAAGTTTCCGCTCACGTCCCGGATCACCGGATAGGTGATGCCATGCTGCTGGACGAACTGCTCGGAGTCGCTCGAGTTGTCGAGGTAGGTGACCCCGAGCACCGTCGCGTCGTGCTTGAGGAGCTGACGCTGCTCCTGCTCGAGAATCGGCGCTTCGGCCACACAAGGCCCGCACCAGGACGCGAACACGTTGATCACGACGATCTTGCCGCGGAAGTCGGCCAAGCTTTCGTGGCCCGAGGAGCCTAGGATCGGTAGCTGCATGCGGGCGCCCGGGGCCGCGGGGTAGTCGCCGCGGGCGACCTGCGCGTCGATCGACGAGCTCGTTCCCTGATGCGCGACGCCGAACGCGAGCAGCGCCAGCAGCGCGACCGCTACGGCCAGGGCGATGGCGGGGATCGCGAAGCGGCGCATGATGGGAGAGTAATACGCGAGTTTGCGGGCCGGCATCGCTGCCCCATCGGCGAGTTTGCGGCGGGCATTGCTGCCCCGAGGGTTGATTCGGCGAACGATTCGTGGTTGGTTTGCAACATTCGTCAGCCGCCGATCCCAGGACCGAGGTTGGTCGTGAGATGGTTGCATCAGGAATAGGGGGCGACGGGGACACGAACGTCGAGGTCAATTTGCCCGCCGGAAGCCATCAACCAGATCCACGCCAGCCTCCCCAGACCGGAGAGGTCGACCCGGCCACGCCCTTCGCTGTCCACCTGGAGCCGATGAAGGACGGTTGGGTTCGCGTACGCGTCGAGGGCGAGCTCGCGCTCAACAGCTCCTCGACCCTCGAGCGAGCCGTGGAGGCCGAGCTCATGGCCGACAGCGACGTGCTCCTCGACCTGTCGGGGATCGATTTCATCGACTCGGCCGGCCTCAGAGCCATGACCGCGCTCGTGCGGATCGCCAAGGCGACCGGCCGCAAGCTCAGGCTCAGCACCGACCTGCCGGCTCACACGCGGCGGCTGATGGAGATCGTCGGCCTGCTGCCGTTCGTCCCGATCGGGATCGACGATCCGTGGAGCGACAGCTCCGGTTCGCTGCCAGACGCACCGTCGGCCTGAGGGTCACGGGGTCTCGAAGCACCGGCGCGGTACCTTTTCCCGGTGGAGACGATCGCCCCAGGTGAGCTCGTCAAGGTCGCTGGTCGCGGTCCGGATTTGGATGGAATCGTTTTCGACGTGCCGAGCCACTCAAAGGTGGTGGTGGCCGTGGTGGAACCCGGCCGAGGTCCTACGTTCCGCACGGTTCATCCCGCGGCCGTGACTGAGCGAACGGAGGAGGGTCCGGACGATCGGGCTCTGCGTCTTCTCCTCGGTCGGACGCCGTCGCCCGTCCACGATGCAGCGCGTGGCGGGGGCCGTGGCGGGAGAGGGCGCCCCGGCTTCACGCGCGCGCCGACGCACCGCACGACCGGCCGGTAGCGACGCTCGGCACCTAGGGCGACGCCTCAACCGCGAGGTAGGGCGAGGCGCGAACGCGCGAAACGTACCCTCAGACGTCGTTTTCTCGAGCCGGCTCCTCCGCGGGCGTCATGTCGTCGCGATCGGTTGTGCGGTGATCACAACACCTGCCGGCAGTCCGGATTTATGCGACAGCGTCCGGGGCCGGCCTGCCGGCCACCCCTCAGGAATGAAAATGAGGTCTGGGCAGCCGTCACCGCTCCCCTGGTCGATGGCCCGTCACGCGGAGGGGTTTAGCTCCGCGTATCGACCTGCGCAGGAATGTGACCGCTCCAGCACCTCTTCCCACGGACCGCGGCTAGCAGCAGCACCGGTCCAATCTCGCCCACCGAGCCGGCGGCTAGTAGATAGGTGCCCAACCTCGTGCGAAGTTCGCGGGCGTCGGAGACGATCGGCAGCAACGTTTCGATGGCCCTCGTCACCAGGGCCGAACCGGGTCCGAGCACTATTCCGAAGACGAGCTCGAGCACCACCGTGGGCACGGCGAACGAGCGAACCTGACAACAACAGTGATCGTGCCCGCGAGGCCGTAGTCCATCTGATCTAGCGAGATGCTTGACCCGGCTGCCTCGTTGTGCTTGCCTGGCACGGCGGCAGGGCGACGGAACGCCCGGTGAGGGAGCGTGCCATTGGACCGGGCCTGCGGGGCTGCCCAAACGATTCGTGGCCTGGCCACGAGAGAAGGAGCTGAAATGAAGCGATTGATGAGGCGTCGCGGGATCGTTGCGCTCACCGTGTCGGGCATCGCGGTGGCTGCCGCCGCCGGAACGGCGAGCGCCAAGAGCGAGCACGTGACCGTGAAGGTGCGCGTTCACGCCGCGACCGTCAAGGCCAGCGCCGGGCCCGTGACGAGGACGTTCTCGTTCATTGGGCCTTCTGGATCAAAGACGGCCAACGTCGTGAGCATCGACGGTCTGACGATCAACGCGCGGTGCGGCACAGGCGGCCAACCTGTGATCTTCGGGTTCTCGAGCGTGGCCGGCTCGGACATCTTGGGTCGCATATTCGACGGGATCGGTCGCGCGCACATCATCCACAACACCTCCTTCGGGCCGGGAGTCAGCGTCGCTTTGTCGACCAGCAGCGGCGACTTCGACGCGAGCGGTAGCGTCGTGTTCGAGACGCCGGCGGGGAAGGTAGTGACCGTCGCCTACGGGTTCGACAACGCAACCACGCTCGGCAAGCAGAAGGTCTGCACGGTCTTCGGCTCGGCCATCGCCTCGTGATCCAAGGCTCGGCGTTCGCGGTCCGCTACCGGCGGGCCGCCAACGCCTTGCCACGTGCTTCAACACCCGTGCGCGCATATTTCGCGCGTGAGGGCTAGTTAGGGGGTACTGCTCACGACAGCTATCCAAGCCCAGGGCCATCTACTTTGACCCTGTGACACGGCACCGTGCACGGGGCCAACAACGCTTGGAAACCCGCATCCGCCTCGGGACGGGCCGCCGCCCACTCCACCGCGAGCGGCGCAGCGAGCGAAGTACTCAGCAGATCGAATCGTGTCGGCGCCCACTTCTCCAACGACCCACCGGAACACCGTCTTCCAATACCAGCGGAAGTACGAAGACATGCGACGGCCGGCGATCGACCTCGGTGAGGGCCGCGTCAAACTCTGGCTCCGTCCCCAGATCGAACGCTGGGCGACCTCGCAGGCTGCTCAGGGGCGTAGGCGACGTAAGCGCGGATCCGATCGCTGATCACGCCGGTCCCCAGCTCAGGTTCCTGACCGAGCGAGTCCCCGGCCCGCCGGTCATCTGGCCGCGAAATAACACCAGCCGGACGAGGGCGAGCGACCCCACTCGGCAGACAAGCCCAGCGCCCGACGAAGCCAATCAGGCACATCACAGTCATCCAGCACCCGGTCGTCCTGGACCAGATCGTCGCGGGACACGTGGTCGCGCGCAACGCGATCGCCAGCCGCAGCACCCATCACCGTTGCGATCGTCCGGCACCGGCTGAGCTGGCGATTGCTTGCGTGGCGAGCGCAAGCTGGCGCCGGTGCCGTCGGAGTGCTGGATCGTCGCGGAAGCGCTCGCGAGCTGCGTGCAGGCGGGAAGATGAATGCGATCGTCCACGGGTCGCTGGTGACGGCACGAGTCAGCGGCCAGTTTGTGTGGCGCGCGAATCTATGGCATCGCTTGCATCGCGTGGGTGGCGTGTTGACGGCCGCCGGGAATTACCAGCCCTGGGACGTCGTTAGGTATCGCCACGACCGTGATCGCGAGAATGATGAGCACGCCTGCGGTGCCCCAGGTAGCTGCTCGTCGCCATGGGATCGTCTTCTCCAACGTGATGAGCGCGGCGATGAGCGCCATCCACGTGATGCTCATGACTCCGAGCGCGAACAGTCCGGCCATGAGCGCCCAGCAGCAGCCCAGGCACCAGGCGGCGTGCTTGGATCCCATCTCGAGCGCGCCGCGGTTCCCGTCGCGCCAGGCTCCCAAAAGGAACCCCAACGGGCTGCGGCACTTCCCCAAACACACGTCTTTCAGTGGCGTGAGTTCGTAGACCGCGGCGATCGCCAGGACGCCGCCGGCGAACCACCGGCCGCCGGTCCGCCAACTGAGATCGCCGCCGAGAGCGCTCCGGCCCAACCGAAAGAGCCCGTAAGCGACGAGTCCGGCCGCGCCCCAGACCAGCAGATACGAGGCAGTGAACAGAAGCGGGCGACTCCAGCCGCGCCTTCGGGTCATGCGCGCGTACAACGCGGTCGTCGGCGCCAAGGACGGGAACATCATCGCCGCCATCATCACCACCCACACACCCAAGAACCAGCCCAGCGTTCCAAGGTCGGTCCCCGGTCCGCCGTCCATCCCGGCCATCCGCTCGACGGTCGACCACCACGCCGCGCCGGCCAGCGCGAGTAACAAGATCACGAGGCCCAGACGCGAACGAACTGCCGCGACCGCCGCGGCGAGCTCGCCACGATCACGAACGCGGCCGCTGACCGCAGTAGCGGTCAAGCTGCCCACGAGAAATGGGAGGTCGAGAAGCCGGAATTCCCGTCGTACTGGATTCCGAACGCGTCGATCTTCGACCGCGTCGCGTGCGCGATCGTCAACTCCGACCCAGCGGGATGAAAAATGCCCGTCAGACGAGCGGGCTCACCAGTCTCGACCCCGAACGGCACCACGTCTTCGATCTCGAAGTCAACCGCGTCGCCGATCCGAACCGAGTGACGCAACCCGTCCTCGCGCACCTCGATCGTTGCCCGCTCGACACCGAGGTTCTCACCCACCAGCGGGCCTAGGGCCTGCATCGGGCCACCGAGCGCACCCGAGAACACGCCGCCGAGCTTCTCAGCCTGCTCATCCGACGCCGCCGCATCGATGAAGACGCCCAGGCGCCAGTTGCCATCAGTCATCACCTTGGGTGTATCGGCGACCGCCGCGACGGTCAGGCCGCTCACGTCGGTGCCCTCGATCTCGCCATCCTTGACGTTGAAGACGAGCGTCACCCGGCAACGGTCCAACGTGGCGCCGAACGCCAGCGATGCAGTACATGGACAGACCACGTTGCACGAGCACGTCTCGAAGTAGGACCCATCTAGCTTCCACGACATAGCGCGGCCTCCTACGGTCGAATGATCAGCCGATTCTCTCCTCCGGTCGACCGTCGCGTCAACCGCGACCACTGGGCTGGCCACGGATCCCCCACGCGACGGCCCCATACCCCGCGGCGCCCATCACCTGGCCACGCGCTCGTCCGGGGTCGGCAGAAGCGACGCCTGCCGGTCGCCAATTCAGCCGAACCCGCGATTGGCGGGCTGATCATGGGGTTCGTGGCGAACCAGTATTCCGATGCGCTACAGAAGCAATAACGCGGCGTCCGAGCTCGGCCTCGCGCGGTTCGACTTGCGCATCGTCCGGGCAATGCAGCGGTCCCCCCGCGCGCGGCGAGACGGCTGAGCGCGTGGCGAAGGACTCGTCCGCCGGCGACTTGTTGGCGAACGGGAGACTGGGCCACGGTGTTGCTTCCGCGTCTCGTTGGCGGAGGGCAGTAGTTTGCGATGTGGTCGGTTGCGGTCCCGTGAGGCTTCCGGTGGACCCCTGGGACGGAGTGCGCTTGGTCATTGAAGCTACGGGCGAGGTTCGGCTCCGCCGGTGGACGCGTTGCAATGCGTCCATCCGGGATAGGAATCCGTAAGCTGCCCTGGTCTCATCCCGACAGGTGCGCAGTGACGCCATGGACTGCGTGTCAATAATTGATCAAACCTGATCTTGCCTGCACTCGATCCGTCGCCGGTTGCCGTCTATGACGGCAAGTTCACCGAGGAGCAAGCCACCCGACTCTTGTGGCGGGCGGGCTTCGGGCCGCGCCCGGGCGACGCCGATCGATTGGCGAGGCTCGGGATTGACGGTGCCGTTGCCTCACTCACGCGACCGGTGGGAGCCTCCCGGTTGATCGGTGCCGCTCCGCACGATGATCATGGTGAGCCGCTTGATCCGATCAACACCTGGGGCGACGACCACTGTTGGTGGCTGGACCGGATGGTGCGCTCCGACCAGCAGCTCGTCGAGCGTATGACGCTGGTCTGGCACAGCTGGTTCGCAACGTCGGAGGAGGCCTCGAACGCGCGGTTGATGATCAAGCAGAATTGGATGATGCGCCGACAGGCGCTGGGTAACTTCCACAAGCTGCTGCTCGACGTGACCGTCGACCCGGCGATGCTGCTGTGGCTCAACGGCAATACGAACTACAAGGACAGCCCGAACGAGAATTACGGTCGGGAGATGCTGGAGCTGTTCACGCTCGGTGCCGACCGCGGTTACGACGAGCACGACGTTCATCAGAACTCTCGAGCGCTGACTGGTTGGACCAACGACTGGAACCAAGAGGACGGCCCGGTCAACTTCCGGTTTGACCCCAGCCTCCACGACTACGGGATCAAGCGGATCTTCGGCCATCGCGGACGATTCGGCTGGCGCGACAGTTGCCGCCTGGCGGTCACCCATCCGGAACACCCCTCGTTCCTGGTGGGCAAGCTGTGGGGATATTTCGTCGGCGCCGAGATTCCCCGCGCGACCGCGCACGCGCTCCAGCGGGCGTACGTACGCAGCGGTTACGAGATCCGGCCGCTGGTCGAGGCGATTCTCCGTCACCCGCTGTTCTACGCGGGGCCACGGCTGGTGACGCCGCCTGTGGTGTGGACCGCCGGGTTGCTGCGCGGCAGCCGTCAGGCGATCACGACCACGAGCTGGGCCTGGATCGCGGGGCTGACCGGACAGGTGCTGTTCCAGCCGCCGAACGTGTCGGGGTGGAATTACGCCCAATGGCTTGACACGTCGCGCTGGGCCGGACGTTTGGAGGCCGTCGACGTCGCGCTGCAGAATCACGCTCTGAGCGGCAAGACGTATCCCTTCGGGATAACCGAGAACGCCGAGCAGGCCTACCAGCACGCGATCGACTTCTGGGGCGGGCGCCCGCTGTCAGACACGGGACGGCACAACATGATCGCGCTGGGACGGCGGATCGCAAGCGGCCAGACCCAGGAATGGCAGCAGGTCGCGTTCCGCCAGCTACGCCAGAACGCGCTACGAAGCCTGGTCCCGATGACGCCAGATTGGATGACGGCATGACGCCAGGTCACGAGACTCGCGTGCCGCCCGCGTCCGAGGGCCATTGCGACGGATTCTCGCGCGCGCAGGCGATCCGCCGTGTGCTCGCCGGCCAGCCTCCGGTAGCCCGGGAGTGGGACCGACGAATGCCGATTCCCGCCGGTGCGGGAATAGATCGCCGGCGGTTCCTCGCCGGTGCCGCGGGAGGCCTGATGACCGTGTACGGCGCCGGGCGGCTCGGTCTGACCGATCGGATGCTCGGCGATGGGATCGCCCGGGCGGCCGCGCTCCAGCCCGTCGGCAGCCCGATCCTCGTGTCGCTGTTCATGCAAGGCGGCATCGACGGCCTCTCGCTGCTGGCTCCGGTCGGCGACTCGTTGTATGAGCAATTGCGCCCGACGCTCGCGGTGGCGCCGGGCGCGGGGATACCGGTGCGTGAGGACCCGAGCCTCGCCTGGCACCCGTCCGCGAGTTCGTTCGCAACCCTTCACAACGCCGGCAGAGTGACTGTGCTCCCCAGCATCGGTTACACCGACCCGGACATGTCGCATTTCACATCGCGGCACTACTGGGAGGTGGGCGCCACCGACGCTTCGCTACTCACCGGCTGGATGGGCCGCTACCTGGACGTGTCCGGGGATGCCACCAACCCGTTCCAGGGGTTGTCGATGGACGGCCAGATCAACCCGACGCTCGCTACCACCAAGAACCCAACCGCGGCGATCGATCAGCCCAGCAACTTCGCCGTGTATCTCAACGGAGTGTGGGGCGACGCGGTCGAGTGGGCACTCGACTCCGCGTCCTCGCTTGGCGACGCGCAGCGCGACTCGCGCGACCGGGCGATCGCCCAGGTCGCGGGCGCGGCGTCCGAGGTGGGCATCGTCCGCAGGACGCTGCAACCGTTCCGCGCTTCTAATGGCGGCGCCGGCAGCTCCGGCACAAGCGCCAACCCCGGCGCGGCTTACGGCAGCTCCGTCACTTACCCGACCGCCTCGACGGGTGACCTGCCGGCGCGCCTCGCGGGTCTTGCGGCGATGATCGCGGCCGGTGTGCCGCTGCGCTGCGTCGCGCTCACCACCGACACCCAGTTCGACACCCACTCGGGCCAGGAGGCTACGTTCGACTCAGGGGTCAAGCTGGTCGCGGACTCGCTGGCGGCGTTCCAAGCCGACCTCGAGGCGCGTGGGGTCGACGGCCGCGTGCTGGTGCATGTCTGGTCCGAGTTTGGCCGCCGCGCTCAGGAGAACGGCTCGGACGGCACTGATCACGGCGCAGCGGGTGTGTCGCTGCTCATTGGCAGCCGCGTGAACAGCGGGATGATCGGTGAGTTCGCGCCGCTAAGCGAGCTCGACGCAAACGGCAACCAGCGCGAGAACGTCGATTTCCGCGGCGTTTACTGCTCGCTGCTGGAGCAGTGGTTCGGTCAGGACGCTGCCGACGTCATCCCCGGTGCCGGGGGCTTTCCGCGCTACCAGGTGTTGGCATGAGACGTCTGATCATCCTTTCCCTGTGCCTCTCTGCAACCGGACTCCTGGGGGGCGGCAACGCGCGGGCAGCGCGTGCCCCGGCTGCCGCCCACCTTCTCGTCTACGCGCAGGAGTGGTCGCTGTGGCCGTCGCGGACCTCGATGCCCGCCGGTACAGTGATCGTCGAGTTGTGGAACCGCGGCCAGGATTCACATGATCTGCGGATCCGGAGGCTGAACGCACACGGCGACATGATCGGTCCCATTCTCGGTGCGGTCAGGATGACGCCATCGGGTCAGGTCCACCAGGCTACGTGGCACCTCAAGGCGGGCCGGTATGAGATCTACTGCTCGCTGCCGGGCCATCTGATGATGGGGATGCATACCCGCTTAACCGTGACCCGAGCCTAACCCATCGAGAATGGACGGGCGACCGAGACCCTGCTGAACCACCTCGCGCGTCCGCGCCACTGGAACCGATGACCGAGCTTAGTCAGGATTGGCGTCGTTCTTGACTGCCCGGGAGTTCAACGGTCCCACCGAGCGCAACCTGCTCCACGCGATCCAACCCTCGACACATATCTAAGCTTGCACTCGTCCGGGACGGCGGGCTGCGGGCGACTGCCTTCGTGGACGTCCTGTGTCAACCCCCGGGTGCGATGGCGGATGTCGGCTTGCCGTCAAGCGCGTTGCGCTCGGGCCTGCGGGCCGCCCGTTGGGTGACGGCGGCGCCGGCCATCCGCTGGGTGGCGGCTGTGTCGGGCCGGGGGCCCGACGAGGTGGGGATGGTGACGGTGACATGGCGTTGCAGCGCGCGGTGGCGGGCCGGGTCGTACGGGACGCGGTCTTGCCAGCAGCGCCACACGATCCGGCACCAGCCGCGGCCGAGGGTGCGGATCGCGCGGGGGTGGTCGTGCCCGCGGGCGCTGGCGGCGGCGTACAGGTCCTGCGCCCACGGGTTGTGGTGGCGGCTGGTGTCCGCGAGCGTGACGAACGCCTGGCGCAGGCGCTTGTTGCAGGCCCAGCGGAAGCAGGCTGCTTTGCGTTTGCCGGACTCGACCGCGACGGCGGCGTGGCCGGCGTCGGCGGCGAGGGTGTCGCGGGTGGGGTAGCGCCCGCGGCAGTCGCCGATCTCCGCCGATAGCTCCGCGGCCGTGATCACGCTGTTTGGCTTCTTGAACAACGACAGGAAGATCGGACCGTCGGGGTGCTCGCGGATGGCGGTCGCGATCTGCCGCTCGAGCTGGCGGATCTGCTCGTTGAGCGTCTTGATCGTCGCGACCAGGCTCAGGACCAGCGCTCGGCGGACGCCGAGTTCGAGCTCGCCGACCCGGGCCTCGGGAGCGCGGCGGAGCTTTGCCAAAAGCCGCGCGGGCTTCTGGGCACCGGAGTATCGCTGGCGCGCCAGGAACGCCTGCAGGCGCTGCTCGCCCAGACCGCGCGCGTCCGCGGGGGTGGGGTAGCGCTCGAGGAACGCGAGCGAGATCTGACTGTGCAGGCTGGTGAACAGCCCCAGCGGCCCGGGCCAGAAACCCGCAAGCTCAGCGCGCAGCTGGTTGACCAGCGCGGTCCTGGTGCCCACCAAATCCTCTCGTGCCCGGGTCAGCGCTCTGAGCGCCTTGGTCTGATCCGAATCGGGCTCGAGCACCCGGAAGCGGTGCCGGTCGGTCCGCGCCAGCTCGCACAGCACGAACGCGTCGAACCGATCGGACTTCCCGCCCGAGGCCCTGAACCGATCGCGCGTCGCCGCGACCTGGTTGGGATGCAACGGAAGGATCCGCAGCCCCGCGTCCAGCAGCCGCTCGACCAACAGCCCGTCGGGCCGCTCGATCGCGACCAGCGTCACCTCGTGACGCACGAGCGTGCGGCACAAGCCGCGCACCCCGGCCTCGTCGTGCGCGAACGTCGCGGCCAGCAGCCTCTCGCCCGTCTCATCAGCGATCACCACGTCGTGCTTCTCGGACGCCCAATCGACACCCGCATAGGTACTGCTCATCACTTCAACTCCGTCTTGGTCAAGGGGTCTTCACAGCGCCCCGACCGAGAGGTACCGTTGCGGATGCCTATAGACAGGCCCTCAACACGGGGCTACGTCCTGTTGCCGCTTGCGGCACCTCACCACCGCCGAGAGGGGCTGGTCCACGAAAGGCCCTCCACAACAGGGGGGCAAGCATTGCGAAGCCCTCTCCCGGCGGCGGTCGAGGCAACAACCAGGATGAAGCTTCTATGTCAAGCCCCTCCTTGCGAGATGGTGGCGCGGGGCCACCGATCGCTGTCAAGAGGTGCCGCTGCGCGGCTTCGCTGCGCTCGGTCCTGTCGGACCAACTCTTTGACTGCGCGGCGGCCGCGCACGGTCATGCAGCGAGGAGGGGCTGAGCGTGCGCGGCGAGGTCGCGGATCATCCGGCGGTAGATCACGTCGGAGAGGTGGCGCTTGAGGATCCGGCGGGCCTCCTTCTTGGTGTGGCCATTAGCGCGCGCGTTGGCGTAGATCGCCTGGGCGCGCGGCTCGCAGCGAAGCTGGGTGATCGCCATCACGTGCAGGATCCGGTTGATCCGCCGGTTGCCGCCGGGGTTATAGCGGTGGCGGACCGGCTCGCCGGGTCCCTCCGCGGTCGAGGCCGCCAGCGGCGCTGATGCGTTGAAGCGCGCGAATCCGCCCTCGGTGAACCGGCGGGGGTCGCCGACCTCGATCAGCAGCTCGGCGACCGACCGGGTCGAGAGGCCGCAGAGCTGATCCAGAGTTGAGCCGCTCGCTCGCACGAGCCCGCTCAGCTCGCGGCAGACGGCCTTCTCGTCCGCGTCGAGCTTGACGATCCGGGCTCGGTACTCGTCCAGCAGCCTGAGCCGCAGCGCGGTCGGGCGGTCATACCGCCGGCGGCGGTTGCGCCCTGCGAGCGCCGCGAGTCTGGGCCTGACCGCCTTGCTGTCAGGCAGCTGCTCGCGCAGCTCCAACGGGAGCTCGCACAGCAGGTTCTCGGCCTCGTTTACCAGGTGCTGGCGGCTTGCGAGGATCGACCGCCGCTGGTTATGCCACAGCGCCAGCAGCTCGTGGCCCTCGTCCGGGCCGCTGCCTTGCCCGGCGCGCTTGAACGCCCTAGGCAGCAGCGCGTGCGCGAGCGTCTCCCGCGCGATCCGCTCCGAGTCCAGCGCGTCGGACTTGCCGCGCTGGCGGGCACGGTCAGACCGCGGCGTGCGATTCGCGCACACGTCCCGCACGTCATATCCGCGACGGACGAGGAACACCGCCGTGTGACGACCCCAGCTCGAGGCGCCCTCGACCCCCCACCGCGCGATCGGCCCGAACTGCCGCGCCCACGCCTCAAGCGCACGGTGCCCATCGCCCGACACACGGAAGTGCTCGCCGGCGAGCAGCCCACCGCGGGGATCCACGACGGTCGCCGACAAGCTCCGCTTATGCGGGTCGACCCCGACCACGTTACCCGCGTGATCAGGCGTCAGCAACACGCTCGACGGACCCGGCCCTCTCCTCCTAGACATGATGCTGAACCTCCACTACGGTTGATTGCGGACCCGGTCGACAACGTCCCGGTTGGGATCGGCACTCAACGAGATCGACGCTCCTATCAGGTCAGACCGGCTCCTCGAAGACACGGACCGAGGCCGACACTTCATCCAAAGGACACCAACGGGTCCAGACCTATGACGGGTCAGACCCCGGTCCGGTCTTCGACCCTAACGCCGACCGTCGCCAGCGCGGGCAAAGCACATTTCAACACCGGGACCTATAGGCATAGCGCAAGCAGGCTCGGCGATGTGTCCGACGCTCCGGCGCGGTGAAAGCCATCAAGCGCCGGCGGCGGCCCGCCGCGATCGGCGTGATTCAGATGTCGCCGAAGTAATCGCACCGTCCATGGCGTCTCAAGCGTGGAAGCGATCGTCCGCGACGGATGGCCGAAGAAATCGCATGCGTCTATCGCCGTGGCGTTAGTGGCGACGGGGGCTGCGATCGCAGCCATAGAGCGCTCGAGCGAGGAGCGCTAAGCGATGACCGAGCGCACTCCATGCATTGACTTCGAGAGCCTGCCGGCCCGAGCGACGATTCCGCGTGACGCCTTCATCACCGTGCGGATCGTGGCGCGATCCTGCGTTCTACTCCGAGGTTCTCGGCGGCCAGGTGGTCTTGGAGGAGAACCCATCGATGGTCAAGCTGTCTAACTTCCGGGTGATCATAAACCCAGGCGGGGTGCCCACCGCAGACAAGCCGGACACCTCGCTCGTCGACTATACGTTTGACAATGTCTCCACCTATCCTGAATCTGCGCGTAGCGGATGTTTTGCGCGTGCCGTGATGGGTGGAGCGCAAAGGGCCGAGTTCGCGACGCCCGTGATCGATCGCGGTGCTGAGATTCGCTGCTGGATGTGCGCCCGCGACGGTTATCTGATCGAAGTTCGGCAGTCAACCGGACTCCTCGAAGCCAGCCTCGCCAAGAAGCGGCCCGAAGATCTACCAGGCTAGAGCTGATCAGATTTTGCTGTGCGTTGCGTGCGGCGGTTGGGTGAAAGCTTTCACAGGCGGAGAACGCGAGGTGTGAGGTGTTCCACCAAGGGCCCCTGGCGGACGAGCGCCGACCGACCTAGATTATGTGTCGGGGCAAGACATACACACGTCATTGATAGGGGATCAATAATGCCTACGTTAACTGCCGCATCGATCCGGTTTCGGACGAACGATTACGCCAACTGCAAAGGGGGGCGGGACATTGGCTAGCTTTCTGATCGTCGGCGCCGGCCAGTCGGGCCTGCAACTTGGGATCGGGTTGCTTGATGACGGCCACGATGTGACCGTGATCTCTAACCGCACGCCGGAAGACATCCGAAACGGACGTCTGACGTCCGGACAATGCATGTTCGGCATGGCGCTCGCGACGGAGCGCGCGCTTGGCATCGATCTGTGGGAGCAGGAATGTCCCCAGGCCGAGGGCATGGCGATCTCCGTAGCGAATCCGGCAGGCGGGAGCCCGCTCGTCGACTGGGCGGCCCGTCTGGACCAGGCGGCCATGTCGGTTGACCAGCGAGTCAAGATGCCGGCCTGGATGGAACTGTTTGAACAGCGCGGCGGGCGCCTCGAGATTGCACAGGCGGGGATCGCCGATCTCGAGCGCTACCGGGACACGAACGACCTCGTGATTATCGCTGCTGGCAGGGGCGAGACGTCAAAGCTCTTCCGACGGATTCCAGAACTGTCCCCGTTTGAAAAGCCGCAGAAGTTGGTGGCAATTGTCGCGGTCACCGGAGTGGCGCCCCGTCCCGAATGGGACGCGGTTTGCTTCAATATGGTCCCGGGGGTCGGCGAGCACATCGTCGTGCCGACACTCACCCCCAGCGGGCCAGGCCACCTCGTCGTGTTTCAACTGGTGCCTGGAGGGCCCTGGGACTGTTTTGGGGAGGCCGACTCGGTGGAGAAGCACCTCGCCGTATCCAAGCGGCTGCAGAAGGAGTTCGTGCCACGGATGTACGAGCGCTGCCGCCACGCCGAACCGATGGACGCCACCGCGTTCCTATTCGGAGGAGTGACCCCGATTGTCCGCGAGGCGGTAGGCCAACTGCCCTCCGGCCGGTGTGTGCTCGGAATCGGCGACACCGTAGTCGTCAACGATCCTCTGACGGCTCCGGGCGCCAACAGCGCGGCTAAGGCCGCCGACGCTTATCTGTCTGCGATCCGCGCACACGGCGACGCCCCGTACGACCGTGCGTTCATGGAGCAGACCTGGGACGCCTTCTGGAACTCGACCATGCGGTTCGTGTGCGAGTGGAACAACACGCTGCTCCGTGGTATGCCCGATCATGTCCTCCGGGCGCTGGTGGCAGCAAATGAGGCCCCAGCGATCAGAGATCGGTTCGTCAACGGGTTCGCAAATCCAGCCGACTACTTCGACTGGCTCGTGTCAGCCGAGCAGGCCGCCGGTTTTCTGGGGCAGATTGCCGCCTAGGGCGTCGCTCGGCGCACGAGACGAGATCAACTGCGCACCCCGGTGCGGCATCGGAGCGACGGTGACACTCGGTCGCTAACTGCTTGCCGTGGAAATCTCGTGCGGAGACGGAACGGCCGCGCAACGGTGTTGCGCGGCCGTTCGTAGGTGATGGGCGTGCTCTGGCGGAGTGAGCGATGAGGAGTGTTCGCGCGGCCCGGACGGCGCGCGTGTCGGTGTTGTAGGCCAGCGTCGCCCACTCAGTCCAGATCTGTCCGCCCTGGTCTCCCCGTGAGGCCAGATCGCTCCAGCCAGGAGCGGCGGTTGAGGTGGCGGACCACGGGACCATCGCATTCCTGCCTCTCGGGCTCGACGCTCGGCACAACTTCGGCGACATTCCGCGTCCTGGCCAAGGGCGACCTCGACGCCAAAGCGGCGCACGCTCCCGCGTCGACTACCTGCTTGGGGAGCTGCCCAGCTGGCGCTTTCCTGCCCTCCTGTGTCTCGCGGCCGCGTCTGTCCTTCTACTTTTGGTCGCGGTCGCCGTTCTGGCTGGACGGGTAGCCAGCGGTTCGGCCACGCTCGGATCCAGCCGCGCGCCGCGTTCTGCAGTGATCGACTGACGCCGTCTGGCGCCTCTGAGCCCCGTCCCGGTGGTGGCGGCTGCCCGGATGCCAGTTCTACGCGCGGGCGCTGCGGTCGCAAGAAGATTGGGTGAGCGAGGAAGGATTCGTGAGTCAAGCGTGTCTCTAGAGGCAACACAGTCAACTACGCCTCGTAGGAGATCAAAAATGGAAGCAAGTTCACAGACGAACGGCGCTCGGGTTCTGACCCTGGCCCCACCGGCGATGCAGGGATCCGCGCCGGTCGCCCCGATAAGCGAAACCATGGCGCGTCTACTCGGCGCGTCGGCAGTACTCGGGATCGGTGTAATCCACATCCTCGACGCCGTCGGTACGTACCAAAGCACCCGTTGGATCTTTTGGGCTTATATGGCGCTCATCGCGGCCGCGGTACCGGTAGCCCTGCTGTTGCTCCACTCGGCCTCTCCGCTTGTCTGGTTCGCGGCGGCCGGCTTGGCCGCCGGCCCGTTCGTCGGCTACCTGTGGAGTCGAGCCATCGGGTTGCCCGGGGACGCGCCTGACATCGGCAACTGGTTGTGCACCCTGGGGATGGAGGCCCTGTTCGTCGAGAGCTCGTTGCTGGCGCTGAGCGCCACCCGGCTCGGAATCTGGAGGCGTTCACGATGAGCGACCGAAAGCCCCATGTGCGGATACTCCTCGCTGGTGCGGAACAGGAGGGGAGGTCCGCCCGCGGTACTCGCCGCTGTCTGAGCCGAGCCGCGCTCGCCGCGATCGTCGCTAGCGCACTCGCGCTCGTCATCGCGGCGACCGCGACGGCGTCCACCGGGCGTCCTTTCCTCGGCGGGTTCGGTGCCGTCAGCAGGGGTCGCCTCCACGGTTCCGGCGAGCGGCCCCGCGGCCGGCGACCAGAACCCGTACGGCACCGCGGTCGTTCCGCGGACCGTCGGCAAGCTCGTTCGCGGCGACGTAGTCGTTAGCAATTTCAACGACGCCACCAATGCCCAGGGCACCGGCTCGAGCATCGTCGAGGTCTCACCCAGCGGGCGGGTCAAACCGTTTGCGGTCCTGTCCCCTCCGACGTCCACGCCAGCGGTCGGCCTGACGACGGCGCTCGTCGCGCTGCGCAGCGGCTACGTGATCGTCGGCAGCCTGCCGGCCCCCGGCGGCCAGGCGAGCGCGGCGCGAGCCGGCGCGCTCACGGTTCTCAACGCTCAAGGGCAGGCGGTCGAGACATTCAGCGGCGGCGCGATCAACGGCCCGTGGGACATGACCGCGCTCGACGGCGGAAGTCACATCGTGTTGTTCGTGAGCAATGTGCTCAATGGCACGGTCGCCGCAGGCGGCGCTGACGTAGACCGCGGCACCGTCGTAAGGCTGTCGCTAGAGATTTCACCTGGTCACCCACCGGAGCTGACGTCCGAGCGTGTGATCGCCACAGGACTGCGCGAGCACACCGACCCCAATGCCCTGATCGTCGGGCCGACCGGCCTCGGGCTCGCTCCGAACGGCGTTCTCTACGTGGCCGACACGGCACGCAACCGGATCGCGTCGATCCCCCATGCGCTCACCCGGACCCGCGCGGTCACTAACGGTGGCGCCACCTTGTCGCGCGGCGGAAGGCTCGCCTCACCGCTGGGCCTGGCGATCGCGCCAAACGGCGACGTGCTGACCGTCAACGGCGGCGACGGGAACATCGTCGAGACGACTCCGACCGGCAGCCAAGTTGCGCACAGGACACTCGTCCCGGACGGTGCTGGCGACCTCTTCGGGGTCGCCGTGGCACCAGGCGGGCGGGGCGTGTACTTCGTCGACGATGCCGGCACCGGCACCGCCGCGAACTCACTCGAACTCCTGCACTAGCGTCCGCAGACCAACTGCTGGATTCCGTTGTAACTGTGCCGCCCGCCCACGCGGGCGGCACACTGCCTCGTTACGCATAGCGATCCGCGACGGCTGCGGCTCCGACGAACTGCCCGCTGGGTCGACCCCCCACCGCGATTGCTCATCCGTACAACGACGGCGCTCACCTCCGCCCCTGAAGTCGTCGCGAGGTCGTCGACCAGAAGCAGCGTCTGCGCGGACCGTCGGGCTGGGCGACCTCGGTAGGCCTGCGCGCGAGCCCAGGTCGGAGAGGGTGAGCCTCAGGTGTCATCACGACGCGGCCGAACGCTTGGCGGCTCTCGATGTATGCGTGCGCGGCGGCCGCCTCGGCGAGCGGGAACGTCTGGTCGATCTCGACGCGCAGCTGGCCGCTCGCGACCCGCTCGATCAGCTCGCCGATCATCTTGTGGACTCGGGGGTATTCGTTCAGCAGCGCGCCGCCGAGGAAGACGCCGCGCAGCGAGTTGTTCTTCTCCCACAAAGCTCTCGCCTCGACGGCCGAGCCCGCCCGGCCTGCGATCCCTACGCTGACGAGCGTGCCACGGTAGGCGAGGGCGCCGATGCTGTCGACCAGGTTCTGCCCGCCAATCGAATCGAGGATCACGTCGGCGCCGCGCCCGTCGGTCAGCTCGCGCGTGCGCTCGACGAAGTTCTCGGTGGCGTAGTTGATCCCGTGGCCGAGACCGAAGTCCTTCAGACGTTCGAGCTTCTCGTCGGTGGAGGCGGTCGAGAGCACGGTTGCGCCAGCCTGCTTGGCGAGCTGGATCGCGGCCATGCCGACGCCTCCCGCCCCGGCGTGAATCAGAGCGGTCTGCCTTGCCTCGAGATGGCCTGCGGTGAACAGGCACTCCTGCGCCGTCCCGAACGCGACGGGGACACACGCCGCGGCGGCAGCGTCCAGCCCGGCGGGGATCGGCCATGTGGACATCGCGGGAACCGCGCGCTTGGACGCGTGCGACCCGGCCGCGTTGAGGGTCACCACCCGGTCGCCGACAGCGCGGTCCGCGACCCCTGCTCCGACCTCGACGACGGTGCCCGCGGCGAGATAGCCGACGACGTGCGGGACCGACCCCGGCGGCGACCCGGCGCGGTGCAGCAAGTCCCCGCCCTCGATGCTGATCGCCTCGACGTCGATCAACACGCAGCCGGCCGGACACGCGGGATCAGGCGCGTCCTCGTAGCGCAGAACATCTGGACTGCCGTTCTCGTAGATCACAGCTGCCTTCATGTGGCGCGCCTCCCGGGTGTCACTGGTTGCGGTGGGTCATGCGGCCTGAAGTAGAGCACAGAAATCAGCTCTATGGTATAAAGCATAATCATGAGGGAGCTTGAACCTGGGACGCGGCAGCGGATGATCGTCAGCGCTTCGGTTCTGATCAGGGAGCGTGGGGCTCGCGCGACGAGCATCGATGACGTCCTTGAGCACAGCGGTGCGCCGAGGGGGTCGGTCTACCATCACTTCCCGGGTGGCCGCGAGCAGCTGCTTCGGGACGCGACCGACTTCGCCAGCGAGTACGTCGCCCGGCGGCTAGGGCGCGTCGGCGGTGATGGTCCGCTGGCAGCGATCGACGCGCTGTACGACTGGTATCGCGAGTGCCTCGTCGAGAGCGACTTCCGGGCCGGCTGCCCTGTGGTCGCGGTCGCGGTCGAGTCACCGCGGGAGGGTCCCGATCTACGCGATGCGGCGCGTGAGGCGTTTGAGCGCTGGCGGCGATTGCTCGCAAGCGAGATGGAAGCAGCCGGGATCGACGCGTCCCGGGCCGACGATCTCGGGATGGTGGTTCTTGCCGCGTTTGAGGGCGCTCTGATCCTCTGCCGGACTTACCGCGACCTTGCGCCACTTGACAGCGTGCGCCGCGAAATCCGCGAGCGGATCGGCGCGGAGCTTGCCCGAGAGGGAGGCTCGTGATGACCGATCCGGCTGCCGCGCGCAGACTGCCGCCGCCAATTCGCTCACTTCGTCCGAGCCCGGGCCCAGTTTGGCCGGTGCTCCGTGGAACACGCACGCTCAAGCTGTCTGACAACGAGTTAGGAGCACCAAACCGATGACGCCCGACGGATTCACCAGCGTTCAGCTGCGTACGCATGTCTTCACCACCCCTCTGCGTGAGTTCGGCACCGAAGGCAAGCACTGGTCGCCGTGCGCCTCGACTCTCGTGACCGGTGAGACCGACGCCGTCCTGACCGACACGGGGCACATCAAGTCCGAGATCAGTGAGCTTGGCGACATGATCGAGCAGACCGGCAACCGCTGACCACGATCTACATCACCCACGGGCACCTCGATCACTTCCTCGGGATTGGCCAACTGATGCAGCGATTCCCAAGCGCGCGCCCGGTCTCAACCGCCGCGATCGTCGCCGACATCAAGTCGTCTGTAGCTGAGCAGGAGAAGCAGTGGCAGCGCAGGTTCGGAGACGATGTTGACCACAACGCTGTCATCCCGGAGCCGCTGGAAGGCGACGTGATCGACCTCGAGGGTCAGGAGCTGCGGGTGATCGAGGTCCCCCAGGGCGACATCTCACCGAGCACGGTCATCCACATCCCATCGATCGACACCGTGATCGGCGGCGACGTTGTTTACAACGGGATCCACATGATGCTCGCGCTCACCGGCCCGGCGGAGTGGCAGAAATGGATCGACAGCATCGACCTCGTCGAGAGCCTCGGAGCCAGGACGATCATCGCCGGGCACAAGCAACCGGACGCCAGCGATCAGGACCTCGAAACGATCCTGAACGGCAGCCGCGGCTATATCCGCGACTTCCGCGACGCAGTCGCAGCGAGCAGCAACGCCGGGGAGGTCATCGAGACGATGAAGGCCAAATACCCCGACTACGGGAACGCCACCACGCTGGAGTTCTCGGCCGGCGCAGCGTTCCCCGCCGCGTAGGCGATTCGAGCTTCGCTGTTGATCACGGCCGACGGTGCCTTGATCGGCGTCGGGCGCCGGGGACAGCTCACACCGACAAGAGAGGACCACGCATGCCGAGCACCGACCTGTCCAGCGGGACGCCGATCGAGGGCGCAGTAGCGCTGGTCACCGGCGGCCACCGCGGCTTCGGCGGCGCGCTCGTGGACGAGCTGCTCGAGCGCGGAGCAGCCAAGGTCTATGCGACCTCGCGCTCATCGCAACCGAAACGCGACCCGCGGATCGTTCCCCTGGTCCTCGACGTCACCAACGACGCATCCGTCGCCGCGGCAGCGCAGGCGGCTCCTGAAGTCTCGATCGTCGTCAACAACGCCGGCATCTTGCTGGCCACGTCCGTTCTAGGAGCGCCGCTCTCGGAGATTCACGCTGAGCTCGAGACCAACCTGTTTGGGATCATCCGCGTCGCGCGAGCGTTCGCACCAGCGCTCGCCGAGCATCCCGCGAGCTCGATGGTGAATGTGCTCTCGGTGCTGTCGTGGCTCGCGATCAGCGGGGGCTATGAGATTTCCAAGTCCGCGGCGTGGTCGGCGACGAACTCGCTGCGCCTTGCGCTCC
The DNA here is from genome assembly GCA_963822855.1 of uncultured Solirubrobacterales bacterium. Classification (GTDB taxonomy): domain Bacteria; phylum Actinomycetota; class Thermoleophilia; order Solirubrobacterales; family Solirubrobacteraceae; genus Palsa-465. The sequence continues at coordinate 28,827 of CAWGJE010000005.1, read as the reverse complement.
GTGAGCAGGGCACGATCGTCACCGCGCTGCACGTCGGGTACACGGACACGGAGATGGGCGCCCGCTTTGACGTTCCCAAGGCCGACCCGCGTGACATCGCCCGTGTGACCGCGGACGCGATCATCGCCGGCGACTATGAGATCCTCGCGGACGACACGACGCGCTCGGTCAAGTCACGGCTCTCTGGGGACCTGACGGCGCTCTACCCGCGGCTCGCGGCCGCGTGAGCGATCCGGACGATCCCCGTGTGAGCCGTGACGGCGTGGGTGGCTCTTTGCTGCTCCCACTGCCGGCTGCAAGCAGCGAGCTGACTCCGTTCGAGGTGCACGTGCCCGAACAGGCGGTGAACGATCTGCACAGCCGGCTGCGATCTGTGCGTTGGCCCGAGAAGGAGCCGGTCTCGGACTGGACCCAGGGAGTTCCGCTGTCCGAGCTGCAGGATCTCACCGGATACTGGCTGGATGGTTACGACTGGCGCCGGGTGGAGGCTGAGATCAACTCGCTTCCCAACTACAGGACGGAGCTGGACGGGCTCAGTATCCACTTCATCCACGTCCGCTCCAGCAACGCCGACGCCCTCCCGCTGCTCGTGACGCACGGCTGGCCAGGATCGGTCGTCGAGTTCCTAGACACCGTCCGGCCGCTCGTCGACCCGGCACGACACCGTGGAAACGCGCAGGACGCATTTCACCTGGTCATCCCGTCGCTGCCAGGGTTCGGGTTCTCAGACCGGCCCGGCGAGCGGGGCTGGAATCACGTGCGTATCGCTCGCGCCTGGGGACAGCTGATGCGCAGGCTCGGGTACGGCGAGCGGTGGGTTGCCCAAGGTGGCGACTGGGGATCGGTGATCGTTCACGTCCTCGCGAAGATCAAGCCGGAGGGACTGCGCGCGGTTCACACCAACTGGCCGCTGGTAGTGCCCGCCGAGAAGCCGGATGCGATGAGTTCTGAGGAGCAGCGGGCATGGGATCAGGCGATTCAGTTCCGCTCGGTCGACAACGGCTACTGGCGCGAGCAGGCCACGCGACCGCAGACCCTGGGCTACGCGCTCGCGGACTCGCCCGTCGGCCTGGCCGCGTGGATCTCCGAGAAGTTCCACGCCTGGACTGACAACCACGGCAAGCCACAGGACGCGATCACCAACGACAGAATGCTGGACAACATCTCGACGTACGTTCACCGAGACCATCGCATCGTCCATGAGGCTCTACCTCGAGTGCGCGCCTGCTGGTCCGGGCCCGTTCAACGTCGGAAAGATCGACTTTCCGATCGCGGCCAGCATCTTCCCGCGGGAGATGTACAAAGCCCCGAGGGCGTGGGCGGAGCAGCTTTGGTCCGACATCGCGTACTGGAACGAGGTCGACCATGGCGGCCACTTCGCCGCCATGGAGCAGCCCGAGATTTTCGTCAACGAGCTGCGCAACGCGTTTCGGAGCTTCCGACCGTGATCGAGCAGTGCTCGGAAGGGAGGCGCGTCAGATGAGCAAGGTCGAGGGTTATAGAGCTCTTCGTATTCAGATCGAGGGGGGTATCGCCTTTGCGACGATTGACCACCCGCCGATCAATCTCCTCGATCGGACGCTGATCGTCGAGCTGGACCGGTTTGGCCGCGAAGTCGAGGCAGATCCCGACGTACGGGTCGTCGTGATCGACAGCGCGAACCCCGAGTTCTTCATCGCGCATGCCGACGTGAACCTAATCCTCCGACTGCCCCGCGAGCCGCAGTCACCACCGACCGAGCTCCCCCTCTTCCAGGCAATGGCGGACAGATTTAGAACGATGCCGAAGGCAACGATCGCGGTGATTGAGGGACGCGCGCGCGGCGGCGGCAGCGAGCTCGCGCTCGTGATGGACATGCGCTTCGCCGCACGCGGTCGGGCGGTGCTTGCTCAGCTCGCGGAGCGATGGGGTTACCTCAACCGCGCGCTCGAGGAGAACGAGCTGCGCACGTTCGTGCACGCGCTTGCCCGCCGCATCGCATCGTTTCCCCGGGACGCGATTGCACACGCGAAGGCCGCTGTCACCGCCGCCGAGCCGGACATGCTCCCCGGCCTGCTCGATGAGGCGCACCGATTTGCGCAGAGGACTACCGCAGAGGAGGCGATCATGCGCATGCAGCGCTTCCTCGAGCTCGGGGGACAGACACGAGAGTTCGAGCTCGATGCGTACCACCCAGACCAGCCTGGCGAAGGGTGAAGACTCCGCAAGCAGACCCGCTTTCTTCCTTGGGCCACGGGCATCTCCCCGCTGCGGGTCGCGCACCTGCTCCGCGCGGAAAGGGCAACTGGCCAACCGGATCGACCCGGCGGTGACTGTCGGCCCTCCGGCGGTCGCGGAATCCGCGCAAAGCTGGTCTGAGCCTTGATGCGAACCGAGACCCGCATCCAGATTTTGCGGGTCTCCGGACGCGCCCGCCCACTGCCGGTGGTGTCTTCCCTGCATTCACGAAAACGCGGTACTCCAGGAGGTCGGCCGCGACGTCCGACGAGTCGATGTCGCCGGGAGCCTCGCTGGTGGCGATAAGGAGGGCGGACAGCCCGCTGCCCGCGAGACCTGCTCCGCCGTGGCAACGGTACTCAGCCCGGACATCGCCGACGTGGTCGAGATCGCTCCACCGGAGCAGCGTCGGGTGGCCCGAGCCGGTTCAATCGAGACTGCTGCAGGCAGCCCGCGGGGCGGTCTGAGTGGACCCGGTCGGACTGTTGGTTTCGGTGTATTGGAAGTGTCGGATGTGGCCGGGGTGGCGTCTCGTTTGTTGGCGGCCCGCGCCGGTCAAGGGTGCTCGCGGCCTCGCCGTCGTCGGGCGGGGCTTAGTCATCTCGGGGTTCTCGAGCTCGTCGTTATTTGGTCGGAGTACCGTCAGTTTCGGGCCGCCCGTTTGCCAAGCGGAAGTCGTCTCGGAGGGGGGTGACGAGCGGTGAGAACGGGCGGATTGCGTGTAGTCCGAATAGGTATGCGGTGACGAGGTCGGTGAGGCGTTCGAGCATTGTGTCCCACGACATCGGCTGGGGTGCTTGCGTCTCGATGGCGGCTGCTGTCCATCGGGCGCACGTGCTGATGATGATCCGGTAGCCGAACTCGATGGCCTCGTCGGGGTCGGGGTGCTGAAGCTCGCTGCCGTGGGTGAGGATCGCCTCGCGGAACAAGGCGACGTGGTTCGTGACGATCTGGAGCCCTTGGCCGAGCAGCTGCCCATCAGCGTCCTTGAGGCGGCGAGCCATGACCGCGCGCATCAGCGGCGCCCGTTCTCGCCATGGTTTGGAGAGGTCCCGGGCAAGCTGGCCGACCATTGCGCGCGCGTCCATGCGTCCCCATTCGGTCGCCGCCCATCTGGTGATGACGTTCGTGTCGTCTCGCTGGACGCGGCGCATGACGGCGAGAAGGAGTTCCTCCTTGTTTGCGAACCGCCGGTAGACCGTGCCGACCGAGAGGCCGGCGCGGCGGCTGACTTCAGGGATCGTGAAGCCGGGTTCGCCGACGTCGGCAAAGAGGTCCTCTGCGGCGCCGAGTAGGCGTTCAAGGGTTTGCCGGCTGCGCTCCTGCTGAGGCGGCGCCGTGTGTTGAGACATGCCGCGATTGTATGACCGCACCGATCGCAACCCGGGTCAAAGTGCATACAGAGCGCCGTACTGTTGACAGCATGCCGCAGAACGTATACGGTCCGTATACGTTTCAAACTAGGCTGCGGTAACTTGACGCGGCACGATCGGCGGGCGCGGCGCGAGCGGCGCCCCGCCGACCTCTCCGGCCATTCTCTTTGGGCGGCCGTCGAGGTCGTGCTGCCCTCATCAGTGGCACATCTGCCGCGAGCTCCGCCGCCACAACCCTGAGGAGATGGGATGAGAGCAAGACTGATCCTGGCCACCGCCCTGGCGACGGCGGTGACGTGCGCGGTCGCCGCGTCTGGTGCGGCGGCGGACAGCGGGACGACGTTGCCGGCAACGCCGTCGTTTCAGGTCGGCGTGCAACTGACCTCCGGCGCGCAGCTCGCGCCGGGGCTGTTCTTCACCGACCCCCACGAGCTTGTTGATGACGTGGTGACCGGTCCGGAGATCATCGACAACCAGGGACGGGTCGTGTGGTACGACCCGCTCCCCGCGGGAGAGTCGGCGTCGAACTTCCAAGTGCAGTCCTACCACGGCCGACCGGCCCTGACGTGGTGGCAGGGATCCGGAGACAACCCGGCGTTCGGAGCGTTCGCACCCGGCATCGGCCAAGGCGAGGACGTGATCATGAACGACCACTACCAGATCATCAAAACCATCCCCGCGACCAGCGACTTCTCCCCGGACACCCACGAGTTCTACATCACCCCCCAGGGCAACGCCCTGATCACCGGCTACCGGACCGTTCCCAACGTCGATCTGACCAGCATCGGCGGGTCGGCTGACGGAACCGTGATCGACTCCGTCGCGCGGGAGGTCAACATCGACACCGGCAAGGTGCTGCTCGACTGGAGCGCGCTGGCACACGTGCCGATCACGAACAGCTACGCCCTGCCCCTGTTCGGCAACTCCCCGTGGGACTTCTTTCACATCAACTCGATCAGCCCCGCCCCGGACGGGAACCTGCTGATCTCCTCCCGCCACACCTCCGCGCTGTACGACATCAACCCGCGCACCGGCAACATCGTGTGGATCCTCGGCGGCAAGCAGAGCTCGTTCACGCTCGGCCCGGACGTCGCGTTCGCCTGGCAGCACGACTCGCGGTTCGTCTCGCGCGACGAGATCCAGCTGTTCGACGACGAGGAAGGCGCCCCGTTCCCGGCGACCGGATCGGAGTCCCGCGCGATCTGGCTGCACCTCGACTACGGGACGCACACCGCGACCCTCGTCCGGCAGATCGTCCAGCCCAGCGACCAGCCCGAAACCGGGTCCCAAGGCAGCGTCCAATCACTGCCCGACGGCAACGTGATCGTCGGCTGGGGAAGCTCGGGAACATTCTCCGAGTACGACGCCGCCGGCAACCTCCTGCTCGACGACTCGCTCCCGCCCCCCACGGGAACGGTAACGCTCCCCAACGGGCAAACCGTCCCGAACGCCTGGAGCACCTACCGGGTGTTCAAAGAGCAATGGACCGGACAGCCAAGCACACCCCCGGCCGCCGCCGTCCAGCCCGCCTCCGCAGACCAATGGACCGTGTCCGCCGCATGGAACGGCGCGACCGAGTTGTCGCGCTGGCTCGTGCTCGCCGGACGCGACCGGTTCGACCTGCGGCCCGTGGCGCTAACGGCATGGAACGGGCTGATCACCCCAATCAGCATCACAGGCAACAACATCCGCTACGTCCGCGTTATCGCGCTCGACAAGCAAGACCATCCAATCGGAGCGTCCGAAACGATCCCTACAGGAACCTGACCAACCACCCCACCGCGGCTCGGTCAAACGACCGAGCCGCGGACGGGATGGAGACACTTCCCGCACCGGATTGGCGGCAGCCGCGCTGGAGCGGGGGAGTCGCTGCCCGACCGCTCGCGAAGACCTGCTTTCGCGCCGCGCCCGACCCCATTGCCGCGCCGGGTCGTCGAAAGACCCGGATTGCGCGCGGAACGCAGAAGCCTCAGCGAGAGTCGCCAGTCGGCGACGGAGGGGCGGCCATGTCGATGTCGGCTGACCAACTCGTGCCTCGGTCCACTTCAGTTAGACGGGGTTGATCTCGTCGGCGAGGGCGATCAGGAGGTCCTCGGGGCCGACGGGCCACGCGTTAAGCTCGGGGGCTTGGAGGTCTGCGCGCGCAAGCTCAGTCGCTCCATTCACTGTCGAATTGAAATCAATCTCGCTAGCCGCGAACGACGCTCGTGCTTGGGCCAGAAGAGATTGGGCGACTGAACGAGGGTGCTCGCACTGTTTAGTTGTCGGGAAGGCCGAGTGTGCGCTGCCAGATGACGAGTAGGCGTCGCTGCAGTGGGATCAGGTCTGCCCGGTCCCGCGCCGTCGCGAGCGCGTGGCTGAACGCGCGTTCGTTGAGTAGCGCGAGCGTGCTGACGAGCGCCTGGGCGGCGGTCCGGTCCTCGCGTTCGGGCGCTGTGCCGTGTGTGAGCAGCAGCTCGGTGCACTGTTCGTTGATCCCGTCCATGGCGGCCATCATCCGGGTCTCGAGTGCGGGCATCTTCGCCGCGAGCGCGATCGCGGCCGACATCGTGGCCCGGTGCTCCCACCACGCGTCGGCGGCGGCCGCGATTGCCGCGGCGAGCCGCTGCAGCGGTGGTCCCGGTGTGCGCAGCGCAGCGTCGAGGCTGGCAGCGATCTGTGATTGGGTCGTGTCGATGACGCTGGCCAGCAGCGCGTCCTTGGATTGGAAGTAGAAGTAGAAGGTCGGCCGCGAGACCCCGGCCGCGGCCGCGAGCTCCGACACCGACGCCCGTTCAAAGTCGTCCTGCGCCATCAGCCGCTGAGCCGCCGCGAGCAGTCGGCGCTCGCGCGCGTCCCCTTTGGGCTGCTGGGTCACGCGGCGGCGCAGCGGAGCGGTGGTCATGGGGACACCGTAGCGATTGGACACCTGTCGAGATTATTCTCGACAGGTGTTGACTTTTTGTGCGCAGGGATGGAAGATGGCGCCATGTCGACCACCGCACGCCCCGCCGGCTGTCCCCATCTGGCGGCCTATAACCCGCTCGCACCAGACGAGCTGCTGGACCCCTACCCGACCTATGCGCTGGCGCGGGAGCATGCGCCGGTGTTTCGCGCCGACGCCATGGGCCTCTGGTTCATCAGCCGGTATGAGGACGTAGCGATCGCGCTGCGCGATACCGAGACGTTCTCATCCCAGATGCCCGGCGAGACCCTCGCCGACGGGGTTCCGGACTCGCTGCGGCCCGAGCTGAACCACGCCCTCGCCGGGGGTGTGCCCGACGACTCACGGTTTCTGGCGATCACCGACGCGCCCGCCCACAACGTACGGCGCAAGCTCGCGCAGCAGGCGTTCACGCCACGGCGAGTAGCCGCGCTCGAGCAACTCATCCAGACGCGAACCGACGAGCTGTGCGACGGCTTTGAAACCGCGGAACGGGTCGATCTGATGGGCGCGTTCACCTACCCGCTGACGACCTCGGTGATCGCCGGGATCATCGGCCTCGACGAAGAACACGCAGCCCAGATGCGCGCGGTCTCCGAAGACCTGCTCGTGGTCAACTCACCCGGGGGACGCCACCTTGACCAAGCCGAGGCCAAAGACGTCATCGCCCGCATCGCTCGCATCAGCGCACTACACGGCGATATCGCACGCGAGCTCACAGCGCGCCGCGAAGCGCCGCGCGATGACCTGCTGTCGGCACTGGCGACCTCGACGCTGAACGACGGCACCCGGCTGGAGGACGAAGACATCCTCGCGATGACCGCCGAGCTCATCCTGGCCGGCACCGACACCACGGCCAACCTCATCGCCCACGCCGTGCTCTACCTCTCCCCCGACCACGAACACTGGCGCCAACTGGCCCACGACAACGATCTGACCCAGGCAGTCGTGGAGGAAACCCTGCGACGGCGCGGATCCTCCAAAGGACTGTTTCGCATCACCACGCGCGACGTGGAGATCGGAGGCACCGTCATCCCCCAGGGCGCGATCGTCCAGCTGCTCTACGGCTCGGCCAATCACGACCCAGCGCAATTCCCCGACCCCGAGGCGTTCACCCTCGATCGCCCAACAATCGCCCGGCACGTCGCCTTCGGCCGCGGCACCCACTTCTGCCTTGGCGCCCCGCTGGCGCGACTGGAGACCCGGATCGCGCTCCAGACGCTGAGCCGTCGCTTCCCCCAACTGGAGGTTCCACCCCAGGACCTCACCTACATACCCGCGATGAGCACCCACACCCTGGCCACGCTCACCATCACCACCAACTAACGAACGCTCTATCACCGCCCCTGGGCACTGTCGTTCGTGCCCGGTGCTAACCCGCGCGAACCGCGCGCGCATGATCACGTCACTCGGCCTCTCGCCAAGCGCGGGACCTCAACGCACGCGCCCCCGGCGTGATGTGAAACCGAGCTCCCGCCTCATAGCCCTCTACCCCGCATAGTCACAGAGTTGGCATAGATCGCGTCAGGAATCACGCTGCCGGATCCACGAACAGGCAGAACTCTCAAGCAACCCGGGAGCCGCGTTGGAGACCTCTCCTCTCGACCGGATCCAGCAGAGCCGCGCGGTGCTGCTTTCGACCTCAGGCGGGCATCTTCGTCCGTGCCGGCCCGGCCTTCCTTTGCGCGGAGGCTGTCGCGCAAACCCAGGGTTCCGTCTGACCGGTTTAAGAGAATTCGGGGATGCCTCAGAACTTTCTTCGGTGTGATCGTGAGCAGTCGTTTTTGATGGCGCCGTCGTTGCGAGATTGGTTGCCGGCCGATCATTTGGCGTGGTTCGTGATCGAGACGGTCGAACAGCTGGACCTGGCGGCGTTCTATGCGGCGTATCGGGTGGATGGGCATGGCCGCGCGGCGTATGACCCGGCGGTGATGGTGAGCTTGTTGATGTATGCGTATTCGACGGGTGAGCGGTCCTCGCGTGGGATTGAGCGTCACTGCCGTCAGGACATCGCCTATCGGGTGATCACGGGTAACCGTGTGCCTGATCACGCGACCGTCGCCCGGTTCGTCGTGCGTCACGAGCAGCGGCTGGGCGACCTGTTCGGCCTGGTGCTGAAGCTGTGCGCCAAGGGTGGCCTGGTCGGGTCCGGGGTCGTCGCGATCGATGGCACGAAGCTGGTCGCGAGCGCAGCGAGTGACTCCAACGTTGACTATGACCGGATCGCGCGCGGGATCATCGGCGAGGCGATTAAGAGAGATCAGGCCGAGAACGAAGAGCACGGCGATGCGCGCGGGGATGAGTTCCCGCCCGAGCTCGCGACCGAGGCCGGGCGACGCGACTGGATCGTGCGCGAACTGGAGCGCGAACGTGCTGGCGAGGGTCAGCCCGCGAACGAGGAGAACGACTCCCAAGAGCCGCCCGACGAGGATCCGCTGGACGGGTTCGACACCGAGCGGATCGTCGCGCGAGTGCAGGGCCGGGAGGGGTGGACGCGCGAGGCGCGCCGTCAACTCGACGCGCAGCGCTCACGAAATGCAGGGCCGGTCCCGCGGTCACGTCAGCAGCGTTTGCGGCTGGCTGCCGGGTGGCTGGAGGACGATCTCGCAGCCGAGAAGCGCGGGAACGCGGCATATGAGGCGTTCCGGGAACACCGCCGCAAGCATGACCCGAAGCGGCTCGGGGGGACCCCGAAGCCGTACTCGCCGCCGGAGATCCCGCAGGGCGAGGTCAACGTGACCGACCCGGACTCCAGGCGGATGAAAGGCAACCGCCGCTACATCCAGGGCGACAACGCCCAGGCGGTCGTCAACGAGCAGCAGATCGTGATCGCGGCCGAGATCACCGCCGACGCTGGTGACTTCTCGCATCTGCGCCCGATGCTCACCGCCGCGCTCACAGAGCTTGAGAACGCCGGGATCGAGGCGCGGCCCGAGGTGGTCGTCGCGGACGCGCAGTACTGGAACGAGCAGCACATGGACGACGTCACCGGCGAGCACGGGATCCCGGTACTGATCCCGCCGGACTCCGGCAAACGCAAAGGCGAAAGGCCAGGCTGGACCGGCGGGCGCTACGCATTCATGCGCCGAGTGTTAGAGACCGATCTCGGCCGCGAGACGTACCGAAAACGTCAGACCGCGATCGAGCCGGTGTTCGGTCACACCAAACACAACCGCAAATTCACCAGCTTCCACCGACGCGGCCGAGCGGCTGTGCGGACGGAATGGCGGTTAATCATGATGAGTCACAACCTCACCAAGCTCCACCGACACCAGATAGCCACCGCGAGAGCCTGAAAACGCCCCCACCAGACCACACCGACGCCACCCAGCCCAGCCCAGCGCGAACGCCCCCCCAGGCAGCCCGCCGCCGCAGCGCCGATCCCCACCACTTTGCGCGACAGCCTCCGCGGGATCCGCTACTCAGCCTTCAGCTCCGGCGTCGCAGCTGCCGGCGGAGCCTCGACATGCACGCAAGCCGCGCAATGCGGGTCGCGCTGGCGGGATCCGTGAGGTGCCTGTCGGGCCACAAAAGGAGGTCTCGCCCGTCGGGCTGTCTCCGGCAGGCACAGCCGTTTCCATTGGGCGATCCAGTGGTGCGCGGTCGCTGAGGGCGGACTGCTGGACGTCGTCGATCGCACGGGCCGGCATGGCGATGAACTTCGCGCCTGGTCAGTGAGGCGAAGGCATCGTCGTCACTGCATCGATCCCCTCTGTCGGCATGGTGAGTGCCAGACGTGGTCAGGCCTGCCGAACTGGGTGTGGCGCGTGGCGGCTGGCGGGCGACTGTCAGCCCTCGCGTTTGGCGGGGGACGATTGCGGGCGCGGGCCGTTTATCTGCTTGTTCTGGTCGCGGATGTACCAGGCGGTGACGATTACGCCGGCTCCGATGACTGCAATTCGCACGGCGGTTGAGTCGGCCACGAACGACCCTGTCGGAACGGTTAGGGCGAGGACGATCTGGCTGAGGCCATCGATAGCCAGAAACAGCCCGACGATCGCGGTCAGCACTGTCACGAAGCGTCGTCGCGCCGGGTTGGCGAGCCGAGCCTCGAGGTCCGGGTTTGCTTTTGCCGTCTGTTCGGCGAGCAGGAGCAGTAGCGGCCGGCGGAGTGCGACCGACAAGAGCGCCGTGATCCCGATCGGTCCAGTCACCACTCCGCGGCGGAGCTTGAGCGCTAACGGGTCGCCGTGAGTCAGGGCAAACGCGGCGAGCGCGATGACGGTCGTGACGAGTGTGACGACGCCGATCAGATCAATCCGGCGACGGGCGATCCAGAGCCCGAGTAGCCAGATCGCAGGGATGGCAGTGATGATGAGCAGTGCCGTCGTGCTCGAGCCGACGAGAGCGCGGATCAGCAGGTAGCTGGCCAGCGGCAGCAGGAGCCCTGCCGCGAGCCGGTGGGGCGAGAGACGTGGAGGACGCTGGTTCACGGCAGGTCCTCTGCGCGCCGAACGAAGAACCCGGCGACTTGGCGGTCGGCGTCCAGGACAACTCGGCCGATCCCATCGGTGCGCTCGAGCGCGATCGGAATATCGACGCCGGTGTAACCGTCGCGGACCCACACGGCGGGCGTTCCGAGCGCCTGCACCTCCCCGCCCTCATGGTGCACCTTCTCGCGCACATCAGCCATCAACTCCGTGGAGCAGACGTCGAGCATCCGCTCCCCGAACACGGCACGCGCATCTTCGAACCTAGCGTCGATGAATGCCTGCAACACCTCAACGGCGCGTTCGACGGCGCCCTTCACCGCCACCGCTCCCGTCCCGTTGGGGGGCGCGGGCCCACCGCCAAAGCGCTGAAACGCAGCTTGGCGGCTGACATGCAGCACCTCGCCGACCTCCGCCCACGTATGGCCCGTTTTGCGCGCCTGCTCAACCAGTGCGCGCAGCGTGTCCTCGACGATCAAGTCGAGGCTTCGTGTAGCGGCGATCGCGCGCATCACCTGACCAGAGGCGTCGCCATCGGAACGAAGCACGTCGTTGACCAGCTGCACGTTGGTAGAGAGCAGCATCGCCATCACCTCCCTGTCGAGTTGCGCCGGATATCGCGGTTCATCCATGGTGTCAAGGTAGCCTTTACATAGTCATCTGTCAAGACCAGCTTTACAAAGTGCGCTGCGCGACCTTGCGAAGCCCCCGCAGCGCCGCTGCAGGCAGGCGCGCCATCCGGAGGGCAAAAGGCGCAGCCCCAACAGTCGGCGTCCCGCTGCTCGCCGCGCGAGCCTCGCGCCGAAACAATTGAAGTACCCCAAAGAAAGGTCGGGGCTCTTCGCGAAGGTTCGCCTCGCAAATCGCGACGCAAGGCGCCGCGACTGCTTCGCCTCGCCGAGCGGCAGTAGCCCCAATCGTGCATTTGGCTCCTCATAACGACGAGTGCAGGCAGCAGCAGCTCGACGACGGCGCCGAGCCACTGCTGGTCCGGCGGGATGCGGAAGAGTTCGCGCGATCGGCGGATAGCGCGCCAACATCGAAGCAGGGCGGTGCTGCGGTCGGCGCCGAGAGATGCACAATTCGCCAGCAGCGAGGCCCGCCGCGAGCTCCACCCGCTCGTGGTCGCGACCGCTGAGGCCAGAGCCCTGGTTTCGGTCACGCGCGGGCACGCTTACGAGGCCGGCATCGGCGAGCGTTGCGCACCTGCATTCGGCTATCGCGGGTCTCTTCGGCCAAAATCGCAACAGACGCGCAATTCGCCAAACTCGAGACGCTCGGCGTCGGCGGCCCTCAGCCGCGGATGCCGACGAGCTCGGAGTTGCGCTTTGCCATGAACTCGGGTGCCACGCCGGCGCCGACTCCGCGGTCACAAAGGTGCTTGCGGATCGCCTGACTTGTGACGCGCAGGAAGCACTCCCCTGCTGTCGCTCTCATAGTGCGAGCGGGCACCAGCCGACGCCCGCCAATCTCTTCCGCGATGGACGATCTGGGGAAGTCTCGCTGTCGACCCTGAACGCCCGGGCCGAGAATTCCGCAGGTCGTCCGAAGCGGGCATGAGATCGGCGGCGGTGCTGGCTGCCGGTCGCACAGGCAAAGCGGCGTGCCAGGCCTTCCGCGCGTTGGAGGACTGCCGGCTCTTGCGCCGATGGCTCGTCTGGATATCAGAGGAGGTCAGGGACGCTCGGGTGATCGTGGGTGGGGGAGGCGCATCCTGCTCGGTTTGGTCGTCATTCCCTGGCTTGGTCGCGGTGCGGATCAGGCGAGTCCAAACGGATCAGTGACAGCAGTCCTCGGCGCAGGCGCCGGTGCTGTTGATGTCGACCGGGTGAGGGGTGCAGCAGCTGTCGCCGCGCCACGTTTGGTGGCCTTCTTTGATCGCGAGGCCGGCGATACCGAGAGCGACGGTGGGATCGGCCCACCAGAGGTCGAGGGCGGCGTTGAGCGCGAGGCTGACGAGTACTCCGGCGGCGAGGTAGGCGCAGAGACGGTTCTGGGTGCCTTCGCCGGTGGTTGCGCCGGATCCGAGGCGTTGGCCGATGCGGTGCTTGGCGTTGGCGAGTTGGGGCATGACGATGATGCTGGAGATTGATAGTCCGATGCCGAGCCAGCTGGTGTGGGGGTGCTCGCCGTTGATCAGAGTGCGGATCGCGTCTTGGGCGATGTAGGGGGCGAGCAGGAAGAAGCTGATCGCGATGAGCCGTTGGGCGTGTCGTTCGGCGTCTTGTGAGAGTCGGCGGGTGCCGGTGAAGCGCCAGATGACGATCACTGATGCGAGGGCTTCGATCGCGGAGTCCAGGCCGAAGCCGAGCAGCGCGACGGAGCTGGCGAGGAGCGCGGCGGTGATCGCGATCGCTCCTTCGGCGGTCATGTAGGCCAGTGATAGCCAGGACAGCGCTTTGGCGCGACGGATCAGCCGGTCGCGCTCGCGGGGGTCCAGGCGCGGCTGTTGCGCTGAGACGGTGCGGGCGATCGGGAGATCGATTTGGGTGGTGCTCATCGGCCGGCCGGGCTCGGCGTGAGATAGGCGTTGAGCAGGCGCGTGCCGAGCGCGGTGAGCGTGTAGAAGACGATCTTGTGCTGGCGCCGCGAGCTCGCCAGGCCCGCGGCGCGTAGGGTGCGCAGGTGGTGACCGACGAGGTTCTCGGGCCGTCCGGTGATCCAGGCCAGGTCACAGACGCACAGCTCCCCGCCTTCGCGTAACGCCATCGCGATGGTCACTCGCGTCGGGTCACCCAGCGCTTTGCCGCGCGCGGCGGCGGCGCTGATGGTCGCCTTGTCGAGATGCTGGCGGATGTCCTCTGCGCGTGGGAGGTCGAGGCACAGCAGGTCGCAGCGGTCATCGGACACGCTCTCATCCTAACGCGCGTTGCGTCGACCGGACGGCGGCGTCGCGCGGATCCGGGCCCCGGTTGACACGGCGGGCTGGTCGGCAGACAGCGGTTTCGACGCCTTGACACGAATTATTAGGCATGCCATAATTCTGTTGTGATGGTGGCTGAACAATCGGTTTCGGCGTCGGTGCAGGATTACGCGAAGGCGCTGTATGCGCTGGAGGCTCGTAGCGGCTCGGCGGTGTCGACGAACGATCTCGCGGGTCGGCTCGGGGTGACCCCGGCGTCGGTGTCCGGGATGGTGCGCAAGCTGACCGAGGTCGGGATCGTCGAGCATCAGCCCTATCACGGTGTGCGGCTGACCGACCAGGGCCGCCGTGTTGCTCTGGAGGTGTTGCGCCATCACCGCCTGCTCGAGCTGTTCCTCGCTCAGGAGCTCGGGATGTCGTGGGATCGCGTGCATGCCGAGGCGGAGGTGCTCGAGCACGTGCTCTCCGAGGAGCTCGAGGAGCTGATCGCCGCGCGCCTCGGTCACCCGGCGGTCGACCCGCACGGCGATCCGATCCCCACGCCCCTGTTCGAGATCGACGAGCGCCCGACCCGCAGCCTCGACGAACTCCCGGTCGGTGCCACGGGACGGTTCGTTCGCGTGTCTGATTCTGACCCGGAGATGCTCCGCTACCTGGCCGAGCTCGGCATCAGTCTGGGCGCTCGGCTGGAGGTTGTGAATCGCCAGCCGTTCGGCGGACCGGCGTTCGTGCGCCTCGACGCGCGCGAGCATCCGATCGGCGGCGAGCTCGCCCGCGCGATGCGGATCGAGATCGACGGAGACGAGCGTTGACCCCGCCGCCGGGCCCGCCGATCCCCGTGCTCCAGGGCGCGGGCGCCGGCCAAACACTCCCCCTGGGCGAGGTACTCGAGGAAAGCGCGCTCGAGCGCCTACTCTCGCGCGGCAAGCTCCGCGCGACGCTGTTCATGCTCGGTCCCGCGTTCGTGGCCTCGATCGCGTACGTCGACCCCGGCAACTTCGCGACCAACGTGCAGGGCGGCGCGCAGTTCGGCTACATCCTGCTGTGGGTCGTGCTGGCGGCGAACCTGGTCGCGATGGTGATCCAGTACCTCTCAGCCAAGCTCGGGATCGTCACCGACCTCAACTACCCCGAGGTGGTGCGCGCCAAATTCCACCGCGCGTTCACCTTCGGAATGTGGGTGCAGGCCGAGATCATGGCGATGTCGACCGACATCGCGGAGTTCCTCGGCGCCGCGATCGGGCTGAACCTGCTGTTCGGGGTGCCATTGTTCATCGCCGGGCTGATGACCGGCGTGATCGCGTTCGGGATCCTCGCACTCCAGGCGCTGGGCTTCAGGAAGTTCGAGCTCGCGATCAGCGCCCTGCTCGGGATCATCTTCGCCGGCTTCCTGTATGAGACGCTGAGGATCGGCCCCTCCGTGCACGAGTCGCTGCACGGACTAATCCCCGGCCTGCAAGGCGGCACCACCGAGCTGTACATCGCGGTCGGGATTGTCGGCGCGACGGTGATGCCCCACGTGATCTACCTGCACTCCGCGCTGACCAAGGGCCGGATGCCGACCCGCAACGATGCCGAGAAAAGGCGCGTGCTGCGCTTCGAGCGCCTCGACGTCTACATCGCCCTCGGCCTAGCCGGCCTCGTCAACCTGGCGATGCTCGCCGCCGCCGCCAAGCTCTTCCACACCCCAGCGCTCTCAGGCCTCAGCACGATCCCGCAGGCACACGCCGAGTTCGGACACCTCGTCGGCGGCACCGCCGCGATCGCGTTCGCGGTCGCGCTACTCGCCTCCGGCGCCTCCTCCTCGAGCGTCGGCACCTACGCCGGCCAGGTCGTGATGGGCGGGTTCATCAACCGCAAGATCCCCCTGTTCCTCCGCCGGGGGCTGACGATGATCCCCGCGCTCGTGGTCATCGCCGTCGGCATGAACCCGACCAACGCGCTCGTCCTCAGCCAGGTCGTGCTCTCGTTCGGCATCCCGATCGCGCTCATCCCGCTGGTGATCCTCACCAGCCGGCGCGACATCATGGGCGTCCACGTCAACGGCCGCATCCTCATGACCTCCGCCTGGGCGATCGCCGCGGCCATCAGCGCGATGAACATCTTCCTGATCTACCAACAGTTCTTCATGAGCTAACGCGCCCTGGTCGCACGCCCTCAGTCCGCGCCGAGGAGAGCTCGGGTTCTAGCCGTGGCTTCCCCCGCCTCGCCAAAGACAGTGGCCCCGCGCGTCTGCTTTCCCTAGGCGAGCGGCAGCAACCGTCGGCGCCGACGGGGTCGCTGCTTGGGAGTGCGATGAAGGCGGGCCCTCCTTGGGTGGTGTAGCGCTCTGGGAGGGGGTCGGCTCTCCGAATCGGACGGCGTGGGTTAGGCGCGCGCGGCGTTATCCGCGCGGCCGGCGATTCGGGACAGAGGACGGACCGTCGTCGCGGTAGGTGGTGGGCTGGGCGGATCCTGCGTGTCTTTGTGCCGGGAGAGGAGTGTTGGGGTTGGATGTTGGTCTGGATCTGAGTCGCGAACGAGTCGAGGTGTGCTTGATCTCTGGTCGGGGGGGTTGATCGATCGGTTCAGGGCGGCCCCGGATCGCGACGGCCTGTACGGTTTGGCTTGCCGGGTGGCCGTGTACGAGGGACCGGTTCGTGGGGTGGTGGAGTCGATGAACGGCGCGTGGTTCGTGCGCGTCGAACTGGTCTGCCATGGGTGGGAGGTGCTGGTCGCCGATGCGCAGATGGTCAAGGGGCTGGCGCGGCTGGCGTGCAAGGCGGACAAGTTCGACGCGGGGGTGTTGGCCGGGCTGTCGTTTCGCGATCTGGTGCTGGCGATTTGGCTGTCGACGTTGGAGCTGCGTCGGGAGCGGGGGATCTCGCGGTGGCGGCTGCGCCTGGTCAAGCACCGCTCGGCGCTGAAGAACCGGGTGCATTCGGCGCTGATCACCTTCGGCCATCAGCGCCAGATGTCCGATCTGTTCGGCGTCGCCGGCCGCAAGTTACTCAAGGGGCTCGACATCCCTTGAGCCGTGGCGCTCGCACGTCGACGCCGGCCTGGTGTTGGTTGACGATCTCGAGGCGCGGATTACTCAGATCGCGAAAGAGCTCCGGCGCTCGGGCGCCGATCATCGCTACATCCCGATCTTGATGAGCGCTCCTGGGTTCGGGTGGATCACCTCGTTCACCGTCGCGTGCGGGATTGCCGAGATCGGCCGGTTCTCCTCGCCGGTCAAGCTGACCGGCTACACCGGCCTGTGCCCGCGCGTGAAGCAGTCCGGCCAGATGGACCAGCGCGGGCCCCTGTCCAAACATGGCCCCAGGTATCTGCGCTGGGGGCTGATGGAGGCCGCGATCGCCGCCTCCTCGCATCCGCTCTACCGGGAGCGCTACCAGCGCACCCGGCGTCGTCTCGGCCGCCAGCGCGGACCCAAGGTCGCGCAGATCGACCTCGCCCGCCAGCTCACCGAGGCGATCTGGTACATGCTCACTCGTAACCAACCCTTCGCTCCGGCAGGCGCCACTTTTCGTCTGGCTGCCTGACAGCCCCTAACGGAACTGCGCCACCGGAGCGAGCCCCGATGACACCTAATCCTCGAAGTGTGATGAGGCGATAGAGAGATGAGCACCGCTCCAACGGCCCGACCCGCACGCGGACCGTGAACAGTCAACTTCCTGCCAGGTTCACGCCGTCGTGTCAAGCGCCATGAGCCCTAACTATTCACTCCAGTGACCTTGCCCAGGCGCTTGACACGGCAGCGCTCACCTGGCAATTGACACTTGGAGTGTCAGCAATCTGACACAGGGGGTTGACAGGACGCCCGCCTTCATACAGAGACGAACAGCGGGTGCCACGACGCGAGCAATGGCAACGCTCTCGCAACGTCACGAACGAGCAGCAGTCCGACGCAAACCTACGGCGGGTGGGGGCGGAAGCCAGCCGAGCCGATCGACTCCGAAATTACTGCCGCAACGATCGAGAAGCAGCACTCGCCACCTACGGGGGGCTCGCTTGCCGCATTGCGACTCGTGCCATCGGCGTGCGGTGGGAGGCCCGGCGATGCGGGCCCGCGCGGTTGTAGGGCTGCTTCTGGTCTCCCATGACCGTGTTCGCAGCCGTCCGCGCAGGCCCACGTAGGTATCGGCCATGTTGGGGCCGCTCTGGAGCGGAAATGCGCGTGCCGTGGCCGCAATGCACGACGAAGATTCTTCGGCCGGTCTTCAGCGGCGCCGCCATTTAGGAGAGACGAGCGGCGACGTTGGCGCCGGGGAGGTGTTCCAAGGCAGGCACCCGGCTGTGCTTCGCTGGGGACAACCCGCCGTCGCTTCTCCATCCTCGACGGGCCGCCATGAACGTAGCCGGCCCCCCGGGGAGGATCCTTCCGCGGGGGGCCCTTTCCGCGCCCGTGGGGGCGCTGCGGGCACGGCTTAGCTCTTGATCTTGAGCGCGCCCCTCACATGGGCTAAGACGCACACGTCATTAGACGTGTCTTGGCGACGCAAACTTTCGCACTCTCCCAGGGTCAAACTTCCAAGCGCCACCGCCCGGTGGACAGATGTTCGACGGGCGTTCAGGCTGCACTCGGGACGCTTGTTCGATTGACCGCTTCGGGC
This sequence comes from uncultured Solirubrobacterales bacterium, assembly GCA_963822855.1. Taxonomy (GTDB): domain Bacteria; phylum Actinomycetota; class Thermoleophilia; order Solirubrobacterales; family Solirubrobacteraceae; genus Palsa-465. The sequence goes on along the minus strand of CAWGJE010000005.1, from coordinate 10,423 downwards.
CGGGTTGAGAGGGTTCCTCGTAACGAATTGCGCGGTGTCGGGCCAACGGGGAGCCTTTAGGCGGCTCAGGAGATTGGGGGATCACGGGGGCAAGAATTGATCAGGTCCGGCCCCGCGCTGGGTGCATGCCGGCCCGCCTGAAAGCACGCTTATTGATCTTGAGGGGAACGGATCCCCCCGTGTCGCGGCACATGCGCCGCCGCGGCCCGCCGCTGCAACGAGGCGCCCCGGCATGCCCCTGAGCGGGGCGCCTCTCGCGGCACCCGATGGACCCCCGGACACCTTCGTCCGCGGATTTCTGGCGGTCTGGCTGGTAAGTCGGAGAAGCGAGGGATTGGCGGAAATCGTTAGGGTTGCGTTAGCCTCGGCGCTTACCCTGGGAGCGTGCCTCACGTTGAAGCTGCCCACCTCCGGGCGGCAGCAAGCCACGATCGGGCTGCCCTGCTCCACGAGGAGGCTGCGGAGCTGTTCGAGATGATGGGCTTGGCGTCGCTTGCGAGAGGCGAGCGTGCCCGCGCGCGGTTGGACCGCGAGGGCGCCGCGACTGAGCTCGAGCGCGCGCAGCTACGCCACACCCCTGCGTCACAGCTGTAACGGGACGTGGCAAGGAGTGCCCGGCCGAAACCGGCCACTCCATTGCTCGCTATCGCCAGCGTGCCGCCGGCCTAGCGTGGGAGGATGCGCCAGTTCGTGGGGTTCGCCGGGTCCGCGACGTCGTACGGATCGTCCGGCCAGCGGAACACCAGCGCGCCGTCCGTGACCTGCTCGTGCGGGCCGTCGTGTCCGTCCTCGGCCGTGCAGACGAACCGGAGCAGTCGCCCGTCGACCGCGTAGAACGTGTCGCACGCGTAGCAGACGGTCGGGTCGGGGCCGACGTCGGGCCGCTCTGCGTCTTTCGGGCCGCCGGCCTCGAGCAGCGGCTTGCGCTTCCCCTCGGTCAACGAACGCGTAGCCTAACGCCGGTCGAGCGGCTCGGACGGCGACCGTGCCTCCGAAGTTCACTAGCCATACCAATCCCCGCGCTCCGGGCGCTTTAGCTCGTTGAACGGATGAGCGCCGTGGAGTGTCTCGACGATCCGCAGCGCTCTCCGACCTAGATGCGTAGTGGCCTCGACCGTCACGCCACGTTTGACGATCCCGTCATTGACTAGCTCGCCACGCGACCAGTTTTCGCCTTGCTCCTGCCGCCATCGCTCGTTGATTGGCTGGTGCAGCGTCAGGTGGATCCAGTACTGCGCGAATTCGACCCGGCTGGCCCAGCCCGGCTTGATCGATGCGCCGGTGGTCGGGACGCGGTCGACAGGCTCCGATTCCTCGGGCTCGCGCTTGGCCCGATCACACGGATCCTCCCGTCGCTGCTCCCAAGCCTCTCTGATGATGCCCACCGCCTCCTCGCCAACTGGCGCTGGCGATCGTCAGCATGCTGGCCGCCGGCGTCGATCTCCCGCTCGGCGAGCTGCTGGTCGTGTTTCTCGCCGGTGTGCTCGCCGTCGAGATCGGCGCAATCAGCTCCGGCCACACGGACCTCGGAACGGTGCTGGGTATCCAGCGCTGCTGGCGGGGCTGGCCCTCCTCGGCCGCTACCGGCGCGCCTACCGGACCCAGACCGAGCAGGCCGAGGCGCTGCTCGCCGAGACCCGCCGGGCCAAGTTCGAGGCTGGGCGCGCGGCCGCGCTGGAGGAGCGCTCACGGATCGCGCGGGAGATCCACGACGTGCTCGCCCACTCGCTCGGTGCGCTCGGGATCCAGCTGCAGGCGGCGGAGGTGATGCTGTCCGAGCGTCACGACATCGACCGTGCGCTGCGCTCGCTGGCCAGCGCGCGGCGGCTCGTCGACGAGGGGCTGACCGAGACCCGGCGCGCTGTGCGAGCGCTGCGAACCGACGCACCGCCGCTGCCAGAGGCGCTGGCCGCGCTGGTCGACGACCGTCCCGGCGCGTTGACGGTCAGCGGCGAGCCGTACGCGGTCGGCCCGGCCGCCGGGCTGGCGCTGCTGCGCGTCGCTCAGGAGGCGGTGACCAACGCCACCAAAGCACGCCGAGGGCAAGCCGCCGACGATCGCGCTCCGGTACACCGACGCGGGCGTCGAGCGGCGAGTTGAGAACGCGCTCCCGAACGCCGGGGCGGTCGAGCATCCCGACGGCGGATACGGCCTCGCCGGAATGCACGAGCGGCTACGGTTGATCGATGGCGAGCTCCACGCCGGCCCTGTGGGCGACCGCTGGGTCGTGCAGGCCCGGGTGACGCGGTGAGCGCCGTGGATCCGGCGCACCCAGAACATCTTCGGATCGTAATCGCGGACGACTAGACCGTTGTCCGCGAAGGACTGCAGATGGTGCTCGACGTGATCCCCGAACTCGAGGTCGTCGCCGCCGTCGCGGACGGCGAACAGGCGCTCGCCGCGGTCGCTGAGCACAAGCCCGACGCGATCCTGCTCGACCTCCACATGCCGGTGCTCGACGGCGTCGGCGCGACCGAGCGGCTGACTCGCGAGCATCCCGACGTGGCGGTCGTCGTCCTAACCACGTACGCCGACGACGAGACGATCATCGCCGCATTGCGGGCGGGGGCCCGCGGCTACCTGACCAAGAACGCAGACCGCCGCGAGATCTCTCGGGCGTTGCATAGTGCTGCAGCCGGCCACACGATCATCCCGCCCGAGGTCACAGCGATGCTGCTCGCCGGTGCTGCCTCGGCCCCGCAGGCCAGGCCGCCGATCCCAGTGGAACTGCCCGACGATCTGACCCCGCGCGAAGCGGAGGTGCTCAAGCTGCTCGCCGCCGGCCTCTCCAACGGAGAGATCGCGCGCGCTGTTCATCAGCGAACACACGGTCAAGACCCACATCAACCACGTGTTCTCGAAAACCGGCTCGAGGGACCGAGCCCAAGCGATCCGCTACGCACACGAACACGAGCTCACGTAGGCAATCGTCCCCACTCCGCCACCAAGAACCCGACCACACCGGCGACTCCGGCATAAAACGCCGACTGTGCGAGCGTTCCCCGCCTTCGTGACCGAGCACTCGTTTCGCCGACCACTGCCGCAGCGCTCCGCCCGGGGCGAAGCAGCCACCATGATCGTCGCCAAGCCGGCCTCGCGCCCGGCTGCTCCCGGACAACCTGGATCACGTGACCGGCGCCGTCAGCCGATCACCGGTTCGAATCCGGTTGGGGGTACTGAGAAACGTCCGCAAGCGGAGCCGGTCACTCCGCGATGGGCGCAGGGCGCGCATCGTCGCCAGGCGACGGTGCCCGCCCTGCGGTACTCGGTCACGGTTTGCCGCAGAAGGCGGACACGACCAGCGCGTCGGCGCCGGCGCCGCTGTTGGATGCAGAGCCGAACCATCCGAACAGGGCGGTCCCGTTGTCGGGTGAGTCGCCCAGGGAGTCTCCGGCTGCACGTGAAGCGATGACGTGAAGATTGGCATCACCGTCCGCGATCGGCCTCGCTTGACCGCCGACCACGATTTCCCCGGCATTACAGGCCTGGACCCCCTGGGCAGAGCCGCCCACAGGGACCGAGACGAGATCGTCCCGAATCACGACCGCAGCGATCGTGCCCTGAGCCCCAGGCCCGCCCGGGCTGCCGGGCTGCCCCTGCACTCCCTGCGAGCCCTGCGAGCCCTGTGGTCCCTGTGGTCCCTGCGGCCCTTGTGCTCCCTGCGCGCCCGGCGTTCCCTGCGACCCTTTGTCCCCGCGCTGACCCGGGGCGCCTCGAAGCTGAGCACGGACACTCGGCTTGATTTGGTTGATGTTTGTGATGATGAACTTCCCGGCGGCCCAGGCGCCGCCACCGAAGATCATCAGTCCGGCCATCGCGACCACGACGGTCACGATCGAATGCCTCGTCCAGCGCATGCTCCCTCCGATCCCGAGAGGTTGAGAAGGCGAGCGGCGGCGAATGAGCTCGCGCGCGGCGCTGCCTTGCGTCGCACTGGCGCTGCCCGATCAGGCCCCCGCGACGTGGAATTGCCCCGTGCGCCACGCACTGGTGCGGAGCGGCAGTCTATAGCGATCGAAGCCGGCGGTTCGCTCGCGCGCCCCTAGTAGGACTTCGTTAGCTGCTTGCAGGAGTTCTTGCGGTTGCAGGGAACTTGTGGCGCATGGCGAGGGTTCGGGTCCGGGAGTTTGGGGTCAGGGCGGCTGATCTGGAGGCGCAGCGGGCGGCGTTGATCGAGTTCGCGGCGGAGATGTACCGGCCGTTGGTGCGCTGTGATCAGCGCGCGAAGGGCGAGCAGTACGTGCGCGGTCTGTTGTTGGAGGGGCGTCGTAAGTCGATCCAGCCGATGGCGGCGCGGTTGCCGGACGGGGATGAGCAGGGGTTGCAGCAGTTCATTACCGACTCGCCGTGGCGTGATGAGCCGGTGAGGCGGCGGTTGGCGGCTCGGATGACGGGGGTGATCGAGCCGGTGGGGTGGATCGTGGATGACACCGGGCTGCCGAAGGACGGGCGGTTCTCTCCGGGGGTCGCGCATCAGTACTGCGGGGCGTTGGGTAAGACGGCGAACTGTCAGGTGCTGGTGTCGGTCAACGCGGCGACCGATCGTGCGTCGTGCCCGTTGGGGTGGCGGCTGTTCTTGCCCGAGTGCTGGGATGAGGATGAGGAGCGCCGGCGGCGGGCGAGGATCCCTGAGCAGGTGCGGCACGTCCCGAAGTGGCAGCTCGCGTTGGGGATTCTGGATGAGCTGATCGGCTGGGGGCTCGAGCGTCGGGTGGTGCAGGCCGACGGCGGGTACGGGGACATCACCGCGTTTCGTGTCGGGCTGGAGGACCGCGAGCTTGAGTACGTAGTTCAGGTCAAGGGTGTGACTTCGGCGCAGCCGGCCGATGCAGTCCCGGTCGCGCCCGTCTACCAAGGGCGCGGGCGTCCGCCCACGGCTCGCTATCCCGAGAAGCCCTCAAGCCTCAAGGATCTCGTACTCGCCGTCGGCCGTGAACACGTCCACACGGTCGGGTGGCGCGAAGGCGATCGTATCGCTCGCCCTGATAACGCAACGGGGGGACGGACCGCGCACGCGCTTGTCCATTCCAATGCTGGCGCAAGCTGCCACGGCTCCAGCTCGACCGTCCACTTAGGCGCTGTTGTGTTCTACCGCGCGGCCGCCGGTGACGGGTATAGTCATTCGGGCTGCTTGGACTGCGACCCGTTGGGGGGGTATGCATCGCGTTTTGGGAGTGACTGTTCGGGGGCCAACTGTCGGTCGCTGGTTAGCGGCTTCCGTTTCGGGGCTTGCGACCGTGCTGGTGGTGCTGGCGATTCCGGTGAGTTCGGCGAACGCGACGCTGGCGACCGTTCCGGTCCCGTACATGGGTTGGAACACCTATTACGGAGTCGGCGGGAATTTCAACGAGGCGACGATCAAGTCGGTGGCGAGCTCGCTGATTTCAAGCGGATTGGCGCAAGCCGGCTACAAGATTGTTTGGCTTGATTTTGGTTGGGCGACGGGGGCGCGGGACAGCAACGGCAACCTGATCGTGGATTCGAGCCAATGGCCGGACGGAATGTCCGGGCTAACCTCTTGGCTTCACGCGCAAGGGCTTTATGCGGGGATTTACACCGACGCGGGCAGCAGCGGCTGCGGTGGACAGGGTGTGGGGTCCTACGGCCACTACCAGCAGGATGTCGACCAGTTCGCGAGCTGGGGGTTTGATGCCGTCAAGCTGGACTTCTGCGGCGCTGGACAGGAGTGGTTAGATCAGCCGCCGAACGACCCTCGGACACTGTACGGGCAGTTCTCGCAGGCGGTGGCTGCCGCTCCGCGCGCGATGATCCTAAACGTTTGTAACTTCTGGACGCCGGGGCAGATCAACGGGACGGCTCCCTCGTACGCGGATTCTTCTTGGGACTCGTTCTCGTGGGCGCCGGCGGTCGCGCAGAGCTGGCGGACCGATACAGATATCGGCTACAAAGGGAACATTCAGTTCCAGTGGGTCTTACGGAACCTTGACCGGGACTCGACCCCGTATCCGAACATCCAGACGGCGGCGGGCCCTCCCGGGTCTTCTGGGATCGGATGGGGTCACTGGAACGATCCGGATTATCTCGGTCCTGGGCTCGGGATGACGAGCACACAGGCGCAGTCGCAGCTCTCGATGTGGGCGATGGTCGCGGCGCCGCTGATCCTGGGCAGCGATCCACGGTCGCTGTCGTCGACCAGCATCAACATGCTCAACAACGCGCAGGTGATCGCGATCGATCAAGACTCGCTCGGCGCGCAGGGATGGCTGGTCTCGCAGACCAGCACAGGGCAGCAGGTGTGGGTCAAACCGCTAGCCGGCGGCGCCCGCGCGGTCGCGCTATTTAATCGCGGGTCTAGCGCTGAGCAGATAACCACCAGCGCCAGCGCCGTCGGCCTAACACGGGCCAGCCGTTACACGCTCCTGAACGTCTGGACAAACCAAACCTCAACGTCAAAAAGCAAGATCAGCGCGTACGTCCAACCCGACGCCGCCGTCCTCTACCGCGTCACGGCCGACCCGGGCTGCACCGTCCCGCGGCTACTCGGCAAGACGCTCCAGGCGACACACGCCAGCCTGAAGACCGCCCAGTGCAGCCTCGGACGCGTCACGCGCAGGCGCGCTACGCACGCCCGCCGCGGACGAGTAATCGCCCAGACCCCTCCGGCCGGATCGCATAGACGCCGGGGAGCGAAGGTCAAGGTAGTCCTAGCAAGCTGACCGTGCCGTGCTCCGTGGAGCGCGAACGAGCCGTATCGGCCGTGAGCCCCTCAGCCCCACTTTCAGCCCCTTCTTTTCACGGAGACCGGCGCGACCGGCACACAGGACGGCGATCGGGTCACCGCTTGGTCGCCGGAGCGGTGGCACGCAGCCAGCTGTGGTGTTGGGGTGAAAGCAGTCGCGCGGCGGGTGTCGCTCGTTGTTGGGCTGGTGACCGCCCGCCTGGGCTGACAGTCGGCGGTCTGGCCTGGCCTATTCGGGAGCTTGGGCCAGCATGGGCAGTATGTCGCCGAGCGCGGCGTCTATTTTGATGTCGGCGAGCGGGTCGCCACGAGTGCCGCCCCGGTTGATGATCGCCACTGGGATCCGCGCCTGCTGGGCCCGGTGCACGAACCGCAGCCCTGACATCACCATTAGCGAGGACCCGAGCACGAGCAGAGAGGACGAGTCGTCGAGGAGCTCAAAGCACTCCTGCACCCGGGACCGCGGCACGTTCTCGCCGAAGAACACAACGTCGGGCTTGAGCATGTCGGCCCCGCAGCACTCACAGCCAACGAACCGGAACCGCGCGACCTGCTCTTCGGGGAGTTCAGCGTCTCCGTCAGGGTTGCTGGCGGCGCCCTCGTCCCAGTCCAGATCGGAGTTGGCGGCACGCAGCCGTTGATCAAGCGCATCCCGAGTGCTCCGCGCGCCGCACTCCAGACACACGACACGGTCAAGCGCTCCATGCAACTCCACGACATCTCGGGCGCCGGCGGCCTGATGCAGCCCGTCGACGTTCTGCGTGATGATCCCGTGAAGCACGCCCGCCTGCTCAAGCGCGGCCACCGCCCGGTGCCCGGCGTTGGGCCGCGCGGCGACGATCCGCCGCCAGCCGATGTGAGCGCGGGCCCAGTAGCGCTGACGAGCCTGCGGCGAGCCGCGGAACTCAGCGATCGTCATCGGCAGCCTGGCGCGCAGCGCGCCGCTCGGACCGCGATAGTCCGGAATTCCCGACTCAGTCGACAGGCCCGCGCCTGAGAGCACGCACACACCGCCGCGACCAACAAGCTCACGAAGCCGACCCGTCACGACGCCATCCATCGGCTCAGTATGCCCGCGACCCCGCCGGAAGGCCCAAAGGTGACGACTTCGACGCACCGAGCCCGCGTACCACCAGAGACCCGCCCTCGCGCACCCCGCGCGTCACGACGGTCCTGCCTGGTCGGTCCTACCGGCAGCCGACCGGGCTCTGCTCCCGAGAACAGGGACAGCGGGAGCCTCGCGGGGCAGAGCCCGCAATGTCGCCTAAGAACTCGTCCGCTCCGGGAGCGGACCGGTCGCGAATGGCATCGCACCCCGAAGTCGTGATCGGTTCGCACCAATTCGGGCCACGCCTTTGCCCGGAGGCGGTGGTCGCCTTTGCCCGGCGGTGGTTGCATTTCGCCGCGTCGCCCGCGTCGCCCGCGGGGGCAGACGCGAACAGCTAGGAGTGACAGCTGTGCGCGCCTTGTTCCGCACCCCAGGTGCTCAGGAGGGCGCGCACGGCAGTGCTGTCGCCGGCTCGAGCCAACAGGCAAACCGGTTAGTGTCCGGCCAGCGAGCCGACGTAGCGCAAGAACGGATGGATGCCAAGGGGCGCGCCCGTGGCCTGCTTGACTAGAGGGAGGGTGTCAACCCGGCGTCCATGCCGATGCACGTGCTCGGCAAGCCAGCGCTGGATGGGAGTCACTTCACCCCGTCGCAGATCCTCCTCGCGGGGCCCCAGCTCGTCCTGCAGCGCGTCCCATAGCTGCGCGGCGATCAAACAGCCGAGCGCATAGCTCGGGAAGTAGCCGAAGGCCCCGCGGCCCCAGTGGACATCCTGCAGGCAGCCAAGTGTGTTCGAGGTGACTTCCACGCCAAGCAGGCGGCGCATCCCGTCCTGCCATGCGCCGGGCAGCTCGGATACTGTCAGTTGACCCTCTATGAGAGCGAGTTCAAGCTCGAAGCGCAGGACGATATGAAGTGGGTAGGTCAGCGGGTCGGCGGACACTCGGATCGGGGAGGGCTCGACACCAACCATCGCCGCGTGCAGCTCGCTGGCTGGCACCACGAATCCGCCCCTTGCCAGCTCGGCGACAAGTACTTCGGCGAACGCGGGGTTGCGGGCCCCGCCATCACACGTTGTCTGATCTCGCAAAGAGCCGGCGCGGACTTGGCCAGCGAGACCAGCCCGTCGCATAAGCGACGATCCCGTCGAAAGCAGGGTGTTCGTTCGACACCATGGGTGTCTGTTCGACGAGCGCATCTGCCGTCATGCTTGCGAAGCGCAAGGGAGGCCCGCATTGCGAAGGGTTGGCTTGCTCGCGCCCGGATCGGAGGTTCGGCCATGGCGGCGGTGATGGGACTGGTTGTCTGGCATCACAGGGCTCACAGTCTTTGTGACGATTCTCTCGGTCGTGGCCGTCGTCGTCCTGCTGCGATTCATCCTTCGCTACGCGCGGAGCCGAGGCGACGGCGGTGGCGACGGGTCGGGCTGGCGTGGCCACGGTGGTCATCACGGTGGCTTTGGCGGGGGCCATGGTGGCGGCGGGCATGGTGGCCACTAGAAGAAGAGGTACGCACGCGTGTGATGCCCGAGCCGAACCAAGTCGCGTACCGACGCAAGCCGAGCAGAAGCCGCCAGTGCGAATGAGGCGGGTCTCCGGCGAATTGATCACACGGGTGCATCGGGCTATGGGCGGCGGAGCATTGCGCTCGGACTGAACGCGGTTTAGACCCGGCTGAGGACGACACGTTCCGGAAATCGATGACGCAGGCACTATCCAGGGAGACGGGGTGAGGCTCCGATGTTGAATCGATATCGTGGTGATCGGCAGAGCCTGACCTTTTCCTCCGACGTCGGAGGCGGTGTCACCATCGCGTTGAAGGACGTCGGCTCGCACACGATCGGAAAGCTAGAGCTCGTGGCCGGCGGCACCGCTCCGTTTGATTCCTGGTTGGCCGAAACATACGGCCGGCGCTGGCATATCGACGCCGAGGGTGGACGTAATAGCTGGGCCTTCTACGCGCGAGAAGGCTCCTCTGACAGTGTGGCCGCTTCCGCTCGCCGTCGTCGTTGGCGACCCGGCTCCTACGACATCTGGATGTCCCCGGACCACCGGTTTCGGCTGCACAGCTCGTACCTGCGCGGTGCGGCGCTTCGCACTGAAAGCGGGGACCGCGTTGCCAGCATCGACGTTGGCGGCAGTCGAGCGGGCTCGATCAGAACTTGGCCCACCGCCACGTCGGTGCCAGCGCTTGTGCTGCTGCTGCTTTTGAGCGTACGCGTCGAGCTGTTAGAACAGGCGAGCCGCGTAGGCCCTCTAGCTCCCAGGGGCGGCGGCGGCGCATGACTCGGCGGTCTGGGCGCGGTGTGGCAGCGTCGCTCCGCGGGTGCCGAGCGCACGAGCGAACACCGGTCACTCGGGCTGCGTTCCTGGCTTCAGGGTTGCGCTTACGGACCCAGTCAGCCTCGGAGACCAGCGGCTCGTCGGCGATCCACCGCACGGGCGGGAGCTGCGGCCTCGGTGTAAAGAACATCAGCGAATTGCTGCGCTGGCGGCGCTGGTACCACCTGGCCGTAATCAGACGGGCCGGGGCGGGACTATCGCTTCGATCCGCCAGAGTATCGGTAGTCGGCGAGCCTTGGCGACATCTGAATCACGCCGATCGCGGCGGGCCGCCGCCGGCGCTTGATGGCTTTCACCGCGCCGGAGCGTCGGACACATCGCCGAGCCTGCTTG
>CAWGJE010000004.1:0-164924 GCA_963822855.1 uncultured Solirubrobacterales bacterium | reverse complement strand
CTCGACGCGCTGCTCTCGCCCACCTCGTTCACCGCGGCCCTGCTGCCGCGCCAACTACTCCACGCCACGCTGCAGAAGCGACTCGGCCAGAAGCTCGGAACACCGCGATCGATCGCGGTGGAACCGGCATCGGTGGACATGGGGCCGTGTCACAGCCCACGGCCGCGCGACCGGGGCGACACGACGCAACCCGGCGACGAGCCACCGGAGCGCCCGCTAGGAACGGGCAGTCCCCGAGCGGGCGGCAACTCGCGGCGAGACTTGGACCGAGGCTTGCCCATGACGCCAGGCCCGCGGCTCGCCGGGAACAGCCCAAGCAGGACATCTGCGCGACCCTTCGAGTTCGGCGAATGATGTCGCGGTGAAGGCATGACCGAATCACCGTCGCGCCAGCTTCCGCGCACCGCGCCTCCCCCCGATCAGGGCGAGGTCGAAGGCAGGGTGACTGAACGCCCGAGCCACAACGCCGGGGCAGTCTGCGACTGCGCGTTCCCGTTGATTCACGGGCACGGACGGCGGCCGTATCCACACCCTGATCGCCCGAGTACCTCGTCAGCGAGGAGGAGCGCACGGCGGTCCGGGCCAGGGCGGAACGCGTCATGTTCGGCCCTCGGGACTGGGGGCGACCGCGTGATCGACTGTCGACGGCGCCAGGCGCGCTGGTACGTGTGCCGAGGTCCCGTGGGCATGGTCTGGCACGCGGACAGTCCGGAGCGCCACAGGCCGGCGACGACCCCCCAGCAGTCGCTTGGTCGGATGGAGAACTTGGAGGAGCCGTGAGCGTTCTTCAGGCGACGCCGAGCCGCGCCAAGTTGACCTGGGGCGAGGTAGCGCTAATGATGCGGGCTGCGGTGAAGGACAAGAGCTATCAGCGGACCCCCGTCGGCGTGATGGTCTCCCGCTACCTGCGCTGGTTTAAGAACGAGTGGGGCGCCACGCCGACCACCGTCCGCGACTATGAGGCGGTCCTGGCCCGGATGAGCCTCACCCTCGCCGACCGCGAGCTAATCGACGTCAGCACCGAGGACCTACGCGCCGTCATCGACCTGTGGGGCGACCAGAGCGCCCGCACTCGCCAGAAGATAACGAGTGTCGTCCGCGCCTTCTGGGCCTGGTGCGAGGAGGAGGGCCACATCGCCATATCTCCCGCCTACCGCATCCGCCGGCCACGGGCCGAGCGAAAGGTGGCGCGTCCCCTGCCCGCCGGTGCCCGGCCGCAGCTGCTCGAGGCCGCCAAGCACCCGCGGGATCGGCTGGCGCTGTTCTGCCTGTTGATCCTCGGGATCCGCCGAAACGAGCTGGCGGGCGTGCAGATCCGAGATTTCGACCCGCTGCGGCGCACGCTCCGCGTATTCGGCAAGGGGCAGAAGGAGCGGGTGATCCCGCTGCGCGGGCCGATCGTCGGCGAGCTGGGCCTGCTCCTGGTCACGGAGCTTCCGTACGTGGGCAGGCTGCCCGAGCCTGACGACTACCTCGTCTATCCGGTGGACCGCCGCGCGGATGGCAAGGGGCCGGAAGGCCAGATCGTGTGGGCCTTCCACGGCCGCCCGAAGGACCGGATCTCAATGCCCGCGATCCATCGCTGGTGGTATCGGATTGCCCAGGAGGCGGGGCTCGTCGGCCGGGGCGTGACCCAAGGACTCAACATGCACCAGGCTCGCCATGCCTTCGCCATGGAGCTACGCCGCATCGCCGGCGTTGAAGCCGCGTCCCAGGCACTCGGCCACTCGGACCTGTCAACGACGCTCGGGATCTACGGCCACCAGGACGGAACGGATCTCGAGCGGGCGATGGACCGCTACGCGGCGTGGCTGGAGAGCGAAGATATTTCCCCCGAAAATCAGGACGAAAGCGTCTGATTTCCGGGGGATTCATGGAGACGGCGGGAATTGAACCCGCGTCCGCAGTCGCGCAAAAGGTGGCGTCTACGAGCGTAGCCGGCACTCTGATCTCACCCTCGACTCGCCTTGCCGGCGGGGTTGTCGGGGGCCAGCTCCAAAGATGTCCCCGGCGGGGCTGGAGCGGGCCTCACCGGGTAAGCCCGCTGTTCGAACCGGACCGCCACCGCGGGCGAATGGTGGCCGGCTAACGCTCAACTGTGGTTAGACAGCGAGGTTATAGGTGTGGGAATCTGAATGATTCGCACGTATTTTTTCCCGGGTGTTTAACGAGGCCTCCCGGGACCTCGACTCGCAACCACCCCCACGAACCGACCACGTCGAAGCCTGTCGTCCCCGGGGATATCTGTCCAACGAGTATAGCCTCGGGATAGCCACGCCGCGGGCGGAGCCGATCAACTGAAGGACGAGATAAGAACCGCAGCGGACGGCCGATGGCCGTTCTTACAATCCGTATCAATGGAAACGAATACGCAGTGGCCGTTCGCCCCCATCGGGGCGCCCGAGCCACCCCCGCCAGAGCCCGAGCCGCTGCCCGCGCCCGTGTTCGAGCCCAAACGCCAGGGCCCGATCCGCCGGCGGCTGTCGGCGATCGGAGCGGCGCTCGTCGCCGTGCTGGCGAAGCTGAAGGCGATCCTGCTGCTGCTTCCGAAGGTGAAGCTGCTGGCCTCGAGCGGCACGATCCTGGTCTCGCTGGCCGCGTACGCGCTGCTCTGGGGCTGGCAATTCGCCGCGGGGTTCATCGCGCTGCTGTTCGTGCATGAGATGGGACACGCAATCGCCCTCCGGCGCGAGGGCATCAGGGCCAGCTGGCCGATCTTCATCCCGTTCCTGGGGGCGGTGATCGCCGCCCGCTCGCTCGGCAACAACGCGACCGCCGAGGCCCGCGTCGGGCTGGCGGGACCGATCCTCGGCAGCATCGGCGCGGCCGCATGCGTGCTGATCTGGCACGCCACCGGCAATGATCTGTGGCGCGCCCTGGCCTTCACCGGGTTCTTCCTGAACCTGTTCAACCTGCTGCCGGTCGTGCCGCTCGACGGCGGACGGGCGATGGCGGCGATGGCCCCGTGGATGTGGTTTGTCGGGTTCACCGCGATGATCCCGCTCGCGATCATCTTCCCCAACCCGATCATCTGGCTGATTCTGGTGTTCGCGGGCTTCGAGACCTACAAGCGCTGGCAACAGCGCCGCGCCGGCGGGCTTGCGCAGGAGGCGTACTACCGGGTCAGACCGCTTGACCGGGCGCTCGTCGCCGCGGTCTACCTGAGTCTCGTGGCCCTACTGGTCGTGGGGATGCACGCCACGCTGGTGGCGCGCACGATCAGCTAGCGACCGCACGCGCCCCCGTTCCAGCTTTAGGCGACCGGCGGATCCCGCCGGTACACCCGCGTTTCGTTGTAAGCGGCGTCGCGTCGAGCCCACCAGAAGGTGTAGATCAGCGACAGCACCAGGCCGACGAGGCCGACCACGAACAGCACGGTCCCGGCCGTCTGGATGTTGAAGCCCTTCACCTGGGCGGTGACGGCCCACTTCAGAATCGCGCCGACCGCGATCAGGAGGATGCTCGAACCAATTGTCATGGTCCTGGGCTACCCAACGTTGGGCGTGACTACGCATTCGGGACACAAGGGGGCTAGTTGATGACTCAACCATATTCCCGGGCGATCGCTAGTACCGCGCTTCGCGCAACTCGCGCTGCACGTCCCGGGCCATATCGCGCGTCTTGATCGCCTCGCGCTTGTCGTACAGGTCCTTGCCCCGCGCCAATGCGATCTCGACCTTGGCGCGCGACCGCGGCCCCGCGAAGTAGATCCGCGTCGGCACGAGCGTCAGCCCGCGCTCTCGGGTGAGGCCGATGAGCCGTTCGATCTGCTCCCGGTGCAGCAGCAGCTTGCGCGGACGCTCGGGATCGTGGTTCTCGCGGGCGGCGGGACCGTAGGGCGCGATGTACAGCCCGATCAGCCACACCTCGCCATCGCGCACGACCGCATACGAATCTTTGAGCTGGGCGTTGCCCTCGCGCAGCGACTTGACCTCCGTGCCGGTCAGCACGAGCCCGCACTCGAAGCGCTCGAGCAGGTTGTAGCGGTAGGACGCCTGCCGGTTCGTGGCGACGTCGCCGGCGGACGCCTTTCGCTTTCGGCCCTTGGCCATCGGCTCAGTCCACCTCCCAGGCCGGGAGCAGGTCGACCCGGCCGCGCGGAGCCTCGATCTTCCCCACGCGCACCCGCACCGGATCCCCCAGGCGGATCGTGGCGCCGCCGCGAGTCCCGACAAGCATCGTCCCCTGCTCGTTGAGCTCCCACCAGTCTCCACGCAGCAGGCGCACCGGGAGCAACCCCTCGAACTCGCCCCGGGATCCGAACGCGACAAACGCGCCGGCGCCCGCCAGGCCGACGACCTCGCCGTCGAACGCGTCCTCGGGATCCGTGCCGCGCAGCGACCGCTCCAGCAAGAAGCAGCGGGCGATGTCGTCGGCGTCGCGCTGGATCGACATCGCCTCGCGCTCGCGCGCCGAGCTCCACGGCCCGGCCTCCGCGACCCAGGCCGCCTTCGGCGCCGGCTCATCGCCCGTGACCGTGGACAGCAACGCCCGGTGGCAGACCAGGTCGGGGTAGCGCCGGATCGGCGAGGTGAAGTGGCAGTAGGCCGCGAGTTGCAGGCCGGCGTGCCCGCGGTTGCGCTGGTCGTAATAGGCCTGCTTCAAAGACCGCAGCACGAGGCTCGTCAACGCACGCCGTCCGCGCCCGTCGTGAGACGCGGTCCACCGCTCGATAAGCTGCGAGGCCTCGCCAATCAGATCGGCGGCCTGCTGAGGCGCGATGTGCCCCTTGGGAACCGGCGGGGTCGGCACCCCGAGCGACGCGAGCTGGTCGATCAGCCGCTCGGCGGCGATTCCGTCGGGCCGCTCGTGCACTCGGTACAGCGTCGGCACCCGCCGCGACACCAGCAGCCGCGCGACCTGCTCGTTCGCGGCGATCATCAGATGCTCGATCAGCCGATGGGACTCGGTCTGCGCGACCGGCTCGGCCGACACCACGTTCCCCTGACGGTCGAACTCGAACTCCGGCTCGGAGGATTCGAGTGACAGCGCCGCCTGCGAGGCCCGCCGCGCTTCGAGCGCGGCGGCCGCTGCCCGCGCCACCTCGAGCGCCGCGCCCCAGACCCCCGACGCTCGCTCGCGGCCGTCGAAGATGCGGTCGACGCGCCCGTAGTCGAGGCGCTCGTCAGAGCGGATCACCGAGCGGTAGAACGCGCTGCTGCGGACACGGGCGCCGTCGAGCACGAGTTCGGTCGTGACGGCAAGGCGATCCTGCCCGGGGACGAGCGAGCACGCGCGCCCCGAGAGTGCCTCGGGCAGCATCGGCTCGACCGCACCGGGGACGTAGACGCTCGTCCCGCGCCGGTAGGCCTCGCGATCCAGCAGCGAGCCCGGGCGAACGTAGGCGGACACGTCGGCGATGTGCACCCACACCCGGCGCGCTCCGTCGTCCTCGACCGCGGCCGAGATCGCGTCATCGAAGTCCCGCGCGGTCACCGGGTCGACGGTGAACGTAGGCAGCGAGCGCAGATCGCGACGATCGGCCGGCCACTCGGCGCCGACCCCCGCGGCGAGCGTGGCCGCGGACACCTCGCGAGCCTCGTGCTCGACGGCGGGATCGAACCGGCGCCGCAGGCCCCGGTCGACCATCAGCCCCTCGATCACATCGCGCGCGACGTCCGAGCGTCCGATCCGTCGCACGACCGTGGCCCTCCCCCCTCCACGGCCGTTGCGGGCCGAGCCCGCGCGGACGACGATCAGGTCCCCGACCGCGACCTTGCGATCGCGGCTGACCACCGGGCGGGGCCCGGCGCCGAAGAACGGCTCGGCGACGAGGAACTTGCCATGCCGAGCCAGCACCGCCACCCGCGAGCCGCCGCCCGCGTCCTTGACGGGGATCACTGCACCTCGACGGCCACTGTCCGCTCGGCGGCCGTCAACTGAGTGTCGGTCTTGGCGCCCGGAGCGATTGCGGCGTAGACGTTGGGCCCGATGCCGCGCCCCTCCTTCACCCCGCCGCCTCCGAGGTTCGTCCCGTTCGGCGTGAAGTACTCGCCGACCGTGAAGTCGAGCGCGCCGCCGTTCGGTAGCGGTTCGATCTCCTGGAACACGCCTTTGCCGTAGGTGTTCGTGCCGACGACCTTGGCGCGCCCACGATCCTTCAGCGCGCCCGTGACGATCTCGGCGGCCGACGCGGTGTTGCGGTTGACGAGCACGACCACCGGGATGCTCGTCGGGATCGCACCGCCCCGGGCCACGTACACGTCGGTCGGCTGGGCGCGGCCTCGGGTCGAGACGATCGTGCCGTCGGGGATGAAGATGCTGGCGACGTTCACGGCCTCGTTGAGGAGCCCGCCGGGGTTGTCGCGCAGGTCGAGGATCAGCCCCCGCGCGCCCTGGTGGAGGACCTTCTCGACCTGCGTCCGCAACTCGGCGCCGGCCCCGTCCACGAACTGCGTGAGCGTGACCGCGCCGAGTTTGATCCCGTGGTACTTGACGATCTGGCCAGCCGAGACCGGGACCACGATGTCGGCGCGCACAAGCGTCACGGGATGCGTCTGCTTCCCCTGCAAGATCGTCAGCGTGACCGGGGTTCCGGCGCGCCCCTTGATCAGCTGCGAGCCGAAGTTCGCCGGCCGGCTCGCCAGCGACGTGGCGCCGACCGCGACGATCACCTCGCCCCGCTGGAGTCCGGCCTTGGCAGCCGGCGATCCCGGGAAAACGTCGTCGACGAGCAGCCCGCGCGACTCGGCCTGCACGTCGACCCCGATCCCGCTCAGGTGCGGGTTGTCCTCGTTGAGGAAGCCCTGGTAGTTGGTCGGGTCGTAGTAGTGAGAGTACGGATCGTCGAGGCTAGCCACCATCCCGGCGAGGCCCTTGTTGATCAGCTGATTGCGGTTCACCGGCCGGTAGTAGTCGGTCTGGAGCATGTTGAGCACCTGATTGACGAGTGGATCGTCGTTCTGGCTCACGAACGCGCTACGCAGCGGCGATGGGAGCCAACTCGGGTGCCCGCCGAGCAAAATGCCGATCAGCAGCACGAGCACGCCGCCCAGGACCAAGGCGGCGATGCGGGGACCACGAGATCGGCGCGCGTACATGACTCCATGAGGTTACGACGCCGCGAACCTCGACGACCCCAAATGCAGTAGGCCGCGGGCACCGTCCGGCAAGACGGTGTCCGGCCGGACCACCCGCATGGCCCGACCGGACGATTCGACGGTTTTAGAAGTTGTGCCGGAACCCCGCTCCGGCCGTCGTGAACTTGTAGGTCGTCTTGGAGTTGAACACCTGGCCCGGATTCAGCACCACCGACGGCCACTGCGGGTCGCCGATGTGGTGCGGCGTGTCCGGGTAGTGCTGTGTCTCGAGCGTGAACGCGTCGCCCTGTCGGTACGCGTGACCGCTGGTCCCAACGAGGTCGCCGACCAGGAAGTTCCCGGTGTACAGCTGGACGCCGGGCTGGTTGGTGTAGGTCCACAGCACGATCCCGTCACCCGGATCCTGGGCGACCGCGGCGAGCCTGAAGCCGGACCCGCGGAGCACCCAGTTGTGGTCGTACCCGTGGGCGAGGACCAGCTGATTGCCCTGCGGAGCACTCGCATCGCCGATGTTCTGGCCGATCGGCTTCATCGCGCGGAAGTCGAACGGCGTGCCCGACACCGAGGCGAACCCGGTCGGGATCTGCACCGAGTTGGTCGGCTGGAACGTGTTCGAGTTGATCGCCAGGTTCTGGTCGTAGACGGTGCCGGAGCCTTCTCCGGCGAGGTTGAAATACGTGTGGTTGGTGTAGTTGATGACTGTCGGCGCGTTCGTGGTCGCGCGGTAGGCGATCTCGAGCGCGTTGTCCTGCGTGAGCGTGTACGTCACCTCGGTCGTGACGGTCCCCGGGAATCCGTTCTTGCCGCTCGGATCGGTGTAGGTCAGCTTCAACGCCACGCCATCGGCGACCCGCTCGGGCGTGGCCGCCCAGATCTGCGTGTTGTACGAGTCCGGCCCGCCGTGCAGCGTGTTCACGTTATTCGGGCCGTTGTTGCCGACGAGCTGGTAGGTGGTGCCGTTCAGCGTGAACGAATGGTTGGCGATCCGGTTCGCGTAGCGCCCGATGATCCCGCCGAAGTAGGTCTCACCGGACCCGCCGGCGGCCGGCCACGGCTGGTTCTCGAAGTCGTTGACGTAGTCGCTGAGCGTCGGGAACCCGAGCGCGACGTTCGTGAGGTGGCCGGTGCGGTCGGGCACCCAGATCGACTGCACGACGCCGCCGTAGTTGGTGATTTTGACGATCATCCCGTTGCGGTTGCGCAGCGAGTAGAGATCGACCGCCTGGCCGTGCGCCGAGCCCCAAGTCTGCTTGGAGATGCTCGACGATCCGTTGTGCTTCGGCTTGTGGCCGTGCTTGGCAGCGAGCGCGATGCCCCCGGTGCCGAGCAGGACAACGGCGGTCACGAACACAACCCGCGACCAGCCGAAACCGCGCAGCCCCCTGAGGCTGTGTGAAACAGTCCGCATTGATCCTCCCATCGGTTGTGCGCTTGCACCCGGCCGACGATCCCACGCAAGCGGAACTCTGTGAAGAGGTTGTTATAGCAAAGAATGTGAGCGCTCACACGCCGTACGGCGGGTCGGCGCCGGGACAGCCCGGCCGCCGACCGCTCAGGCCGTCAGACCCTGAGGAAGCGCCGCAACGACAGCCCGGACCCGAGCGCCGAAACGGCCGTGCCGGCCGCCAGCAGCACGATCACGAGCCCCGTGAACCCGATCGTCCGCGGTGCGGCGATCAGCCCCCAGCTACTCGCGAGCGGGTCGAGCACCGCGACCTTGGTCACACCCAGGACCGCGACCGCGAGCAACGCGCCCGCCGCGCCGACGATCACGCCCTCGATCACGAACGGCACGCGGATGAACCAGTCGGTCGCGCCGACCAGTTTCATCACCTCGACCTCGCGCCGGCGCGCGTACAGCGACAGGCGGATCGTGTTCGCGATCAGCAGGATCGACGCGAGTGCGAGCAGCACCGTCAGCACCGCGGCGGTGATCGTCACCAGGTTCGTGACCTCGAGGATCTTCTGCGTATCCGACTGCTTGTTAGAGACGCTCGCGATCGAGGAATCGATCGGGCCGTTTCCGCCCGAGCCCGATCCCGCGATCTCGCTGTGCACGGCCAGGACGTTGCTCGGGTTGTCGGGAATCACGTGGAAGGTGTCGGGCAACGGGTTGGACCCGAGAAGCTGGTAGGCCTGCTCGTCCTGCGCGGACTGCTGCTGGTAGGCCTGTTGCTTTGAGACGAACTGGACCGATTTGACGTGCGGGAGCCCGAGCAGTTCGTGCTGGACCCGCTGATTGTCAGCGGCGGCGGCGTTCGTGTTCATGTAAACGTCCACCTCGACACGCCCACGAACGCTGTTCGCGGCCCCGTTGGTGGCCTGCACGATCGGGATGAACACCCCGAGCACCAGCATCGTCACGAGCACCGTCGCGAGCGCCGCGAAGCTCGGGGCGGCGCTCCGCCGCATCGAGCGCAGCGCCTCTCGGAGGAAGAACCCGACCTTCATCCGCTACACCGCCGGCGGGCGCGTCGAGGGCTGGCGCATGCGGCGGGCAAATTCGCGCGTGGTCTCGTCGCGCGTGTACCGGCCGGTGGCCTCGTCGCGGACGATCCGTCCCTCGGACAACTCGATCACGCGCCGGCGCATCTTGTCCACCATCGCCTGGTCGTGGGTGGCCACGAGCACGGTGGTGCCGGTCCGGTTGATCCGGTACAGCAGCCGCATGATGTCGACGCTCGTCTCGGGGTCGAGGTTCCCGGTCGGCTCGTCGGCGAGCAGCAGCGGCGGGTGGTTGACGAACGCGCGCGCGATCGAGACGCGCTGCTGCTCGCCGCCCGAAAGCTGGTCCGGGTAGTTGTGCAGCTTGGTCGATAGGCCGGTTAGCCGCAGGATGTCCGGAACCTTGTCGCGTATGTCGCGACGGGTGCCGCCGGTGACCTGGATGGCGTACGCGACGTTCTCGTACACGGTCCGGCCCGGGAGCAGCTTGAAGTCCTGGAACACCACGCCGAGATTGCGGCGGTAGTAGGCAATCCGCTTGCGCTTGATCACGCCGAGGTCGTGGCCGGCGACGCGGATTGTCCCGCCGGTCGGTTCGAGCTCCTTGATCAGCAGGCGCATCACGGTCGACTTGCCCGAGCCGGTGGACCCGACGAGGAACACGAAGTCGCCGCGCTCGATCGAGAACGTGACCTGGTCGAGGCCGACGTCGCCGCTCGAATAGCGCTTGGACACGCCACGGAAATCGATCACCGACCGGGCGGTCGGAACCGGCCCGACGGCCTGAGCCTCGCGGGGCGCGATTATCGCCGAAGCAGCGCTCTCGCGCCGCCGGCGGGTTCGATGCTGTGATTCAGTTCTAGCCATAGGTCCGGGGCAGCCTACCGAGGCCGATCTCGGAACGCCCTCTGATCCTCCCCCTGCAAGGGGACTTGCACGAGCAGCTATTTTCTGTGGCGGTGCCGTCGATCACGCAGACCTCGTTACCCAATGGGCTCCCTCTGTACCGGATCTCGGTCGAGGGAACTCGGTCTGTGACGATCCTCGTCGCGTTTGATGCCGGCGCCCGGACCGAGCGCCCCGAGGAGAACGGGATGGCCCACTTTCTCGAGCATCTCGTGTTCAAGGGCGGCGAGAAGTACCCCACATACCGGGACGTCAACGAGGCCGCCGAGCGGATCGGCGCCGTCCTCAACGCCTACACGAGCCATGACCTGGTGGCCTTCCATATCACCGCACGCGCCACGAGCGCATTACAGGCCGCAGACCTGCTGACCGACTTCGTCGGTCGCCCGAGAATCGACGGCGACGAGCTCAACCGCGAGCGTGGCGTCGTCGTGCAGGAGATCGCGCGCGCCGACGATCAGCCGGCGGTGATGGCCGGGCATCTGATCGACGAGGCGGCGTTCGGCAATCACCCGCTGGGCCGCCCGGTGCTCGGACCCGCCGAGCACATCCGCGACACGTTCACCCGCGAGGGCATCGTCGAGTTCCGCAACCGCCGTTGGGCGCCCGACCGCGGCGGCGCGTTCCTCGTCGGCAACCTCGAGGGGCTGCCCCAGAACGGCGCCGTCGACGAGCTGTTCACGCGCTTTCCGAGCCGCCCCGACCCGGCTCCCTACGAGGCCGCGCCGCCGCAGCGGCCGCGGATCCTCGTGCGAGAGCGCGACTCCAACCAGTCGCACCTGCGGATGTCCTACCAGCCTTCGATCGAGCCCGGCGACCCCAAGCAGCGCGCCGTGCTCACGATCTACTCGACGCTCCTCGGAGGCTCGATGGGCTCGCGCCTGTTCGACGAGATCCGAGAGCAGCGCGGCCTCGCCTACTCGGTGAGCGCCGTCGCGCACGCCTACGCCGACGTGCCGGTGCTCCAGCTGGCGGCGGGGCTCGAGTCGAGCAAGATGCTCGAGGCCTACCGGCGCATGCGCGACATCGTCACCGAGCTCCGCACCGACGGCCCGACCGAGGCCGAGGTCGAGCGCGCCCGCGCCTACGCGGCCGGAGCCCGCGCGATCGCGTTCGAGAACACTGGCGCGATCGCCCGCCACGCGGCGCAGCAGACGATCGTGTACGGCGAGGACGTCGACCCTGATGAGACGATCGCGCTGCTCGACGAAGTAACGTTTGACGATGTGAGAGAGGTCGCCGAGCGGGTCGCCGACGAGCTGTCGGTGGCGTGCGTCGGCCCGCACACTATGGAGGAGCTCGAGTCAGCCTAACGCGCCGGATCCTGGGGGGCATCGCCGTAACGGCGTTGATTGCGGGGTGTGGCGGAGGGGGCCACGCCCAAAAGCTGAGCTCGGACGCGTCGGTGGGGGCCCCGATCGCCCACACGGCCACCGCCACCGCGACCACGCCGCTCCACGTCGCTCCCGAACCCCCGGCGGCCCCCTCGCCGCAACTGGTCGCGCTGCGGGCCGCGCTCTCGAGCGCGCTCGCCAAGGGAGGTCCGCAAACCGGTGCGTTCGTCTACGACCTGACCGCGAAGACGCCACTGTTTTCCCTCCGGTCGGGCGTCGGCCGCCCGCCGGCGTCCGTGGAGAAGGTCTACACGACGGTGGCGACGCTCAGTGAGCTCGGACCGGGCACCCAGCTCAAGACCACGATCGAAGGCACCGGCCACCTTGGGCCGGGAGGCGTGTGGCACGGAAACCTGTATCTGGTCGGCGGCGGCGACCCAACGTTCGGGGACGGCGCCTTCAACCGAAACTGGGAGCAGGGGTATGGCCCCACCGCCAACCAGCTCGTGGGCCAACTCGGCCACTACGGGATCAAGCGAGTGACGGGGTGGGTGATCGGCGACGCGGCGATGTTCGACGAGCTTCGAGGCGGCCCCGCGACCGGGTACGCGCCGGACGTTCCCGACTTCGGCGGCCAGTTGTCGGCGCTGAGCTACGACCACGGCTCGACCTTCAAAAAGCTCAACCCGGGCGCGTTTGCGGCCAGACAGCTGGTTCTGACGATGCACGGCGCCGGAATCGGCGCTCGGCCGCTCAACCGCACGCTCCCCGCGCCGGAAAACGCCCAGCAGCTCGCGTCGGTCGAGTCTCCCCCGCTGTCGGTGATGCTGAAGCTGATGGATGTGCCCTCGGACGATTTCTTCGCTGAGATGCTGACCAAGCAACTCGGTGTGCGGTTTGGCGCCGGGGGCAGCATCACCGCCGGCGCGCACGTCATCTCGAGCGTGATCGACTCGCTCGGCGTACACCCGCGGATCGTCGACGGGTCAGGTCTGTCGCGCTCGGATCGCTCGTCTCCGGGCGAAGTGGTCGACCTGCTCAAGGCGATCTGGCAGACGCCGACCGGCCGGATCCTGTCGGCCTCGCTGCCGACGGTCGGCGTCAACGGCACCGTGCAGAACATCGGCGCCCATACCGCCGCGCAGGGCCAGTGCGTCGCCAAGACGGGCACGCTCAACTACGTGACGAACCTCGCCGGCTACTGCAACACCCACGACCATCACGTGCTCGCGTTCGCGTTCATGATCGACGGGCCGGGCAATTGGACCGCGATCCAGCTGTTCGATCAGATGGTCCCAGCCCTCGCTAAGTTCTAAGAAGCGTTGCGCCAGCGGCCCGCTACCGGGACAATCGCGCCGTGGAGGTGACGACCGCCGTGAACCGGCGCGAGCTCCAGCGGTACCTGGAGCGCGTCGGCGACCGCTGGCAGATCGACGCCGCCGTGCTCGGCGGCGCGCGCGTGGCCGACGAGCACGGGGCGCCGCCGCAGCGCGAGCGCGGCCCCGAGTTCATCGTGATCCTCGTCTCGCACGCGTTCGAGGGCATGCCGTGGCTCGAGCGCGTCTACCACGCCGGTTCGCTGTGGGACGGGCTCGAGATGGGCGAGCCGGCGGACGTCCACTGCTACACGCCGGACGAGTTCGAGCGCAAGCGCGTCACGCTTCCGCGGGTCCGGGATGCGGTTAACCATGGCATCGACCTGCTGGCGGATTAGGGGCTGGCTGCGCCAGCGTCCGTGGGTCCGTTCCGCCGGGCCTCCATGCCCGGCGGGCGCGCTTTGCTACGAGATCGCCACCATCCGCTGGATCGGCAGCCGCGCCCGGTCGGCGATCTCCACGGGCACCTTGACCTCGTAAACCCCGTCTCGCAGGGCGTCGCGCAGCTTCGGCAGCGTGATCATCTTCATGAAGCGGCAGTGGGCGGCCTCGTTGGCGGCGATGAACTCGGTGTCGGGCGCGGTCTGGCGCAACGGGTGGAGCATCCCGGTCTCGGTGGCGACGATAGCGGTGCCGCCGTGATGCTCACGGGCGTACCCGAGCATCCCGCCGGTCGAGAGCATGTACACGCCGTCGCTGTCGACGTCGCCGGCCGCGACGTACTCCATCACGCTGGTCGAGCAACCGCACTCGGGGTGGATAAGGAAGTCCGCCCCAGGATGCGCCGCGCGCACGTCGGCGATGTCGGAGGGCTTGATGCCGGCGTGGACGTGGCACTCGCCGTCCCACACGTGCATCGGTCGCCCGAGCGACTTCTCGACGTAGGCGCCGAGGAACATGTCGGGTCCGAACAGAATCTCGGCATCGGAACCCTGCTCGTCATAGATGTGCTGCACGACCTTGACCGCGTTCGCCGAGGTGCAGCAGTAATCGGTCTGCGCCTTGACCTCGGCGGTCGTGTTGACGTACATCACGACGATCGCGCCGGGGTGCTTGGCCTTCCAGTCGTGTAGCTGCGACGCGGTGATTGAGTCCGCCAGCGAACAGCCCGCATCGAGGTCGGGGATCAGCACGCGCTTTTCCGGGCACAGGATCGAGGCGGTCTCGGCCATGAAGTGCACACCGCAGAACACGATCGTGTCCGCGTCGACGCCGGCCGCCTGCTGGGAGAGCCCGAGCGAGTCCCCGACGTAGTCGGCGACGTCCTGGATTTCGGGCAATTGGTAGTTGTGGGCGAGGATCACCGCCCCGCGCTCGCGGGCGAGCGCGCGGACTTCATCCTGGAGGGCGGGGATGTTCTCCAGTAGCAGGGGTGCGTCTGTCGCACCGAACATCGGCAGGTTCATGGAATCGATTCAAGGAGGAGTGACAGGTCTAGCGCCGGGGCGCTGTGGGTGATCGCACCCACTGAGATGAAGTCTACGCCGGTCTCCGCGACCGCCCGGATCGTTTCCAGAGTGAACCCGCCGCTGGCCTCGAGCTTTGCACGGCCTCCCACGCGGTCCACAGCGGCCCTCAGCTCGTCCACCGCCATGTTGTCGAGGAGGATCATCGGAGCGCCGGCGGCGAGCGCCTCGTCGACCTCGGCGAGCGTCTGGCACTCGATCTCGAGCGGGAGTCCGGGGGCCAGCGCGCGCGCCTGGCGCACCGCCTCGCCCACCCCACCGGCCAGCGCCGCGTGGTTCTCCTTGATCAGGATCGCGTCGTACAGGCCGGCGCGGTGGTTGGTGGCCCCACCGGCCGCGACCGCCGCCTTCTCGAGAGCACGCAGGCCCGGCGTGGTCTTGCGCGTATCGAGGATCGTCGCTCCCGTCCCCGAGACGGCTTGAACACAGCGCGCCGCCATCGTCGCCACCCCGGACAGGCGCTGCAGGAAGTTCAAAGCGGTTCGTTCGGCGGTCAGGATCCCGCGTGCTCGGCCCTCGAGCGCCAGCACTGGTCCGCTCTCGCGCCACTCGCCCTCGGGGACCAGTCGCTCGACGACGACGCCAGGGTCGACGGCACGGAAGGTCTGTTCGGCGACGTCGAGTCCGAACACGACCCCGGGCGCCTTCTGGGTGATCGTCGCGCGTGCCCGGGCGTTCTCGGGGACCGTGGCCGCCGTCGTCACATCGCCGTCGCCGACATCCTCGGCGAGGGCACGGGCCACGATCTCTGCCACCGGTTGCGCGCTCATCGAGAGCGAGGATAGGGATCGTACGTCTGCATTACTTGTAAAAGCAGAGCACCGGCTGGTAGGTTCGGCGGCGACGCTGGCCGGAGCGTCGGGGCAAATTCCAATCCACTGAGAGGGTGGTGAAGCGGATGAGACGCATTCATAGCGTCCGGTTGCTCGCCGTGGCGGGACTCGCGCTCGCGATCGCGGGCGCAGGTGCCGCAGCGGCTCCGGCCGCAGGACCGTATGTCTGCTCGGGGCAGTTCAAGACCCCGGGTTTGTTGAAGGGCACCTACCCTGACGGCGTCGTCGTCAAGGGTGTGTGCGCAGTGAAGACCGGCAAGGCCCACGTGATCGGGACGTTGCTGGTGACAAAAGGATCGGCGCTCGGCGCCGCGTTCGGCTTGCACCATTCGAGCCTGACGGTCACCGGCAATATCGTCGTCGGCGCGGGTGGCGCCGCATTCCTGGGTTGCAAGGCCAACCCCGACGGCACGGGATTCCCCTGCCTCGACGACCACGCGAAGGTCCCGAAGCTGACGAGCCGTACCGTTGTCTCGGGCAACGTCATCGAGAACTCGCCGCAGGGCGTGGTGATCCACAACAGCAAGATCGACGGCAATCTCAAGGAGAACGGTGGCGGCGGTGGTCTCAGCTGCAATCCACCCAAGAGCGGAGTGTTCGGTGCGGTCAAGTCGCCTGTGTACAGCGACGTGGAGGACACCACGGTCAGAGGAAACATCGTGATCAGCGGCCTGAACTCGTGCTGGCTGGGTCTGGCGCGGCTCAAGATTGGTGGCAGCGTGACCATCAGCAACAACACGATGGCCGACCCCGACGCGATTGAGGTGCTCGCCACCGAGATCGCGAAGAACCTGTCCTGCAGCGGCAACAGCCATCCGGCGGGCTTGCCCCCCATCGCTCAACCCGTGTGGGACAGCGCGGACACATCCCCGACCGGCGCCCTCTATCCCCGCGCCGCCGAGCCCAACACCGTAGGGGGAACGCGAAGCGGGCAGTGCGTGCTCGCGAGTCCGACGGCTCCGGGGGGCCCGTCGGGGCCAGGCGCGTTCTAGGGCGCTCGTAACGGCAAGCTGCTGCTCCCGGCGGGCCGGCGCCGGGAGCAGGCTGGTTTGCCCGCCGCCCGATCCTGGAAATAGGCGGTAATGCACCTCGTCGTAGGGCTCATCTGCCTGGTCCTGCTCACCTTCCTGCTCCGGAGTTCTTCATCGTGTTCCTACTCCCGCGGCGGGTGAGACGGGATCCCGCAATCGCGCGCGCCGTCCTGCGCACGCTGTGGATTCCGTGGCGTGCCGGCGCGAGACGGCTGCCCCGCGACGCGGCCGACACGATGCTCGGCATCTTCGGTCCGTTCGGCCTGGCGTTCCTCGGGCTCCTGAGCGCCGGCGTGATCCTCAGCTATGCCGGGCTCCACTGGGCGGGCTCGACCCACCTCGGTGGCCCGCGCGCGGCTGATTTTGGGAGCGACCTGTACTTCAGCGCGGGCGCTTTCTTCAGTGCCTCCACACCGTCGGATCCGGTCGGCGGGCTCGGCAAGACGCTCCAGATCGCCGAGGCGGCTAACGGGCTCGGGTTCCTGGCGATCGCGATCGGCTACCTGCCGGCGCTGTTCCAGGCTTTCTCGCGCCGGGAGTCGGCCGTGGCCCGGCTCGATCCGCGCGCCGGCTCTCCCCCCAGTCCGGGCCGGCTGCTCGAGCGCTCGGGCGAGCGTGGCGGCTGGGCCGACTTGGACGAGTACCTGCTCGAGTGGGAGACGTGGACGGCCGAGCTGATGGAGACGCATCTGTCATATCCGATCCTCGGCTACTTCCGATCCCAGCACGTCGACCAGAACTGGCTGGCCGCGCTCACGACGATCGTGGACGCGTCCGCGTACGCGCTCGCCTACGGTCCCAAGGGTTCGACCGAGGCCGCCGAGCTGACCTTCCGGATCGGCGGGCACGCGCTCGGGGACCTCGCGTACACGCTCAGCACCCGCCGGGTGCAGCACGACCCCGAGCCGCACTCCCGCGAACGTCTATCCCGCGAGGACCTGGACGAGCTTCGCCGCCGCCTCGAGGGCAGCGGCCTGCATTCCGAGGCCGACGAGGACGCCTGCGCGAAGCGCCTCGCGGAGCTGCGCTCGAGCTACGAGCCGTTCGCGATCGCGATCTCCCGCCACCTGGCGCTCGACCTGCCCGACTGGCTCCCCCGCGGCGAGGTGCGCGAGGAATGGCGCGCGGTCGCCCGACCGCACTGATACGGCTGGCTACTTGGCCGCCTTGAGCAGGTAGGCGCGGGCGAACCCGTCGAGGTCGCCGTCGAGCACCCGGGCGGTGTCGCCCATCTCGAAATCGGTCCGGTGATCCTTGACCATCGAGTACGGGTGCAGCACGTAGGACCGGATCTGCGACCCGAAGTTGACGTCCTGGGCCTCGCCCTTCTCCTTGGCGATCTCCTCGCGCCGCTTACGCTCCTCGAGCTCGAGCAGCTTGGACCGCAGCATCGTCATCGCCTCGGCCTTGTTCGAGGACTGCGAGCGCTCGTTCTGGCACTGGACGACGATCCCGCTCGGCTTGTGAGTGATCCGCACCGCGGAATCCGTCTTGTTGACGTGCTGGCCGCCGGCGCCGCTGGCCCGGTAGGTGTCGATCTGCAGATCGTCGTCGTCGATCTCGACATCGCCGATGTCCTCGACGACCGGCGAGACCTCGACTCCGGCGAAGCTCGTCTGACGACGGTGCGCGGCGTCGAACGGCGACAGGCGCACCAGCCGGTGCACCCCCTTCTCGGCACCGAACAGACCGTAGGCGTTCTCGCCCTTGACGAGGAACGTCGCCGACTTGATTCCGGCCTCCTCCCCCGGCGAGGCCTCGAGCAGCTCCACGTCGAACCCGCGCCGCTCGGCCCACCGCATCTCCATCCGCAGCAGCATCTCGGCCCAGTCCTGAGCGTCGGTGCCGCCGGCGCCGGCGTTGACGGTCACGAGCGCGTCGCCGGTGTCGTAGCGGCCCGAGAACAGCCGTTGCTCCTCGAGCTGCTCCAGGCGCTCCGTCACGCTCCGGATCTGCTCCTCGAGCTCAGCCCCGATCTCCGGGTCCTCCTCGGCGAGCTCGGCGAGCGGTTCGAGATCGTTTACGTCGCGCTCGAGGTCGCGGTAGGTCGACAGCCTGCGGCTCGCGCGCGCGTGCTCGGCGCCGACCTTCGCCGCCTGCTCCTGGTCCTCCCAGAAGCCCGGCGCGCCCATCTCCTGTTCGAGCGCGTCGACGCGCCTGCTCAGCTCAGCGGGGTCAAAGGTAGTCCGCAAGCAGTTTGAGCTGCTCGCGGATGGCCGTCAGGCGCTGGGAAAGAGGCTCTGAGGGCGCGGTCGTCATGAGCGTCCACAGTAGCAGCGGTACATTGGCGAACATGGCAACGCTCAACGATTCAGAAGTGCAGAAGCTCCTCACGGAGCCCAATTACGCGGTCGTCTCGACGCTCAATCCGGACGGGTCGATCCTGAGCACGATCGTGTGGATCAGCGACGACGACGGCACCGTCGCGGTCAACAGCGCCGAGGGCCGGAAATGGCCGACCAACCTCGAGCGCGATCCCCACATCACCGCGCTCGTCTACGAGGCCGGCAACCCCTACAACTATGTCGAGATTCGGGGGACGGTCACCGCGACCACCGACGGGGCCGACGAGCACATCAACGCGCTGACCAAGAAGTACATCGGCCAGGATGAGTATCCGTTCCGCCAGCCCGGCGAGCAGCGGATCAAGTTCGTGATCGCGCCGGACCACATCCGGCACCAGAAGCAGGGCTAGGCCCCGCTCCAGCTACTCACTTTCGCCGTGCCGCCCCGAGCGCCGGGCGGCACGGTCGTGGGCGGCGCCCCGGGCCTGGTGACGGACCTGGTTCTTGCGCCGGCGCGCGTCGAGGTCGCGTTCGACCTGGTCGAAGTCGGGCGCGGGACCGTACAGCCGCCAGCCGTTGCTCAGCACCGGCAGCAGGCACGCGACCAGGACGATGATCGGCCAGAAGAAGCCGCTCGCCCCCGTCACGGCCCAGATCGCCGTGCACAGCGCGAACGTGCCCAGCCCGCCGCCGGCCTCCTGGAGCATCCGGCGCTGGAGCGCGCTGCGGCGTGCCGCCAGCTCGGCTTTCTGCTGCGCCGGCGTGGCCGGCAGCTTCGGCAGGTCCGCGAGCGCGGCCCTCAGCTCCTGCTCGGTGCGCGCGCTGTAGGCGGCCTGGACCCGCTCTGAGAGCTCGTCGTCGGTCAGGCGGCCGGCGGCGAAGTGCTCGCGGATGTCCTGCGCAGCGCGGTCGCGCTGCTCATCGGATACGCGCAGGTCTTCCGGGCCGGCCACCGGCGGCCACTACGCCCCGTGGCACTTCTTGTATTTCTTGCCCGATCCGCACCAGCACGGATCGTTGCGGCCAATCTGCTCGCCCGGATCGACGCGGCGCTGCTCGACGTGCGCCATCTCCGGCTCCTCGGCGGTGGCACCGTTCTCGACCACGCCACCGGCCGCGGCGGCGATCGCCATCGCGCCCTGGGCCGCTCCGCCGCCGCCCGAATAGGTGACCCGTCCCCCACCGGTGGACGAGCTCGCCGCCCGGCTCGGGCGCCGCGTCGGCACAGGAGCCGGCTGCCCGCCGTTCGCGGGGTCGACGGGCGTCACCTGGACGTGGTAGATCAGCCGCGCGTAGTCCTCCCAGACGCTGTTCATCAGATCGCGGAACAGCTCGAAGGCCTCGTTCTTATACGCGACGAGCGGCTCGATCTGGGCAAACCCGCGCAGATGGATGCCCTCACGCAGGTAGTCCATGTCGTACAGGTGCTCGCGCCAGCGCTGGTCGATGATCTGGAGCAGCAGGAACCGCTCGATGTCCCGCATCAGCTCGGGACCGAACTCCTCCTCGCGGCGGTCGTACTCCTCCTCGGATTGCTCCTTGAGGGCGTCCAAGAGCTCCTCGCGGTCGACCCGGTGGGGATCGACGTCGAGCACGTCGGCGTCGGGCGGGAACATCTCCTCCATCCTCCGGAGCAGCCCCTCGACGTCCCACTCCTCGACGAACTCACCCGCGGTGTAGTCGGCCACCTGGCGATCGATCAGGTTCCCGATCTCCTGGCGGGCCGCCTGGCTCATGTCGCGGCCCTCGAGAATCTCGTCGCGGTAGGTGTAGACCACCTCGCGCTGCTGGTTGAGCACGTCGTCGTACTCGAGCGTGTGCTTGCGCTGGAGGAAATGCTGCTCCTCGACCTTGCGCTGGGCCTTCTCGATCTGCTTGGAGAGCATCCCATGCTCGATCGGCTCCTCGTTGCCCTCCTCGTCGATGCTGCCGAGGCGGTCGAGGATCTTGTAGATGCGCTCACCGGCGAACAGGCGCACGAGGTCATCCTGGGCCGAGAGGAAGAACCGCGACTCGCCCGGGTCGCCCTGGCGGCCGGAGCGGCCGCGCAGCTGGTTGTCGATCCGCCGCGACTCGTGGCGCTCGGTTCCGAGGATGAACAACCCGCCGAGCTCGAGCACCTGGCCGCGGGCCTCTTCGACGCGCGCCTCGATCGCCGGGAACGCCTTTTTGAAGTGCTCGTCGTAATCCGGATCGCCGGGCTGGAGCCCGAGCTTGGCCATCTCGAGCTGGGTCAGGTGCTCGGCGTTGCCGCCGAGCTTGATGTCGACGCCGCGACCGGCCATATTGGTGGCGATCGTGACCGCGCCCGGGGCGCCGGCCTCAGCGATCGTCTCGCCCTCGCGCTCGGCGTGCTCGGGCTTGGCGTTCAGCACCGAGTGCTGGATGCCCTTGCGCTTGAGGTCGGCTGACAGCTCCTCGGACATCTCGACCGAGATCGTTCCGACGAGCACCGGCTGGCCGGTGGCGTGGCGCTTTTCGATCTCGCGGGCGATCGCGCTGGCCTTGCCCTCCTTGGTCTTGTAGACCTGATCGTTCTTGTCCGCGCGGACCATCGGACGATTCGTCGGGACCTCGACGACCGGGAGGTTGTAGATCTTCATGAACTCGGTCGCCTCGGTCAGCGCCGTACCGGTCATGCCCGCGAGCTTGTCGTACATGCGGAAGTAGTTCTGCAGCGTGACCGTCGCGAGCGTCTGGTTCTCCTCCTGGACTCGGACTCCCTCCTTGGCCTCGACCGCCTGGTGAAGCCCCTCTGACCAGCGCCGGCCTTCGAGGATGCGGCCCGTGAACTCGTCGATGATCTTGACCTCGCCGTCGATGACCGCGTAGTCGACGTCGCGCTTGTACAGCGACTCGGCCTTGAGCGCCTGCATCAGGTGGTTGACGAGGTGGCCGTTCTCGGCGCGGTACATATGGTCGATCTTGAGAAACCGCTCGGCCTTGGCGACGCCGCGCTCCGTGACCGAGACCGTCTTGTGCTTCTCCTCGAACTCGTAGTCGAAGTCGGCGACGAACTCCTTCTTCATCCGCGGATCCATGCCCTCGGGCGTCTTGCCGGGCACCATCTGCGGCGCGAGCTTGGCGAACCCCTGGTACAGCTCGGCGGCCTGCTCGGGGGCGCCGGAGATGATCAGCGGCGTCCGGGCCTCGTCGATCAGGATGTTGTCGACCTCGTCGATGATCCCGAACGTGTGGTAATGGGACTTGCCCTCCTCGGGCTTGGGCCGCCCACCGTGCTGGACCTTCTCGTCGAGCGTGGTCGCCATGTTGTCGCGGAGGTAGTCGAAGCCGAACTCCGAGTTCGTGCCGTAGGTCACATCCGCGGCGTAGGCGGCGCGCTTCTCCTCGTAGGGCTGCATGTTCTGCAGCACCCCGACGGAAACGCCGAGCGCGTCGTAGATCGGCTTCATCCACATCGCGTCGCGGCGGGCGAGGTAGTCGTTGACGGTCACGACGTGGACGCCGCGGCCTCCGAGCGAGTTGAGCACGACGGCCAGCGTGGCCGTGAGCGTCTTGCCCTCGCCGGTCCGCATCTCCGCGATCGAGCCGTCGTGGAGGACCATGCCGCCGATCAGCTGCACGTCGAAGTGGCGCATGCCCATCGTGCGCCGACCCGCCTCGCGCACGAGCGCGAAGCATTCGAACTGCAGGTCGTCGAGGCTCTCACCGCCGGCGGCGCGCTCGCGCAGCTCGTCGGCGGCCTCTCTCAGCTCGGCGTCGGTGTAGTGCTCAAGCTCAGGCTCGAAGGCATTTATCCGTCCAACCCGCTGTTCGTAGACCTTGAACTTCTTGCCCTCGCCCATGCGGAGAGCGCGGTCCAGAATGGACATGGGCCTAGCGTAGCAGTGGGATCAGGGCGGTTCTACGCTGCCGACGAGACCCCCGGCGGCCCCGCCTCACGCGCGCCTGCGGCCTCGTCGAAGAACGTCTCGGACTCCTCCTCGGGCGACTCCGATCCGACCGGTACCCCCTGGGCCGCGGCCCGCGCCTCGCGGCGCTTGCGCCGCTTGTCGCGGTGGCGTTTGACCTGGATCGCGAGCTCGTCCGCGCACAGGTTGATCGAGTGCACGATGTCGGGCGAGGCGTCACGCGCCCTCAGCGTCACCCCTTTCAAGTGGAGCGTCACCTCGGCGACCTGGCTGTCGGCGATCGCGGGGTTGCGCTCTTCAAACACCTCCACCTCGAGCTCGGCGAATTCGGAAACCTGCCGCTCGACCTTGCGGAAGCGCTTGGCGACGTGCTCCCTCAGGTCCTCCGAAACGGGCAGGTTGCGGCCCTTGACCTCGATGCGCATCGACCTACCTCCTTGCTGGGAAGGATGGATGTGCGTTGAACCTCCAAGCGTAGTCCTCGGGGGGGCGTTTGTCGATTGGGCATCGCCCGCTGCGTGCGCGCATAATTCCCGACGTGAGTCCGCAGACGTCGTGGACGTTCGACTGGACCGCGCTGCTGTCGGTGGTGGTGTTGGTGGCGCTGTACGCGGCCGCGTGGCGCCGGGCACGGCGAGTCGAGCGCCACCGCCCCAGCCTGTGGCGCTTGGCGCTGTTCGCCGGCGGGATCCTGACGATCCTGGTCGCGCTCGTCTCGCCGCTCGACTCCCTCGGCGACCAGATGATGGTCATGCACATGGTTCAGCACATGCTGCTGGTCGACATCGCGCCGATCCTGCTGATCCTCGGGCTGACCAAGGTGCTGCTGCGACCGGTGACGAGGCGCTTCCAGGCGGTCGAGCGCCGCGCGGGCTTCTTTGCCCACCCGGCGTTCGCCGTGATCCTGTACGCAGGGATGCTGTGGTTGTGGCACGTGCCCGCCTTGTACGACAAGGCCCAGGGAAACGGTGCCGTCCACGCGCTCGAGCACACGACATTCTTCCTCGTCGGGTCGCTCTACTGGTGGCACGTGCTGTCGCCGATCCGCAACCGCCGGCGCCTCGCCGGACTCGGACCGGTCGCCTACATGGCCGGCGGCAAGCTGCTCGTCGGCTTGTTGGGCGTCGCACTCGCTTTCGCGCCGACCGTGATCTATCCGTTCTACGCCCACCAGCCGTCGTACTGGGGGCTCAGCCCGCTCGAGGACCAGATGATGGCGGGCCTGGTGATGGCGCTCGAGCAGTCGATCGTGATGGGGATCGCGCTCGTCGTGCTGTTCGTGCAGATGCTGAACGAGTCCGAGCGGACCGCACAGCGCGCCGAGCGGTTCGAAGTCGCCTGACGGGTTTTACGGGGCCGCTTCGCGTCGTCCATGGGGCCGTTCCGCCAAGGGAATTCGGCCGGGCGCCCATCGCTCCCCGGACGTGCCTCAGCCGAATTCCCCGCGTCCATGCCGGGCGGGCGGGGTCGCGTTCCCGCTACCCGGTCCGGCCGCCGGTCGGTTAAACGGCGGGCACCTGAAGAGGGGTGGGGTCGTCCCGGGGACGGATCGCGGGGCGCCAGCATGCGTAACCTGCCAGTCGACCTCGGATCGGCCGACCGTGGCATACCGCGCATGCCCCACATGCATAGTCGGCCATGGTCACGCAGAAGACGCTCGAGTGGCAGGTTATGCATGCTCCGCGAGCCGCCTCGCGCCGACCGCCCAGCCCCGGCCCCTCTCCAGGTGCCCGCCGTTCAAAAACCCGATCTGCCCACGACCACCGCCGGATCAGCGACCACGCCCGCGGGGCACGGATGCCGCGCGGAACCGGCCCCACGGACGCCGCGCGGAGCGAGGCCCATAAACGACCGGCGCCCCCGCGAGCTTCGCGAGGGCGCCGGCGAACGAACGTCAGCTGCGACTAGATCAGCTGCACTTCTGGGTGCCGGTCACGACCGACGTCGACGGGGTGCCGCCGGCGTTGGGGACCGCGGTGAACGTCTCGCTGTAGGGACGCTTGCCGCTCTTGCAGGCAACCGACACGCCGTAATGCGCGGTCTTGCCGTTCTTGAGCTTCTTGCTCAGGTTCTTCCAGCTGAGGTTCAGGCTTGTGAGCGAGCCCTCTAGCCCGGTCGGGAACGACACGTAGCCCGGGATCGGAGTGTCCATCACGAGCGTCTTGCCGACGGTCTTGACCGTGGCCGGGTACGGTCCGACCTCGCCGGTGGTGATGCCACCG
Source organism: uncultured Solirubrobacterales bacterium (assembly GCA_963822855.1). Classification (GTDB taxonomy): domain Bacteria; phylum Actinomycetota; class Thermoleophilia; order Solirubrobacterales; family Solirubrobacteraceae; genus Palsa-465. The sequence continues at coordinate 140,114 of CAWGJE010000004.1, read as the reverse complement.
TTCAGGCAGAGGTGATTCGGCGCCTGGTCGACGAAGAAGAACACGATCTTCCCTTGCCCCGCGTTCCAGACGTGGAGGAGCGGGTGGCACGTTCCAAGCGTTCCCGCCGTGCTCTGATCCGTCTGGGAGCCGATCAGCGCCGTGATCGAACCCGACGCGACGAGCGCGCCCGACGGGCAGCCCTTGTCACTCCCGGCCTGCGCGATCTTGTTCAGGCTGCAGGTCGGAAAGTCCTTACCGTCCGAGACCACGCCGTAGATCTTGGTCGTGATGTCGGTCAGCGGCGCCGTGCGATTTCCGTTGGTGCCGCCGGCGTTGTACTGCTGGGTGAATCCGAGCGCCGATGGGCTCTTGCTCGAGCCCGCCTTGTTCGGCGAGAACTTGAGAGTCGCCGAGTACGTGTTCAGCCCGCCGCTCGCGGCATAGGCCGACGCTGCGGCGATAAGCACGGCAAGTGCCGTGGCAACTACGACGATCCGTCGCAATTGACTCCTCCTTTGATGTGTGTGTGTTGAAGCAGAGCCGGCCATGCTCATGGGATTGGTTGTAGTTGAGGAAACGCCTGTGACTGCCCTGTGGTGGCCGCGCCGAGCGGCTGCTGGGCCTTGCACGGCGGCCCGCCGGGGTCCGTGGTGTAGTAGACCGAGCTCAGGACCGCGGCGAGAGAGGCCGAGATAGTAGGGCCAATCGTCGGCTGAGGGTTGCTCGTGCATAGATAACTTCCGAACACGGGAAGTTGCGATACCAGGCTCGAGTAACCGCCCGGGATCAGATACGGGTTCCCGCGATTGCTCTCCGACCGTGTCGAATAGTCCGTAAGCGTCTCCGGATTGAGCGGGCTCGATACGCGGACGTAGTGAAGGACGCCATTGCCGGAAGCCGCGGGCGACGTGGCCTGTGAGGCCGCCGTCCCGTTGGCGAAGAACGCCGCCACCTCGCGCCGGTAGGTGTTGATGTAGTCGACGACGGGGATGACCCCGCCGAGGTACGGCGTCAGGCGGGTGAGGAGCTGGACGCTGTCGTTCAGGAAATCGTCGACCGCCGGCACCCCGGCCTTGGACGCGGTCGTGAGCGGACCGATGTTGACGAGTAGGCTGTTCAGCTTCGGCGCGAGCACGGCGAGCGACTCGAGCGCGGGGCTCAGCTGGACCGCCGCCGGGCGAAGCTCGTCGACCAGCGGCTTGGTCGTTACCGAGAATCGCGCGACGCGATCGATCGTCGTCTTCGTCGCGTTCAGGAACGGCGGGAACGCCTTGATCGTCGCCGCCAGCGCGGCCGCCTGTGCGGCGGTGGCGGAGAACGTGGTGTTGGCGTTGTTCACCAGTTGCTGAAGCGCCGTCGGCGAGCGTGTGACCGCGGCCAGGACCTGTCCGCCGTCGTTCAGCAGCGTGCTCGTGGCCGCGCTGTCGCGGTTCAGGACCGCGAGCACCGAGTCGACGTTGGTCGCGAACGGATACAGCTCGGCCAGGGCGGCGTTCAGGTCCTGACCGCGGCCGGTGAGCGCGGTCCCCTGCTGCTGCATCCAGGTCTCGAACGCCTGCCGCGTGGCCGGGTCGAACGTCGACAGGATCTGGTCGAGCTGCACGGTCGGGGCGATCTGTCCCTTTGGCAGCGTCGCGCCGTCGGCGAGCTTGGGTCCCGTCGGCGAGCCTGGCGACAGCTCGACGTACGTCTCTCCGAGCAGCGTCTTCTGGCGGAGGATCGCCCGCGTGTCGGCCGGCCGCGGCACGAACTGCGGATCGATCTCCATCACGGCCCGGGTCAGGCCGGTGCGGCGGTCGAGGCCGACGCCGATCACCTTGCCGACGTTGACGCCCGAGATCCGCACATCCGCCTGGCTGCCAAGGTTCTCGGCCTGGTCGAACTCGGCGCTGATCTCGTACCCGCGGGGGCTGAGCGAGGTCGACCCGCCGAACGAGATCCACAGGAACAGGAGCAGCCCGATGCACGAGCCCGCGAACGCGACCATCGTGAGGATCCGGGCGGTGCTCGGTGCCTGCCGGTTCATCCGCCAGACCCCTCTCCAGTCCCCGCGCGCCGGGTCGCACTCGGGAGCGCGGGCGGGCAATACGGCGAGTTGATCTTGCTCCAGTCGGGAGCGTTCAGTAAGTCGAGCAGCGGCGCGATCGACGGACTGCCCTGCTGGATCGTCGTCTCGAGCAGGTTGAGTTGCCGGCAGCTCGCCATGAAGATCCCGCGCACGGTCGGGCCCTGGGCGTCCTGGAGGTCGGTCAGGCTCGTTCGCGATGTGCGCGAGCCACGAGCCCCAGAACAGGTAGCCCTGCTCGCTTCCGCTCGGCTGGTACGCGAGCGTGTTGAACAGCTTGTCGATCACGCCGACCGACCGCGTCAGCGGCGGCACCGCCTTCGACAACTTCGTCGCCGCGGGCCTCAGCGCCTTCGCGAGCGGCTGCACCGCCACCGAGAACGGCCGCAGCTGATTCTGGATCACGGGCGTCGTGTCGTGGAACAGCGGCCGCGACGCGGTCAGCGCCGGGGCGAGCGCGCGGGCGAACGGCTGCAGCTTCGGTCAGCGTCGGGCCGAGCTGCGCCGCGAAGCCTTGGACCTTGCCGAGCGTCTGGTTGGTCTGCACGAGCGTCCCGGGCAGCAGCGATAGTCCCGCCTCGAGGTTCGCGGCCTGCGACGAGATCGCGGCGAAGTTCGTGTTCGATGACTCGATCAGCGACGCCAGCTGTCCGTCGACGCCGCCGAGCGCCGTGGCCACGCGCTGGAGGTTGTGGATCGCGAGCCTGAGGTTGTTGCTGCGCGCGGCAAGCAGGGTGGCGAACGTCCGCGCGTCCCGGTCGAGCGGCTCGAACCGCTTGAACGTGCCCTGGAGCGCCGGGACCGCGGTGGCGGGATTCCGGAACGCTCCGGCGCCTCCGCTCAGGAGTAGCAACAGATAGCTGCGCGTGTCACCGTCGAGCGAGGCCAGGATCTGGTCCAGATCAATGTCGGGCGCGGTGCTGCCGGCTCCCAGCAATCCGCCGGGCGGCACCGCGCCGGCCTGTCTCGTCCCCGGGTCGACCGCCAGGTACATGTCCTTCAGCGGCGTACGCGGCCGCAGCAGCACGGTCGCGTCCCGGTAGATCGGCGCGTACTTCTTGAAGATGTTCATGGTCACGACCGCCCGCCCGTCCTCGAGCTGGACGCCTCCGACAAGCCCGACCTGGACGCCGGCGATCGTGATCGCCTGTCCCTGCCCCGGCGTCACCGCCGCGCTGGTCGCGAACTCGGCTCGCACCGAGTAGTAGCTCTGCCCGAACGTGAACGACGGCTGGTGGTAGAGCACGTAGCCGGCGACCGCGAGCGCGCCGGCGACGAGCACGAGGATCGCGACGAAGTCCTTGCGGTGGGCCTTGAGCGCGCGCCTCACGGCCCCACTCCAGTGGTCACCTGGTTGAGGTTCGGCGGCGCGTTCTGGAAGCACGGCGTGCTGCTTTTGACGGGTGGCGCCTTCCCGGGGAACGCGGGCCGCGTACCGAGCGGCGCGAGCACGGCGTTGCCGAGCAGCGGTCCTTGGGAGCCGAGGTTGCCGGTCTGCACGGCGGTCGAGCCGCCGGCCGGCGTGGAGCGCAGGTAGCGCCCGTTGCCGTCGAAGTTCTGACCCGCGCCGGCGATCCCCACCGCCGACTCGAGTAGCTCCTGGTAGACCGGCACGCCGGTCGTGATCGGCGGGTCCTGGATCACCGTGTTGCCGGTGGGCACCAGGTTGTGGGTGACGCACCGCGCGAGCGCGTTGCTCTGCGATACGAGCGCCGTGCTGGAGTGGACCGTGCTCGCGGTTGCCTGCACCGCCGGCGTCAGGTCCGAGACGAGCCCGCCGAGCTCGCTCGGCCCGACCAACGCCGTCGCCTGCGCGAGCCACGGCAGCGCCGCGCCGATCGTCGGATCGACCTGCTCGACACCCGGGAGGATCTCCTTCGCGAACGTCTTGGTCGGCCCGAACGACGCGTTCAGCGACGTCAGCGCGCTGTTGGTCGTGCGCAGCAGCGGCGGCAGCGCGGCGATCGAGGCGCTCAGGTCGGTCTGGCGAGCCGCGAACGCCGCCATCGTACGGTCGAACGTGGTCACGAGGCTCGCGAGCTGGTTCTGGCGCGATGCGAGCGCCCGGAACACCTCCTCGTTGCCCCGGACGGATTCGCTCAGGTCGTGCGGCTGGGTGCCGAGCAGCGCCCGGTTGACGATCGCGTTCGCCTTGAACGCGCCCGCGGAGTACTCAAGCGACTTGTTCAGTGCCTGGCCGGCGGTCAGCCCGCGGACGCTCGGGTCCTGGTTCTGGGCGGCGTCCTGGGCGGCGCTCGGCTGGTCGTTGAGCGAAGCGCCGAGGCCCTGCACAAGCGCCTGGAGGTTCGAGCGGGAGTCGGTGGTCAGCGCCGACAGCACGCGATCGAGCTGCACCGGTCCCGCCGTCTGCGGGGCCGGCAGGGTCGCGCCCGAGTGGAGGATCGCAGCATTCGGCGTGCCCGTATGCAGGTCGACGTAGAAGTTCCCCTCGAGGAAGATCCGCGACAGGATCCCGACGGTCGCGTCAGCGTGGATCGGCAGCCCGTTGTTGTTGATGTCCATCGTCACCACGCCGGCCCGCGAGTTGCCCCCCAGCGGCTTGACCGAGGTGACCTCGCCGACATCCACGCCGGCGATCCGGACCGGCGAGGGGATGTGCAGCTCGGTCTCGCTCGTGAACACGGCCCTGAGCACGAACGGCGAGGCCGAGAACGGGATCGGCCCCCCGAACACGAGGTAGATCGCCGCGGCGATCACGAGCGCGGCGACGATCCCGGCCGCGAAGGTGGACACGCGCGGGCGGTGGCGCCTCACTTCTTGCTCCCGCTCGTCGTCGTCTCGGTCTTGAGGCCCTGGTTGCCCGGCACGTTCCCGATGTCCGCCGACAGGCCCGAGTACGGCTCGTTGCCGGCCTCGCACTCGGGGGTCTGGCCCGGCGAGTCGGTGTTCGGGTACGGATTGACGTGGAGCGGTCCGTGCTCGGTGGTCGGGATGGTCTGGGGCGACGTGTACGGCTGCTGCGACGGGACCGCCTCGCTGCCGAGGACGTCATCGATCGCGACCAGCGAGAACCGCAGCGACGTGCCCGAGGTCGTGCTCTCGGAAAGCGCGCTCCCGACGTTGCGCAGGAACAGCGTCACGTAATTGCATGAGGACTGGGCCGGGGTCAGAAAGTCCAGCGGCGGGCGCAGGCTCGAGGCGAACTGCGTCAGGCGATCGAGTCCTTGCTGAACTGCCGGCGTCTGCCCAAAGGTGGCGAGCGAGTTCGACAGCGTCACGAGCCGCGCGTCGAGGTTCGCGGTCCCTGGGAGGTTCTTAGTACCTGCGGCGAACGCGTCGGCGAGGACCGGCGCGCTCGTCGGGAGCGTCGCGATCCCGGGACGGAGTTCGCTGAACAGCGCCGCGCTGTCGGTCAGGAACGGCCGGATCGTGGGGCTCTGCGCGATCACGGCGCTGAAGGCCGGTGGCGTGGCGCTGATCGCGTCCTGGAGATACGGCGTCGATACGCTCGCCAGCGCCCGGAACGTGCTGTCGAGATTGACGAACAGCGCCGCCTGGGTGTTGGCGACCGGCGCGAGCGTTCCGGCGAACGCCTCGAGCCCGTGGAGGAAGCCGCCGAGGTCGGTGTTCGGCGAGGCGAGGTTTTGCGCCACCGGCTCTAGGTCAGTGAGCAGCGGGACGAACGCTCCGATCGCGTCGTTGAGTCCGATGCCTCGGCCGGCCAACCCGTCGCTGAAACCGACGGTCGAGGCCACTACCCCCCGGCGCGTCGGCGCGCTGAACATCGACAGCACCTGGTCGAGGTCGACGGCGGCGCTCGTCTGGCGGACCGGCACCGTCGCGCCGCTCGCGAATGTTCGGGTCGAGCGCCCGAGGCCGATCGCGAGGTACTTCTGCCCGATCGCGCCCTTCAGCCTGATCGCGAACGTCGAGTCGACGGGCAGCGTCCCGATGCTCTTGTTGAGCTTCAGATCGAGCACCGCGATCGGTTCGCCATTCTGCGTGCGTTCGGGTTGGACGCTGTCGACGAATCCGACGAGCGCGCCGCCCATGTGGACCTCGGCTCCGTGGGTCAGCTCGCTCGCGTCGGCGACCTGGACGTGGAGGGTGTAGCTGGGGACGAACGGAAGGCCGTTGTTGGCGTTGTAGGCGAGGAACACCGCGACGATCACGGCGAGCACCGTGATCGCGCCGATCAGGATCGGATTGGCGAGCCCGCTGCGGTTCCGACGGTTGCTCATCCGCCGGGTCCGATCAGGTAGTCGAGCAGGTTGCTCAGCGGCGTCGCCGCCGCGCGCGCCACCGACGCGCCGGCCTTCGACAGCGCTGTACTCAAGACAGCTCTGGTAGTGGGCGACACCGCGGCCGCCGTGGCGTTCGCGTCCGCGCTGGCCGAGCCTCCGTGGGAGAACTTCGCCGAGCAGCCCGGGACGGGGATGATCGCGTAGCCGGTGCAGTCGCTGACCTGCAACTCGTCGCGGACGTAGTGACCGAGGTTGTCGAACCCGTTGGCCGCGTTCGTGCCGTTGAACAGGACGGCCATCAACTGCTGGATCGCGCCGGTCTTGTCGAGGCTCGCCGTGAGCGTGTCGAGCTCGGTCGCGGACGGGACCGCCTGCGTGCCGAGCCCGTTCAGCTGCTTGGCGAGCGGGATGGTCGCGACCAGCGGGCCTTGGGACTGCTGTGCGCTCGCGCCGAGATTGATCAGCGAGGTCCGCGCCGCGCTTGCGAATGGCGTCAGCTCCTGGAACTCGCGCCCGAGCGCGGCGGCGCTCTGCCCGAGGTCGCTCGCCAGCGGCGTGCCCTGGTCGGCGAGCGTCCCGAGGTCGGCCATCAGCGGCTTCAGCTGGGAGAGGAAGCCCGGAAGCAGCTGGAACGACTTCGAGATGTCCGCGGCGCGGGCCGCACTTGCCTGTGAGGTCGTGTTCGCCTGCGTGATGAAGCCGGCCAGGGCCTTTCGCTGGTTGGCGAGCGGCGCGAGCACCGCGTTCGAGTCGGTGGCGAGCTTGGCCAGTTCCTGGTTCTGGCCGGCCAGGATCTTCAGGACCTGGTCGGTGTTGCCGAGCGCCGGGTCGGCACGGCGGATGACCGCGTTCAGATCCGATCCGCGGGCGGCCAGGCCAGTGCCGAACTCGTTGAGGATGATCGCGAGCCGCTGCGCCACCGGCTCCTGGTAGATGTCCTGGACGATGTCGAAGTCGACCGGCGAGCTCGTGCTCGCGACCGGCAGGAAGTAGTCGCCCTTGCCGGGGCCGGATTTGATCTGGTCCAGGGCGGGCGCCGCCGCGGTACCCGGGTTGCAGTCGACGTACATCTCGCCGATCAGCGACTGCGGCCGGATCGCGCAGGTGGCGTTGGTGTGGAACGGGGCGAACCGGGGGTCGTCGATCTCAAGCGTGACCGCGGCCTTGTTCTGCGTGCCGGAGGCGCACGGGGTGCTGTGCGCGACGCACACATCGAGCGACGCGATCGACCCGACCGGCGCGCCGGCAACCCGCACCTGTTCGCCCTGCACGGCGAACGAGGCGTCGTCGAAGATCGCGCGCACGTAGTAGGGATCGCTGCCGCCTGCACCCGAGGCGCTCGCCACCGCTGTGATCGCGGCGGCCGTGACCAGCACGAGTGCGATGAGGGCAAGCCGTCTCATGGTCCGGGAGGGGTCGATGCGGCGTCGCAGCCATTGACGGCCTCGGGCGACGAGCCGTCGGGCGAGGGCTGAACGGCGCCGCCGGGACACCGCGACCGGACCATCTGCAGACCCTGGTAGCGGTCGGCGGGATTGCGCGAGACGAGCTCGTTGGAGCTGTCGGTGCCGAACGCGAAGAACGTCGGTTGGACTCGGACGTAGTGCCCGTTGGCGTCGTAGTAGCCGCTCGCCTGGCCGACGTTCGTGAGCGCGGCGATGACGTCGGGGGTGTACTCGCGCAGCGTGTCGAGCTGCGTCTGGGACGCGTTCATCGCCTGGATCAGGTTCGGAAACGCGGTGGCGGCGAGCTTTGCGAGCTGTGGGGTCTCCTCGAACAGCGTTGTCAGGTCGCCGGTTTTCGCGGGGTTATGGATGAGGTCGCTGAGCGCGGTGACGGTGGGGACCGCGGCCTTCGTGAACTTGTTGAGGCTCGCGGCGAACGGCTCGAGCCGACGGGAAGCGATCTTCGACTGCGCCACGAGCGGGTCGAGCGCGTCGAGCGTGCTGTCGAGCCCGGCGAACGTGGTCGTCGAACGGTTGAGCGTGTTCGGAAGGAGCTGGAGGGCCTGCTGCAGCGCCACGCTCTGGCGTGCCACCGCCCCGGTCGTCGTGTTGGCCTGCACGATCAGATCGCTCAGCTGCTGCGCCCGCGAGGACAGCGCCTGCATCGTCTGCGCGCCCTCGACGAGCAGCCCGTCGAACGCCGGCTCGTTGTGGTCGAGCTCCGCGGTCAGGTTGCTCGTGCTGGCGAGTCCGGGGGCCAGGTACTTGAGCGTCTTGTTTGCCTGCGCGGAGCGGCCCTGGATGCTCGCCGCCTCGCCCTTGATGACGCCGCGGAGCCCGGCCCGTGTGAGCGGGTCGATCGAGTCGAACACCTGATCGAGGCTGACGAAGCCGTACGTGTGGTCCTCGCCGATCGTGCCCCCGTCGGGAATCTCGGGCGTTTCGCTTGGGGCCGGCTCGAGCACGACGTACCGGGTCGCGATTCCAGAGAGCGAGTTCTCGTAGATCCGCGCCACCGTGCCCTCGTGCAGCGGTTCCGCGACCGAGTCCATCGCCATCGTGATCTCCGCCTCGCCGTTGGGCGTGAGCGAGATCGACTGGACCTGACCGACCTTCGCCGGCCCCATCAGCACGTCGTCACCGGTCACCAGACCGCCGGCGTCCGTGAAGTCCGCGTGCAGCGTGTACGTGCTGCTCCCGCCGAGCACGACGAGCACCACGACGACGATCGCCGCCACCAGAGCGGCGATCGCGGCGACCCGCGCGATCATGACCTCCTCAGCATCCTTGTGGGCATTCGTGCCGTTGTCGCGGAAGGCATGGTGGCAAGACTCTCTCCCCCCGCTACCGCTAATTCGTTCCGGCGGCGCGCCCATCCTGCCAGAGAGGACGGCCGACCACCATAGTCCGCATGTTTAGGCGGCGTTAACCGCGTGCGGGCGGCCGACACCGGTCGGGGACGTCTGGCCGGCGACTCCCGGAACGCCGACACCCGGGAACGGCCGACAGCTGGGAGCGCCGTGACCCGGGGACGCAGACCCGCGGACGCAGCCGCCGGCGAGCCCTCAGCCGCTCGTAGCCGCTGCCGGCCGCGGCCGTCGCGCCGCCGGCCGCCGGACCGGCGCCGGCTTGACCAGCAACGCGGCCCCGACCGACCCGCCGAGGTCGCCCAGACCCGCCAGCAGTACGTCCGGAGGGTGGGCGTCGTTGAACAGATGCGGCTGCATCGCCTTCCGGATCCGCTTCACGTAGGGCTCGCCGAGGCGCACGCCGAGGCCGCCGCCGATGACCACCGCGGGCACGTCGAGCAGGTTGATGGCGGAGGCTATGCCGGCGCCGAGCGCCTCGACGGCCTCGTTGATCAGCTCGGTGGCGAGCCTGTCCTTGCGCTCGAGCGCGCGGGCCCAGACCGAGCTCGTCAGCTTCGTGCGGCCGCGCTCCTTCATGATCTTGAACAGGTCCGTGCGCTGTTCCTTCTGCCGCTTGCGCGCCCGGGCCTCCATCGCCGCGCGGCCGGCGTACGCCTCCATGCAGCCCCGGCGGCCACACGGGCATCGGGCGCCGCCCATCTCGACGACCATGTGCCCGATCTCGCCGGCGCCACCGCGCCCGACCCAGGGCTTGCCATCGAGGATGATCCCCCCGCCGACGCCGGTTCCCCACATCACCCCGAGCAGCGACTTGTACGGCTTGCCCGCCCCCAGCGCGAACTCGGCATCGGTGGCGACCTGAACGTCGTTTCCGACCGCGACCTTGGTGCCGAGCGCCGATTCGAGCGCCGGCCCGAGCGCGAACGACCCGTTCCAGCCGGGCAGGTTGCGCGCGGTCGAAACCGTCCCGGTGGCCGACTCGACCACGCCGGGCGAGCCGACGCCGACGCCGAGGAGCGCGGACGACTCGGTCCCGGCCGCCTGGCACGCGGCGTTCATCGTGGCGACGAGCTCCGCAGCGACGTCCTCCGGTCCACCGGTCGATGGCGTCGGGTGCCTGGAGGAGCCGAGCACCGTGTTCTCGTTATCGACGACGATCGCCTCGATTTTCGTCCCGCCGAGGTCGATCCCGCCGCGGAGGGCCGGAAGCGCCGTCGACCGGCGCGCGGCGGTCTTCTGCGGCTTGTTGGCGCCTTCCATGAGGCGGGATCTTCTCAAAAAGAGCCCGCCGACCTACCCCCACGACTCCTTGTAGTGCAGCTGCTCGTCGGTCGGCTCGTCGATCGTGACCCCAAGCGCCGCGAGCTTGAGCGTGGCTACCGCCTGGTCGATCGATTCGGGCACCTGGTGAACGCCCGGCGTGAGCTCTGCTCGCCGGCGCACGAGGTCCTCGACGCACAGCGCCTGGAGTGCGAACGAGACGTCCATGACGGCGGCGGGATGTCCCTCGCCCGCGGCCAGGTTGACGACCCGGCCGCGCGCGAGCAGGTTCAGCCGGCGCCCGTCCGCGAGCTCGTACTGCTCGATCAGCGGCCGCACCTCACGCACGGCGACGGCGAGGTCGGCCAACTCGGCCAGATCGAGCTCGACGTCGAAATGCCCCGCGTTCGCCAGCACCGCCCCGTCCTTCATACGGGCGAAGTGCTCGCCGTTGAGCACCCGCCGCGAGCCGGTGACGGTCACGAACACGTCGCCTCGCTCGGCGGCATCGAGCGCCGGCATCACCTGGTAGCCGGCCATCCGCGCCTCGAGCGCGCGCAGCGGGTCGACCTCGCAGACGATCACTGAGGCGCCGGCACCGCGGGCGCGCTCGGCGATCCCCTGGCCCGCCCACCCGTAGCCGACGATCACGAGCGTGTTGCCGGCGAGCAGGACGTTGCTGGCGCGGACAATCCCATCGAGCGCGGATTGCCCGGTCCCGTGCCGGTCATTCAACGCCCTCTCGGTGCGGGCCTCGTTGACCGCGACGACCGCGCAGGCCAGCTTCCCCTCGGACTCGAGCCGTCGTAGGCGAACGAGGCCGGTGGTCGTCTCCTCGGTGCCGGCGATGAGCCGCTTGAGCGTCTCGCCGCCAAGCGCGTGGGCGGTCATCAGCAGATCGGCACCGTCGTCCACGGTCACCTCGGGCCCGCCCTCGAGCAGCTCGCGGACGTGGCGCGCATACGTCTCGACGTCCTCGCCGCGGAGCGCCCGCACCTCGACGCCGTGCTCGTACACGAGCGCCGCGGCGACGTCATCCTGGGTGGACAGCGGATTGGCCGAACACAGCGCGGCTCGCGCGCCGCCGGCGGTCAGCGCGAGCACCAGTTGAGCCGTCTCCGCGGTGACATGGAGGCAGGCGCCGAGACGGATCCCGTCGAGCGGACGCTCCGCGGCGAACCGCTCGCGGATCCGCGCCAGCACGGGCATCTGCCCGCCGGCCCAGGCGATACGGGCCGTGCCGGCCGGCGCCAGGCCGAGATCGGCGACCTCGTGGGGCGGCAAGCGTGTGCGCGCCATCGCGTCCTCAAAGTCCCTGGCGCCGGGCTCCCGAGTCCGGCCGCGGCGATTAGTACCGGTAGTGGTCCGGCTTGTACGGCCCGTCCATAGGGACGCCGAGATACGCGGCCTGGCCGGAGCTCAGCTCGGTCAGCTTCACGCCGAGCGCCGCCAGATGCAGACGCGCCACCTTCTCGTCGAGGTGCTTGGCGAGTGTGTAGACGCGCTTGTCGTAGCTGTCGGTGTTGCCGAACAGTTCGAGCTGCGCGATCACCTGGTTCGTGAACGAGTTCGACATGACGAAGCTCGGATGGCCGGTGGCGTTCCCGAGGTTCAACAGACGGCCCTCGGACAGCAGGATCACCGAATGCCCGTCGGGGAACACCCACTCATCAACTTGGGGCTTGATGCCGATCTTGGTGATGCCCGGAGTCCTCGACAGCCCGGCCATGTCGATCTCGTTGTCGAAGTGGCCGATGTTTCCGACGATCGCTTGATGCTTCATTCGAGACATGTGCTCGGCCGTGATCACGTCGCGGTTTCCCGTAGCCGTGATGAAGATGTCCGCCGTGCTGACGACGTCGTCGAGCGTCAGCACCTGGTAACCGTCCATCGCCGCCTGCAGCGCGCAGATCGGGTCGATCTCGGTGACGACGACGCGCGCCCGCTGACCCCGCAGCGACTCCGCGCAGCCCTTGCCGACGTCGCCATAGCCGCACACGACCGTGAGCTTGCCGCCGATCATGACGTCGGTGGCGCGGTTGATCCCGTCGATCAGCGAGTGGCGGCAGCCGTACTTGTTGTCGAACTTGCTCTTCGTCACCGAGTCGTTGACGTTGATCGCCGGGAACAGCAGCTTGCCCTCCTCGGCGAACTGGTAGAGGCGATGGACGCCGGTGGTGGTCTCCTCGGTCACGCCGCGGATCTCGGACGCCATCCGCGTGAACCGCTGCGGGTCGTCCTCGAGCGAGCGCTGGAGCAGGCCGAGCACGATCGCGAACTCCTCGGAGTCAGCGGTCGAGGGATCCGGCACGGCGCCGGCACGCTCGAACTCGACGCCCTTGTGGACGAGCAGGGTCGCGTCGCCGCCGTCGTCGAGGATCATGTTCGGGCTCTGGCCGTCGGGCCACGAGAGCGCCTGCTGGGTGCACCACCAGTACTCGTCGAGCGTCTCGCCCTTCCACGCGTACACGGGCACGCCACGCGGGTCTTCCACGGTCCCTTCGGGGCCGACGACGACCGCCGCGGCCGCGTGGTCCTGGGTCGAGAAGATGTTGCACGACGCCCAGCGGACCTCGGCACCGAGCGCCACCAGCGTCTCGATCAGGACCGCGGTCTGGATCGTCATGTGGAGCGACCCCGTGATCCGGGCGCCGGCGAGCGGCCGGGCCTCGGAGTACTCGCGCCGAACCGCCATCAGCCCAGGCATCTCATGCTCGGCCAGGCGGATCTCGTTCCGCCCGAACTCGGCCAACCCCAGGTCGGCCACCTTGAAATCCGCCTTGGCAGCGGTCGTACTCATATTTCCTCCAGGTTCGGGGTCATCGGGCAGGCGCCGTCAGGCGACCGCCAGCAGCTTCTGGTGCTTGTCTTGCTCGAATCGGAGCCAGTCGTCCGGACCGACGTCCTCCGGCCGGCGCGCCTCGGCTTCAAGCCAGGTCCGCACCGACTCGCTCAGATCCGGGCTCTCGGCCATCCGCGCGGCAAACGCGACGTCGGACAGACCGACGTCAAACCGCGCGAGGAGTTCCTTGAGCGTGCGCAGGCGCTGGAGCTGAGCCGGACCGTACAGACGGTAGCCCGATGCCGAGCGGGCCGGGGAAACCAGGCCCGCCTGCTCGACGTATCGGAGCATTCGCGCCGACCAACCGGTCGTCCGCGCCGCCTCGTTGATGGTCAAACCTTCCATCGATCCTCAACCTTACCACGATGTTGTCAAGGTTTCGAGCGGCGCTCAGAAGATTTCTCCTTAGGGCTCAAGTCCTCTCGGACATTTGTCGAAATACGTCCTGAGAAGTGAAGTCATGCCTAGCATGCAGACCAACCTCGAACTAGGAAGGCGGAGGCCGGGCATGGAGCGGTCCCGAAAGAGGATGCCAATGAGTCAGCGCAGCAAGGGAGCCTGCACTATCGCCGCACTCGCCATTGGATTCGGCTGCGCGGTCTTCGGTGTTGGTGGCGCTGACGGCGGCACACGCGCCTACGCGCGTCATCTTCGCGAAGCACGGCTCGAGGCCAGGCTCGTCGGAGCCGAGCTCAGCCATCGCTCGCCCGAGCAGCTGCTGCTGGCGATCCGGCCCAAGGCCCACGCCGCGGCCACCCCGGCCGCCGTGACCCAGGCGCCGATCGCCACGTCCGCGACGACCCCCGCGGCGACGACGACCTCTACCGCGCCGTCCACCCCGGCCACGACCGGCACCACGACTACGGGCACTGGCACGACGACGACCGGAACCACCACGACCGGCACGACGACCACCGGCACCACCACGACCGGCACGACGACCACCGGCACCACCACCACCGGCACGACGACCACCGGCACGGACGACCACCACCGGCACCACCACCACCGGCACGACGACCACCGGCACCACCACGACCGGAACCACGACGACCGGAACCACGACGACCGGCACCACCACCGGAACCACCACCACCGGAACCACCACGACCGGCACCACCACAACCGGCACCGGCACGACGACCACCGGGACTAGCACAACCACCGGCACGGCCAACGCGAGCACCGGCCAAAACGGTCGCGTGCCCGGCACCACTTCGACCGACACGACCACGACCGCGTGCCACGGCCGCTGCGAAACCAACACCGGTAGCTCTGCAGCGCTTCCGGCCTCGCTGCCGTCGACGACCTCGTCGAGCACCAGCACCAACTTCCCCCTGTCCGTGTCGTCGATCCCGGCGGTCACGCCGGCGGCGACCACGGTGGTGAACGATGCCTCGGCCGGGACGCTCAGCCCGACGGCGACGACACCCGCGGCTACGTCGACAACCCCGACCTCGAGTGGCAACCCGACGTCGCCGGCCGCCCCCATCTCGCTCGACGCGATCAAGCTCTCTGCGACTTCTGCGATCAACCGGCTGGCGACCACGACCAGCTCTCATCGCTCGGGCGCAGCCCTGCCGACCGCGGCGACCGGAACGGGCACCGTGCCGGCCGGCGGTGGCACCGGGACCGGCCCCGCGGGTGGCACGAGCAACGGCGCCGTCGCAGGCACGGGGACGGCGGCCGCCGCGCACAGGAGCGCGCCGGCACACCGTGGCGACAGGCATCCGTCTTCGAGTTCGAGTGGCTCGGCCTTCACCGCGCCCTTCAACAGCGGCGTTCGCGTCATCGACAACGTCGTGAAGGTCATCCCGACCGCGGTGTGGATCGCGCTCGGCGCCGCGTTCGGCCTGATGCTCGCCTTCGCCGCCATCGCGCTCCGGTCCAGTCGCCGCGCCCGCCGCCGCGAGAAGGAGTTTGCGGCGATCTCCGCCGCGGCCCTGACCGACGCGCTCACCGGCATCCTCAACCGTCGCGGATTCACCGAGGCCGCCGAGCGCGAGCTCGCTCGCGCCAGCCGCTACAACCGGCCGTTCGTGCTCGCCTACGTGGACGTGCGCGGGCTGAAGACGGTCAACGACACCGAGGGCCACCTGATGGGCGACGAGCTGATCAAGACGGTCGCCGACCTGATGAAGGAATCGGCCCGCGCGGATGACGTGGTCGGCCGCATCGGCGGCGATGAGTTCGCCCTCCTGCTCGGCGAGCAGACCGCCGAGAGCGCCGAACCGGTTGTCCGCCGCATCCGCGCGCGTGTCGCCGAGGCTCGGGCGGCGATGGAGATTTCGGTCCCGTGGGAGCTGACGATCGGGATGGCCTCATTCCCGGACGACGACGCCACGCTCGAGGGGCTTCTTGATTTGGCTGACCGCAGGCTCTACGAGCAGCGCGGTATTGCCTTGAGGTAATGGGCTGGGGCAGCAGGGACTTGGGGGTTGGGCGCCGTTCGGGCCCCTCACACGGCCGTGAGGGGGACCGAACGGTGCCCGCTTAGTCCCGGTCAGCCGCGGGCCAGCGCGCTCTTCAGGCGCTCGATCGCCGACACCGGCGTCGGATCGACCTCGCGCAGTACGGCGAGATAGAGCGACACGAGGTCGCCCAGCAGGACGAGCGAGATCAGGCGCTCGGTGCGGTTCTGGCCGATACTCTCGACCCGGTACGTGCCGGCGGCCTCCGCCTCGATCAGCCCGCGGGTCAGCTCGATTCGCTGCCGGATCCGGGGGTGCAGGTCCGAGTCGTCGAGGAATACCGCGCTGAAGCGTCCAAGCTGACTCGCTCCCTGCCATCCGACGATCTCGTTGTGATCGAGCTCGGGCAGCTCATGGGCGAAGCACGGCGTCTTCGCGTTCTCGTTGATCTGGGTCTTCCACCGGTACGCGATCGGTGACGTGAGCCCGGAGCCGGCGATCTGCGGGATCGTGCCGTGGAGCCCACGCGCCAGCTGCTTGGCGAGCGAGTCCTCAGACGCGTCCGGTCCCCACATCGACGCGATCCGCTCGAGATGGGCGGCGGCGACGTCGATCTCGGCGTGGAGCCGCTCGCCGGCGCCGCACAGCCAGGCCACCTCGAGCGCCACGACCAGCGAGTACGCGACCGCCGCCCGCGGCTGAAAGCCTCCCGGGAGCGGGATCACCGGGACGTCCTCGGCGCGTGCGGCCTCGGCGAGCTTGCCGCCCGTGGTGGCGACGATCCGGCGAGCGCCGACCGCGCCGGCCGCCTCGTAGATCGCGAGCGTCTCCTCGGTGTTGCCCGAGTAGCTCGCGCACAGCACGGCGGTGTCGGGCGTGGTCCATGCCGGAAGCGCGTATCCACGGGCGATCACGATCGAGCGCGAGGCGCGATCCCCGAGCGCCGCCCGGGCCAGCGTCCCGCCGATCGCCGAGCCGCCCATGCCGGCCACGATCAGCCCGCCGGGAGCGTCATCGGGCTCGAGGTTGGCCGACTCGACCCGCCACAGGGCGTCGCGCAGGTGATCGGGCATCGCGAGGATGTCCTCGGCCATCCCCTCGGAGTCGATCGAAGCGATCGTCTCCGACGTGAGATCCACGGTCGTGCTCAAAACCTGATCGCTCCGTCGGGCAACTCCACGCCCGGGAAGATACGCGCGCCGGCCGCAAGCATGTTCCCCGACCCGATCTTGACCCCCTCGCCGAGCACCACGCCGCCCTCGATCCGGCAGTGATCGCCGATCTGTACGCCCGGCCCCACGATCGAGGCGCTGATCGTCGTGGCGGCGCCCACGCTCACCCCTCCGAGCAACACCGAGGATTCGACCCGGGCGCCCTCGCCCACGATCACCCCCTCGCCGAGCACGCTGCGATCGCCGACGAGCGCCCGCCGGCCGACCGAGCACCCTGAGGCCACCAGCACCGGCCCGACCAGGCGGCCCTCGACGGTCGCGCCGTCGACGAGCGTCAGCCCAGACTCGGCGAGCCGCCGCCCGACCTCGGTACTTACCTTGCCTTCGAGGATGTCGTAGGTGCCCTTCAAGTACCGCTCGGGAGTGCCGATGTCGAGCCAGTACCCGCTGCACTCGTGCCCGTACAACCCGCGGCCGACGAGCGTCGGAAACACTTCGCGCTCGATCGAGACGTTCGTCCCGGCCGGCGGCATGCCGTCGAGCACGCTCCGCTCGACGATGTACGCGCCGGCGTTGATCAGGTTGGTGTCGGCCTGGTCGGGGCTCGGCTTCTCGACGAACGCGGTCACTGCGCCGTCGTCATCCAGGCGCACGAGCCCGTACGCCGACGGGTCCGCGACCGGGACCAGCGCCAGCGTCACGCGTGCGCTCGTGCGTTCGTGCGCCTCGAGTTGTGCGGTCAGGTCGAGGTCGGTGAGGGTGTCGCCGTTGAGCATGAAGAAGCGCTCGTCGAGCAGGTCCTCGGCGAACTTGAGCGCGCCACCGGTGCCGAGCGGCCGCGGCTCCTCGAGGTAGCGGAGGCGGATCCCGAGCCCCGAGCCGTCGCCGAGGACGTCTCGAACCCGATCGGCCATGAACCCACACCCGAGGATCACGTCGTCGACGCCGTGCTCGCGAAGCCACATGAGCATGTATGAGATGAACGGCTGGCCCACGAGCGGGACGACGGGCTTCGGGATCGTCGAGGTCAGAGGCCGCAGACGGGTGCCTTCCCCGCCGGCGAGGATCAGCGCCTGCAAGTCAGCGGCCCCGGCGGCCTGACATCAACGTCCGATGCCCTCGTAGATGAATCCCGCCGCCCTGACCGCGTCGGGATCGGCGAAGTTCCGCCCGTCGATCACGAGGTTGCCGCGCATCCGCTCCGCGACCGCCACCCAGTCGAGCGCGGCGAACTCAGGCCATTCGGTCACGATCACGCAGGCGTCGGCGTCAGTGACCGCGTCGAGCGCGTTGTCCGCGAACTGGACGCTCGCCATCAGCTTCCGGGCCTCGGTCTCGGCGACCGGGTCGTACGCCCGCACGCTGGCCCCGTCGGCCTGCAGCCGCGCCGCCAGCACGAGCGACGACGCCTCGCGCATGTCGTCGGTGTTGGCCTTGAACGCCAGCCCCAGCAGCGTCACGCTCTTGCCGACCAGCGACCCCAGGTGCTTCTGCAGCTTCCCGATCACGCGTCGCTTCTGAAGCTCGTTGACCTCGATCACCGCGGTCAGCAGCTGGAAGTGGTAGCCGGAGTTGCCGGCGAGTTGTTTCAGCGCTGAAACGTCTTTAGGGAAGCAGGACCCCCCGAAGCCGATACCAGGCTTCAAAAAATGAGTCCCGATCCGCCGGTCGAGCCCCATCCCCCGCGCCACCTCGAGCACGTCGGCGCCGGTCTCCTCGCACACGTTCGCGATCTCGTTGATGAATGAGATCTTCGTGGCCAGGAACGCGTTCGCCGCGAGCTTGATCATCTCGGCGCTCGCGACGTCGGTGCGCACGAGCGGCGCGTCGAGCGGGGCGTAGAGCTCGATCACCGCGTCGCCGGCCCAGTCGCCGTCGTCGCCGACGACGATCCGGTCGGGGTGGCGGAAGTCCTCCAGCGCTGAACCTTCCTTCAGGAACTCCGGACAGGAGACGTACGCGAAGCCGTCCTTCCCCCGCTCAACCAGCGTCCGCCGAATCGCCGCCCCCGTGCCCACCGGCACGGTCGACTTCATCACCAGCGCATGGCGATCCGACACCGGCATCGCATCGACCACCGCATTCACCGCCGAAAGGTCGGCATCCCCCGAATACGTGGGCGGGGTGCCTACGGCCACGAACAGCAGGCGAGCCTGCTCGAGCGCGGGCGCGAGCTCGGTCGAGAAGTGCAGGCGGTCGCGGTTGGCCGCCACCGACTCGGCCAGGCCGGGCTCGTAGATCGGGATCTCGCCGCGCTCGAGCCCGGCGATCTTGTCGGCATCGATGTCGACGCACCAGACCTCGCTGCCGAGCTCGGCGAACCCGGCGGCGGTGACCAGCCCGACGTAGCCTGTCCCGATCACCGCGATCGGTTCGCGTGCTGAGGCCATCGGTGCGGAGGGTAGCGGCCTACTTGCCGCCGCCGCGCGTCAGCGACGCGGCGATCGCAACCATCTGCCGGTTGCCGATGTTGTCGGTCAGCGTGTTCGAGATCCAGTAGACGCCCTGCGCGGTCTTCCACGCCACCAGGGTGATCTTGCCCGCGTCCGCGTACAGCAGCAACTGCTTGCCGTTGACCATCTTCGTCTCGGTCGGGCTTTGCAGGATGGGCGGGTTCTGCCAGGTCGTGCCCTGGACCCCGTAGTACTCGCCGAGCACCGGATTGATCGCAATCGTCATCCGATACGAGTAGTGGGAGATTCCCTGGCGGTCGTGGAGCAGGTAGGCCCGGGGGTAGTACCCGGATCCGGCGCCACCCTCCACAGGACACACGCTCGTGGCGTTGGAGCAGTACTGCGAGCCACTCACGATTTGCTTCGGGAAGTAGATCGGGATACCGATCGGTCCGAGCGCTTTCGACTGGGCTTGCCCGTCACTCACGTCCATAGTGAGACCTGGGACGGGACCGCCTGAGCCGTGCCCGCCGTTCCCGCCGGCGCCCGCGATGTGCGGCGTACTCGACGCCGCATGGCTCGCGGTGGGCGCGATGAAGGCATGGAACGCCGCCATCTCGGCGCCCGGGTCGGCGCTGACGTAGCAGGGAGTCTGCTGCGCGGCGGCGGTGGCGGTGGCCGCCGCCGGCGCGCACGGGAGCAGGATCGCCGGGAACGGGACCTGCTTGACCGCGTGCCCTGCGGAGAACGCGACCAGGTCGAACAGGTTGATCAACCCGTCGGTCGTGTGGAGGTCGTGGTCGGTCTGCGCGTGTTTGCCGAAGATCCTCAGCAGCGTGCCCTCGTCCTGGATGATCTCGTTCTGGGAGAACTGGGATTTCGCCCACCGCACGAAGTCCTGCTGGCGCGCGTTGCGCACGATGTCGCTATCGGTGTGGCGGAAGCGCACGAATTCCAGCGCGTCGGTCCCACACAGCTTCTGGTAGCCCGGTTGGATGTCGATGCTCGAGTAATCGGTGTAGGCGGTGTTGTTGTAGTACCGGTGGTCGACATCGGTATAGACACACCCAATCGCGTTGACGAGGGATTCGAACCCGCCGAAGTTGACGTCGATGATGTGGTTGATCTTTAGTCCGGGAAAGACCTGCTGCTCGAGGATCTTCACCAGCAGGTTGTCGCCACCGATCGAATAGGCGGCGTTGAGCTTGTTGGTCGCGAGCACCCCACCCTCGGGAATCTGCACCTTGAGGTCGCGGGGCACCGACAGGAGGTTGATCGTCGAAGAGTTGGGGTCGATGTGGACGAGCATCATCGTGTCGGTGTTCGAATACCTGAACGGCTCGCCGGCGCGATGGTCGGAGCCGACCAGCAGGAGCGTCTGTGGGCTGCCCGGGTTGGGGACGCTCACCGCCGATGACGCCTTCAACGGCGGCGTCGCGTCCAGGTAATGGGTGATCTGCCTGACCTGAAGCAGCCCCGCCACCGCGGTAGTGCTGGCCGCGAACGCGATCACGAGCACGCAGGCCAGCGTGAACCGAACGAACGTCCCGGTTCGCGATTTCGGGATCAGGCGCCTCATCGCAGCCCGCCGTCGATCGCCGTCAGCCCGCTGCGTGACTCGCCATCCCCGCCCGAAGCATCCAGCGCGGGCGCGTCCACCGCGATCGCGGACCGATCGTCGTCGGGCACCGGCCGCTCGAGCCAGATCGGCAGCGTCCGCACGAACCCGACCAGCGAGCGGCGGTAGCGCGCCATCGAGGACACCGACACGTACTCCTCGGGTCCGTGGTGCCCCGCGCCGTCGGGGCCGAACTCGACCGCCGGGATCCCCGCCGCCATGAACGCGACCGCGTCAGACGCTCCGTCGCGGCCCACGCTCAGCACCTCCTTCTCGGGGAGAGAGCGCGTCACTGCGTCGCGCAGCGCCCGCACGTACGGGTTGCCACGCGCCACGCTGACCGGCGGGAAGATGAACGTCCGGGTGACATCGATCGACGGGATTCGGGCGATCTGCTCGAGGATCGCTTCCGGGTCCTGCCCGGGCAGAAAACGGATGTCGACCGACATCCGGCACTCGTCAGGCACCTTGTTGATCGCGTCGCCACCCTCGATCCGCCCCAGGTTGATCGACGGCCGGTCGAACACCTCCGAAGACTCCCTCGAGAACGGCAGCGACTCGATCGCCCGGAACACGTCGACCGCCTTCAGCACCGCGTTGTCCCCGAGCCACGGCGTAGAGGAGTGCGCGGCGCGGCCGTGGACCTCGATCACCATCGCCAGTACGCCCTTGGCCTCGACCCCGATGTGCAGGTTGGTCGGCTCCCCCGTGATCGCGAAGTCGCCGCCGAGCCCGCTGGCCACGACGGCATCGGTCGACCGGTCCTCGATCTCCTCGGACTCCTCGTCGGGGACACACACCAGGCGCACCCTCACCTGGCCCTGCCGCTCGACGTCCTTGAGCGCGCACATCATCGACGCCAGGCCGCCCTTCATGTCGTAGGCGCCGCGGCCGATCAGCCGGTCGCCCTCGACCCGTGGATGGAACTGCTCGGACCGGCCGGGCACGACGTCGAGATGGCCGTGGAACACGACGCAGGGGAATTCCTGCCCGTCCTCGGCAGGCCCGACCTCCGCCACCAACACGGGCAGCCCGTTGTGATCGTGGTGACGCACCTCGATGTCGCGGGATTCGAGCCATCCCTTCACGAATCCTGCCGCCGCGACGATCTCCTCTGGCCGGGACGTGTCGTAGGAGATCAGCCGCTCGGCGAGTACTAACTCGTCAAGCATGAACACGAGAGGATAAGCGGAGCGGCGACACATGGCCGCCGGCTCGTCCCAGGGCCTTACCCCTCGGCAATCTTCAGAAACTGTTCTAGGCGAGCCTTGTCTCGCTGCGCGAATCGCCGCTTCTCGGAGTCTTCGCCGGCGGAATCGAGCTCGCGCTCGGCCTGCTGAAGGCGCTCCCGTAGGCTGCCGGCGTCGAGGTCACCGGGCGCCATCGCCTCCTCCACCAGGATCAGTGCGTGGTTGTCCGCCATTTGCAGGTAGCCCTCGGCCTGGGCGAACCGGACGACCTCCGTCTCGGTCTTGTACAGGCGGAGCTCCGTCGGGTCGAGCATCGCCAGCACCGGCTCGTGGTGGGCGAGTATGCCGATCGATCCGACCGCGGTCTTGGTCGAGACTAGCTCGACCTCGTCGTTGAACACCTCGCCCTCGGGCGTGAGAACCTCGGCGCGGAACTTTGAGTGCGCCACCCGGGCTACTCCTTGTCCTCTTCGCCGCCGTCCGAACCGTCGCCGTCGTCTGAGTCCTTGGACTCCTCCGAATCGCCCTTCGCCTGCGGCTCGTCCTGCCGCTCCGAGTCCTCGTCCTTGTCGCCGTCCGACTTCTCGTCCTTCTTCTCGTCTTCGCCGCCGCCGGCGTCCCGCACGACGTCGTCAATCGTGCCCTTCAGGAAGAAGGCGCGCTCCGGGAGATCGTCGTGCTTGCCCTCGAGGATCTCCTTGAAGCCTCGGATCGACTCGGCGATCGGGACGTACACGCCCGGCGTGCCGGTGAACTGCTCGGCGACGTGGAACGGCTGGGACAGGAACCGCTCGATCTTGCGGGCGCGGTTCACGGTCAACCGGTCCTCGTCGGAGAGCTCGTCGATTCCGAGGATCGCGATGATGTCCTGGAGCTCGCGATAGCGCTGCAGCACCTGCTTGACCTGGTTGGCGACCTGGAAGTGCTCGTCGCCCACGATCTCCGCCTTGAGGATCGTCGAGGTCGAGTCGAGCGGGTCGACGGCCGGATAGATGCCCTTTTCCGCGATCGATCGCGACAGCGTGGTCGTCGCGTTGAGGTGAGCGAACACGGACGCCGGCGCCGGGTCGGTGAGGTCGTCAGCCGGCACGTAGACGGCCTGGATCGAGGTGACCGAGCCGTCCTTGGTCGAGGTGATCCGCTCCTGGAGCTCGCCCATCTCGGAATCGAGCGTCGGCTGATAGCCGACCTGTGAGGGCATCCGCCCAAGCAGTGCTGACACCTCGGAGCCGGCCTGGACGAACCGGAAGATGTTGTCGATGAACAGGAGCACGTCCTGGTGCTCTTCGTCGCGGAAGTACTCGGCCATAGTCAGGCCCGACAGCGCCACCCGCATGCGGGCGCCCGGCGGCTCGTTCATCTGGCCGAACACGAGCGTGGTCTTCTCGAGCACGCCCGATTCCTTCATCTCGAGCCACAGATCGTTGCCCTCGCGCGAGCGCTCGCCGACGCCGCAGAACGCCGACAGTCCCTCGTGCTCTTCGGCCAGGTTGCGGATCAGCTCCTGGATGATCACGGTCTTTCCGACGCCAGCGCCGCCGAACAGTCCAACCTTGCCGCCCTTGGCGTAGGGCGCGAGCAGGTCGATGACCTTGATGCCGGTCTCGAACATCTCGGTCGTCGGCGTGAGGTCCTCCACCGTCGGCGCCGTGCGGTGGATCGGCCAGCGCTTGACGTCGTCGGGCAGGGGCTCGCCGAGGTCGATCGGATCGCCGAGCAGGTTGAAGATCCGTCCGAGCGTGATGTCCCCGACGGGAACGGTGATCGGCGCGCCGGTGTCGATCACCTCGAGGCCGCGCGCGAGCCCGTCGGTTGTGTCCATCGCGACCGCGCGCACGCGGTCGTCGCCCAAGAGCTGCTGGACCTCGCAGATCAGGTAGCTCTCCTCCTGGGCGGCGATGTCGATCGCTTCCTCCTCCTTGAGCACGTCCGGCCGGCGGATGGCGATCGCGTGGTTGATCTCAGGCAGCTTCTCGGGGAAGACGGCCTCGATCACGACGCCCTGGACCTCCTCGATCCGGCCGACGTTCCTCTTGTCGGGCTTGCCCGGTGAGGCTTCGCTGCGCTGTTCTTCTGCTACTGACATCGCTTCTCCAGTGTAGGTCTACCCGGACAGCCCTTCTGCACCCGCCACCACTTCCAAGATCTCTTGGGTGATCTCGGCCTGGCGGGCCCGGTTCATCTCAAGCGTGAGGTTTTGGATCAACTCGGCGGCGTTGTCGGACGCGCTGTGCATCGCCGTCATTCGCGCGCCGTGTTCCGAGGCGGTCGATTCGAGCAGTGCGCGATATATGGAAATCTCGACGTAGTCCGGCACGAGACGTTTCAAGATCTCCTCCGGATCGGGTTCGTACTCGACGAGCGCGTGGGGCTCCGATTTCGAGGACCCGGACCCGGACCCGGACTCGGACTCGCCCTCGGACTTCTCTTCTTCGAGCACCGTCGCCTTCTGGAGCGGAAGCAGCGTCTCCCGCCGAACCACTTGCGACACCGGCGAGATGTATCCGTTGTAGAAGATCTCGACCTGATCGACCTCGCCGTCGACGTACGCGGCCATCAGGCGGTCGGCGATCCGGCGGGCATCGGCGTACGCCGGTCGGTCGGTGAATCCGGTGAAGCTCTCGGCCGGATCCAGTCCTCGGAACGTCAGCGAGGTCGCGGGGCGGCGACCCGAGGCGAAGTACACGGGCGTGTGCCCTTCGCCCTCATGCTCGCGTCCGGCTGCGACGCCGGCGCGGACGATGTTCGAGTTGAACGCGCCGGCGAGCCCGCGGTCGCCGGCGATCAGCAGCAGTCCGACCTTCGACACGCTCTCGTGCTCTTCGAGGATCGGCAGGTTGGGGACGTTTCCGGCCGCTTCGGCCGCCTGCCGCGTCATCCGCCGGATCGCGTTGGCGTAGGGACGCAGCGCCTCGATCCGCTGCTCGGCACGTCGCAGACGAGCCGCCGCGACCAGCTCGAGCGCACGAGCGATCTTCTGGATGTTCTTGACCGCGCTGATGCGGTTGCGTACGTCGCGTTGCGATTTCGCCATCGGTGCAACTCAGGCCACGGCTTACGCCGCGCGTGCCTGACCCTCCCCGCTGTCGTCGAGCGGATGGCCCTCTTCGTCGAGGTCGAACCCGAAGTCTTCGGCGAACTTCGAGACCGCCGACTCGACCTCTGCCTGTGTCTCGTCGCTCCAGTCGCCGCCGGCGATCTTCTCCAGCAGGTCGCTGTTGTTGGCGCGCACCGACTCGGTCAGCTCGGCTAGGAACCGGTCGACCCTGTCCACGACGATGCGGTCGAGGTAGCCGTTCGTCGCCGCGTACACCTGCACCACCTGATCCTCCACCGGCATCGGGTGGCGCTCGGGCTGGTTCAGCGTCTTCACGAGCCGCTCGCCGCGAGCCAGCGTCTGCTGGGTAGCCGGATCGAGCTCGGAGCCGAACTGCGAGAACGCCTCGAGCTCGCGGTACTGCGAGAGCTCGAGCTTCAGACGTCCCGCGACCTTCCTCATCGGCGGGATCTGGGCATTGCCGCCGACCCGTGAGACCGAGATCCCGACGTTGATCGCCGGGCGAACGCCGGAGTTGAACAGGCCCGGCTCTAGGTAGATCTGACCGTCGGTGATCGAGATCACGTTCGTCGGCACATACGCTGACACGTCACCGGCCTGGGTCTCGATCACGGGCAACGCGGTCAGCGACCCCGCTCCGAGGTCGTCGTTCAGCTTGACCGCGCGCTCGAGCAGCCGCGAGTGCAGGTAGAAGACGTCGCCCGGATACGCCTCGCGGCCCGGCGGACGGCGCAGGAGCAGCGACATCTGGCGGTAGGCGACGGCGTGCTTGGAGAGGTCGTCGTAGACCACGAGCGCAGCCTTCCCGTTGTAGAGGAAGTGCTCGCCCATCGCGCACCCCGCGTACGGTGCGAGGAACTTGATCGGCGCGGCCTCGTCGGCCGCGGCCATCACGATGATCGTGTTCTCGAGCGCCCCGGCATCCTCGAGCGTCTTGGCGAGCCCGACGACGGTCGACTTGCGCTGCCCGATGGCGACGTAGATACACAATAGATCGCGGTCCTGGTTGTTGATGATGGCGTCGACCGCGATCGCCGTCTTGCCCGTCTGGCGGTCGCCGATGATGAGCTCTCGCTGCCCACGGCCGATCGGGATCATCGAATCGACGGCCTTGAGCCCCGTCAGCATGGGCTCCTTCACCGGCTGGCGCTGGACCACGCCGGGCGCCTTGAACTCGGACGGCCGCGTCTCGGTGGTGTTGATCTCGCCCTTGCCGTCGAGCGGGTTGCCGAGCGGGTCGACGATCCGCCCGAGCAGCTCGTCGCCGACCGGGACCTCGAGCAAGCGCTTCGTCCGCCTGACGGTGTCCCCCTCGACGATCTTCTCCCACTCCCCGAACAGCACGGCGCCAACGTTGTCGGACTCGAGGTTCAGCGCCAGCCCGGTGACGTCGTGCGGCAGTTCGAGCATCTCGAACGACATGCAGTTCTCGAGCCCGTGGATTCGTGAGATGCCGTCGGCGACGGAAAGCACCGTGCCAACTTCGGTCAGGTCGGCGCTGGAGGTGTCGAGTCCTTCGATCCGCTCCTTGAGGATTGAGGTGATCTCGTCAGGCTTGATCTGCATTCATGACTCCTTGGCGGGCGAGCGTAGCTAGCCCCGCGCGACTTGCTTTCGAAGTTGTTCCAGTCGGTTTCGGATTGATGCGTCGAGAATCACGTTGCCCACCCGCAGCACGATCCCGCCGAGGATGTCCGGGTCGACCGCGCTCGTGAGCTCGACCGTGCGCTTGGTCTGCTCCCCGACCCGCTCGCCGATGCTCGCCACGGTGGCGCTGTCGAGCTCGATCGCGCTCGTCAGCTCCACGGGGAGCAGGTCGCGCGCATCCTCCCACATGTCCTGGTACTGGGCCTTGATCCGGAAGATCGCCGGCATCCGGTGGCGCTCGATCAGCGCTTCCAGGAAGTTCATGAACGCCGGGTCCGCGCCGGTGACCGCCTTCTTCAGACCGTCCTTCTTCTCCTCGGTCGAGAAGTACGGCGAGAAGAAGAACACGGCCAGCTGGCGGTTCTCTGACAGCGCGTCGGCGAACTGCGTCAGCTCATCGTGGATCTGGTCGATCAGGTCGCGGTCCTCGGCCACCTCGAACAGCGCCCGGGCGTAGACCGTCGCTATCTCTTCCACTACCGATGACCCCCTGGACGACTCACGCTAGCTGCCATCGCTCCGCGCGAGCGCGCTGAAATCCAGCTCGGAAAGCGCGTCCTCGACGAGCCGTCGCTGGTCGTCGTCGTCGAGCACCTTGCGGGTGACCTTCTCGGTGGCCATCACGGTCAGGTCGGCGACCTCGCGACGGATCTCCTGAATCGCCCGGCGTGTCTCGGCGTCGATCTCGCGGCGTGTCTGCTCCATCAACTGTTCGCGCCGCTTCTCGGCCTGCTCCTGGGCCTGGCGCTCGGTCGCCTCGCCCGTCTTGCGCGCGCGGTCGAGGATCTCCTCGGACTGCATGCGCGCCTCGCGAAGCCGCTCGCGGTACTCGGCGAGCAGCTCGTCGGCCTCGTGCCGCACGCGCTCGGCGTGGTCGATCGACTCCTCGATCGCGTGCTGGCGTCGGTCGAGCGCCTCGGAGATCCGGGGGAAGGCGAGCTTCCACAGGATGTACATCGAGATCCCGAACAGCAGCAGCGTCCAGATCATCAGCCCGACGTTCGGGGTGATCAGGAAAGAGCCGCTCGAGGACGCGACGGGGAGATGTGAGACGACGGCCATCTACTTGAGCACGTAAGACAGCAAGCCGGCGACGAGGCCGTAGAAGAACACCGCTTCGGTGAGCGCGAACCCCAGCCACTGGATGCTGGTGATTTCGTCTCGCATCTCGGGCTGGCGAGTCACCGCCTCGATCACCTTGCCGAAGATGATGCCGATGCCGACGCCGGCGCCGACCGCGCCGAGACCGCCACCGACCGCGATCCCGAAGCCGGCCGTGATCCCGGAGGCCGCCGCGATTGGAATGACGTGCAAGAGAAACATCAGGGGGGGCTCCTTGTCGTGTTAGTGGTGAGTGGCCGCGCCAGCGATGTAGATCGCGGCCAGGGTCGCGAAGATGAACGCTTGTAGCGTGGCCACCAGGCCCAGCTCGAACAGGTAGATGAGGATCCCGGCGGGAAGCGCGAACCACCCGAGCGCCTGTAGCCCGAGGATCACGGCGAGCCCGCCGGCCAGGAACAAGAGGATGATGTGACCGGCGAAGATGTTGGCCCAGAGCCGGATGGTCAGCGACAGGAGCCGCATCAGGGTGGAGATCACCTCGATCGGGAAGATCAAGATCAACATCGCCCCGTGAACACCCGCCGGAATCAGGCTCTTCAGGTATCCGACGGGGCCCTGTGTCCTGATTCCCACGATGATGAACGCGAAGAAGACGACCAGTGCCAGCACGAGCGGGACCGAGATGTTCGCGGTCGCGGCGTAGAGCGCGAACGACGGGATGTGGGCGCCGAAAAGGTTGAACTTCTCCTCGCTGTTCGTCGGCAGCGGCAGGTAGCCGATGAGATTGCAGAACCAGATGAACAGGAACAGCGTGCCGATGAACGGGAACCACCTGGCCGCCATCGAGTCGGGCATGTTCCCCCGGGTGATGTTGTTCCGCATCAGCGAGTACAGCACCTCGACCGCGGTCTGGATCTTGTTCGGCCGCGCCTGCATCCGCCGGGCGATCCACACCATCGTGAATATCGTCAGCAGCGTCGCGATGAACAGGTAGAGCACCGCGCGGTTGATGCTGAAGACCCCGAGGCTCACCCAGTTGACGAGCTTGAATTCGTTCTGGATCTGGAAGGTGTTGTTCTTGTGCTGAGTGAAGCCGTAGATCGCGATCAGCAGGATGAAAATGCCGATGTACGCGGCAAAGCCCGCGAACAGGACTTTCTGGGTCTTGCTCATCGCGACCTCGGGCGGGTCAGGAACGAGAGCACCAACTGCGTTGTGAACGCAAACACGACCACTATCAGCGCCGTCAGCCCGTCGTCGCGCCCGGCGCCGTTGCGCACGAGAATCACCGCGATCGCGAGCGTGAACAGGCGTCCGAGCAGATACGCCAGCCGCAGCGTGACCTCGCCCCGGGGATCGCGCAGCGATGGGATCACACGCTCGATGGCCACGCCGACCGCGCGCAGGACGATCCACGCGCCCGCGCCGACCAGGTACCCAACCGCGGGGACGCCGATCAGCAGCATGATCGGCGCCGCCACCACCAGGATCACGACGTCGAGGTACGCGAGCACCGGCGCGTGGGTGTCAGAGGTTGCGGGAGCGCTTAGTGACACCGGGAACACCCGTACATATCGTCGTCGAGATGTGAGCAGTAGGGGTCAAACATGGAGGTCAGAGGGCCGGAAGGGTAGCGGCGGACTAACGGAACCGTCGTTCGCCTGCGGACGCGGACGGTCCCACCTTCACGCTGATCCGGGGGGGCGACTACGTTAGCGGTACGTTAGCGCCGCCGCGTTGCCACCGGCAACCCGCGTTCGGGGTGCCGCAACGCTCACCGAGCGGTCGACGCGCGACCGATTCGGGGCTTGGGCAACTGCCCCTCGGCCCACAGCGCCGCAATGCTCGCGCGAGGCAGCCCGAACGTGCCCTCGTACACCAGAAACCGGGGCTCCCAGCGCGGGAAGAACTTGGCGTTGAAGCGATACAGGCTCTCGATCTGGAAGAACGGGTTGCCGAGCGCGATCAGCTTGCCGAGCCACCGCTCGAGAAGCTTCTCCGGGCTGTGCATCCACTTCGCGAACGCCGCGAAGTTGAGCGACAGCTCCTCGACCCCACGGTCGCGCAGCAACTCGATCGCTTTGACGACCAGGAATTCCGTCAGGCCGTTTGGCGTCGACGGGTCGCGCCGCATGAACGACAGCGACACCGCGGGGCGCCCGTAGCAGGGGACGAAATGCAGGACGCCGCGGATCGCGCCGGTTTCGTCGCGTGCCAGCACGACGAGCGTCTCGTGGTCGTGCTCACCCTGGAGCGAGTCCATCGCCATCGAGAAACCGCGCTCCGGGGCGCCTTGGCGCCCGATCTCGACGACCTCTTCGACGCGGTCCATCGTGGTCGGGTCGAGCGCGCGCAGCTCATGCACCTCGGCCGCGTATCCGGCCTTGGTGAGGCGTGTCACCGACTGGCGCACCTTGCGAATCGGTCGGCCCTCGAGCGAGAAGCGACTGACGTCGACGACTGCCTCGTCCCCCACGTACATCGTGTGGAGGCCGAGCCCCTCGTACAGCGGGCAAAGACCCTCGCTGGCGCCGAGCGCGCCGAGCTTCAGGCCGCGGTCGTCGGCGAACTGCCGGACCTGCCCGAGCAGCCCGGGGATCGCGTCGGGCGGGCCCACGGGATCGCCGGACAGCAGCAGCACGCCGTTCTCGATCGCGTACGCGACGAACGCGCGCCGGTCCTCGCTGAAGATGTAGTGGCCGTCGGCCCGCAGCTTGAAGAACGCGAGCGTGTCGGCGCCGTGCGCGCGCACGAGGTCCGAGGCGACCCGTCGCGCCGCCGGGCTCGGCGGCGTGCGCGGGGCCGCGAGCGGTCGGAAGATCACGTAGGCGACCATCAGCAGCGTCCCGATTTCGAGCATGTGCACGCCGATCGGGATGTGGTGGTGGAAGTGCATCGGGCCCGGCTGGTAGCGCAATAGGTCGAAGGTCTCGGTCGCGACGTTGCCGAACGATGCATGGCTCCCGGTCCAGACCGCGAACATGGCGACGGCGAGTCCGACCAGGGCCAGCACCGGCACGCGCCAGACCGCGGAGCGAAGCGTGTTCGGATCGTGGCGGACGGTGAAAGCGTCCCGACTGACGATCAGCGCCACCGCGACGCCCCACGTGAGGATCGTCTCTTCGAAGTCGAGGCCCTTGAGCAGGTCGAACACGCCCAGCGCGAGCATCAGCGCGACCGCGGTCTGCATTGCGCGTCGCCGGCGCTTGGCCAGGTACGGAGCCACCAGCAGCAGCGCGGCGCCGGCCGGCAGCGACAGCGCGTGGAACAGCCGGATCGCCTCGACGGGCTCGAATTCGAGCAGCAGGTGACCGCGCCAGCGGATGTTCGGCGTCAGCGTCGACGCGATGTTGACGAGTCCGACGAGCGCCGCAGCGACCGCCGCGAACACGGGCACGCGCTTGGTGAGGGCTTGTATCGAAAGGCTCATTGGCATAGGAACGCCGGCCTCGCGCCTGACCGTTCTTGAATTAGAAGACGCTCACCGGCCGACGGCGCGCCGCAGACACGCCTCCCGCTGAGAGTTACCGCGCCGGAAGCTGTTGGTTACGTCGCTATTCGCGACAATCCTGCCCGCGCCGGGGGCTGGGCCGCTTCGGTCGTCTCTCGCGGGGTACGCCGCGGGAGCGCGAGCGCCAGCGCCAGCGCCACGAACGGAAGCACGGCGACGGTTTCGAACACCGCGGTGAGGCCGTGCGCCTCAGCCAGCAGCCCGAGCAGCGGCGCGCCGACGCCCCCGAGTCCGATCGACAGGCCAATGGTCACGCCCGCCGACACCCCGAGCCGCCCGGGAAGGTACTCCTGGCCCATCACGATCGTCACCGCGAACGTGGCGATCGTCGCCGCGCCGGCGAGCGCCGCGAACCCGATCGCAACGATCGGTCCGGACACGATGAACCCGACGACCAGCGGCGGGATCACGAGCATCGAGCCGACCAGCACGGTGCGACGACCGAACCGGTCTGCCAGGGGCCCGCCGGTCAGGGTGCCGACCGCGCCGCCGAACAGCATCGCGCTTAGCGCCACACTGCCGAGCGCCTTGCTCGTGTGCAGGACGTTCTCGTAATACAACGGGATGAACGTGACCATGCCGAAGTACACGAACGACCGGACCGCGATCACGGCGGCGAGCACCGCGAACGGCCCCCAGGCCTCGTGCTGCTCACCCCGCTGGACGCGTCCGCCGACGACGTCCTTGCGGAAAGTCTTCAGGCGCGGCAGCTCGTGGGTCAGGACCGCGGCCATCACCCACGTGGGGATCAGGATGAACGCGGTCCCGTGCAATCCGAATGCGATCACCAGCGGCGTCACCACGACCGGGCCGAGCGCGAACCCGATGTTGCCGCCGACACTGAACCGGCTCATCCCGCTGGCGCGCCGCGCGCCCGAGACGTAGTTGGCAAAGCGCGAGCCCTCGGGGTGGAACGCGGCCACGCCGAGACCGCTGACGAGCACCGCGGCAAACGTGAGCGCGTAGTTCGGGGCGAAGCCCACGAGAGCGACCCCGAGGCCGCCGAGCGCCGGTCCGAGCGGCATCAGCCACGGCAACGACACGCGGTCCGACATGTACCCGAACGCGGGCTGGACGACCGAGGAGGAGATCGTGGCGGCGAGCACCAGCGCCGACGCGGCCGCGATGCCGATGTGACGGTCGCTGATCAGGAACGGCAGCAGGGCGGGAATGGAGCCCTGCGCGATGTCGGTGAACATGTGGCCGAGCGACAGCACGGTCATCGCGCGCCGGTCAACGCCGCTCACGGCGGCCGCGTGTGCGCGCGCGGCGCTCACTCCTCGGGAACCTCGGCCAATCGCTTGTGGACCCTGCGCCGCTTGGCCACGAGCTCCTCTTCGAGCTGCCCGAGCGCCTGGCGGCGCATGCGAACGAGTTCGAGCTGGGTCCCGATGTGCCCGAGCGCCTGCTCGAGGAGTCCGCGGATCTTCGACGGATCCTCGGCATGCTCGAGCTCGCGCCTCAGCTCCGCCCGCGCGGTCTCGGCGTCCAGCAGCACGGCGAGCTGGTCGAGCGACAGTCCGAGCAGGTCGCGGAGCCGGATGATCTCGCGCACGCGTTCGACGTCGGCGTCGCTATAGATCCGATGCTGGCCCTGGGCCCGGTCGTCAATGCCCGGGAGCAGGCCGATCTCCTCCCAGTAGCGAATCGTCCGCGGGGTCGTGCCGGTGAGCTCAGCCACCTCTCCGATCCGCAGCGGCTTGCTCGCGGTGGCGGTCATGCGGCCACCTCCTCCGCGTGGGGCGCTGCCTCCGCTGCCCGTCGGCGGTCGCTTTCGACCAGGTCAGCCTCGGACTGCATGTGGGACGGGCGGGCCGCGGAGATCGCCGCGCCGAGCAGCGAGATCCCCGCCAGGCACCACAGCGCGGTGTGCATGTTCGACATGAACGGCACGAGCTGCGCGTTCGTGATGTGGTTGGCCAGGCCGGAGAACACCTTAAACAACGTGCTCGTGGGGACGCTCGAGGTGACGACGGCGAGCACGAACGCGATCGAGATGACCGCGCCGGTGTTCTGGACGAGCACTCGCGCGCCGGCGGCGATACCGCGGCGGTGCGGGGGAACCGTGCCCATCATCGCCGCGGTGTTCGGGGAGTTGAACATCCCCGAACCGACCCCGACGATGAACATGTAAGCGCCGGGGGCCAGGTACGCGGTGTCTCGCTGGAGCGTGGTCATCAGGGCGAGCCCGGCGGCCTGGACGAGCATCCCGGCCACGGCCATCCCGCGCGAGCCCCTGCGGTCGGCCCAGATCCCCGCGAGCGGCGAGGCGATCAGCATGCCCAGCGCCAGCGGCGCGAGCTTGATCCCAGCGACGAGCGGCGAGTCTCCCTGGACGCCCTGGAAGTAGAAGACGAACACGAACATCAGCGCGAACCGCGCCAGCCCGTTCGTGAAGGCGGCGGCCGACGCCGCCGAGAACAGTCGGTTCTTGAAGATCGACAGGTCGAGCATCGGCGACTTGACGCGGCTCTCGATCAGCACGAACCCGGGGAGGAAGATCGCCGCGGCGGCCAGGCTCGCGATCACCGATGAGTTGTCCCAGCCCGTGAGCCCGCCCTTGGAGATGCCATACACGAGCCCGGTGAGGCCGATCAGGAACGTGATCGTTCCGAGCGCGTCGAAGCTGCGGTCCTCCGAGCGTCCCGAGACCTCGTGGAGGATGAGCGCCGCCCACAGGCTTCCGCCGAGCGCGAACGGGACGTTGAACCAGAACACCCAGTGCCACGAGATCAGCACCAGCGCGCCACCGAGCACCGGACCGATCACGAGCCCGATCGCCGCCACCATCGTGTTCGTCCCCATCGCCATGCCTAGCTGCTCGCGCGGGAACGCATCCGTCACGATCGCGGCTGAGTTGGCGAACAGGAACGAGCCGGCGATGCCCTGGAGGATCCGCCACAGGATCAGCTCGGTGCCGCTGCCGGCGAACCCGGCGCCCAGCGACGCGAACGCGAACAGCACGAACCCAGAGATATAAGCCTTCTTGCGCCCGAACTGATCAGACAGCCGTCCGGCGCTCAGCACCAGCACCGTCGAGGCGATCATGTACACGAGGATCACCCACACGAGCTCGAGCAGGGTCGTGTGCAAGCTTCGCTCGAGGTCGGGCAGCGCGATGATCAGCGTGCCGGAGTTGATCGTCGCCAGCAGCATTCCCAGGCTGGTACACGACAGCGCCCACCACTTGTACGAGTCGTGCCCGGCGTGGACACCGATACTCCAGGCGCGACGTGACTGCGCTGCTGTCGACATGATCCTCCGAATCTGATTCTTACGTTAACGTCAGAATAGCACCGGGATGCTCGCCCCCGGGGCCGATTCGTTCCAATTTCGTCACGCCGCGCCACAACTCCGCTCCAATCTGGGCGACCGTCGCGGGCGCGGCGGTCCGGAGGCCCGATACTGGGGCCCCGTGAGCCCGAAGTCACCTGCAAAACCTGACAATCGCCGCCGCCAGTGACGACCGTGGCAGACGGCGCATGTGGGGCATGCGAGATCTGCCACGATCCGGCTGCGAGCGCTCGAATGACAGACGATGCAGGTCGTTGAGCGAGCGATCGCGCGGATTGCGGCCCGGCAGGACAACGTCATCACGGGCGATCAACTGATCTCGGCCGGGCTCGGGAGAGGAGCGATCGCACATCGCGTCAAGGTCCGCACGATGCAGCGGCTTCACGTGAACGTCTACCTGCTCGGCGCCGCCCCACCGACGCCGATGGCCCGGGCTCGGGCGGCGGCTCTGGCCTGCGGACCAGACGCGGTGGTCAGCCACCGCTCAGCCGCCTGCCTTTTCAGCCTTCTGCCGGAGACCACCGGTGATGTCGACGTGACAATCCCGGGGCGGAACCAGGCACCCCGCCCCGGAATCCGGCGCCACCGCGTCAAGTCCCTCCCCCGCCACCACGTCACGAACGCCAACGGCATTCGGGTCACCTCAATCGCCCGCACGATCTGCGATCTCGCCGCCACCGAGTCCGCCCACGCCACCGAGCAGGCCTTCCAGGAGGCCCTCTACCGCGAGATCGTCACGGTAGAGGCGCTCAAAGCCGTAATCGGGCACGAGCCGCGTCGACGAGGTACGCAAGTGATCCGCTCCCTCATAAGCGATCCGCGTCTCACGCGCTCCGAGCGCGAACGCCGCCTCCTCAAGCTGATCGAGCAAGCCCAGCTCCCCAAACCGCTCACGAACGTGCCCCTCAACGGCTACAAGGCCGACGTGTTCTGGCCTCAGTACAACCTCATCCTCGAGTTCGACGGCTGGCAGGCCCACGGCCACCGCCACGCCTTCGAGAACAACCGCAAACGCGACCAGGTCATGCTTGCGAAAGGGCTAAGCACGCTCCGCGTGACCGATCGGCAACTCACAAACGAGCCGATCGCCCTGGTCGCCCGGATCGCCCAGTCGCAGACATAGAGCACACCAGTCCTGCGCCCCTGCCATGCTTCCCCGAACGGCATGCGGTACTGGGACGCCTTGTTCGCATTCCTGGTGGCGATGGCTGTCGCCACCATTCTCACCCCGTTCGCCGGCAAGCTGGCGCGGCGAGTTGGTGCTGTCGTAAAGCCGAGCGAGCGCGGGCTGGCCGAGCGCGACACGCCCGCCCTCGGCGGCCTGGCGATCCTCGCGGGCGTGCTCGTCGCCTCCGCGCTGTGGCTCCCGAGCACGATCAGCCTCCGCCACACGGCCGGAACCGCCCCCGGTTCCAGCGGGACCGTGCACACCGCGGCGATCCTGGTGGGCGCTTGCCTGATCACGCTTATCGGCGCGATCGACGACGCTCATCCACTGCGGCCGCAGTGGAAGCTGCTCGGGCAGATCGCCGTCGCCGTGATCGCCGTCGAAGCCGGCGCCGTCGTGACCGACGTCACGATCCCCTTCGTCGGCCTGATCCAGCTCCCGAACACGGGCGGCGTGCTGACGGTGATCTGGCTCGTCGGCCTGATGAACGTCGTCAACTTCTCCGACGGCGTCGACGGCCTGGCCGCCGGTCTGTGCACGATCGACGGGATCGCGTTCGCGATCATCGCGTTCGACCTGCACATCGCCGGCGCCGGCGTGCTCGCGGCGCTCACCGCCGGGGCGGCGCTCGGGTTCCTGTTCCACAACTTCCCGCCGGCTTCGCAGTTCATGGGCGACTCGGGCGCGAACCTGCTCGGCTACCTGCTCGGCGTGGTCGCGGTCATCGGCTCGGTGAAGACCGGCGCGGTCGTCGCCCTGATCGTGCCGCTGTTCGTCCTCGCGGTGCCGTTCCTCGACACCGGATTCGTCGTCGCCAAGCGCCTGAAGTACAGGCGCAAGCCCTGGGACGCCGACGCCAACCACTTCCATCACCGGATGGCGCGCATGGGATACAGCCAGCGTCGGACGGTCGCCTATCTGTACGGCTGGACGCTGATGCTCGCCGGCGTCGCGGTGGCGCTGCGGTTCGTGCCGTACTCCAACCACCGCGGGACGTATCACCTCGGGTGGGCGCTGGTGATGGCGGCGATCGTGCTGGTGGCGCTCGCGGCCAGCGTCTACCTGATCTACGTGCTCGAGATCCTGAAGTTCAAGAACCGGCGCGCGGGGGAGATCCGCAGCGCCGAGCCGGGCACCAGCGAGCACGAGATCGAGGAGCAGGTGCAGCGCGAGGTCGAGACCGGGGAGTTCGAGCGGGTGGGTTAGCTGGCGGCCGCGACTCGCACCCCTGACGAGCAGCTGAGCGGGCTCACAAAACTCGAACGCGCGCTGCTCATCGTGGTGGCGCTGCTGATCGTCCTTGCCGGCGTGACCCGCTACGCCACCGGCGTCTCGCGGATCGTGGCGTTCGTGTTCGCCACGCTGGCGCTGGCCGGTGTGGCGTGGGTCGTCTCGGTCTCGATCGAGCAGGTCGGGCGCCGATCTGGGCCGGCCGTCACCGGCGTGCTCCAGGCGTCGCTCGCGAACCTCCCGGAGTTCTTCGTCGTGATCTTTGCCCTCCAGGCGGGACACACGGTCATCGCCCAGACCGCGATCCTCGGCTCGATCCTCGTCAACGCGCTGCTCGTCCTCGGGCTGGTAATCGTTGCCGGCGCCAGGCGCGCGCCGGATGGCATCATGCGCTTCAACCCGAGGCTGCCGAACGACACGGCGACCCTGCTGCTCGTCGCGTCGTTCATCATCGTCCTGATCGGGTTGACCCACCAGACGGGGGACGCGGCGAGCGCCCACTCCGAGACGATCTCGATCATCGGGTCGTGCGTGATCCTCGTGGTGTACGCGACCTGGCTGCGTCAGTACCTGAGCTCGGAGTCGATCGTCGAGGAATCGTCCGAGCCCCCGCGCCTCAGCATGGCCACGAGCCTCATCCTGCTGACGCTCGCGGGAATATCAGCCGCGTTCGTGTCGGACTGGTTCGTCAACGCACTCGAGCCGACGATCACCCAGCTCCACATCTCGCAGGCTTTCGCCGGCCTTGTGA
Organism: uncultured Solirubrobacterales bacterium; assembly: GCA_963822855.1. Taxonomy (GTDB): domain Bacteria; phylum Actinomycetota; class Thermoleophilia; order Solirubrobacterales; family Solirubrobacteraceae; genus Palsa-465. Next base: position 102,440 of record CAWGJE010000004.1, on the reverse strand, counting down.
TCGTGGCGATCGCCGGCAACGCGGTCGAGAACGTCGCCGGGATCGTGCTCGCCGCCAAGGGCCGCTCCGAGCTCGCGATCTCCGTGGTCAAGAACTCGGTATCCCAGATCGCCGCGTTCCTCTACCCGATGCTGGTGATCATCTCGCTGCTGACCGCCACCAGGCTGACGTTCACGCTCGCCCCGGTTTACATCGGGGCGCTCATCGGGACGGCCGTGATCGTGTGGCAGATCACCGGCGACGGCGAGGCGACGGTGTTCGAGGGGACCGCGCTGGTCGCGACGTTCCTGATTCTCGCGACCGTCGCAGCATTTGAGTGATCTGATGGGCCGCCTGCGGCCCAGAAGCCCTAAACGACCGCGGCCGCGCCCAGGCGCGGGTACAGCGGGTACCGGTCGGCGATCGCGGTGGTCCGTTCGACGAACTCCGTCTGTCGCTGCTCGAAGTCTTCCGCGACGAGCGCCTCGGCGATGATCGATCCGACCTCGACGAAGTCCTCCACCTGAAGACCGCGCGTCGCGAGCGCCGGCGTGCCGATCCGCAGCCCGCTCGACACCGCCGGCGGCCGCGGATCGAACGGAACCGCGTTCCGGTTCACGGTAATCCCCACAGAATGCAACCGGTCCTCGGCCTGCTTCCCATCGAGCTCGGACTCGCGCAGGTCGCACAGAACCAGGTGGACGTCAGTCCCGCCCGTCAAAACACTCACTCCGCCACCAGCGCCGAGCAACTCCTCGCCGACCACCCGCGCGCCGGCGACCGTCCGCTCCTGCCGTTCCCGGAATGCCTCCGAAGCCGCGATCTTCAGCGCCACCGCTTTGCCGGCGATGATGTGCTCCAACGGCCCGCCCTGCTGCCCTGGGAACACCGCCGAATCGATCCGCTTCGCGAACTCCTCGGTCGACAGGATCAACCCACCCCGGCCACCACCGATCGTCTTATGAATCGTCGTCGTTACCACATCCGCGTACGGCACCGGATTCGGATGCAACCCCGCCGCGACCAGACCCGCGAAATGCGCCATATCCACCACCAGATACGCCCCAACCGCATCCGCGATCGCGCGGAACCGCTCGAAATCCAAAAACCGCGGGTACGCCGACCACCCCGCCAGAATCATCTTCGGCTCGCGGTCGTGCGCGATCCGCTCGACCTCATCCATATCAATCCGGCCCGTCTCACGATCCACGTGATACGGCGCGATGTCATACAACCGCCCCGACACGTTGATCCGCATCCCATGCGTCAGATGACCGCCGTGCGAGAGCTCGAGCCCCATCACCGTGTCCCCCGGGTCCAGCAACGCGTGATACACGGCGATATTCGCCTGCGCACCCGAATGAGGCTGCACGTTCGCATGCTCAGAGCCAAACAACTCATTCGCACGCTCGATCGCCAACCGCTCCGCGACGTCCACGTACTCACAACCGCCGTAGTAACGCTTCCCCGGATAACCCTCGGCGTACTTGTTGGTCAGCACCGAACCTTGGCACTCCAACACCGACATCGGAACGAAATTCTCCGACGCGATCATCTCCAACGTCCGCTGCTGACGCTCCAACTCGAGCGCGAGCACCTCAGCGATCTCCGGATCCACCTCGGACAGAGGCCGGTTGAAGAAGTCAGGTGGCAGGTCGGCAGCGCTCACTGGGCTACGAGCCTAGCAACGGATTCGGTCACGGTAGTTATCGTCCCGAGACCACTCTGGCGTTAGTTCCGCCGCGCCGCGACCACCGCCAGATCGCCCTGTTCCCACACGACTCTGGGCTCGAACCCGGCTTCGGCCAGCCACCGAATCTGGTCGGCGAGCGGGCTTGGGCGGTCGTAGCCGGGCGTCAACGGAGTGGTGGCCAAAGCCGGGTCGACCGGCACGACCACATCGGCCAGCACGAACAGCCCGTCGGGCACCAACGCGTCGTGTACCCGCGCGAACAGCTCGGCCTTGGCGCGACCGTCGAGGTGGTGCACGCACAATGCGGTCGCGACCAGGTCGAACGGGCCCCCCGGCAACGGATCCTCGATCCGGCCCGCATGCAGCGACACGCGCGAGGCAGGCAACGCATCGCGCGCCACCGCCAGCATCTGCTCGTTCTCGTCGATCCCCACCAACGACGCGTCCGCGTGGCGCTCCAGCAGCCGCCGGGCGGTCTCCCCGGTGCCGGTGCCGAGCTCGAGAATTCGCTTCGCGCCCGATCCGCTCGCGCCGGCAAGCGAATCCTGGAGCGCATCGTAAAAAGGCAGGTCCTCACGGATCTCGTCCGCATAACTCGAGGCGTCGAAGTGGTACTGCCAGTGGAGCGCCTCAGTCAGCGCGCGCTCCCCCACCGCTCCCTCTCGCACGACCTGCCATTCGCCGTCGACCTCGTAGCGACGCAGATCGACCACGGTCGACGGCGTCCCCGGCAACGAACCCGCGTCGATCACGAGGTCGACCGCTGCCCGGAACAGCACCGGTACCTCGTCGAGCGTGCGCGGATCGGAACCGCCGGCGCGGTTCGCACTCGACTGGAGGACGGGCCCGCGGACCCCTTCCAACGAAGGGACCACCGGTACCCGAATCCCCAAAGTCCGCACATCGTGTCCGCAGGCAAGCGCAAACCTCGCCGCCGGATTGGGCACGAGCACGGTGACCGCGCCCGGGAGCAGCCGGGCCATCGCGCCCCGCGTCCGCTCGCCGATCTCCGGCACGGCCGCGAACGCCCGCTCCAAGGAAAAGAACATGACCGCGGAGGGCTTGTCCAGGCTGCGCCGCTTGAGCAGGTAGAGGCGCTCGACCGCGAACCGGTTCTCGGGATCGCACGCGAGCCCGTACACGGTGTCGGCTCCGAACAGGACGACGCCCCCGACCGCGATGCAGCGCTCGAACGCCTCGCGGTCGCTCACCGACGGCCGACGACGACGCGTTCGTGGCTGGCGAGGTCGTAGAGGATCTCGACCGAAGGAAAGCCGGCGTCCGACACGAGCGAGGCGACCGCCTCGGCCAACCCGACTTCCAGCGCGAGCAGTCGCACTCCCTCGAGCATCGGCAGCAGGCGGCGGACCGGGTCCATTCCGTCGGGCCCTCCGAACAGCGCGAGGTCCGGCTCGTACAGCTCGATCTCGGGTGGCAATGCCGACCCTTCGGCCACGTAAGGGAGGTTCGACAGCACCGCGTCGAACCGACCCGGAACCCCCTCGAGGAGATCCGCCTGAACGAACTCGACGTCGAGCCCGAGCGCGGCCGCGTTCGACCGCGCCACCGCGAGTGCGTCGGGGCTGAGGTCGACACCGACCACAGACAGATCGGGTCGCTCCTCCTTCAGGGCGAGCGCGACAGCGCCGCTCCCCGTCCCGACATCCGCGACCCGGGCGCCCCGATCGAGCGACAGCGCGATCTCGACGAGCAGTTCGGTCTCCGGCCTCGGGATCAGCACCCGGCGGTCGACCAACAGCGAGATCCGCCGGAACGCCTTGCGCCCGACGATGTACGCGACCGGCTCGCGCGCCTCCCGCCGGGCCAATACGGCCGCGAACTGGTCGGCCGAGCAGGCATCGAGCTCGGCGCCGGCATCGATCACGAGCCGCTCGCGCCCGACCCCGAGCACGAACGACAGCAGCAGTTCAGCGTCGAGCCGGGGCGTGTCGCAGCCGGCCGTCGTGAGCACCGCGGTCGCGTCCGATAGCGCCTGCGAGACCGTCTTCCCGGCCCCGACGGCGGTATCAGGCAACGGCCTTCTCCTCCAACCGCCGCCGCTTCTCGTCGTCCTGCAAGGCGGCCGTAAGCTCGTCGAGCTCGCCCATCAGGATCGCGTCGAGGTTGTGAACGAGCAGGTTGATCCGGTGGTCCTTGACGCGGCGCTCGCCGTAGTTGTAGGTGCGGATCTTCTCCGCGCGCTCGCCGGTCCCGACCTGCGCGGCGCGCGAGGCGGCGACCTCCGCCTGCTGCTCGGCCAGCGCGCGCTCGTACAGCCGTGCCCGGAGCACGCGCATCGCGCGCTCGCGGTTCTGAAGCTGGGACTTCTCGTCCTGCATCGAGACGACGATGCCCGACGGTTTGTGGGTGATGCGCACGGCCGAGTCGGTCGTGTTGACCGACTGGCCTCCGGGCCCTGAGCTGCGGTACACGTCGATCTGCAAGTCCCCGGGATCGATCTCGACCTCGACCTCCTCGGCCTCGGGGAGCACGGCCACCGTCGCCGTCGAAGTGTGGACGCGGCCCTGGGACTCGGTCTCCGGGACCCGCTGCACGCGGTGCGTGCCGCCCTCGAACTTGAACACCGAGTAGGCGCTGTCCCCCTTGATCCCGAACGTGTACGTCCCGTCGCCGATCGAAAGCAGCTCGGTCTGGAACCCGAGCCGCTCGGCATAGCGGGTGAGCATCCGGTACAGGTCGCCGGCCCATAACCCCGCCTCGTCGCCGCCGGCGCCCGGGCGGATCTCGACGATCACGTTCTTGTCGTCGTTCGGGTCCCGCTCGACCATCACCAGCCGGATCTCGTCCTCGAGCTCGTCCAGCCGGGTGCGCGAGGACTCGAGCAGCGCGCGTATCTCCGCATCGTCGCCACCCTCGGCGATCAGCTCGCGGGCGCCCTCGATGTCGTCCGACACGCGGCGGTATTCAGCGGCCAGCTTCGCGGCGGGCTCCAGCTCGCGGTATGCACGGCTGGCGGCCGTGAACCGTTCGCGGTCGCCGATCACGTCTGGATCGGACAGGTCCTCCTGGAGCTCACCGAAGCGCGCATCGATCTGTGAGACAAGGTCATCGATCATCTCTCCCGAGTGTAGGCGCGCCCAACGGCGGCGCAAACTCGTACTCACGAGGGTCTAACACGCGCAAACGCTCGGCGTACTGGGTCATGTAACCAGGCCAGTTGGCGACGATGCGCCCGCGTTCGTCGCGGTACCAGGAGTCGCACTGGGTCCACGCCGTGCCCGCGAATGCCGCCTGCACCTCTCGGTCGCTCGCCGCCTCTACCTCGGCGCGCACCGATACAGAAGCCGCCCGCCGCGAGCGAAGCTCCGAGAGCGCCTGGCGGATGTAGGCGGCCTGGGTCTCCTCGTAGAACACGATCGAGCCCCCCGAGGTGTTCGTGTTCGGGCCGTACATCAGGAACAGCGACGGGAACCCGGGGACGCAGACGCCGAGATGCGCGTGGGCACCGCCCGCCCACTGCTCGCGCAACGATCGCCCGCCGGCGCCGACGACCTCCATCGGGAACATGAACTCGGTGGTCTTGAACCCCGTGCCCCAGATCACGCAGTCGACCTCGCGCAACGCCCCGTCCCCGGTAACAACCCCCGATGCGACCAATCGCGCGATCGGGTCGACGACGAGCTCCACGTTCGGGCGCTGGAGGGCCGGCAGGTAGTGCGAGCTGAACAGGACGCGCTTGCACCCGAACGTGTACCTGGGCCATGCCTTGCGCCGGACCTCCGGGTCGCGCAGCTGCCAGCGCATGAACAGCGCCGAGCGCACCCGCCCGATCCGCCCGACCGTCCGCGGGTTACGGATCATCATCGTCAGCGTCTCCGCGTAGTAGTAGATGAACCGCCGGCGCAGCGCCTGTACCCCGGGCACGTAGCGGATCGCCGCGCGCACCACCGACGGATAGGCGCGGTTGCGCCGCGGCAGGAACCAGTTGCCGGTCCGCTGGAACACGTACAGCCGCTCCGCACGCGCCGCGACCTCCGGCACGAATTGGACCGCGCTGGCGCCCGTCCCGATCACCGCCACGCGCTTCCCGGTCAGGTCGAACGAGTGATCCCAACGGGACGAGTGGAAGCTCACGCCTGTGAACTCGTCGATCCCCGGGAGACGCGGGACAGAAGGCTGATGAAGCTGTCCGGTCGCGACGACCAGGGCGTCCGCCCGCCACGCCCGCCCATCCGCCGCCGCCACCGTCCACGACGTCTCCACCTCGTCCCAGCGGCACGACACGACGTCCACGCCGTAGCGCACGATCCCGTCGATCCCGAAGTCCCGCGCGACCTCCTCCAGATACCGGAGGATCTCCGCCTGCGGTGAGCACAGGCGCGACCAGTGCCGGCGCTGCGCGAACGAGAACGAGTACAGGTGACTCGGGACGTCGCACGCACACCCGGGGTAGTCGTTGTAATGCCACGTCCCGCCGATCCCGGGCGCCCGCTCGAGCACGGTCACGTCGTCGAACGCGTGCCGGCGCAGCTCGATGGCGGCCGCGAGCCCGCCGAAGCCCGCGCCGACAATCACGACACTCAAAGGGCGTTCACCGGGCATGAAGCCCGGAACCTACGCGACGACTTCGAGCCCTACAAGATCGTCGGCTGAGACATTCGCGTGCTCCTGCTCGGCCAGCACCGCCTTCAGCGACGCGATCGAGACCGCGAGCTGGTCGAGATCGGGCTCGGCCGTGGTCAACCGCTGGAGCTGCATGCCCGGATACATGACCGCGCGGACCCAGGCGCGCCGGCGATTGCGGCCCGCCCACTTGATCACCTCGAATGACAGCCCGGCGATCAGCGGCACGCCGACGATCCGAGTCAGCACGAGGATCCACCAAGCCGGCAGCCCCACGGGAGCGAACACGAAGATCGCCATGATCATCACGATCAGCAGGAAGCTCGTGCCGCACCGCGGGTGAAAGCGCGAGTACAGCCTGGCGCGCTCCGGGGTCAGCTCGTCCGACGCCTCGTAACAGGAGATCACCTTGTGCTCGGCGCCGTGGTACTCGAACACTCGCTTGAGGTCCTTCACGCGCGAGAGCAGGAGCAGGTAGCCGAGGAAGATCGCGGTCCTGAGCACGCCCTCGACCGCCCAGAACGCCACCGAGGAGCCGAGCTGGCCCTTGATGAGGCTTGTCACCCCGACCGGCACGACGAAGAACAGCCCGATCGCGAACACCGCGGCGACCGCCACCGTTCCGATCCAGGCTCCCCCGGAGATCTCCTGCTCTTCACCGGGCAGCTGGGCGTTGGCCGAGATGCCGAGCGCGCGAATCCCGATCGCGAGCGACTCGACGAGCGCGACCACGCCGCGGATCACCGGCCAGCGGTAGATCCGCCGGCGCCGGTTCCACGACTCAATCGGGAACGTCTGGACGCCGATCTCGCCGAGCTCAAGCTCACGGTCTTCGGCGGGCGGCTTGCGGACGGCGACCGCCCACGTGGTGACGCCGCGCATCATCACGCCCTCGAGCACGGCCTGGCCCCCCACGGGGGCATCGCGCGAAGCCGTCAGGCGTCCTTGCTCGACGGCCGCGCTCATCAATTCTCCAGGCTACGAGGCCGCGGGGGTTCCGCGAGCGGCACGCCGCCCCTTGGCCACTCGCCGCTGGAAGCGCTCGACCCGACCGCCGGTGTCGACCAGCTTCTGCCGGCCGGTGTAGAACGGATGACAGGCGGAGCAAATCTCGACGTGGATCTCGGGCTTCGTGGAGCGGGTCGTGAACTCGTTGCCGCACGTGCAGCGCACGTGTGCATCTACATATTCAGGGTGTACGCCGGTTTTCATAGTACGTTCGAGTTTAGCGGCCCGGCTACACCGCGGACCCCCGTCATATATCGGCGCGAAAGGGCTTTTCGTTAGCCAGTCGGCGTCGGCGCCGGCGCCGGGCAGGCCATCGTCAGCGCGTTGTTGGCGTAGTCGAACTCGTCGATCGTCCGCATCGGGTCGACGGTGACGGTGAGCACGGTCCCGGGCGAGCACGGCGGCGCCACGAACCGCTCCCGCGCCCAGGACTTCGGCCCGACCCACGCGATCGTCGCGGGCACCGGGGCGCTGGCGCCGTCGGCGAACTCGACCGGCACCGGTCCGGCCCCGGTCAGGCCACGGTTGGCGATCACGGCGACGTACGCCGACTGGCCCGCCGACGCCCCCGACGTGATCGGGTTCACCGACAGGGAGCGCACGAGCAGGTCGGCGCGCGACTCGGGCTGGTAGCACGGCGTGCTCGACTGCATGGCCGTGCCGAGCGTCTGGCCGTCGGACCCGAGCCACCGGAACGTGACCCGGAACTTGTACGTCGCGGGGGCCGCGAGGTTCACGACCGGGTGAGTGAGGATCCACACGTCGCCGGCCTGCTGCCCGAGCGTCGGGTCGGTCGGCACGATCCAGCTGCCGAGACCGCGTCCACGCACTGAGACGAATCGCGGGTGCGATTTGGTCGAGCGCAGCAGCTCGAACTTCATCTGCATTTTCGACGTGCCGGTGACCGGCCGCATCACGGCCTGGACCGACACCGCGCGCGCCGGCGGGTCGAGCGCCTTCTGGCACACGAACGAACGAAGCTGGTCATTGGCCGACGTCGGCGACGACTGGCCCAACGCGGTTCCGGACCCGAGGGCGAGAGCACACGCGACGGCCGCGCCGACCCCAAGTAAGCGCCTGCTGGACATGCGCAAATACCAACAAATCGCGGCGCCGAAAGTCGCGGCACGCCCCCGCGGCGCCTACGTGAGTGTGTACAGAGGTCCGTCGCCGCCCTCGGGCGGCGTTAGCCGTCCGCCCTTGGCGGTGATAGCGCCGCACTGCACGCAGTTGGTGTAGTTGACGATCACGTCGACGGCGCCTTCCGTCGGTGCGTCGTCGGGGATCTCGTAGACGCCAGCCGGACACATGTACTGCCACGTCTCGGCAATCTCGCGCGGGACATGCTTGTGGACGCGGATGTGGTTGGGAGCGTCGTCGCGCGTGGCGTTGCCCGAGATGTACACGGAGGACAGCTTGTCGAACGTGTACTTGCCGTCCGGCTTCGGGTAACGGTCCTTGGTGTCGCCGACGAACATCGGCTCAGCATCGTCGCGGTGCCACTGCTGGCGGCCGCGCGGCACCTTGCCCTTCGACATGATCGCCGGACCGGCCAGCAGGCTGCCGGCGACGAAGCCCTTCTGGAACGCCTGGCGCGCGTTGCGCACCTGGTAGAGCTCCTTGCCGATCGAGGAGTCCTCCACGGCCTCTTCGTATGACGCGAGCGATTCTCCAGTCTTCACGTTGCGGTAGATCGCCTCGGCAGCCAGGATCCCGGACTTGATGCAGTGGTGGACTCCCTTGAGCGCTGCGGTGTCAACCATCCCAGCCGCGTCGCCGACGAGCACGGCCCCGGGCATCGACAGCTTCGGCATCGACCAGTAGCCGCCGCCCGGTAGCGCCTTGGCGCCCCATGCGACTCGCTCGCCGCCGTCGAGGATGTCCTTGACGAGCGGATGGGTCTTGAACGCCTGTAGAAGGTCGTGGGCCGACGTGGTCGCGTCGCGGTAGTTGAGGTCGACGACGAACCCGATCGAGACCAGGTCGTCGCCGGTCTTTTCGTCCTTCATCGGGTAAATCCACGTGCCACCGAGCTGCCCGTACTTGGCCGCGACCTTCAGCGGCCACGGCTGCACGAACGTGTGGATGACTCGGTCGAGCGGCTTCTTGACCTTCCACACCTCCTTGACGCCGAGCTCCCACACCTGGGGCTCGCGGTTCTCACCCAGTCCGAATTCCTTGATCGCCGTACCAGTGAGATGGCCCCAGCAACCCTCGGCCAGCACCGTCACGCGCGCGGTCACGTCCGAGCCCGGCTCGAAGTTGCCGAGTGGCTCGCCGTCCTTGCCGCGGCCCTTATCCCCCGAGCGGATCCCGGCGACTCGACCATCATTCACCAGTAGCTGGGCGGCGCTCGTCTCGGTGAGGACGTAGGCGCCGCCATCCTCGGCCTGGCGCTGCTGGTAGCGGGCCAGCGCCGCAACCGAGACCACCTCGTTGCCGTGGTTCTTGAAGTTCGGGACGGCCGGAATCGGCACCCGGAGCTTCGTCTTTGGTCCGGTGAGCAAGTACACGGACTCCTTCGTCACCTCGCCGAAGGCGAAGCGCTCCTTGCGCCAGTCCTCTCGGGTCAGCTCCGGGAACAGCTCCTCGAGCGGCCCCGGGCGCATCACCGCGCCCGACAGGTTGTGTCCGCCGCACGTCTTGGCCTTCTCGATCACGGCCACCGGTACCTCGCCCAGCTTCTCCATCGTTTCGGGGTCGTCCGCGAGCAGCTGGAGCAGCCGGTTGGCGCAGGCCAGCCCGGCGGTCCCGCCACCCACGATCGCCACCCCAACCTCGATCCGCTCCTCCTCGGCATCGAGCTCGCGCTTGATGAACTCGTGGACCGGGTCGACCGGCGGCGGGAACTGGCTCGGCGCCGGCGCGCGTCCGTTCCTCGACGACATCGCCGCTCAGCCGCCCTTCTTGGCCTTGATCGCCTCGGTCAGCTTGGGCAGGATCTTGTTGAGGTCGCCGACGATCCCGAGGTCGGAGAACTCGAAGATCGGTGCGTTCGCGTCCTTGTTGATCGCGACGATGTTCTCCGAGGATTGCATCCCGACCTTGTGCTGGATCGCGCCGGAGATCCCGGCGGCTAGGTACAGCTTGGGCGACACCGTCTTGCCCGTCTGACCGATCTGGGCGGCATACGGGTACCAGCCGGCGTCCACCACGGCACGCGTGGCGGCGACGGCGCTGTTGCCGCCGAACGCCGCAGCCAGCGCCTCGGCGAGCTGGAACCCCTCGGCCTTGCCGAGGCCGCGGCCGCCGGCGACGAGGATGTCCGCGCCCTCGATGTCGACGTCGGCGCCACGCTGCTCGCCGCGCTCCACCATCTTCGCCTGCGTCGACCACGGCGAGTACTCGACGTCGACGTCGACCACCTCGGTGGAGCCGCCGTTCGAGGAGACGATCTCGAACGCATTGATCCGCCCGATGATGATTCCCAGGTCGCCCTGATATCTGGACACGGAGATCTGCGAGTCCTGGAGGATCGGGCGCTCGGCGACGAGCTTGCCGTCCTCGGCGCGGACCTGGATGACCTCCATCGTCACGCCGGCGTGCTTGCGCGCCGCCAGGCCGGCGCCGATCTCGAACCCGAGCAGGCCGCCCCCGAACAGCGCGTAGGAGTGCCCGTGGTCGTCGATCACCTTGGCCATCACGTCGATGACCGGCTGGGCCAGCCCCTCCTCGCCGCGAGCGCGGAACACCTTGGTGGCGCCGTACGCGCCGAGCGACTGGCACAACTCGTCGGTGAGATCGTCGCCGCCGACGACCACCGCGTGGCACTCGCCGCCGATCTCCTTGGCACGCGCCGCGCCCTCGGATACCGCGCCGAGCGAGTTCTTGTTGAAGGCGCCCTCGTAGTGGAGGACGTATGTAAGGACGTCGGGCATCAGATGAGCTTCCTTTCCTCGAGCCACCCGACGATCTTCTCGACGGTCTCGTTCGTGTCCTCGTCTTCGATGATCTGGCCTGCCGGCTTGGCCTCGGGGGCGTGGAAATCGCCGCACTGGACGCGGGAGCCGTCGGCCCCGACCATCGAGGCATCGATCCCGACGTCGCCGGTCCCGACCTTCTCGAGCGGCTTCTTGCGCGCGCCCATGATCGCCTTGAGCGACGGGTAGCGCGGCTCGTTGATCGCGTCTCCGACCGAGATCACCGCGGGGAGCTGGATCTCGACCGTGTCGTAGCCGTACTCGGCCTGGCGCTCGCAGCGAAGCGCGCCGTCGGCGACGTCCATCTTGATCACCTGGGTCAGCGACGGCATCTTCAGGTGGTCGGCGACCACGGCGCCGATCGTGTAGCACTCGCCGTCATCTGACTGCTGCCCGAGCAGCACGAGGTCCGGCGCCTCGGACTCGAGCACCTTGGACAGCGCGTAGCCGGTCGCGGCGACGTCCGAGCCCTCGAGCGCGTCATCGCTCAGGTGGAGCGAGCGGTCGGCGCCCAGCGACACCGCCTTGTGCAGCGCGCGCATGGCCGACTCGGGTCCCATCGTCACTGCCACGATCTCGTCGACCTCGACGGCGCCGCCCTCGCGGATCTGCATCGCCGCTTCGATGGCGTGGGTGTCGTACGGATTGAGGTTCTTCTCCCCTGAGCGGTCCAGACGGCCTGTCGAGGGGTTGATGCGTTTCTCGACGGCGGCGTCCGGGACCTCTTTGACGAGGACGCAAATCTTCAAGTGAGGCCTCCTAAGTGGTCTCTTTCGTAAGTACGGCGACACCGAGAGTGGTCACCGGCGGATGCCTGGCAAGGACGCAGCGAGCGCGGTGTGGCTCTGCCACATAAGCGAGCGAGGACGCCGCCAGGCGCCGCCGGGGGGCGCTCGAATGTTGTCGTATTTGCGAAAGCGACCACAAGGTTCAGAGGGGCGCATATTACCCGGTTGACTGACGAGTCAATCAGGCCGGACCGGGGCGATTCGTTCAGGCCCGCACCGCGCTGCGGATGAAGTCGACCGCCTGCTGCGTCGAGGCGCCGGGCGTGAATACCTCGGCCACGCCAAGCTCCTTCAGCTCCTTGACATCGTCCGACGGAATCGTTCCCCCGAGCGTCACGACCACGTCGTCGACACCCTGCTCCTTGAGCAGCTGCATAACTCGCGGAACCAGCGTCATATGGGCGCCGGAAAGGATCGACAGCCCGACCGCGTCGGCGTCCTCCTGGATCACGGTCTCGACGATCTGCTCAGGCGTCTGGTGCAGGCCCGTATAGATGACCTCCATTCCGGCGTCGCGGAGCGCCCGCGCGATGATCTTCGCGCCGCGATCATGGCCGTCCAGGCCAGGCTTGGCGACGACTACACGGATCTTCTTCTCGCTGGAGGCGGCCATTTCCGGGGGCCGGATTGTAGTTGTCAGAGCAGAAGCGACACCCGGCTCGCGGCAGTCTACCAAACGTTCGTTTTAGAAGACAGGGGCCTCGCTGAAACTGCCGAACACGGTCTGCAGGGCGGCGACGATCTCGCCCTCGGTGGCGTCGACTCGCGCGGCGTCGAGCAGCAGCGGCATCAGGTTCTCGCGCGGGTCGCCGGCGGCCTGCACGAGCGCGTCGAGGGTTCGCGCCACGGCATTGGAGTCGCGCCGCACCCGAACCGCCTCGACGCGCCGGATCTGCTCGCCCTCGAGCGCCGGGTCGATCCGAAGGATCGGCGTCGCGAGGTCGTCACCCTCGGTGTAGGCGTTGACGCCGACCACCCTGCGCTCGCCGGCCTCGACCTCCTGCTGGTAGCGGAACGCGGCGTCGGCGATCTCGCGCTGGGGGAAGGCCCGCTTGACCGCCTCGACCATGCCGCCGAGCGCGTCGATCTTCTCGAAGTACTCGTAGCACTGCTCCTCCATCCGGTCGGTCAGGCCTTCGACCAGATAGGACCCTCCGAGCGGATCGATCGAGTTCGCGACCCCGGTCTCCTCGGCGATGATCTGTTGGGTACGGAGCGCGACGCGCACCGCCTGCTCGGTGGGGAGCGCCAGCGCCTCGTCGAAGCTGTTGGTGTGAAGCGACTGGGTTCCGCCGAGCACTCCGGCCAGCGCCTCGATCGCAGTGCGGACGATGTTGTTCAGCGGCTGCTGCGCGGTCAGCGATACGCCCGCCGTCTGCGTGTGAAACCGCATCCGCCACGACTCCGGCTTCTTCGCACCGAACGTGTCCCGCAGCTCGCGCGCCCAGATCCGCCGCGCCGCCCGGTACTTCGCGATCTCCTCGAAGAAGTCGATGTGCGCGTTGAAGAAGAACGACAGCCGGGGCGCGAAGTCGTCGACGTCGAGACCGCGACTCACGGCCTGCTCCACGTATGTGAGTCCGTCCTTCAGGGTGAACGCGAGCTCCTGCGCCGCGGTCGATCCCGCCTCCCGGATGTGGTAGCCGGAGATTGAGATCGGGTGCCAGCGCGGCATGTGCCCCGCACACCACTCGATCATGTCGCCCACCAGCCGCATCGCCGGATCGATCGGGAAGCACCACTCCTTCTGTGCGATGTACTCCTTGAGGATGTCCGTCTGGATCGTCCCCGCCAGCGCCTCCGGCGCCACCCCCTGACGCTCGGCCGCCACGACGTAGAAGGCGAGCATGATCGCCGCCGGCGCGTTGATCGTCATCGACACGCTCACCTGGTCGAGCGGGATGCCGGAAAACAGCGTCTCCATGTCGTCGAGCGAGTCGATCGCGACCCCCTCGCGTCCCACCTCGCCGAGCGAGCGCGGGTGGTCGGAGTCGAGTCCCATCAGGGAGGGCATGTCGAACGCGGTCGAAAGCCCAGTCTGTCCGTGATCGAGCAGGTAGCGGAACCGCCCGTTGGTCTCCTGGGCGGTCCCGAAGCCGGCGAACTGGCGCATCGTCCACAGCCGCCCGCGGTACATCGAGCCGTACACGCCGCGGGTGTAGGGGAACTCGCCCGGGAATCCGATCGGATCGTCGTCCCCACCCAGGCCCGCCGGAAGGTCGGCCTCGGTGTACAGCGGCTTGATCGCCTCGCCCGAGATCGTCGAGAACGGCGCGTCGCGCTCGGGAGTGCGGCTAAACGTCTCCCGCTCCCAGCGGTCCAAGTCCGTCAGGCGTTCGCCGGTCGCCATGCGTGCAGTTTAGGCGCGCCAGCCGGGTCGCCCGTCGCCAGGTCCCAACGTTCGCAATACACCGGAATTCGGGGCGGTTAACCCCACACTCGGCTCGGCCTCCGCGCCGAGCGCACGGAAAGGCCCCCTCCTGTGTGGCTAACCCCACACTCGAGCCGAGCGCGCCGCCGATTGTGGGGTTAGCCGGGTTGGCGCGGCATCCGGACCAACCCGCGGAATCAACCGCTTAGTGCACCTTCGCCACCAGCCCGCGCCGGCGCCGGTTGTGCGCTGCGACCGCCGCCGACCCGACGCCGCCGGCAACCGCCGCCCCGACCAACCCGACGGCCGCCTTCAGCCGCCGCCCGAGCCGGTCGAACCGGAGCACCTCCCAGCGCTCCTCGCGCGCCGCCTTGGCCAGGTCTGAGTCGGGATTGACCGCCACCGGATGGCCGACGACCCGCAGCATCGGCAGATCCGAAGCGGAGTCCGAGTAGGCGTAGGACTGCTCGAGGTCGATCCCCTCGCGTTCGGCGAGCTGCTCGATCGCGCGCGCCTTGTCCTCGCCGTAGACGAACGGCCCGGTCGGACGTCCGGTGTAGACACCGTCGACAACCTCCGAGAACTGAGAGCCGATCGCGCCGTCGAACGCGAGCACACCCGCCAGCATCGTCGCCAGCTCCTGGGAGGCGGCCGTGACGATGTACACGCGCCGCCCCTCGTCCTGGTGCCGGTAGGCGAGCTCGAGCACCTGCGGATAGATGCGCGGCAGGACCCCGGCGAGCACGTCGACCCCGAGCCGCTGGAGATCCCGCACGCGGGTGCCCTCGAGCGAGTGCGAGATGCGGTTGCGCAGCTCGTGCGAGGACTGGTCGCTCGCTCCCCGCAGCCTGAACATCAGGTTGGCCCACCCGTCGGAGATCAGCTGCCGCCGGCTGAGCAGGCCAGCCTTGTACGCGGCACGACCGAACTGGAAGGCCGAAGAGCCTTCCATGAGCGTTCGGTCGAGGTCGAAAAAGGCGGATCCGCCGGGGGCGGATCCGCTTGGAGTCTGCCCGGGGGCAGGCTCCCGGGCTTCCGAGCCGGAAGCGACGTCAGCCGCCATTGACCTCGATGATCACGGCGTCGCCCTGGCCGCCACCGGAGCAGATCGCGGCGCACCCGAGTCCGCCGCCGCGGCGACGAAGCTCGAGCATGAGCGAGCCGAGGATGCGCGCGCCGGAGGCGCCGATCGGGTGGCCGAGCGCGACCGCGCCGCCGTTGACGTTGACCTTGTTCTCGTCGATGCCGAGCATGCGGATCGAGTTGAGGGTGACGGACGCGAACGCCTCGTTGATCTCCCACAGGTCGATGTCGTCGACCTTGAGGCCGGCCTTCTCGAGCGCGTTCTTGGCGGCGTTCGCCGGGGTCCGGGCCAGATACGGGAAGTCGTCGGCGACCTGAGCGTGAGCGACGATCCGCGCGAGCGCGGTCTTGCCGTTGGCCTTGGCCCACTCATCGCTGGCGACGACCAGCGCGCCGGCGCCGTCGTTCACGCCCGGCGAGTTGCCAGCGGTGTGGGTGCCGTCCTTCATGAAGATCGGCGGCAGCTTGGCGAGCGTCTCGAGAGTGGTGTCGCGGCGGGGCGCCTCGTCGATCTCGACCACCGTGTCGCCCTTCTTGCCCTTGATCGTCACCGGGACGATCTCCTCGGGGAGGCGGCCCTCGTCGGTCGCCGTGATCGCGAGCTCGTGCGAGCGGAGCGCCCAACGGTCGAGGTCGACGCGGCTCAGCTCGAGCTCGGCCGCGACCTCGCTCGCCTCCTGCGCCATGTGCTTGCCGCTGAACGGGTTGGTGAGCCCGTCGTTGATCATCGCGTCGAGCGCCTTCCCGTCGCCCATGCGGAAGCCAAACCGCGCCTCCTTGAGCAGGTAGGGAGACTTCGACATCGACTCCATCCCGCCCGCGACCCCGACGTCGAGGTCCCCGACGCGGATCGCGTTGTCGAGCAGGCAGGCCGAGCGAATCCCGGACGCGCAGACCTTGTTGATCGTCTCCGAGGAGACCTCCTTGGGGATCCCGCCCTTGATCTGCGCCTGGCGCGAGGGAATCTGGCCCTGGCCGGCCTGGAGCACCTGACCGAACACCACGTGCTGGATCTGATCGGGCGCGACGCCGGCGCGCTCGAGCGCGGCCCTGATCGCGGTGCCGCCGAGCTCGGTCGCGTCAACGGTGGAAAGACCTCCGCCCAGCTTGCCGATCGGTGTCCGGGCGCTCGAGAGGATCACGGTGTTGGGCATCTTGTCTCTCTCTCCAAGTTGTGGGTACGCAATCATCCTAGTGGCACTGGTATGTTCGCCCGCGTGAACGTCGAGGCGAGCACCGACAGTCCACTCGCCACCGGCGCGGACACGATCGTGGTGGGTGTATTCGAGGGCGAGGACGTCGCCCACGACCTGCCCGGAGGCGTACTGGGCGCGCTGCTCGCGTCCGGCGAGGCGCGGCGCAAGTTCAAGCAGCTCGCGGTCGCGCACGCCGACGCCGCCCGCGCGATCCTGATCGGCCTCGGCGACCGCGCCAAGTTCGACGCCGAGCGGGCGCGGGAGGCCGCCGCGGTGGCGCACCGCCGGGCGCGCGAGATCGGCGCGACCAAGATGTGCTGGGAGGTCCCCCACCACGTCGGCGATGACGTCGTCGAGGGGCTCGTGCAGGGCACCTTGCTGCACGCATACCGGTTCGACCGCTACAAGCCGAACTCGTCATCGGACGACTCGAACGAGCGTCAGGTGCAGGCACTCGTGCTCAGTGCCCACCACGACGTGTCCGAGCCGGTCCGCACCGCGACGATCCTGACGACCGCCCAGAACCGGGCGCGCGACCTCGGCAACACCCCGTCCAACGACCTGCCGCCGTCGGCGCTTGCCGATTACGCGAGGGAGCTCGCCGGGCGGCTCGGCATCCAGGCGACCGTGCTCGGGGAGACGGCGATCCGCGAGGCGGGGATGGGCGCCTTCGCGGCCGTCGCGCAGGGCTCGCGCGAGGACGCCTGGCTGATCCGCCTCGAGTACAACGGCGCCGGCGAGTCGCGCGGCAACGCTCCGCTGCTCGCGCTCGTCGGCAAGGCAGTCACGTTCGACTCGGGCGGAATCTCGCTCAAGCCGGCCGGGACGATGCACGAGATGAAGTTCGACATGTGCGGTGGCGCGGCTGTGATCGAGGCGATCGCCGCGCTGGCGGAGCTGAAGGCACCCGTGCGCGTGCTCGGAGTCATCGGGGCCACCGAGAACCTCCCCAGCGGTACCGCGGTCAAGCCCGGCGACATCATCCGCGCGCTCGACGGCACGACCGTCGAGGTCAACAACACCGACGCGGAGGGCCGCCTCGTGCTCGCCGACTGCATCTCCTACGCGCGGCGCGAGGGCGCGGAGCGGCTCGTCGACGTCGCGACCCTCACGGGCGGGATCGTGGTCGCGCTGGGGTCGACTTACGCGGGGCTGATGAGCAACGACGACGCCTGGGCCGCTCGCGTCGAGGAATCCGCGGGTCGCACCGGCGAGCTCGTCTGGCGGATGCCGCTCCACCACGACTACGCCGAGATGGTCAAGGGCCGCTACGGCCAGATCGTGAACTCGACGACCAAGCGCGAGGCGACCGCGCTCACCGCCGGCGAGTTCCTGCACCACTTCGCCGGCGACGTGCCGTGGGCGCACCTCGACATCGCCGGCACCGCGTGGGACGTGCGCCGCCCGTACTTCGCCCACAAGGGCGCCACCGGGTACGGGGTGCGGCTGCTGGTGGACGTGGCGCGCGGTGGCGATCAGCCGGCCGGCGCGTAGGACAGCGCCACGCCGAACGCCATCGACGGTGCCCTGAACCCGTGCGGGTGACGCTTGCGGTAGGCACGGTCCTCCGTGCCGAGCCGAGCCAGCATCGCCTGGCCCGTCTTGTTGAGCTGGAACGTGAGGGTGTGGTGACCGGCCCTCGCGAACTTCCTGTGCAGGGTCGAGACGATCCGGGAGCGGCCCCGGCCCTTTGGCACGCCGGGCCCAGTCGAGCCCGCGGCACAGCCCTGACTGGCCGTCGACGGATCCGCCGCCACGCTGATCGTCGTGCCCGTCCGGTCGAAGCTGATCACCCCCGTCAGCGCAGTGCAGGAGCGCTGCACGCTTGCATCGGTTGACGTCGCGGACGCCGATGCCGCAAACGACCCCGCAGACGCCGCAAACGCGACCAGCACGGCCGCCAGACGACCCCTCCGCATGCCGGCAGTCTAGAGGCGGATCACGCCGACGAAGCTCCGCAGCGCGCCGATGCGGCCCTGGATCCGGACCCGTCGGGAGGCGAACAGGGAGATCGCGGCCCGACCCCGGGCGTCCATCGGGCTGGGGACTCCGCGGATCGTCGGGGCGATCATCAGCGCCACCAGATCCGGCAGCGATCCGCTGACACGCAGCCCCGGCGCCGCGGCCGGACCGTCCTCGACCAGCACCTCGTGTTCGCCGAACACAATCCGCACGGGCGGATAGCTCTCCTCCATCTGCAACTCGACCTCGAGCCGGAGCGCCCGCGCCTGGGCGGGCCGGCGCTGCACGCCGCGCTCGACGATCGCCATGATCGCGGGGGCGAGCCCGCCGTCGAGCAGGGTGCCGAGTCGCACCGCGGGCGCGCTCCCGTGGCTGGGCTGTGAGAATCCGGGCATGGAGTTCGATCTACCCGACCATCATCGCCTGCTTCAGCGAACCGTCCGCGAGTTTGCCGAGCAGGAGATCGCGCCCGTTGCCGAGGAGCTCGACCGGACGCACGCCTTCCCCTACGACATCGTCCGCCGCCTCGGCGAGCTCGACCTGATGGGGATCCCGTTCCCCGAGGAGTACGGCGGTGCCGGCAGCGACTCGCTCGCCTACGCGCTCGCGGTCGAGGAACTGGCGCGCGTGGACTCGTCGGTGGCGATCACGCTGTGCGCCCACACCTCGCTCGGAACCCAGCCGATCTACCTGTTCGGCAACGAGGCCCAGAAGCAGGAGTGGCTCCCGCGGCTGTGCAGCGGCGAGCGGCTCGGGGCGTTCGGGCTGACCGAGCCCGAGGCCGGCTCGGACGCCGGCAACACCCGCACGCGCGCCTCGCTCGAGAACGGCGAGTGGGTGATCAACGGGTCCAAGCAGTTCATCACCAACGCCGGTACCGACATCTCCGGCGTGGTCGTGATCACCGCGGTCACCGGCACCGGGCACGGCGCGGATGGCCGCGGTGGCGAGCGGACGCCCGGCGAACGCGAGATCTCGAACCTGGTCGTCGCCAACGGCACCCCCGGATACGAGCCCGGCGAGCCGTACCGGAAGATGGGCTGGAACGCGTCGGACACGCGGCCGCTGACGTTCGCCGACTGCCGCGTGCCGGAGGAGAACCTCCTCGGCCAGCGCGGCTCCGGCTTTCGCCAATTTCTCCATGTGCTCGACATCGGGCGGATCGGGGTCGCCGCCATGGGCGTCGGCCTCGCCCAGGGCGCGCTCGACCAGGCGCTCGCCTACGCCAAGGAGCGCCGCGCGTTCGGCCGCCCGATCTCGAAGTTCCAGGCGATCCAGATCAAGCTTGCGAACATGGCGACCGAGATCGAGGCGACGAGGCTGCTCGTGCTCAAGTCCGCGTATCTGAAGGACAAGGGCGACAATTTCACGCTGACCGCCGCCCAGGCCAAGCTGAAGAGCGGACGCCTCGCGGTCAAGGCGGCCGACGAGGCGGTCCAGATCCACGGTGGGTACGGGTATATCGAGGAGTATCCGGTGTGCCGGTTCTATCGCGACGCGAAGATCCTGACGATCGGCGAGGGGACCGACGAGGTGCAGGAGATGGTGATCGCGAGGGCGCTCGGCGCCTGATCAGCCGGCGAGCTGTTCCGCCCGGCGTTCGAGGACCGTATTCGCCGCGCTCGCCGGGTCGATCTCGCGCGCGACGACGCGATCGAGCAACTCCTGGACCTCCGCGTCCTCGCGTACGGAGGCCTCGAGCTCGCGGCGCATCCGGTACGTCGCCAGCGCCAGCACCTCGTTCATCAGGTTGCGCCTACGGCGCTCGGACAGCGTCCCCTCGGCCTCGACGTAGGCGTGGTGCTCGGCGAGCTTGTCCGCGAGCTCCTCGATCCCAACCCCGCTGACCGCCTCGGTCTTGATGATCGGCACCTTCCAGCCCACCTGGGGACCGAGCGCGAGCACGTTCCTGATCTCGCGCACCATCGTGTCGGTGAGCGGGTGGTCGGCCTTGTTGACCACGATCACGTCGGGGATCTCCATCACCCCGGCCTTGAGCGCCTGGATCGAGTCGCCGGACCCGGGCATCAGCACTAGCACGACCGTGTCGGCGTGGTCGATGATGTCGACCTCGGCCTGGCCGACGCCGACGGTCTCGATCAGGACGACGTCGCGGCCGGACGCGTCCATCAGCAGCGCGGCCTGGAGCGCGGCCTCGCTCAGTCCGCCGAGCGCGCCGCGGCTCGCCATCGAGCGGATGTACACGCCCGGGTCGAGGAAGTGGTCGGTCAGGCGGATCCGGTCGCCGAGCAGCGCGCCCTGGGTGAACGGCGAGGTCGGGTCGATCGACAGGACCGCCACCGTCCGCTCGCGCGCCCGCTCGAGCTTGGTCAGCGCCCCGAGCAACGTCGACTTGCCGGCGCCGGGCGGGCCGGTGAAGCCGATGATCGCCGCCCGGCCGGTGCGCGGATAGACCTCTCGGACGAGCGCCCAGCCCTCGGGGTCGTCGTTCTCGACCAGCGAGATCCCTCGCGCGAGCGCGCGACGGTCGCCGGCGAGAAGCCTCTGGGCAAGCGTTTCGTCCGCGGCGGGCATGGCGCCAGTGAGCTAATCATGGATGGGACCGCAGCGGCCATTTCCCCAACTCCCTACGATTCCTCCGTGCAGTCGGTGAGCACCGAGCAGCTCGAGCGGACGCGGGGCGGGCGGGATCCAATTTCAACCCCGGCGTTCGTCCGCTCCGGCCCGCCACCCTTGCACGGCGGCCTTTTCACGTTCCTCCGATTCGCCCGCGGGCACCACATGCTCCGGCCCGGGTACGCGCTGCTGATAGCGCGCTGGTTGTGGCTGAAGCTACGCTGGCGGGGGCGGCTGAAGACCGACGGGCTGTGCTTCGTCTGCCCGGGGGTGAAGTTCGAGATCGGGCGCAACGCGTCCGTGCACCTCGGTCGCTGGTCGTGGATCGGCCACCGGTGCAAGATCCGCGTGCACGAGGGCGAGTTCTCGCTCGGCGCGAAGTCGGTGATGGGCCAGGAGTGCACGATCTCGGCCTACCAGCACGTCTCGATCGGGCGCGAGTGCATCATCGCCGACCGGGCGATGATGATCGACTTCGACCACGGGATGGTCGAGGTCGAGCGGCCGATCCGCGAGCAGGGGATCTACAAGCGCGACGTCAACGTCGGCCACAACGTGTGGCTCGGGTACGGGGTGTGTGTGCTGCGAGGCGTGTCGATCGGCGACAACGCGGTGATCGGGACGAGCGCCGTCGTCACGCGTGACGTGCCCGCTAACGCCGTCGTGGGAGGCGTGCCAGCGCGGTTAATACGCATGCGGAAAGCCCCGAAAACCTTCCGCTGGCAATAGGCCGGCTCGAAAAAGCGAACCTGGAGGACGCTTTCTCGAGCCGGCCCCCCTTCGTCAGCGAACCGGCGCTGTTCTCCCGTCGACGTCCGTCATGAACGGGGTCAACACCGGCGTACCCCAGCCCGACACGTAGTCCCAGCCCGGTAGGGCCTGGTAGAAGCCGTTGGTTCCGGCCGCGTAGTCGTTGAAGTCGCGGGCGTAATTTGTCGAGTTTTCGGCGATCCGGTAGATGTCGGGGTCGGCGAAGCCGGTCCCGCGCCTGGACGCGGCCTGGATCCGCGTCCACATCCCCACCATCAGCGGCGAGGCCAGGCTGGTCCCGCCCTCGCTCGAGGCGCCACCGAGCTCGTCGCTGTAGATGTCATACGAGCTCGTCGCGATGTCGCCCGACTCGTCGGCCACGTCGGGGATCCCGCGACACGTGCCGAGTGAGGTGTTCGGATCGCCGTTCACATCAGACAGGCACGGCCGGTCGACGGCCGAGTCGCCCTTCTGGAACGCCGGCTCGGGGATGAAGAAGCTCTGCCCGCCGCCGCTGTACGGCCATGGGTACTCGAGCGCCCGCGTCGGCGGGTTGCTCCCGTCGGGATACAGCACCGTCCCGCCGACCGCGACGACGTTCGGGCTCGCGGCCGGATAGTTGACGATCGGGATCCCCTGGTTGGCAACCCCGTTGCCGGCTCCCGCGTCCGGGCCCAGGACGAGGGCCGGACACGAGGAGCCGGTATCTCCGGTGGCTGCGAACAAGGTCCTGCCCTCGAGCACGCCCTGCTCGAGGGTCTGCTCGGCGACCGGTTCGAGCGCGTCCGGCGCGCCCGTGCCGTAGTCGGCGTTCCAATCCTCGTTGTTGTTGAACTGCGTCGGGATGTCGCTCTCGAGCGTCGCGTTCGCCGGGGTCGTCTCGCACTCGCCGAACGACGCGTTCGCCTGCTTCGGCCCGCTCGGGTCGTCGATCCACTTGACGAAGTCGGCCTCGACGTCGGGGTCGATCAGGTGCTCGGAGAAGTACAGGTGCACCTTGTTGACGTCGGGCGCGATGCCGGTCGACGACTGCGTGTCGAGCTCCCACTCGACGTTGCCGCCGGTGTCTGAGAAGTCGCCGTCCTTGGGGATGTCGGTCACCTGCACTGGGACCTTCGGGAGCCCGTGCTCCTGCTCGAAGATGGCCAGGTCCTTGACCGTCGTGCTCGAGTCGCCCGAGCCCATGATCGCGATCGACTGGCCCTGCCCCATGTTGTTCGACGGCATGTCGTAGATCGACCACATGTCCTGGGGCGTCAGCTCGGCCGGGATGGTGGGCACCGACGCGGCCGGAACGTTGAGATGACGGTTCAGCGGGGTGCCCGGGATCCCGGTAACGCCGGGCAGTGAGCCAAGCGTGTTCTCGATCGTGCCGGTCAACGTGCCCTCGCCGGGAATCGACGGAAGCGAGGCCGGCGCGGTCGGCAGACCGAGCAGCGAGGACCCGGGCGCGGGCGCACCGCGGTGGGCACCGGCGAGTGGCGTGGTCGGCCGGTCGAGCGTGTTGAGCCCGACGATGTCGAGGATGTCGAGGTGCGCCGGCACGCTCGGAGCGGAGTTGTTGGCGAGGAAGTTCGTTCCCTTGACGCTGTAGCGGTTCTCATGTGTCTGGAACAGCGTGTCCACCTGCTTGACGGTCGCGCTGATCTCGACGTAGTTGCGCGCACCCGCGGTCTCGATCACGTTCGCGCCACCGCCACGGAGCCAGGAGAGCATCCGCGTGAACGTCGTCTTCGACACGCCGAAGCGTGAGTCGAACTGCGCGGGGGTGAGAAAATGGTGGTACTCCGGGCTGGCCGGGTTCTGCTGGGCGCGCTCGAGCGCGGCCTCGCCGACGGGGTTCGGGTCCTTCAGTCCGATCCCGATCTGCATCACCTGCGACGGGCTCGCCGCCCCCCGGCTCGTCGCGTAGCCGAGCGCCAGCACGTCGCGCGAGAACCACACGCGGCTCGTCGACGCGTGCCGAGCGGCTGTGCGCTTGGCCGCGGCCGGCGTGACCGGCGCGAGCACGACGACGATCGCGACGATGGCGGCGAGCACGCCGGGAAGGCCGCGCCAACCGAGGCGAAGTTGTGACACTGCGGACCCTGCCTTCCGGATGTCAATAAGCCAGTTATTGGATTGTCGCCGCCAGGCTACCCAGCCTGCCGCAGTCCAAGCGCCCTTTCAGCCGTTTCGGCAGACCGCCAGGAAGTCCAGCGCGCGGTCGAGCCGATCGGTCCGCAGCGCGAAGTCGCCGGTCGCGATCGCCGGCGTGAAGCGCCCGTAGAACCCGTCGGTGATGCCGGTTCGCTTGTGCACCGAATCCCACCCGAGCGCAAGCGCGATCTCGTGTAGACGGAGCTTGCGGGCGTGGAACAGGCCCAGCACCTCGACGTCCGTGAACGCACCGCGGCACAACCCGGTGAACTCGGAGGCCCGGTACTCGCGCAGGTGCCAGGGATTGTCCGACTTGCCATGGCCGGCCGGCGCGAGCTTCAGCACGTTCGGAGTGGAGACGTACGCGACGCCACCGGGCTTGAGGATCCGGCGGAAATGCGCCAGCACCGCCGGCGGGTCGATCACGTGCTCGATCGTCTGGAGGAACACGACCGCGTCGTACGCGCCCGGCTCGCCGAACGTCTCGACCGCGCCCCATTCGAAGCTCAGGTTCGGACGCTTGTATCTGAGCCGAGCGTGCTCGTGCGCCTCGGGGTTGCCGTCCACCCCGACCACGCGGTCGGCCGACCGAGCCAGCACCTCTGACCCGTAGCCCTCGCCGCAGGCCATGTCGAGCACGACCCCGCCGCCGACCCGCTCGGCGATCCATTCGTACACGACCAGATGCCGGCGATACCAGTAGTTCTCGGCGGGCACATCGGGCAGCGTGCGCTCGCCGGTCAACTCGAGCGGAGGCACTCCCGGGGGCTGGTTCTGCTGGACGTAGAGGCTCACCGGCGCGGGCCCTAGGGTAATGTGGCGCCGCGATGGAGGCGCTGCGAAGCGAGGCGATGCAAAGCGAGGCGATGCGAACCGACGGCCAGCGAAGCGCGGACGAGATCCGCGACGTCAACACGCGTTATCACGACGTGGCGGCGTCGAGCTACGACTCGAAGTGGGGGATCGACTTCGGGGAGGTCGGCCAGGGCCAGGTGGTCGGCAAGCTGCGCAAGCTGCTCGGCCCCGCGCTCGATCGAGGGTTCGCGCGCTCGCTCGAGGTCGGCGCGGGCACCGGCTATTTCAGCCTCAACCTGCTCCGCGCCGGGATCGTCCGCGACGCCACCTGCACCGACATCTCGCCGGGGATGGTGCGGACGCTGTCGGCGAACGCCGACCGTCTCGGCCTGCCCGTCAAGAGCCTCCGCGCCGACGCCGAGTCGCTCCCGTTCGGAGCCGGAAGCTTCGACCTCGTGCTCGGACACGCGGTGCTCCACCACCTACCCGACCTCGGGCGGGCGTTCTCAGAGTTCCACCGGGTGCTGAAGCCCGGCGGCAGCATCTTGTTCGCGGGTGAGCCGTCGCGCGTCGGCGACCGGATCGCGGCGATCCCCAAGCGCGGCGCGGTGGCGCTGGCGCCGACATGGCGCCGCCTGCTTCGCGCCGGACCGCCGCCCGCGCCGGATCCGGGACCCGGTTCCGACAACGGCGCTGACCACCGACTCGAGCAGGTCGTCGACATCCACGCGTTTGCGCCCGACGATCTAGTGGGTCTCGCGCGCGCCGCGGGGTTCGACCAGGTCCGCGTGCGCGGGGAGGAACTGCTCGCGAACTGGTTCGGCTGGTTCAACCGCGCGCTCGAGGCGAGCGCCGATCCGGCCGACGTGCCGATGCTGTGGCGCCAGTACGCGTTCCGCGGCTACCTGCTGCTCCAGCGGGTGGACGAGCGGCTGCTCGAGCCGGTGCTGCCGCCGGCGATCTTCTACAACCTGCTGGTCACCGCCCGCCGTCCGTAGACTGGCGGGGGGATGCCCGAAGGTCCCTCGCGCGAGTTCCCGCTGTTCCCGCTTGGGATCGTGGCGCTGCCCGGAGAGCTGATCCCGCTGCACATCTTCGAGGAGCGCTACAAGACGATGATCCAGATGTGCCTCGGCGAGGAGCGCGAGTTCGGGATCCTCTGGCTCTCGGACGACGGCTTGCGCGAGGTCGGGTGCGCGTGCGCGATCGATCGGGTGATCGAGCAGATGGACGACGGCCGTATGAACTTGCTCGTCCGCGGCACCCGGCCGTTCCGCGTGCTCGAGCGCCAGGGCCACCTCCCCTACCCCGCCGGCGTGATCGAGTTCGTCGAGGACCGCGACGACGAGGTCGACGCGGATCTGGCGCGCGGCGCCCGCAAGGCCTACGCCGAGTTGTTTAAGCGCGCCACCGACCGGGACCCGGATGCCGAGGAGCTCGCCGGCATGAGCGCCTACGCGATGGCCGCCACCGTCGACTTCGGCCTCGACGCCAAGCAGGGCCTGCTCGACATGCGCTCCGAGAACGCGCGGCTACGGCTGGTCACGCGCCTGTTCCGCGCCGCGATCAAGCGGCTCGAGTTGGTCGACAAGGTGCAGGAGCGCGCCCAGTCGAACGGCAAGGTGAGGTTTGGGGCCAGCTGACGGGCGGGCGAGCCGGCGAAGACCCTACGCGTTGTAGATGACCATCGCCGTCCCGAACACGATGCAGTAGATCCCGAACGGGGTCAGCGTCCGCGTCTTGAAGTAGCGCATCAGGTAGTGGACGGTGATCACCGCCGTGATCGCCGCCGCGACGGCTGCGATCACCGCGTCGCCGCGGATGCCGGCGCCGAGCGGGCCGGTGAGGTCGCTGAACTTGAACAGCCCGGCGGCGAGGATCGGCGGGGTAGCGAGCAGGAACGCGAATCGGGCTGCGTCCTCGTTGTCGAGCCCGCGCACCAGGCCGACCGCCATGCAGATCCCGTCGCGGCTCAAGCCGGCGATCAGCGCGAAGCTCTGGAAGAAGCCGATGATCCCGGCCTCCTTGTACTCGAGCGTGTCGAGCCGGCGACCGCCGTCGCGCTTCATCCCCTCGCGGGCGGCGAGCGCGCGGACGTCGGCGCGTCTTCGATACCGCTCGGCGCCGAGGAGCATCAGCCCATTGATGACCAGGAAGATCGAGGCGTACAGCGGCTTGGCCAGCGCCACCCGGATGGGATGCTCGAGCACGAGGCCGAGGATGCCGACCGGGATCGTCGCGATGATGATCAGCCAGGCCAGCCGCTCGGTGGAGGTCTCGACCCTGCGTTTCCGCAACGTCGCGAAGAACGCTCCGATCACCTCGAGCCAGGTTCGCCAGAAATAGATCAGCAGACCGATCGCGCTTCCGACGTGGAGCATGACGACGAACGCCAACCACGGCGACTCGGACTCCGACTGCCAGGAGACGATGTTGCTCCAGCCGAACAGGTTCGGGTAGATGACTGTGTGCCCCAGGCTGGAGATCGGGAACAGCTCGGTGATGCCCTGGAGCACCCCGAGGACGATCGCCTGGAACGTCGTCATGTGGGCGGCGGTGGTTGCGGCTGTGTTGATCACGAGCGTGGACGGTAGCGGGCGTTCTAACCCGGGGGTAAGGCTAAGAAGTTCTTCAAGAACTTAGGCCACAGGGATTCGCGGCGGCCTGTACTACAAATAACTCCAGCTGCGCCAATTCCTTGTGCGCGGTCGCGGCAGTGTCGGGGAAAGACATCGTGCCGTTCTGCACTTTCACCGTATACGAGTACACGCTGCGCGCACTCTGCGTGAACCGCAGTTTGTCACCCACGTCGGTGTTGAGGCTGGTCGCCAGGTCGCGCGCCTGTAGCAACTGGGGGTCGGGCAGTTGCTTGGCCTTGCCGCCATCACACCGGATCGTGCCGCCGTCGTTCACGAGCAGGGACAGCTTCTGACCCCCGGCGCCCGTCCGCGTCACGAGGAACAGGTCGGGTTCCTCGACCTCGAAGCCGCAGCCGGTGACGAGCGCAGCGAGGAGGAGTGCGACCGCTGCGCGAAGCCTCATCAAGCCGAAACTACCAGCGCGGCCCCGCCGCGCCGGGGGTCCCCACCACCGGAGAATCGACCCTGCGTGTCGCGGGCGGCGGCCTGAACGCCACCGAAGAACAGGTTGATCTCCCTGAAGGCGCCGATCGCGCGGCCGGCGCGCTCGAGCGCGCCGGTGTCGATCCCCGGCTCGGCGTACACGACGCCGTCCTCGAAATGGACCCGCGGTGCCCGGACGGCATCGCCGGCCTCGAGGCCGTCGTCGATCACGCGGATGATCGTCTGCAGGATTGCCGACCGGATTCGGTTCGAGCCGGCGCTCCCCAGCACGAGCTCGGGCGCGCCGTCCCGGAGCACCACGGTCGGCGACATCATGCTCGGCATACGGCGGCCCGGCGGGTGGCGGTGGAAGCCCAGCGGGTTGAGGTCCTGCTCGCCGAGCATGTTGTTCAGATGCACGCCGGTACCGGGCACGACCACGCCCGAGCACGACCCGTTCGAGCACGTGACCGAGCACGCCCAGCCGTCGCGGTCGAGCACAGACACGTGCGTGGTCGACCCGAGCGGTGAGCGCCGCGCCAGGAATCGCCTGACGAACTCCGGATCGCCGAGCCCCTCGAGGAACTCAGGCGTGCGCTCGGACTGCGTGCGCTCCATCGTCGCCACCACTTCGATGAGGTCGGGCGCATCCGGCGCGGAATCGAGCAGTGCCAGCGCGTGCGCGATCAGGATCCCGCCGGCCGACGGCGGCGGGTTGGTGACCACCTCGCGCTCGCGATACGCGACCCGGATCGGGGTGCGGGACACGACTCGGTAGGCCGCGAGATCCTCGGCGGTGACGATCCCGCCGCGCTCAGCCAGCCAGTCGACGATCGCCGCCGCGATGTCCCCCGTGAAGAACGGCGCGGCGCCCTCGCTGCCCATTCGCTCGAGCGCGTCGGCCAACTCCGGCTGGCGCACGACATCGCCCGCTCGGACCACTCTCCCGTCGGGCGCGAACAGCGCGGCGCACTCCGGCGTCGAGGTCACGATCCCGGCCAGGATCTCGATCACGTACGCCTGCGCGGTATTGAGCTCGACGCCACCGCGGGCGAGGCCGGCCGCCGGTTTGACCAGATCGGCGAGCGGGATCCGGCCGAACCGCGAGGATGCCTCGCACACGCCCGCCGCCATTCCGTAGGTCCCGACCGACGCCGGGCCGATGTTGAACACCTGGACCGCGTCGCCGAACGAGACGCTGATCGGGACCAACTTCGCGAGCGCCCCCACGTTCGCTCCTCGCCCGGGGGCCTCGATGAAGAAGTCGAGCAGCACCGGCTCTTCGCCGGGCTCGACCACGAGCATGTAGCCGCCGGCGCCGAGGCTGGTCAGCAGCGGCTCGCAGGCATACGACGTGAGCATCGCCGCGAGCGCGGAGTCGACCGCGTTGCCGCCGCTGCGCATCGCGTCGGCGCCGGCCTGCGCGGACAGCGGATGGCCGGCGGCGATTACGCCGAGCGGCTCGGCCGTCACGACCGGCCGGTCCTATCTACGCGGGATGAACTCCGGGACGTCGAGATCGAGCGTCCCCGAGCGCTGCCGCACGCGGCTCACGCGCGGCTCACCGGACGGCTCGCGCAGCGACGGGCGCCGGTCATCCATCCGCTCGCTCGCGGTCGGGCGCTCGGCGTCGCGCCGCCGGATCCGACCGTCGCCGTAACCGGTGGCGATCACCGTGACCCAGACGTTGTCGTGGAGCCTCTCGTCGACCATCGCGCCGAAGATGATGTTCGCGTCCGGATGCGCTGCCTCGGCGACCGCCTTGGCCGACTCGTTGACCTCCCACAGCGACAGGTCTGGACCGCCCGTGATCGACAGCAGAATCGAGTGCGCGCCCTCCATGCTCGTCTCGAGCAGCGGCGAAGCCACCGCGGCCTCGGCCGCTTCGATCGCGCGTCGGTCACCGGTGCCCATGCCGATCCCGAGCAGCGCGGTGCCGGCGCCGGACATGATCGTGCGCACGTCGGCGAAGTCGAGGTTGATCAGCCCGGGCAGCGTCACCAGATCGGAGATCCCCTGGACGCCCTGGCGCAGAACGTCGTCGGCGACCCGGAACGCCTCGACCATCGATACGTTGCGCTCGAGCACCGACAGCAGCCGGTTGTTGGGGACGACGATCAGCGTGTCGACCTCTTCGGCCAGGTCGGCGATGCCCACCTCGGCCTGGTCGCGCCGGCGCGTGCCCTCGAACTGGAACGGGCGGGTGACGATCCCGACCGTCAGCGCGCCGAGCTCGCGAGCGATCTGGGCGACGATCGGCGCCGCGCCGGTGCCCGTCCCGCCGCCCGCGCCGGCGGCGATGAACACCATGTCCGAGCCGCGCAGCATCGCCTTGATCCGGTCGTACTCCTCGCGCGCGGCCGCCCGTCCGAGTTCCGGATTCGAACCCGAACCGAGCCCGTGGGTGATCGCGTCGCCGATATGGAGCGTGTCGTGCGCGGCCGACTGCTGAAGCGACTGGAGATCGGTGTTGATGGCCAGGAACTCGACGCCCTCAATCTCGGCCTCGACCATGCGATTGATCGCGTTGACGCCGGCGCCGCCGACGCCGACCACCCGCAGCACAGGACCGCCGGGGCCCCGCTCGGGCACCGGCTCGTCGCGCGTGACCCGCGCGTACACGTCGTGGTCGGGCTCGCTCACCACCGGCTCCGGCGCGGGCCGTGTCGGCCGCTCGAGCACGTTCTCGGGGATGTCGGCGGAAAAGGCGTGGCGGAGACGCTCGTGCGGGAGCGGAATCCGGGGTTCCTCGACCTCGACCTCGGCATCGGCGGCGGCCGATGCGGGTGCCGCTGGTGCCGGCTGTTCCTCGGCCGGAGCCGAAGACTGCGGCGTGGCCGCGGACTCCGAGCCCGCGGGCGGCACGGGCGTCCGCTGCTCCCCGGACTCTTCGGTGTCCTGAGCCGTCTTCCGGAACAAGGCTGCGAGTGGCCCCTCGCGCATACTCGCGCGCTTACCGCTTGGCATTGGACAGGACCTCCTTCGCGAGCTGCCGATAGGCGTGTGCGGCCAAACCGTCGGGATCGTACTTCAGGACCGACATACCTTTCACAGGTGCCTCGGCAAAACGGATGGTCTTGCGGATCCGCGATGCAAATACTCGGTCCCCGAAGTTCTCTTCCAGCAGCTCGATCGCCTCCTTGGCGTGCAATGTGCGAGTGTCGACGAGCGTCGGCAGGATCCCCTCGATCTCGACGTCCGGGTTCAGGTTCTCCCGGATCATCGCCAGCGTGTTCTGCAGTTGGATCAGGCCGCGCATCGACAGATATTCGCACTGCACGGGGACGATCACTTTCTGCGCGGCGGTCAGCGCGTTGATCGTCAGCAGCCCGAGGCTCGGCGGCGTGTCGATGAACACGAAGTCGTAGTCGTCCTCCACGGGCTTGAGCGCCTTCTGCAGGTTCCGTTCGCGGCCGATCATCGTCGACATTGCCATCTCCGCGCCGGCCAGGTCGATCGACGAGCAGGCGACGTCGATCTCGCGCTTGCGGATCACTTCCCGGATCGAGATGTGGTGGACGAGCACGTCGTACATCGACTTCTCGAGCGTGTCCGGATCGATGCCCTGAGACATCGTCAGGTTGCCCTGGGGATCCATGTCGACGCACAGGACCCGATGCCCTTCCTCCGCGAACGCGACTGCGAGGTTGAGCGTCGTCGTGGTCTTGGCGACGCCACCCTTCTGGTTGGCGAACGCGATCACGTGGCTCATATCGACCGGAGTATTCGTAGAAGCTGGGCGGAATCCTCTGCGATCGCCCCCGCTATTTTCGGGTGCGGTGCCTGGCCTCCTGGACAAACGCCTGCTGTTCGTGACCGGCAAGGGCGGCGTCGGTAAGTCGACGGTCGCTACCGCGCTCGGGCTGCTCGCCGCCCGGCAGGGTCTGCGGACGATCGTCGCCGAGCTCGCCAGCCAGGAGCGGGTGCAGGGACTGCTCTCGGATGGGAAGGGCGAGCGGTTCCGCGAACTCGAGCTCGCGCCGGGCCTGTTCACGATCTCGATCGATCCCCAGCAGGCGATGGAGGAGTACCTGCGCGTCAAGGCCGGGCCGCTCGGACAGGCGCTCGGCTCGAGTCGCCTGTTCCATGCGTTCGCGATGGCAACGCCGGGGATGCGTGAGCTGCTCAGCATCGGCAAGGTGTGGGAGCTCGCGCAGCTCGACCGCCGGACTCGCGGCGGGGCGCCGTATGACCTGGTGATCGTCGACGCGCCCGCCACCGGCCACGGCGTCGGGCTGCTGCGCACACCCAAGACGTTCGCCGACATCGCCCGAGTCGGTCCGATCGCCCACCAGGGTCGGACGATCGCCGACACGATCGCCGACCAGGAGTTCACCGGCGTGATCGCGGTCGCGACGCCCGAGGAGATGCCGGTCAACGAGACCCTGACGCTCGCTGAGGAGATCAACCGCGACGAGCTCGCACTCGACCTGGTGATCGTCAACGCGCTCTATCCGGCTCGGTTCGAGGACGGTGAGATCGGCGAGCTGACCGGGGCGCTGCACAAGACTCGCTCGCCGCTGGCGCGCACCGCGCTCCGGGCCGCGCTGTCCGAGCACGCCCGAGCGGCCACGCAACGTGAGCAGCGCGACCGTCTGCGCGACCACGTGAACGGCCGCCTCGCCGAGCTTCCCTACGTGTTCGCCGACCATCTCGGCCTGCCCGAGCTCGAGCAGCTGGCCGACGCCCTGGAGGCAGCGCTGTGAACGTTGCCGAGATGCTCGACGGCAAGCGCGTATGCGTGTGCGCCGGGTCGGGTGGCGTCGGCAAGACCACGACCTCCGCCGCGGTCGCGCTCGGGATGGCCGCCCGTGGTGCGAAGGTCGCGGTCGTGACGATCGACCCGGCAAACCGCCTGGCCGACGCACTCGGGCTCGAGCAACTCGAGAACGAGCCCCGGCGGGTGGAGCCCTCCCGGCTGGCCACGGCCGATTTGAAAGTCGACGGCGAACTGTGGGCGATGATGCTCGACCCCAAGCGGACGTTCGACGAGCTGATCGAACGAATCGCCCCGGATCCAGAGCGGGCCGAGGAGATCAAGGCGAACCGCGTGTATCGCGAGCTGTCGACCGCGGTCTCGGGTTCGCAGGAGCTGACCGCAATCGCCAAGCTGTACGAGCTCGACCAGGAGCACGAGTTCGACGTCCTGGTGCTGGACACGCCGCCGTCGCGCAACGCGCTCGAGTTCCTCGACGCCCCAAACCGGATCAACTCGTTCCTCGAGGGCCGCGCGCTGAAGGCGTTCATGAAACCCACGGGCTTCGGCTTCCGCACCCTCAGCCGGGGCGCGATGCCATTGCTCGGCGGGCTGCGCCGGATCACGGGGATCGACCTGATCACCGACCTCACCGTGTTCTTCGGACTGCTCGGCGACATGACCACCGACTTCAGCCAGCGCGCGACTCAGGTGGAGCAGCTGCTCCGCGCCGACACGACCGCGTTCGTGCTCGTCACCTCGGCGGCGCGCGATCCGATCGACGAGGCGATCTGGTTCGGGCGGCGGCTCGAGAGCGACGGCCTCCCGTTCGCCGGCGTGATCGTCAACCGGGTCCACCACGACCGGCTCGGCGATCGCGAGCCGCACGAGGTCGCAGAAGCGCTGGCCAAGACCCTCGCCCCGTCCCTCGCCGGCAGGGTCGCGGACAACTTCCGCGATTACCACGTGCTCGCGACGCGCGACGACCACAACCTCGCGCGTCTGGCGGCGGAGCTCGGCGACCAGCGGCTGCTGCTCGTGCCCCAGCTCGACGACGACGTCCACGACGTCGAGGGACTGTCGCGGATCCACCGCTACCTGTTCGCCTCGCAGGCCGAGCGCGAGCGATTGATCGCCGACCTGGTCGCGTAGCGACGGGGCGCCGTCAGAGCGGTTCGAGCGACACCGCGTCGGGGCCGTCGTCGGTCCACGTCGGCCACGTCAGCAACACCGCCTGCCACTCGTACGCCGGCACCTGCTGCCCTCGGCGCGCCAGCGTCACCGGCACCGAGTGGAGCAGCTCCCATACAACCCCCTCACACAGCGCGATCCGCTCGCTGACCCGCGAGTGCGGGTACCACTCGCCGGCCAGCTCCACGACCCCGGAGATGGAGATCGCGCCGGCGCCGGCGCGCGCGGCCACCTCGTCTTTGAAATCGTCGGCCGTCGGCAGCTCGCTGGTCTCGTCGCGCGCCTCGATCAGCACCTCCTGCGTCACCTCCCTCCCCTGGCGGGTCACGTTCTGCCAGCCTCGCCCGAGGCCCATGTCGGCGAGCTCGAGCTGCGGCCCCTCGTAGATCGTCAGCGTGGCCCGATCCGGCAGCCACCGATATTCGTTCAGCTCGACCACCTCGCCCGCGATCCAGGGACCGACGATCCGCGCGTCGAGTTCGTCCCGCGACAGGTTGAACGCGCGGGTCTGATGCGGGAACTGTCGCAGCTCAACGTGGAACACGCCGGTAGAGTCGCACGCTCATGTCCGAACGGCCACTGTGGGCGCCCTGGCGCATCGAGTACGTCACGGGGCCGAAGGACGGGGAGTGCATCTTCTGCGCGGCCGCCGCGGCGAGCCCAGACGACCCGGAGCACGCGCCGATCGATCGAAGCGACCACTGCATCACGATCCTGAACGCGTATCCGTACGCGCCCGGCCACGTGATGGTGGCGCCGATTCGCCACGTCGCCGCGCTCGACGAGCTGGACGAGGACGAGATGCTCGACACGATGCGCCTGGCTCGCCGGTCGATCCTCGCGATCCGGAAGGCGATGAGCCCCGACGGGTTCAACGTCGGCCTCAACCTCGGCAAGGTGGCCGGGGCCGGGATCGCCGATCACCTCCATCTGCACGTGGTGCCGCGCTGGAACGGCGACACGAACTTCATGCCGCTGCTCGCCGACACGCACGTGATCCCCCAGGCGCTCGAGGCGACGCGAGCGATCCTCGCCGACGCGATCAGCGAGCTACCGTGACACGTTGATGGCAACGCGGATCTGGCTAGAACAACTCGAGGAGCTGATCAGGCGGGGCGCCCAGGTGGTCGAGGTGCTCCCCGCAGACGACTACGCGCCGGCGCACCTTCCCGGTGCCGTCAACCTGCCACTCCGCCAGCTCGACAGGCAGAGCACAGCAGTGCTCGATCACTCCCGCCCGGTGGTCGTGTACTGCTGGGACTCGCTCTGAGACCTCAGTCCGCGAGCCGCGTGCCGGCTCGAAATGCTCGGGTTCGCAGACGTGTACGACTACGTGCCGGGCAAGGTCGACTGGCTGGCCCATAATCTCGAGGTCGAGGGCGACGTTCCGGAGCCGACGACCGTCGGAGGCCTGATGCGCGACGACGTCGTCCGCTGCGCGCCGGCGGACCACGCGACCGACGTGCTCGCGTCGATCAAGGCTTCTCCGTACCCGTTCGCGCTGATGACGACCGACGGCGGCACCGTGCTCGGACGGCTTCCGTCCAGCGCTCTGGACGCAGGTTCCGAGGAGCCGGTCGAGGATGTCGCGGAGCCCGGGCCGAAGACGTTCCGGCCGCACCACTCCGCCGAGCACGTGGCCAGGCAGCTGGCCGACAAGAATCTGCGCTGGGCGATCGTCACCACGCCCGAGGGGCGGCTGTTGGGCGTCGCGTCGCGCGAGGATCTGGAGCGGGCCTCTTAGAACACGGTGATCGTGCCCGGCTCGCCCTCGAGGAGCCGACCGATCACCAGACCTGGGAGTTCGGCCGCGCGGGCTGGGTCGAGCGCCACCAGCAGCCCGCCCGAGGTCATCGCGTCGGTCACGAGCCGCCGATGCACCTCGTCGACGTCGTCGTCGAATGACGCGAACTCCTGGGCGTAGCGCCGGTTGTTCCGGCTGCCGCCGGCGACCGCGCGATCGTCTTCGAGCAGCTCGAGCGCCCCGGGGATCGCGGGGACGGCTGCCGCGTCGACCTGGGCGGCGACGCCACTCGCCAGCGCGAGTTCGTGGAGGTGGCCGAGCAGGCCGAAACCGGTGACGTCGGTCATCCCGTGGGCGCCGGCCGCCCGCGCCGCGGCGGCCGCGTCCGCGTTCAACGTGGTCATGACAGCGACGGCCGCCGCCAGCACCTCGTCTGACGCGAGGCCCTTCTTCAGCGAGGTCGTGATTGCGCCGGCGCCGACCGGCTTGGTCAGGACGAGCGCGTCGCCGGCGCGTCCCCCGGCGTTGGTGATGACCTCGTCGGGGTGGATCACGCCGGTCACGGCCAGCCCGTACTTCGGCTCGGGGTCGTCGATCGTGTGCCCGCCGACGATCGCGGCGCCTGCCGCTCGCGCGACGTCGGCGCCACCGCGCAGGACCTCGCCGAGCATCTCGGCGCCGAGATTCTCCACCGACCAGGCCACGAGGTTCAACGCGCTCAACGGCCTGCCTCCCATCGCATACACGTCGGACAGGGCGTTGGTGGCGGCGATCCGGCCGAAGTCGTACGGGTCGTCGACGATCGGCGTGAAGAAGTCGACGGTCTGGACGAGCGCAAGATCGTCACGCACGCGGTAGACGCCGGCGTCGTCGCTCGTCTCGGTTCCTACCAGCAGATTCGGGTCGGACGATCGGGGAAGCGTGGCGACGAGCGGCGCGAGCAAAGCGGCGGGCACCTTGCAGGCGCAGCCGGCGCCGTGCGAGAGCGAGGTCAGCTTCACGGCGGTCATATCGCGATGATCGCAAAGCGCGCGGGTAGGGTCTCTAGCGATGCTCGATCCGCTCCTCTTTGCGGCTTCCGCTCCCCCGGAGCATTTGCCGGGGGTCCTCCACAGCCTCGAGCCGACGCTGAACCGCTTCGGCTACCTCGCGCTGGGTTTGATCTTCCTCGAGGACTTCGGCGTCCCGGTGCCCGGCGAGACGGTGCTGATCATCGCGGCCGTCTACGCCGGGACCGGACGCTTCAACGTCTGGCTCGTCGCCCTGCTCGGGTTCCTCGCCGCGGTCCTCGGCGACAACGTCGGATTCGCGATCGGGCACTTCGGCGGCCGGCCGCTCGCCGAGCGGTTCGGGAAGTACATCTTCCTGACGCCCGAGCGGCTCGACAAGACCGCCAGCTTCTTCGACCGCCACGGCGGCAAGGTGATCGTGATCGCACGATTCGTCGAGGGGCTACGGCAGGCCAACGGGATCATCGCGGGGATCACCGGCATGCACTGGACGAAGTTCGTCCCGTTCAACGCGCTGGGGGCCGCGCTGTGGGTCGCGGTCTGGGTCTCTATCGGCTACTTCTCAGGCAGCAACATCGACAGCATCTACCACACGGCTACAAAGTACGAGGCCGTCTTCGGGATCGTCATCGGGGTGCTGCTCGTCGCCTGGATCGCCAGGCGGGTGTGGAAGCACCAGAAGGGGCGAGCGGCCAAGATCGCCGCCGAGTCGGAGTCCGCGATGTCCGAGCGGACTGAGTCAGAGTCGACCGCACCTGCCGAGCCCGAGGCCGGCGCCACCGAGGCAGCGGCCACCGAGCCCGCAGCGCCCGAGACGAGCACGACCGAACCCGGCCACTCCGCCACCAAGTCCGCGCAGCCCGATCCCCCGGCCACCGACTCCACTGGGCCCGACCTCCCCACCACCGAGCCCACCGCCGCCGACTCCACGGAGCCAGACCCCCGCGACACCGAGCGCGGACCTGCGCCACGCGACATTTGACCCCAGCGACGCCGGCCTTGCCGAGCTGCACGCGACAGTCGCGCGCTACACGGCACGGCCCTCCCCGGAGCGCTCGTTTGACGCGCTATGCATGGTGGAGGAGCCGCCCGCGACCACCCACCGGCGGTCTTCGGGATCGTGGTCGGGCCCGAGGAGCGCGAGGAGGAGTCGTAGGCCGGCTGAGCCCGCGCGGACCTGCATGCTGCGCCATTGGACGCCTCCGACGGCGGACCGTGGCCTGTTACGCATGTGGGGCACGCGTGACACGCCACAGTCCGCCCGGACGGGCTCGAATGGCGTGATACGCATGACGGGGGCCCGCTCACAACCCGGAACCGCGCCACCGCCATCGAGCCGCCCCCCGGCTCGAACCGACCTATTCCTCCGCCTCCAGAAACGCCCGCCGCGCCGCCTCGATCGCCTCCAGCGCCGCCCCGCGACCCGCCCAGCCCTTGACCTCGGAGTGCCGGTCGGTGTCGAGGTCCTTGTAGACCGCGAAGAAGTGGGTGATCTCGGCGCGAAGCTGGCGCGGCAGGTCGTCGACGTCCTCGAGCGTGTTCCAGCCGGGGTCGTGCAGCGGGACGCACACGACGTGGTCGTCGGGGCCCTTCTCGTCGGCCATCTTGAGCAGCCCGATCGCCTTGGCCAGGACGTAGCAGCCCGGGAACGTCGGCTCGGACACGCACACGAGGACGTCCAGCGCGTCGCCGTCGGGGGCCAAGGTCTGCGGCACGTAGCCGTAGTCGGTCGGATACACGACCGACGCCGAGATGAACCGATCGAGCTTGATGCCGCCGAGCTCGGGGTCGTACTCGTACTTGTTGCGCCCGCCCTTGGGGATCTCAACGACGCAGGTGAGGCGGTAGTCGTTCAGTTCATCTCTCCGCGGGCGACCGCCAGGCACGCCTCGCACCGGGGCCAGGGCGGATCCCACGGGTAGCCCGCCACGTCCTTGCCGCACAGCGCGGTGTCCGGATCGTCCTCGGTCACCAGGTGGCACAGCTCCTCGAACCCGTCGTCGTTTATCCGCGGCATGTTCCGGCAGTCCGGATGGACATTCGGGGCGACAGCGGGCCGGGTGGCCATCGGTGGTCCGGCCGGGGGCACGTCTCTGAGCATAACCGCGTCCCTACCCGATCGAAACCCCAAATCCCAGCCATTCCGAGATCGCACGACCCCACCCAACCGAGCCTCGAAACAGCACGAGCGGGCTGTCGCCCGCTCGAAGCTGAGATCGCGCTCCCCCTAACTGCATTTGAGCGCCAGGACTTACGTTGTCGAGCCTGGCGGCTTGACAATCCCGGCCCCGTCAGGGACCGAGTAAGGAGCGGTCTAGGCAAAGCCTAGCGCGGCCGGCGCCGGCAATGGGAGTCGCCGGTCAGGCCGCGGCTTCGGCCAGCAAGTCGTCCGCGACCGCGCACAGATCGGGCTCGAGATGGCCGCAAAGCACGTCCCTGAGCAACGCCCGCAGCTGTTCTGTCAGCTCGTCGACGAGCGCGTCGACGCCGGGCTGAGCGGGTGCGAGCCCGCCGATCACGGCGCGCTCGAGCGAGATCGCGTGCGCGGTGCGCTCGGCGAGCGCCGCGCGGTCCTCCGGCTTGGCGCAGATCGCGGCCAGGCGGCCCGCCAGCCGTCCACTCGACGCTCCCTCGGGCTCGAGCAGCGCCCTCAGCGCCAGCAGATAGTCGGTCAGCGCCTCGAACGGCGCGAGGCGCTCGCATCCCATCTCGAACCGAGCCAGGGCCCAGGCGACCTCACCGCCCTTCGGCGTGCGCCTCGCCACCAGATTGCAGAACGCCCGCAGCTCGTCTTCCTGCTCGGCTGGAATCAGCCGGGGGAGGCCCGGGCGGCCGCTCCCGCCGAGCGGAACCGCGCGCCACGTGCCGGCATCGATCCGCGTCCAGGCGACCGGCCCGAGCGCGAAGCCGCCGCGCTCGAACAACCGCAGCGCGGTGAGCGTGCGACGAAAGCGAACGCGCGCGACCGACACCGGCGCGGGCGCCGCGCGGTCCTGCGCCACGGTGAGCACGATCAGCACGTGCGGCTCCTCGCCGTCACCCCAGACGGCGTCGGGTGGCGCGTCGTCGAACGAGTCGCCGCGGAACAGCGACAGCCCGTCGCCGAGTGGGACCTCGGTGGTGTCGAGGTCGAGCGCGAGCCCGAGCAGCGGCGCCACCACCGTGGTCACCGCGCGACCCTCGTACACCGCCTGCTCGAGCTCCTCGTAGGCGGCCGCGAACCTGTCTTCGTCGAACTGGAAGTCGCTGCGCTCGGCGTACACCACGGACAGGAACGTGCACAGCGCGGCGTCCGCGCGCTCGCGCCGCTCGGACGGGGGCCTGACTTCTCCGCGCTGGCGCAGGTAGGCGTCGACGCCCTCGAGGCCGGTGAGCGCCCGCACCGCCGGCACATACGTGGGCAACGACAACAGCAGCCCGTGCCGCTCCTGGAGGAACGTGCCGGTCAGCGGGCGGTAGCAGTACAGCGGCACGCGGCCGCGCGGACCGCCCGCCGTGTCGATCAGCTCGAACGCAATCTCGGCGCCGGAGGCGGTCTCGGCGCACAGCGCCATCGCCGCCTCCGTCGCAAACGCCTCGATCACCCCGTGAAGCGTAGTGTTGCGCACATCGGCGGGTTCGCCTCCGCCGCGAGCGATCCTGCAACGTGACCGTCGGCTTGCAGCTCGGGGTCAGATCCCGCGCTCGAGCGCGAGCACCAACAGCACGATCGCCGCCGCGGCGGCGAGCACCACTACCACGACGTTCACCGCGAGCGCCATCCGGAGCTTCGAGCGCGCAGGCGCGCCGTCCCCATCCGCCGGAGCCGACCCGACGGAGCTCGAGAGGGCCTCGTTGACGTAGCGGTTGAGGCTCACCTCGCGGCGCTCGGCGGCGAGGGCGAGCTGCTCGTGGAGCTCGCCGGGCATACGCACGAGGAAGCGGCCGCTGTGGCTCGGTCCGGACTTCGTGTTGCGGGAGCGGTCCGCTCCCGTCTCCCCGGAGTCGCCATCCGGTTGCACGCCCATGCCCTCCTGATGCGCACCCACGCCCGGAATTTTAGTCCGGTCCTCCGCAATTTCGGGCGATTTGGTCAGTGATATCGCATCGGTTTTCGTGATATCAGGGTCGGCCGAGCCGAACTGGGCGCGGAGCTTGGCCAGCGCTCCGTCGAGCAACCGGGAGACGTGCGCCTGCGAGATCCCGACCTCCCGGGCGATCTCGCGCTCGGTCAGATCGGCGTGAAACCTCAGGACGACGATCCGGCGCTCGCGTTCGTCGAGCGCGCGGAGACCGCCGGCGAGCAGCACGCGCTGATCGCTCTCGGCGAGCGGGTCGGGCTCGCCCGGCCGCTCGACGTCCGCGGCATCGGGAAGTCGGACGCCCGGGGAGCGCTCCCGCAGATGCCGGCGGATCGCGCCTTCGACGGCCGGCGTCACGAACGTCGCGAACGCGACGCCACGGCTCGGGTCGAAGCGAACTGACGCCTTCACCAGCGCGAGCGAACCGGCCTGGACGGCGTCGTCGAATTGCTCACCGGCGCCTGCCTGGCGGCGCGCCACCGCCCGCACGAGCGGGAGGTGAGAGCGGACCAGATCCTCCCTGTCGGCGTCCGAAAACCCCGAGCCGTCTGGGCTCTTTCGGGACGGTATCGCCCGCCGCATATGAGCTTTTCCACCGATGTAGCCACGCCCTTCCTGCGCCTGATACCACGCCGGAAGCCATAGAGATAACGTTTGATAGCCAGCTTTTCTTGGATCGGATCTCGGGTAACTGGTGACCTTAATGATCAGAACCTGGTCATGGCTGATCATCTGGTCGCAAAGTTTCGGGGGTTGTGTGGAGCGCTTACGGTGGCGCTTCTCACGCTGGCGCTGATCGTCCCGGCCAGCGCCGAGGCTTCCGGCCCCGGCTTGGACGCGCTCAGCCAGCTTTCGAACGTCGTTCCCGCTCCGGCGCAGACGGCCGTGGCCGCGGCCCTCGCACAGGTCCCGTCACCGTCGCCGGTCGCGAGCGTTCCCTCTGCCACCGTGGCGATTTCCACGCCGGCACCTTCCACTCAGCCGGTGAGGCCCGCGGTTGCGACGCCGGCGGGCAATGTCCCGGCGGTGGCCGTACCGGTCCCGCCCCCGCCTCGGCCGGACACCGCTAACTCCGCGCCAACGATTTCCGTACCGACAGTCTCGGTACGCACGACGGGCAAACGGCCGAATCCGCCCGCTCGAGCCCGGCCCGACGCGTCCCTCGGTCGGCAGGCGAGCGCACATCGCGTCTCGCGTCCGAAGGGGCGCCGGGCCGGGCAGAGGGGCCTTCGAAGCCCAGCTCGGCCGGCGCCGACGCGGCCGGGCCCACTCGCCGCCGTCGGAGCGCGGTGGGCACCTGTGCCGCCCGCCGACGCCGTCCTCGTTCACGCCCACCACGCCACGGCCGCGCCGGCGCCGCCCCGCGCGCGGAGGCGTTCGGACAGTCCGCGTCACCTCGCCGCCCGTCCATCCCGCGCCGTGAGCACGGTGAGCACTCCGCAGCTCGTCCCTCCGGTGTCGGCCAACCTGCCTCCGGGAGGTGCGGAGGGCGCCGCAGCGGGCGTGGGTGGTGGCGTAGCCGGGTCAGCCGCAGTGGCTCTGCTCGCACTCGTCGGCGTATGCATGCTTCGAGCCTTGTTGCCGGGGCTCTTAGGCCTGGGGCTCGCCCCAGCGCGTTCGGCTCTCCTCGTCTCGAGGTTGGAACGGCCCGGTTAGCGCCGCTGGGTTTACGCACGACGGTCGCCGTTGTAAGGCGGTCGTTGCCGGGTCCGCAGTTGATGTAGCGGGCTCAATCCAACTCAGATCAAGGAGAAACGCAGCATGAGATCAAGATTGATTGCTGCCACCGTCAGCGTCATCGCACTCGCCCTTCCGGCGACGGCGATGGCCAACGGTGGGGGCAGCCCCGGGGCCGGTGGCCTCGGCCAAGCACAGCTCGCGGGTCAGTCCGCGATAACCCTGCAAGGCGCTCTTTCGAGCGCAAACGCCCAGCAGACCGCGACGAACACGAACGCTCCGGTGAGCGTGTCCGGCGGTCATCCATCCGGCGGCGGCCAGCCGTGTGGCTGCGGCACGCCGAAGGGCAGCCCACCGCAGGGCGGCTCGTCGTGGAGCGGAAAGCCGACGGGCGGCATGCCCAACGGCGGCGGCTCGAACAGCGCCAACCAGGGCGCGCTCAACGGCGCGGCTAGCGGCGCCGGCAACAACGCGAGCACGACCCAGAACAACACCCAGACCCAGATCGCCAGCGCCGGCGGAGCCGTCGGCGGCGGCGGATCAGGACAGGCACAGGGCAGCGGCCAGAAGTCCATCACCGGCCAGCTCGCCGGGTCCTCGGCGAACGCCAACCAGACTGCGGTGAACGGCAACTCACCGAGCAGCACCGGCGGTCAGCCGTCCGGTGGCGGGCAGTCGTGCGGTTGTGGGACGCCGAAGGGCGGACAGCCGTCGGGCGGCGATCCCTCGGCCAACCAGGGTGCGGGGAATGTCGCACTGAGCGGCGCCGGCAACAACGCCGGCACCACCCAGAACAACAACCAGACCCAGACGGCCGGCTCCAGCTGCCAGTCGGGCTGCGGGGGCGCGGGCCAGGCTCAGGCCGCCGGCCAGAGCGCAGCGACGCTTCAGCGCGCGCTGTCGGGGGCAAACGCCAACCAGACCGCGGTCAACGCCAACACTCCGGTGAACGTCGCCGGCGGCGGCATCTCCGGCGGCAACAACAGCGCCAACCAGGGCGCACTCAACGGTGCGGCCAGTGGCGCCGGCAACAACGCCGACACCACGCAGAACAACACCCAGACCCAGAACGCAGGCTCGAGCTGTTCGTGGGGCTGCGGTGGCGCGGGCCAGGCCCAGCTGAGCGGGCAGCAGTCCGTGACCGGTCAGCTCGCGGGATCCTCCGCGAATGCGAACCAGACGGCGGTCAACGCCAACGTCCCGGTCAATATCGCGGCCGGGAACGTCTCGGGCGGTAACAACAGCGCCAACCAGGGCGCCGTCAACGGCGCGCTGAGCGGCGCCGGCAACAACGCCGACACCACGCAGAACAACACCCAGACCCAGAACGCAGGCTCGAGCTGTCAGGTCGGCTGCGGGGGCGCGGGCCAGTTCCAGGCATCGGATCAGGGAGCGGCGACGCTCCAGGGGGCGGTGTCATCGGCGAACGCCAACCAGACGGCGGTGAACGCCAACGTGCCGGTGAACATCTCCGCGGGAGATGTGTCGGGCGGCTCCAACAGCGCCAATCAGGGCGCGATCAACGGGGCCGCGAGCTTCGCCGGCAACAACGCCGACACCACCCAGAACAACACGCAGTCGCAGACAGCCGGCTCGAGCTGTTCGTGGGGGTGCGGTGGCGCGGGGCAGGCCCAGGTGAACAATCAGCAGGCGCTCACTGGGCAGTTCGCCTCTTCGAGTGCGTGCGCCAATCAGACCGCAGTCAACGCCAACGT
Source organism: uncultured Solirubrobacterales bacterium (assembly GCA_963822855.1). Classification (GTDB taxonomy): domain Bacteria; phylum Actinomycetota; class Thermoleophilia; order Solirubrobacterales; family Solirubrobacteraceae; genus Palsa-465. The sequence continues at coordinate 58,439 of CAWGJE010000004.1, read as the reverse complement.
CCCGGTGAACATCTCCGCCGGTGACATCACGGGCGGCGACAACAGCGCCAACCAGTTCGTCCTGAACGGGGCGCTGAGCGGCGCCGGCAACAACGCCGACACGACGCAGAACGGAACGCAGAGCCAGACAAGTAGTTGACAACCGGCTCCCTCGGGAGCCAAGCAACCCCGGCACCCGGCCGGCGCCCTTGCGGCGTCGGCCGGGTCTCCGGTTACTCGGCGCAATGAAATTCTTGAACGCGGCAAAGCTCGGACTGATCCTGCTCACGATCCTCGTGGCGCTAGGTTCCGTGTCCGAGGCTCGCGCGGACCAGCCGCCGGCGAACGCCGGGAACGCGCCGGCCGCACCGGCACAGCCGCCGGTCGCGCCAGTCCCGCCGGTCGCGCCAGTCGCGCCGGTCGCGCCAGTCGCGCCAGTCGCGCCGCCCACCCCCACCGCTCCCGCGACCCCCACCACGCCGGCGACCCCCACCGCTCCCGCGACCCCCACCACGCCGGCAACCCCCACCGCTCCGGCCACCCCCGAGCCCACGCCGGCGGTCAATCCTTCCCCGGCCGAGTCGACCGCCACCTCGACCGACCCCGACCCTGGCACCGGGACACCGGCCAACCTCGCCACCTCTCCATCGCCAACCGATCCCGCGACTCCCCCGACCACATCTTCCGCTCCGCCGAGCGGTCCTCCGACTGCGTCGGGCACTCCGTCGACTTCCCCAACCACTTCGTCGACTCCTCCAACCACCCCGTCGCCTTCTCCGACTCCAACTCCGCCGGCTCCGCAGCCGGTCGCGTCCAGCACGACCACCCAGGTGATCATCCAGGTCCAGGTCTCTGGCTGCACGTCCAACTGCCAGGGCCTGAGCGAGGTTCAAGACGCCTCGCAGACCACGGCCGATCTCCAAACGCTGGGAACGTCCGGGCAGCAGGCGAGCGGGCTCGAGGGGCAACCCGCTCCCTCACAGCCGACCAGCACGATCACCCAGATCCAGATCGGATGCCTGACGGAGTGCTTTGGCACCACATCGACGGGCACGACGCCGGAGCCGCTGGCCCAGCAGATCTTGGGCGAGCTCAGCTCACTGGTGCCGCCCGATGGCTCGACGAGCGTCCCACCGCCGGCCGGGACCGAACTTCAGAGCGTCGTCGACCAGGTCACCTGCCAATTGCAGACCGGCGGCCCGACGGCATCCGGCACCGAGGTGCAGACCGCGTCGCAGACGAGTACCACCGTGCAGCTCATCGACCCTTCGGCTTCGACCGGCTCGCAGACCCCGGCGCCGTCGGCGGTCGACCAGACCGAGCAGCAGACGTGGCAGCTTCAGATCGGCTGCCTCTTCTACTGCACGGACACCCAGCAGATCCAGCAAGCGCAGCAGACGATCACCACCGTTCAGGTGCTCGTCGAGCCGCCCGGCTCGCCCACATCTACGACAACTGGCGCGGGGACGGTGACCGGCCAGGTCATCTGGCAGGTGCAGCTCGGATGTCTCGCCTGGTGCTACGACGCGACCCAGGTGCAGGACGCCACCAGCCAGACCACGGTGACGGTGATAACGGTCGTTCAACCTGTCCCCGACCCGCCTGCGTCGACTCCGCCGGCGGCCACCACGACTGGTCCCCCGCCGACGCCCGCGCCCGCGGCCGCCCAACCGGCCGCCGCCATCGCTCCGTCGGCGCCGGCCACCCCCACGTCGCCCGCATCTTCGGGTTCGATCACGATGTTGACGCGCCCGATCGCCCGGGCCGGGATCGCCGTCGTCGACTTCCGGCCAGGCACGGCTCGCGTCCCGGCGCCGGCACCATCGGTGGCGAGGGTCGCGATCCCGGCAGCCGGCACTCCGTCGCCGAGCGCGTCCCGTGTGTTCGTATGGCGCGGGATCCGTCGGTCGTCGGCCCATCCGCATGCCCAGCGACGCTCGGGCTCCGAGGGCGGCTACGCCGATGCCGCGGACCTGGCGGCCGTCGCGAGTCAGCCCGCGTCGACGCCCCCGATCCTGCTCGTCGCCCTTGGGCTCCTGGCTGCCGGGGTGCTTCTGGCGCTCGGCGGCATTCAGCTTCACGCCCGCAAACGTTGAACCTGTGGCTCTGTAGGGGTATGGTGCGGCTTGCTGAGCAATACGTAAGAAGCAGGAAGGACCGTTGCGTACCGGACCAAGGCGTCTAAGGCAGCGGTACCGGGGGCAAACGGATAGGAGTTCTTGGGCCGCTCGCATTTTCGCCCGATCGGGCGAGATGGTTTTGCTCGCCCTCTTGTTCCTGTGCGGCGCGGCCACCGCCGCGGCATCCGCCTCCGCCCCGGCACCACAGAAGGCGCCGAGCTCGGGTCAGTCCGGTCAGCCATCCCCGGATCCGGCCCCGCAGGCTGAGGTCAAGCCACGCGTCTTGATTCCGAGTGCGCCGGCAGTCAGCCACCCGGTGGTGGTCTCGCCCGCGCCGGCGGAGACGACGCCGCGGCTGGTCCAGGTCGAGACCTCGCAGGCCACGACTGCCGCGCCTTCGAGTGGTGGCCGCCCGTCGGCGCCGTCGCGCCCCGCCACCACCCACCGGTCGAGTACCGCCCATCGTCTACCGGCGACGCATCATCCGAAATCTCAGGTCACATCGCTCGCGTTCCCGCTCACGTTGCCGAAAGACCTGGTGCTGCTGCCGCACGCCGGCACCGACAGCCGTAACGATGGCGTGCTGCTGCTGCTCAGCGCCGTGGCGATGGGAGTCCTCGCGCTCGCGAGCCTCACGCTGTTGCGCCGTCTCAGGAGGCTGGAGCCGCGGTGAGACGGGTCGCGTTGGTGGTGGCGCTGGCGGCGCTGGGCGTGATGTTGATGGGCGCGTCGGTGGCGTGGGGCGACGACCTAGTCGCCCGTCTGTAACGGCCGAGCCGTGCATCCAAGGCGACGTGGTACACCGGCATCTGTTTCGGTCACTTGGAACCTGAACGGCGGCAGCAACGGCGGCGGGTTGCTCGCCCGAGAACTACGTCGCCGATACGAACCTGTTCGATACGTGCAGAGCCGAGCCCATGTCGGATCTGGCCGCACTGGACGTATTGGAACGACACAGCTCAGGCGGCTCTGACAGCATACTACTTCATCCACGTCGAGACCTCCTCTCCGACCGTCACCGTCGCCCCCGCCCGCGCCCCCGACTCGAACGGCTGGTACAACCACCCCGTCGCCGGCGCGTCCAGCGCGCCACCTCGTTCTCCGGCATCGCCGTCCTGTACCCCGACCACCTACGCCGGCCCAGCCACCGACGACCGCCACCGTCGCCGCGAGCTGCACTCGACAACGCCGGCAAGACCGTCACCGCCTTCAGCGCGCCCTTCGCCTACGACGCCACCCCGCCGACCCTCAGCGCCACGGCCACCGCCGGTGACCAGAGCGTGGCGCTGAACTGGCAGGCCGGAGGGGACGTGGCACCGATTGCCTCGGTCCAGGTCACGCGCCGCGGCGGCACGACCTCGGCAGCAGCCGCCACCGTCTACTCCGGTGACGGGAGCGGATTCACCGAGACGCACCTCAAGAACGGCGTCCACTACACGTACACGATCACCGCCCGCGACGCGGCGGGGAACGTGGCGGTCCAGACCCTCGCGGCGACGCCCGCGGAGCGGCTGCTCTCGCCGACCGCCAACGCGCACATCGCAGCGCCACCGATGCTCACCTGGACCGCCGTCCCGGGCGCGACCTACTACAACGTGCAGTTGTTCCGGGCCGACCCGACCAAGGTGCTCAGCATCTGGCCCAAGCACGCCGGCCTCCAGCTGCACCGGACGTGGCGATTCGACAGCCGTCGGTACCGGCTCAAGCCGGGCAAGTATCGCTGGTACGTCTGGCCCGGGTTCGGCCGGCGGAGCGTCGGCCGGTACGGACGCATGGTCGGTTCGGGCACGTTCGTCGTCGTCCGCTGAACCCAGCGGCGTCTAAGACGAAGAACGCTCGATCTCGCTCAGGTGCGAGATGTTCTCGACGTCGTCGGGCTCGGTGCTCGAGGTGCCGCCGAACCACGCGTCGAGATCTCCGACAGCTCCGCCTCAGACGTGGCCCGCAGGCTGAAAGCGAGCACGTTGGCGTCGTTCCAGCGACGCGCCCCGTCCGCCGTCTGCGCGTCCGCGCACAGCGCCGCGCGGATGCCCGGCACCTTGTTGGCGGCGATCGACGCCCCCGTCCCGGTCCAGCACGCGACGATCGCCTGCTCGGCTCGGCCGTCGGCCACGTCGCGGGCCGCCGCTTCGCTCGCCCACGCCCAGTCGGGACGCTCGGCGTCCGCGTACGCGCCGTGCAGGAGCGGCTCGTGCCCGCGCCGGCGGAGCTCGTTGGGCAGCGCCGGGGCGACGCCCGTCAGTTCGTCCGCGGCGAGCGCGATGCGCATCGGTCGCGGATCAGGCACCCCGCGCCCGGCGACGTCAGACCGCGGCGATCGCGGGTTCGCGATCCTGATCCAGCGCGGCCTCGACGGCCGGCTCGCAGTCCTCGAACAGCCACTGGAGCCCGTAGGTCCGCATGTCCTCGATCAGCGGCACCAGCGCGCGGCCCTTGTCGGTCAGCGCGTACTCGACCCGCGGAGGAACCTCTGGGAACGTCTGACGTTCGACGATCCCCTCCTCCTCGAGCGCGCGCAGGCGCAGCGACAGCGTCCGCGGACTGATCCCGTGCAGCGACCGCTCGAGCTCGCAGAAACGCGATCGGCCCTCGGCCAGGTCGCGGATCACGAGCAGCGTCCACTTGCCGCAAACGATTTCCGCGGTCCGGCAAACCGGGACAGGATTCGTTGGAAGAAGCCATCTATAGCCCATTCTAGCGCAATGCTTCACCAACTGAAGTTTTGGCGGTCCGCACCTGAAAGGCAAAGCGCCTGGCGGCCGGACATCCCGTCCGGTCGCCAGGCGCGAATTCCCGCCGGTGTTTAGTCGCCTACTGCCCGGTTGTCCCGGCCAGCGCGCCGACGAAGTTGGTCCCGGGCGAGCCGAGACCGGTCAGGCTGTCGTAACCGGTTGCTGCCGACTGCGTCTCCGGACGGCTCGCACAGTTCCCGCTGCCGTCGCAGTACGTCTCGAGGCCCGAGTAGTACAGCTCTCGGAACGTCGTCGCGTACCCGCTGGTACCGAGGCCCAAACCCGTCGGTCCGGCGAAATCGACGCGGTAGTTGCCCTCGAGCGACGGCTCGGCCTGGACGTCGAAGATCGACGACGGATCGGTCTGGTCGAGCCCGTAGATAGTTGGGTTGATGAACCCGACCGGCGCGCCCGCGGCCTGATCCGCGTCGGCGACGATTCCGGCCAGCAGCGGCGAGGCCAGGCTGGTGCCGCCGTACCGCGTGGTCGTGTACTCGGACGTGCCGTCGGGTAGCGTCTGATGCAGACCGATCAGGAAGCCAGTCCCGGGATCGGCGTCAGCCGAGATGTCGGGCACGACGCGCAACGGCACCGATCCGAAGATCGGCGCGTTTCTCTCGGACAGCGAGGTGGGCACCACCCCGGCCTGGTAGGACGGCTGAACGTACGTGTAGCTGGTGTACCCGCCGCTACCCCCGTCGGGTGAAGCGGCCGTCCACTTGCCCACCTTGCACCCCAGCGCCGCCTGGATGTTGGCGGTGCACAGGAACGAACGACCGGTGTTCCAGCCCAGTTCTCCGGTTCGCTGTCCGCGTGCGCCGATCTGCAGCGTGGTGCCACCGACACTGGTGACGAGCGGGCTCGAAGCCGGATAGTCCGGCGAGGAGAAGCCGACGACGTAGAAGTTGTCGCCGTCGTCGCCCGAGGAGAACTGAATCGTCATCCCCGTTTCAGCCGCCATCAGGAACAGGTTGTCGTAAGCGGTCTTCGTCGCTTGGTCATCGAACAGGTCGCCCGCGAGATCGCCCCACGAATTGGTTACGACATCCGCTAGGTGGCCGTCGATTACATTCTGCTCAGCAGTGAACAGGCCGTTCTCGCAGTCCTGGGCGCCGTAGTACAGGATGTGGGCATCGGGCGCCGTTGAGTGAACCGCCTCCACGTCGATCGCCTGCTCGACGAGCCAGCTGCTGGCGTCGCAGAGCGACTGGTCGTCGAACGGCTCCGCAGTGATCTGGCTGTAGTTGGCCCTCGAGAACGGGTTGGTCGGGTCGTTGTCGCTGAAGTACCGGGCCGCATCCGACGCGATCGTCGATGACCCGTAGGCGTCGATGATCGCTACCGTGGCGCCCTTGCCCGTGTTGCCCGTACCGACGCCGTACGCGGAGCGGTACTGCGGGGGCGTGTATCCGCACACCACATCAGGCACCGTCTTCGGAGAGCCATTGCCGAACGGCGGTTTCACCTTGGTCTGAGCCTGGCCGTAGTAGTTGCCGCACGGCGGGGCGGTCAGGAACGCCGGCGGGGCGGGCGGGAACTGGTTCGGGCTCGAGCCCGTGGCGCTACGGGCGCCACTCTGCCCGGGGATGTCCGGGTTGCCCACGGCGTTGGCCGTAGCCACGGTCTGGTTGAGCCCCATCGTGCCCGCGACAACGCCCGACAGCGAGCTCGGCACCGACAGGTTGCTGGTTGTCATCCGAAGGGTGTGGCCGTCGACCTTGTAGTTCTGGAGGGTCGTGCCGAAGGCCGACTCCACCTGGGAGGCGGTCCCGGACGCCGCAATCGTGGTCCGGTCCTTGGCCACCGTGCCGACCGAGAACCCCTGGCTCTGCAGCCACGACGTGACCTGGTTGACCTGATCCTGCGTTGGCGAGAACTGAGCTTCCCACTGCGCCGCGGTCAGGTAATGGCGGTAGCTGGCGCTACCGGGCGTGCTGATCGACTGGAGCAGCGCCTCGGCGCCGCTCTGGTCGCGGAGGTTCAGCACGACCTGGAAATTCACCGCGCTCGAGTCGCTCACTGACCCGACTTGGTGTGTCCGGGCCTGGGACGGCGCCGCCGTCCCGGAGAGCGTGACGCGCGCTGGAGGATTGGCGCTGGCCACCCCAGACCCCACGACAACGAATAGCGCTCCGGCACTCGCAGCAATGCTTGCGACCGTAAGCGCGAACTTCCTTCGCCTCATCGGCACTACCTCCCAGAAAACGATTCGATTAGCCGACCCCCTGCGGCACCCTATTCCGTCGACCGCGACGACGCAAGTTCGGCAGCGGACAGCGGATCCCGTCAGGACCAGAGCTCGGACCGGGCTGGGAGAGAGTCGAGGGCTGCGGCGCTAGGCGGCCATGCCGGGCGGCGGCGCGGACGGGCGCCCGTTCGCCGACACGATCGGCTGGGGCGGCCTGACCTGCTGCACCGGGGCCGGCTCGGGCGAGCCGGCGTGCTCCCGGGCGGCGGCGCTGTCGGGGGCGCCGTCGTGATCGCCGGATCCGTTGTCTTCGCGGGATCCGACGAGGTCGTTCATCGAGGTCGAGGTGCGTCCCTCGCCGGCGACCAGCAGCTTGAAGTCGTGCGGGCTCGACGCGACGCGCAGAGCGTCCTCCATCGAAACCCGGCCCGCCTGGTAATGGCTGAGCAGCGCCTGGTCGAACGTCTGCATCCCGTAGTACTCGCCCTCGGCGATGACCTCGCGCAGGCGGTCGGTCTGATCGGGGTCGAGGATCATGTCGCGCGCCCGGCCGGTCATCCTCAGGACCTCGCACACGGCGACGCGGGCCGTGCGGTCGGCGGTCCGCACGAGTCGCTGGGAGACGACGGCCCTCAGGGTTCCGGCGAGCATCGCGCGCGCCTGACTCTGCTCGTGGGGCTGGAAGAAGTCGATGATCCGGTTGACGCTCTCGGCAGCGTCGAGAGTGTGGACGGTCGAGAGCACGAGGTGGCCGGTCTCGGCGGCCGACAGCGCGGTACGCACGGTCTCCTCGTCGCGCATCTCGCCGATCAGGATCACGTCGGGGTCCTGGCGCAGCACGCGGCGCATGGCGCGGCCGAACGACTCGGTGTCCATCCCGACCTCGCGCTGGTTGATGATCGACTGGCGATCGCGGTGCAGATACTCGATCGGATCCTCGATCGTGACGATGTGGCGCGCCATCGTCTCGTTGATGTGGTTGATGATCGCCGCGAGCGTCGTCGACTTGCCCGAGCCGGTGGTACCGGTGAGCAGGATCAGCCCCCGCTCCTCCTTGGCGATTTCCTCGATCGCGCCGGGTAGGCCGAGTTCCTGGATCGTGCGCACGGTGAACGGGATCACGCGGGCGACGATCGACACCGAGCCGCGCTGACGGAAAGCGTTGACGCGGAACCGCGCCAGCCCGTCGACGGTGTAGGAGAAGTCGATCTCGTTGTCGCTGTCGAACGCCGCCATCTTGTCCGAGTGTTCGGCGAGCATCTGCCGCAGAACCTGGTCGGTGTCGGCCGGCGCGAGTGGCTCGAGGTAGTGCTCGAGCGGCTCGAGCGAGCCACGGAACCGCGCCATCGGTCGCGCCGGCACCTTCAGGTGAAGGTCCGAGCCCTCGTTGGTGACGACATACGCGAGCGCATCGTGGAGATCGAACATCGATCTCGAATCGGCGCGAACGGCCACCGGCTTGAGCGCCCACTGCAACCGTGGACGCCCAATCCAGCGATGAAATCAGGCTACGTCGCGGAGCTTCTGCGCCTCAGCCAGCGACTGAAGCTTCTTGAGCGACTGGTTCTCGATCTGCCGGATCCGCTCCCGCGTGACGTTGAACGTCCGGCCGACCTCGTCGAGCGTCCGCGGGTGCTCGCCGCCGAGGCCGTAGCGCAGCTCGAGCACGCGCCGCTCGCGGTAGCTGAGGTTCTCGAGCGCCTCGCGGAGCGCCTCCTTGGTGAGGATCTCGGCCGCCCGCTCGTACGGCGACTCGGCGCGCTCGTCCGCGATGAACTGCCCGAACTCCGATTCCTCTTCGTCGCCGACCGGCTTCTCGAGCGACACCGGCGCCTGCGCCGAGCGCTTGATCGACTCGACCTCCTCGGGCTCGATCCCCGTGACCTCGGCGATCTCCTCGGCGGTCGGCTCGCGCCCGAGCTCGGTCACGAGCTTGCGCTCGGCCCGGCCGATCTTGTTGAGCTTCTCGACCACGTGCACCGGGATGCGGATCGTCCGCGCCTTGTCGGCGAGCGCGCGTGCGATCGCCTGGCGGATCCACCAGGTCGCGTAGGTCGAGAACTTGAAGCCCTTGCGGTAGTCGAATTTCTCGGCCGCACGGACGAGCCCGAGCGTCCCCTCCTGGATCAGGTCCAGGAACGGAAGGCCCTGGTTGCGGTAGTTCTTCGCGATCGAGACGACGAGCCGTAGGTTCGACTCGACCATCTTCTGCTTGGCGTCGAGGTCCCCGCGCTCGATCCGCTTGGCGAGGTCCACCTCTTCCTGGGCGGTGAGCAGCCGCACCTTGCCGATGTCCTTCAGAAACAGCTGAAGGGAATCGGTGGTCATGTCTGGCTTGAGGTCCAGCGCCGTCTTCGGCTTGCGCCGGCCGCGCTTGTCGGGCGCGCGTTCGAGGTCCGCGGCCGTGCTCGCGGGGTCGAGCTCCTCGACGAGCTCGATTTCGGCGCGCTCGAGGAAGCCGTGAAGCTCCTCGACATCAGCCTCGTCGAGGTCCAGCTCCGAAACCGCTCCGGAGATCTCGGCGAAGGTCAGGACGCCGAGTTGCTGACCGCGCGAGACGAGGCCTTTGATCTCTTCGAGTTCCTGCAGATCCGCTACTGACATCTGAATCCGTTTCCCGTCGTACCCGCCGGCCCTGGACACCGCCGGCCTGAGAGGATGGCAAACGGGCGAGGGCCCCCAGGGCGCACGCCCGCTAGTTAAGCATGTGAAAGCAGTCTAGTCGCTATACTTTTTGAAGTCAATCAAGCGCGCCGCTTAGGTATAGATATACGCACAACCGTCGCGGCCGTTTCAAATCCTGTTCGGATTTTGCTGGAAGCGCGGGCTCGGCGGCAACCCGCAGTCGCGTCAATTGTGGCGCATTCATGTCCGGTGATGGTAAGGATGCGCCATCATGTGGGGGCTTGAGCGACGAACGCCCCTCAGACGTGCTCGGCGCGCTTCCGCGCCGGCGGCCGCACCGTCGTAGCGACAAGCGCGCCGCGCCGGCGAGCGCCAAGCGGACCGCGCCGGCTGCCAAGCGCGCCGCGGCTCCGCGTGCGCGGGGCGCCCGCCCGGCGCAGGCGACTCCCAAGGCTCCGGTGACGGCGGCCCAGCCGACGCCGCTGCGCGCCGAGCGACTGCGCCAGCCCTCCCAGCCGGCCGGCGTCCCACCGACGTCCCCGCGCGAGAGCCGGCCCGATGATCAGACCACGGGCCGGGACATCCTCGGGATCGCCGCGCAGGCCGCGGCGGAGCTCGCCGAGATCGGGCTGTCGGCCAGCGCCCGCGCACTGCGAAACGCCGTCGGCCGTCTGCCCCGACCGTAGGGTCGGCCCACATCATCGGCCGACCTGGTTAGAATCTCGCGCCTTCACGCCGAGCGATCGTCCGTCCGCGGGCAATCGGCGGGGGAACCACTTGCGGGTCCAATGATCCGCAGGGGCGAATCGGCCCGACAATGGGTCGTAGCGCTCACAAGGCGCGAGCCCGTCAGCTCACCCCGTAGGCAGACCACGAGAGGACTGACAAGCTGCTCGCGAGAGCTCGCGCCCATCGCTATCTGGCCCCGTTAATGGCTGCCGCTGCAGGCGCCATGGTGATTCCGGGCCTCGCTTTCGCCTCGGGTGGATCGGGCTCGGGCGGTGCGGGCACCGGCCCCGGGACCCCGGGCTCGAGTCAGAACCCCTCCGTCCCCGTCACCGCCGGCAACGTCCCAGTCAGCGCGAGCAGCGGCGGGATCACGATCAGCACGCAAGCCTCGGCGTTCATGCGCGGTGGTGTGTCGCTGACCGGAACCGTCCCGGCCTCCGACGCCGGCGACGTCGTCGAGATCGATCAGCTCGGCGGCAACTCGTCCTGGGCTCCCGTCGCGGACGCCAACGCTCAGCCGAACGGATCATTCACAGCGACGTGGCACCCGGCCCGGCCCGGCCAGCTGACGCTCCGCGCGGAGGTCAAGGGCGCCCAGGCCTCGAGCGCCGCCGGCGCCGCGCCGACGCTCTCTCTGACGCTCTACCGGCGTTCGATCGCAACGCTCTACGGCCCCGGCTTCTACGGACACCGGACCGCCTGCGGACAGATCCTCAGGCGCGGCACGATCGGTGTGGCCAACCGGACGCTCCCCTGCGGCACGTTGGTCAACGTCTACTACAAGGGGAACGTGATCACGGTTCCGGTGATCGACCGTGGCCCCTATGCCCACGGCGCCAACTGGGACCTCACGATGGCCACGGGCCGGACGCTCGGCATCCTGGGCACGGAGGTCGTCGGCGCTGCGCCGGTCCCGGCGGCCAGCTCGACCACGACCCCCACTACCGCGAGCACGTCCGCGGCTCCCTCGGCGCAGTAGCCGCCGGTCAGCTCACGAGGGGTCAGCTCATCATGCGTGAGCTGACCGGGGTCAGCTCACCAGGCTCGGCCCCGGGGTCGGAGGCTCGCTGCCGTCCTCGCCGAGCGTGTCGGTGACGATCCCAATCCCGCTCGCCTCGGCCGCGAACCGCATCTGCTCCGCGGCGTCGATCAGCGAGGCGGCGTTGTGCCCGTCCTCGCCGAGCACCGCGAGCCCGACGCTCACGGTCAGCGGCGCGCGGCCCCAGGACTCCTCCGACGGCACCGCCATGACGATCCGCGACCCGAGCGCTTGGGCGCCGGCACGCCCGGTGTCGCGCGCGATGATCCAGGCCCGGCTGTCGGTCTCGCACGCGAGCACGTCGCGGTGACGCAGCGCGGTCCGCACGGCCCGGGCGAACCGCCCGAACGTGGCGCTCGCCTGCACCCGAGGCTCGGCCGCGAGCAACCTGTCGGCGTCGTCGAGCTCGACGAGGAGCAGCGTCAGCGGCGCCCGAGCCCGAGCGGCGCGCACGATCTCGTCTCTGAGCGCGCCGATCCACAGCGCATCGCCGAGGGACGAGAGGCCGCCCGCCGAAACCGGGTACGCCTCGCCCGAGGGCGCCCAGTCGTCCTCGACGCGTTCCATCGCCCCGCCGTTCTCAAGCCCGTGTGCCCTTGCCTCGTCTCCGCCAGCCCCGACCGGTCCCTGCGTACCCGCAAGTCCCGGCGGCGCGCTCCCTTCCCCGTGGCGCTCCGGGCGGCCGGGTTCGGCCGGCCGCCCGCGCGATGCGGATGGGACGTCGGGGCGCGCCACCCGCAGCGGCGGCCCAGGCGGTCGCGAGGCTCCGCCGGCCTCGCCCTCGGCGCGGCGGCGCAGGACGGCCGCTCGCACGAGCTCAGCGACCAGCGACAGCCGCTCGCCGGCGTCGGCGAGCAGGTCCGGGTCGGTCCGCTCGAGCTCGGTCCGCAGCGCGCTCCATACGACGCTCCGGAGCGTGTCGACGGCGTGGGCCGCGGCCTCGGCGCTGCGCACGCCGGCGATCTCGCCGGCGCGCGACACGAGCGGCTCGAGCACGCCACCGGTCTCGATCCGCCGCAGGTCCGCCTCGTCGTAGATCGCGCGGACCACCGCGTCGCAGATCCGCTGGCCGTCGCGCGCGACGTCGCCGGCCATGATCGCCACCGCCTCCTCGAGCGGCGCGTCCTCGATGAGCGCCAGCAGCCAGCCCTTGGCGAGCTCCTCGCCACGCAGCAGCAGCCCTTCGACTCCTTCGGTGACGACCGGCCTTGGTCGTCGACGACGTGGCACACCCCGCTCCATCAAGCCTCTTTTACCACCTATCGACCTCCGTGCACCCAATCAACGTCAACCGATCGCTGTTGTTCGCAAGAATGAGGCGATGCCTGCCCCCTTGATCACGATCGCAGAGGCCCGTAAACGCGTGCTGAGCGCCGCCGCACCGCTCGGAACCGAGCAGGTCGCGATCGATGACGCCCGCAATCGGGTGCTCGCGGCCAACGTGACTGCAGCCGGCGACGTGCCGCCGTTCCCGTGCTCGGCCATGGACGGCTACGCGATCCTCCCCGGCAAGGCCGAGCGCACGTTGACCGTGGTCGGCGAGTCCCGCGCCGGGACACCGTCGTCGGCGGTGCTCGGCGAGGGGAGCGCGATCAGGATCTCGACCGGTGCCGCGATCCCGGACGGCGCCACCGCGGTGATCCCGCAGGAGGATGTCGAGACCCGCGACGGCACGATCATCACCCGGGCCGTGGTGAACGCCGGCGATCACATCCGCGGCGCCGGCGAGGACATGCGCGCCGGCGAGACCGTGCTTCTGGTGGGCGCGACGCTCGGCGCGGCGGAGCTGGGCGCGGCGGTCGCCGCCGGTGTGGCCGAGCTGACCGTGTACCTGCGCCCGAGGGTCCAGGTGTTATGCACCGGCGACGAGCTCCGCGCTCCCGGCGAGCCGCTCGGGCCGGGCGAGATTCACAACTCGAACGCGCCGATGCTCGATGCGCTCGCTGAGGCCGAGGGCGCGATCGCGGGGACCGCCCGGCGGCTGCGCGACGACCCGGCGGCGACCGAGGCCGGGCTCGCGGCGGCCCTCGACAGCGCCGACGTCGTAATCGTGACCGGCGGGGTGTCGGTCGGCCCGCACGATCACGTGAAGCCCGCGCTCGCCGCGCTCGGCGTCGAGGAGGTCTTCTGGCGCGTGGCGCTCCAGCCCGGCAAGCCAACCTGGTTCGGACGGCGGGGGTCGGTGCTCGTGTTCGGGCTCCCGGGCAATCCGGTCTCGGCCGTCGTGACGTTCTCGTTGTTCGTGCGCCCGGCGCTCGCGGCCCTCCAGGGTCGAAATGCGGAGCCGATGCTCGAGACCGAGGCGGTGCTCGCGACCGCGGTACGCCGCAATCCCAACCGGGAGCAGGCGGTCCGGGTGCGCCTCGAGCGCCGGAACGGCACGCTCCTCGCCACGCCCAACGGCCCGCAGGGGTCGCACATCGTGACCTCGCTGCTCGGCGCGGACGCGCTCGCGTTCGTGCCGGCCGGCGAGGGCGAGTTGGAGGCCGGCGCGGCCGTGGCGCTCGAGCGCCTTCCGCGCTGACAGAATCCCGCCGTGCCCGTGTTCGCCGCGGTCCTGGCAGCGCTCACCGCGTTCGTGGCTCGGCGGTGGCGTCGGCGGCCGGGACGGCTGCCCGCGGTGGCGGAGATCGTCTCCCCTCCGAAGTCGACGGCGATCGCGCGCGACGGCGCGGTGCGCTCGGTGCAGTCGGCCGAGCTGACGTTGGCCCAAGAGGACTTCAGGCGGATGTGGAACGCCACCCACCTCGAGAACCTGGCCCGGACCTACTGGCTGTTCCTCTCGCGCGTGACCGGCTGGCTGATCCGCGTCGTCTACGACGAGAACGGGCGGTCCGTCGTGTTTCTCGGCCGGCCGCTGACGCTGCTCCGGTTCGACGCCCCCGAGTACGAGATCGAGCGCGACCACGGCAAGGTCAGCTGGCGCATCCGCGACGGGCTGCTTGTAGCGCGCACCGGCCGGGGCTGCGGCTTCCTGTCGCTCGACGTCAGACACCTCGGCAACGAGCCCGACGGGCGGGTTAAGGTCCGGATCGAGGTCGAGGTCGCGAACTTCTACCCCGCGATCGCGGTCGGCTTCAGCACGCCCGTGTACGAGGCGACTCAGTCCGCGATCCACGTGCTCGTGACGCACGCGTTCCTGCGCTCACTGGCGAGGCTCGAGCTCGCGCCGTCGAAGGTCGGGCGCTTCGCCGTCCACCGGCCGGGCATGCGCGCTGCCGCGAGCGCCGCGATCGAGCGCGCCCGCCACATCCGCGACCACACCACTCACTGATTCTTGGGGCCGCGGAATTCAGCTCAGACACGTTCGGCTCGAAGTGACGCGTCGGGGCCGAATTCCGCGCTACCCGTAGCGGATGCCGGTGAACGTCCGCAGCTTGGCCCGGTCGTGGCGCGCGGACACTCTTCGGACCGTCCCCGACCGCGACCGCATCACCAGCGACTCGGTCGTCGCGCCCCGGTCGCCCTGGTAGCGGACCCCCTGAAGCACGTCGCCGTCGGTGACGCCGGTCGCCGAGAAGAACACGTCCTCCCCTGCGACCAGGTCGTCGCAGGTGAGCACCCGATCGAGGTCGTACCCGGCCTCGATCGCGGCCGTCCGCTCCTCGTCGTTGCGCGGCCACAGCCGGCCCTTGAGCTCGCCACCGATGCACTTGATCGCCGCCGCGGTGATCACGCCCTCGGGCGTGCCGCCGATCCCCCACAGCAGGTCGACCGGCGTGTTGTCTGAGACCGCGAGCAGCGCTGCCGACACGTCGCCGTCGAGGATCAGGCGGACGCGCGCTCCCGCCTCACGGATCTCCGCCATGGCGGCGTGGTGGCGCTCGCGATCGAGCATCACCACCATCACGTCGCGGATGTCGATCCGCTTGCGCTCGGCGATCAGCGCGAGCGTCTCGGGCAGCGGGCGGTCGAGGTCGAGCAGATCGGCGATCTCGGGACCGCCGGCGATCTTCTCCATGTACACGATCGGACCCGGGTTGAACATCGACCCGCGCTCGGCGAGCGCGATCACCGAGAGCGCGCTCGGCATCCCCAGCGCGGTGAGGCGCGTGCCCTCGAGCGGGTCGACTGCGATATCGACGAGCGGCGGCGTGCCGTCGCCGATGTGCTCGCCGTTGAACAGCATCGGGGCCTTGTCCTTCTCCCCTTCGCCGATCACGACGACGCCGTCCATCGACACCGAGTCGAGCACGTGTCGCATCGCGTCGACGGCGGCCTGGTCAGCTCCCTCCTTATCGCCACGCCCGACCATGCGCGCCGCGGCGAGCGCCGCCGCCTCGGTCACGCGGACCAACTCCAGCGCCAGGTTCCGGTCCGGACGCTCAGGTGGCTGATCCAAGCTCATGGCAGCCCCGGTGGCTTACGTGTGGTCATGCTCTCCTTCGTCCGCGCGACCGACCCGATCAGGATCAGCAGTCCGCCCACCAGCCCGATCCACCAGCCGGTGGTGATGCCGATCTCGCCGGGCGGCGTACCCGGCTTGTCGATCACGCCACGGAACACCGTAAACCCGAGGGCGAAGATCGCGATAATCGCGGTCATCTCGCCCCGCGGCCACGACAGCGCGTGTCCGCGCAGGATGATCCAGGCGAGGACTGCCGGCGCGACCGCCGCGATCAGCAGCAGGAAACGGAGGATCAGCAGCGAGTTCCATCCGGTGCACGAGGTGTTCGGCCCCTTGCAGTGGCCGAGCGTCGTGTATTTGTCGCCGAGCGTGTACCAGGCCAGAAATATCGATACGGCCAAGATAGCCCCGCCGAGCACCGCGATCAGTTCGCCGCGGTCGAGCTGCCTGAAGTGCATCGGCGCGGAGCGTAGCCGGTTTCCCGACCACCGGGCGCCGCTCCGATCCGGCCACCATGCCCTGCATCCCAGCCCGCTCAGAGGTCGGTGTTCGCCCGTTCCGGGCGTGCGATCCCGCTGCGCTCGGCCGCGTCCTTGACCGCCGCGGCGACCGCTTGGTGGACGCGCTTGTCGAGCGCATTGGGGACGAGCTCCCCGTCCGTGGCGAGCTCGGCGATCGCGTCGGCGGCCGCGAGCTTCATCGCGACGTTGATACCGGCCGCACCCGACTGCAGCGCGCCCAGGAAGATCCCCGGGTAGCCCAGCACGTTGTTGACGCTACGGCCGTCGGCGGCGAACGCGGCGCCGGCCGCCTCGGCCCGCTCGGGCTCGATCTCAGGATCCGGGTTCGTGAGCGCGAGGATGACCTGTCCCGCGCGGATCATCTCCGGCTGGATCAGACCGGCGCGGCCAGTCGTCGCCACGACCACGTCCGCCTCCGCCAGCACGCGCTCCATCGAGGCGATCTCGACCCCATGCTCGCGCGCCCGCGCGTGGGACGCCTCGAGCGGGTCGAATGCGAGCACGCGGCGCACGCCCGCGTCGACCATCAGCGACGCGATCCCAAATCCGGCCGCGCCGAGGCCGAGCTGGCCGACCGTCGCCGAGCGCAGCTCGATTCCCGCGTAACGGCAGGCGACCATCGCCGCGGCCAGCGACACCACGGCGGTGCCATGGACATCGTCGTGCATGACCGGCTGCGGCAGCTCGTCTATGAGCCGCCGCTCGATCTCGAAGCACTCCGGAGCCGAGATGTCCTCGAGGTGGATCCCGCCGAACGTCGGCGCGATCTGGAGGACGGTGTTGACGAACGTGTCGACGTCGGTGGCCTTGATCAGGATCGGCATCGCCGAGATCCCGACGAACTGGTCGTAGAACACCGCCTTGCCCTCCATCACCGGCATCGACGCGACCGGCCCGATGTTTCCCAGCCCGAGCACGCGCGTGCCGTTCGTGCAGATCGCGACGCTGCGCGAGATCATCGTGTAGCGCGAGGCGAGCTCGGGCTGTTCGGCGATCGTGGTGCACACGCGCGCGACCCCCGGCGTGTACACGTCGCGCATCTCTTGGACGGTGCGCACCTGCCGGAGCGCGTCGATCTGGAGCTTGCCGCCGACGTGGCGGAGCAGAGCCCGGTCCTGATGCCACAGGACGGTCACGTCGCCGAGCGCCTCCACCAGGTCGGCGATCCGGTCCGACTGGGCGACGTCCCGGACCTCGACCGTGATGTCCCTGACCGAGCTCTCGCGACCGAGCGAGACGGTGACGACATCGCCGATCAGCCCGTCGCCGTCGGCGATCGCCTGGGCGACGCGAGCGAGCTGCCCGGCATGGTGTGGGATGTGGACGCGATAGGTGCAGTCGAGCATGCTCCCTCCCTCAAAAGCCGGCGTTGGCGCAGCGCTGTGTTTATCACCCTGCTGATACGTTCGACCTCGTGACCCCCGTTGCGTCCTCCGGTCAGGGTCCAGAGCTCCGTCAGCTCATGCCGGTGGCCCGGGAGATCCACGCCGGCGAACTGCTGTCCTCGCTGGGTCTCGCCGGCCGTGCGCATGTCGACCGCCCCTACACGATCGCCAACTTCGTCGAGAGCGCCGACGGGCGCGCGGCATTCCACGGTCTCTCGCGGGAGCTCAGCGATCCCGGCGACCGCGAGATGTTCCACGGGCTCCGCGAGCACGTCGACGCGATCCTCGTAGGCACCGGCACGCTCCGCGCCGAGCGCTACGGCCGGCTCGTGCGCGACCCCGATCGCCGGCAGCGGCGCGCGGGCTCCGGTCTGCACCCCGAGCCGCTCGCATGCATCATCAGCCGCAGCGGCCACATCCCGACCGACATCCCGCTGTTCGACGAGCCCGCCGCCCGCGCAGTCGTGTTCACGCCGGCGCAGATCGACCTGGCAGGGCTCGCCGCCCAGGTGGAGATGGTGCACCTCGACCCCGGCGAATTCACATTGACCACGATGATGCGCCGGTTGCGCTCGGCGTACGACGTGCGCTCAGTCCTGTGCGAGGGAGGCCCCACGCTGTTCGGAGCGCTGCTCGGCGAGGACCTCGTCGACGAGCTGTTCCTGACGTTTGCGCCCAAGCTGGCCGGGGGCGGCATGGCGCCGGGGATCACGCGCGGACAGGAGCTCAGCCAGCTGCGTCAGCTGTCGCTCGTGTGGGTGGTTGAGCACGGCAGCTCGCTGTACCTGCGCTACGAACTTCACTGAAACGTTTCACCTAAATCGGTGAACCGGTTCACCTAAACCGCTGAACCGTTTCACACCATGGTGAACCGGTTCACCTCGAGTTACCTCCGATGTTTCACCCGAATTCTCACGGGGTTAACATTCGGTATGCATACAATTGGACGAGTGACCGGGTCCATCGCAGCCAGGGTGCCTCTGAGTTCGGAGCGAGTCGTTGAGGCACTGCAGGAAGCGCGCAGGCGCACGTATGCGCTTGTGTCATCGGTCTCCGACGAGGATCTCGAACGCGTCCACTCTTCGCTGATGAGCCCGCTCGTATGGGACCTCGCGCATATCGCCGCGTACGAGGACCTGTGGCTCGTGCATCGTTACGGCGAGCGCCCCCTGCTGCACGACGACCTCGCCGCGATGTACGACGCGTTCGAGACCCCACGCGCGGTGCGAGGTGACCTCCCGTTGCTCGGTCCCGCGGAGGCGCGCGAATACCTTGACCAGGTTCGCGCGCGAACGCTCGAGGTGATCGACGAACGCGGCGTCGGCGACGGCACTCTGCACGAGATGGTCCTGCGCCACGAGCACCAGCACGACGAGACGATGTTGCAGACATTGATGCTGGCGCGCCTCCCCGGTTACGAGCTTCCCGGCCGCCGTGCGATCCCCCAGCCGACGAGCCCAGCGCAGAACGGACTGGACATGGTCGAGGTCCCCGCCGGTGAGTGCACGATCGGCGCGCCCGACGCCGGGTTCGCCTACGACAACGAGCGCCCGCGCCACCGCACCGACGTGCGCGGTTACCTGATCGGGCGGACCCCGGTCACCAACGCCAGCTACCTGACCTTCGTCGAGGGCGGCGGATACGAGCATCGCGATTGGTGGTCCGATGAGGGGTGGGCCTGGAAGGAGGAGTACGACATCTCGCGACCCGAGGGGTGGACGGTTGACCTGCGCGGTGAGTGGCGACTCGGCGGACTCGAACCACTTCACCCGCACCGACCCGTCGTTCACGTGTCCTGGTTCGAGGCCGACGCCTTTGCCCGCGCTCACGGCGCGCGCCTTCCCACCGAGATCGAGTGGGAGAAGGCGGCGACCTGGGATGAGATAACAGATCCAGCACACCCCCGCGCCCGGCGCTACCCGTGGGGCAACCGCAGGCCCGCCCCCGGCCAGCACGCGAACCTCGACCACCGCGGCTGCGGCACGGCTCCGGCCGGGGCCTATCCCGACGGCGCGTCGCCCTACGGTTGCCTCGGAATGATCGGCGACGTGTGGGAGTGGACGAGCAGCGGGTTCGACGGCTATCGCGGCTTTGTCGCCCACCCCTACCGGGAGTACTCCGAGGTGTTCTTCGGAGGCGACTACCGGGTGCTCCGCGGCGGCTCGTGGGCGACGCGCACCCGCGTCGCGACCTCGACCTTCCGCAACTGGGACCACCCGCAGCGGCGCCAGATCTTCTCCGGGATAAGAATCGCGAGGAGCGCGTGACCCCGCCGACGCGGACCGCGGATATCCAGATCGAGTCGTTCCTGTCCGAGAGCGACGAGCGCTCGCTGGCCAACGATGTGCTCGACGGGCTGACCCGTCCTTTCAAAGAGATCCCGGCAAAGCATTTCTACGACGCACACGGGTCTGAGTTGTTCGAGCGGATCTGCGAGCTGCCCGAGTACTACCCGACGCGGACCGAGCGCGAGATCCTGCTCGCGCGCGCCGACGGGATCGTGCGCCGGACCGGCGCCGGCGAGCTCGTCGAGCTCGGATCGGGCGCGGCCGAGAAGGCGCGAATCCTGCTGGGCGCGATGTCGCGCGCCGGAACGCTCCGCCGCTACATCCCGCTCGACGTGTCCGAGACCGCGCTCGAGTCGGCGGCGCACGAGCTCGTGGACGAGTTCGAGGAGCTCGCGGTGCACGGCGTGATCGGCGACTTCGAGCGGCACCTCGCCCACGTCCCGGAGCCCACCGGCACGCCGCGGATCGTCGCCCTGCTCGGCGGCACGATCGGGAACTTCCTGCCGGGCACACGCCGGCGCCTGCTGCGCGAGATCGGCAGGCTGCTCGGCCCGCGTGACCGGTTGCTGCTCGGCACCGACCTGGTCAAGAACCCGGCGGTGATCGAAGCCGCCTACGACGACTCCGAGGGCGTTACCGCCGAGTTCAACCGCAACGTGTTGCGCGTGATCAACCGCGAGCTCGACGCCGACTTCCGCCCCGAGGCATTCGAGCACATCGCGTTCTTCGACCGCCGGCACGAATGGGTCGAGATGCGCCTGCGCTCGCAGCGGCCGTGCACCGTGCTGGTGGCGGACCTCGGCCTTCGGGTCGAATTCGCCGCTGGCGAGGAGCTCCGCACCGAGATCAGCGCCAAATTCACGCGCGAGCGCGTCGCGGATGACTTCGAGGCGGCCGGTCTGCGGCTCGAGGCCTGGTACACCGACCCGGATGAGCTGTTCGCGCTGTCGCTGGCCGCGCGGGAGTGAGGACGCCGGGCCCGCTCGTCCGCCAGTAGGGTTCTCGCCATGCATATCGAAGGCACCGGCGCGCTCGTCGCGGGCGGCGCCTCGGGTCTCGGCGAGGCCACGGCGCGGCGACTCCACGCCGACGGCGCCCACGTCGTCATCGCGGACCTGAACGAGGATCGCGGGCGGGCGCTCGAGAGCGGGCTCGGCGACCGGGCCACGTTCGTCCCCACCAACGTCACCGACGAGGCCTCGGTTCTAGGCGCCGTGAGCGCCGCCGCGTCGCAGCCCGTTCCGCTCCGGATCGCGGTCTCGTGCGCGGGCATCGGCTGGGCGACCCGCGTCACGGGCAAACGCGGCGCGCACCCGCTCGAGCCGTTCGAGACCGTCATCCGCGTCAACCTGATCGGCACGTTCAACGTGCTGCGCCTTGCGGCTGCCGAGATGGTCGAGAACGAGCCGACCGAATCCGGCGAGCGCGGCGTTTGCGTCAACACCGCCTCAATCGCGGCGTTCGACGGGCAGATCGGGCAGATCGCCTACTCAGCGTCGAAGGGCGGGATCGTCGGCATGACCCTGCCGGCGGCGCGCGATCTCTCGCCGGCCGGCGTCCGCGTCTGCACGATCGCGCCCGGGACGTTCGACACCCCGCTGTTGGCCGCGCTCCCGCAGCAGTCCCGCGACGCGCTCGGCCAGGCGGTGCCGTTCCCGTCGCGACTCGGGCGCCCGGAGGAGTTCGCCGCGCTCGTCGCTCACATCGTCGAGAACGAGATGCTCAACGGCGAGGTGATCAGGCTCGACGGCGCGTTGCGCATGCCGCCGCGCTAGCGCATCTCATTTGTGCACGCGCCGCCCGCGAACCTCCACCATCTGTCCCTAGCCATTTGTTCGAACGGGGATTCTTCTGACCTTTGCAGGGGTAAAATCCGGCCATCCAGGAAGGAGTACCCGTTGGCGCTCACCATGCAGGGTGGTGACCGGCGACACTCGTCCCTTGCGGGGACATCGCCAGAATGGTCGTGATGGAGCCGCCCTTCGAACAGAATCGCGGCGTCAGTGAGTGGCTCGATCTCCAGCGGGCGGTCACCGATGCGCTCACGCGGTCTGAGTCGCTGACGGAGGCCGGCCCGCTGATCCTCGACGCGCTCGCGCGCGCGCAGACGCGGGCAGGCAGCGAGCGGTTGCTCACCGAGGCGGAGCAGGCGGCCCTGAGCGGGAGCTTCGAACACGAGCTCGACACCGGCAACACGCACTATTCGGCCGGCCTGCGCCGGATCTTCGCGACGCCGTCGGACGTCGAGCTCACGCGAGAGCTCGTGCTCGACCGTGTGCACCCGGAGGACCGCGAGCTCGTCGAGAGGTCGTTCGAGGGAGCGCGCCGCACGAAAGATCCGCTCCAGTTCGAGTTCCGGATCGTGCGGTTCGACGGCGCCGAGCGCGTGGTGCGAGCGCGCGGCGAGGCGATCTCGGAGCGGCGACGCGGACCGGTGAAGGTGGTCGGGACGATGCAGGACGTCACCGAGGAGGCGGCGGCGCGCGCAGCGCGCGACCTGCTCAGCTACGTCGTCCAGTCGACCGGTGACGCGATCGTGACCAAGTCGCACGACGGCACGATCACGAGCTGGAACCGCGGTGCCGAGCAGCTTTACGGCTACCCGGCGGACGAGGCCATCGGCCAGCAGATCGCGCTGATCGAGCCCGGGCACCGCGCCGGCGAGCAGCAGAAGATCCTCGAGACGCTGCTGTCCGGCGACTCGATCGACAACTTCGAGACCGAGGGCGTCCGCAAGGACGGAACCGTCATCGCGGTGTCGCTGACCGTCTCGCCCGTGACCGACGCGAACGGCCGAATCGTCTCGACGGCGATCATCGCGCGCGACACGACCGAGCGCGTGCGCTACGAGGAGCGCCTGCGCCACATGGCCGACCACGATCAGCTGACCGGCCTGTTCAACCGCCGGCGGTTCGACGAGCAGCTCAAGCGCGAGCTGGCGCGGGCCGGGCGCTACGCCGGCCACAGCGCCGTGCTCAGCATCGACATCGACAACTTCAAGGGGATCAACGACTCCGCCGGCCACGCCGCCGGCGACGCCGTGCTCGTCCAGGTGGCACGCGTGCTCCGCAGCCGGTTCCGGTCGAGCGACGTCGTGGCCCGGCTCGGCGGCGACGAGTTCGCGGTGCTGCTGTCCGCGGTCGGCGTGGACGACGCTCGCGCCGCAGCCGAGGATCTGGTCGCCGAGATCCGCAGCAGCCCGGCGACGTACGGCGGCAGGCCGTTCCGGATCAGCGCCAGCATCGGCGTGACCGCGTTCGAATCAGACGACGCCACCGCCGGCGAGGTGCTGGTCAACGCCGACCTCGCGATGTACGCCGCCAAGACCGCGGGGCGTGACCGGGTCGTCGTCTACACCGCGCCCGAGGCGCGCAAGGCGCGGGCGATGGCGAAGCTGACCTGGTCCCAGCGGATCCAGGACGCGCTCGACCGCGATCGCTTCGTCCTGCACCTGCAGCCGATCCTCGAGCTCGCCACCGGGCAGATCAAGCACGGCGAGTTGCTGTTGCGGATGAAGGGCGAGCGCGGGAAGCTGATCGCCCCTGGCGCATTCCTTCCCGCCGCCGAGCGCTTCGGGCTGATCCACGCGATCGACCGGTGGGTCGTGGCGCGCGCGATCCAGCTGATGGCCGACTCGATGGGGCCGATGCCGCGTGTCGGGATCAACCTCAGCGGCGAGTCCGTGGTCGGCGATCCGGAGCTGCTGCGGATGATCGAGCGCGAGCTTGGGCGGTCCTCACTGGACCCCTCCAGGCTGATCTTCGAGGTCACGGAGACCGCCGCGATCGCGAACATGCCCGAGGCCACCGAGTTCGCCCGCGGCCTCACCGACCTCGGTTGCAGTCTCGCGCTCGACGACTTCGGCACTGGCTTCGGCTCGTTCTACTACCTCAAGCACCTGCCGGTTAGCTACGTCAAGCTCGACGGCGAGTTCATCCAGAATCTGCCGCGCAGCGAGGTCGACGAGCACATGGTCAAGGCGATCGTCGGCGTCTCCCAGGCGCTCGGGATCAAGACCGTCGCCGAGTCGGTCGCCGACGCGGAGACGATCGGGCTGCTCCAGAAGCACCAGGTCGACTACGCCCAGGGCTACTTCGTCGGCAAGCCGGTCCCGCTGACCACGGCGCTCGCCGACGGCGGGTGGCTGTCGCAGATCCCGCCGCCGGTCACCGCCGCAACTCAGCGGAACGTCTAGGGTCCGTTAGCTGAGCCGCTCGATCAGCATTGCCTGGCCCATTCCGCCGGCGACGCACATCGACTCGATCCCGAGCGTCCCGTCGAGCGCGCGCAGCCCGTTGATCAGCGTGGTCATGATGCGCGCGCCGGTCATCCCGAACGGGTGACCGAGCGCGATCGCGCCACCGAACGGGTTGAGCTTCTCGTCGGGAATCCCGAGCTCCTCCTTGCAGGGGACGATCTGCGCCGCGAACGCCTCGTTGATCTCGACCACGTCGACATCGTCGATGCTCACGCCGGTCGCCTTCAGCAAGGCCTGGATCGCCGGGATGGGGCCGAGGCCCATGATCTCGGGCCGGATCGCGGCGACCGTCGAGCCGATGATCCGCGCCTTGGGCGTGAGGCCGAGTTGCTTGGCCCTCTCGGCGGACATCACGAGCACCGCCGCGGCGCCGTCGTTGAGCGGGCAGGCGTTGCCGGCGGTCACCGTGCCGTCCGGGCGGAACGCGGGCTTCAGCTTGCCCAGCACCTCCATCGTCGTGCCCGCTCGGGGACCGTCGTCCTTGGTCACGACCGCGTCGGGAACGTCGATCTCGTTGCCCTCCTTGTCGGTCTCTCTGTGCGCGGGCACGGGGACCGGGACGATCTCCGGGTCGAAGTGGCCAGAGTCGCGCGCCTCGACGGCGCGGCTCTGGGAAGTCACCGCCCACTCGTCCTGCTGCTCGCGCGTCACGTTGCAGCGCTGGGCGACGTTCTCGGCGGTCATGCCCATGGGGATGTAGACGTCGTAGGCCGACCCGTTCGAGCCGTTCAGGTGGGGGTTCTTCGCGTCGTCGGGGATCCCAGCCCCGAGTCCCGCCCGCGATACCGCCTCGACCCCGGCGGCGATGTACTGATCGCCCTCGCCGGCCTTGATCGCGTGGAACGCCATCCGGAGCGTCTGAAGCGACGAGGCGCAGAAGCGGTTGACGGTGCACGCCGGCACGTGATGGTCCAGGCCCGCCAGCAGCGACGCGTTGCGGCCGACGTTGTAGCCCTGCTCGCCGATCGACGACGCGGCGCCCATCATCACGTCGGTGGTCTGCGCGAAGTCGACCTCGGGGTTGCGCTCGATCAGCGCCCGGATCGGAATCGCGGCCAGTTCGTCAGCGCGCACGGTCTTGAGCGAGCCCTTCCCCGCCCGGCCGATCGGCGTTCGTATGGCGTCCACGATCACGGCTTCTGGCATCTGGGTTCACTCCTGCTCGAGGGTCGCATCGAAAAGCGAGGCCCAGCGAGCCTCGCTCTCACAAGGCTAATCGGCGAGCGGGCCGCGCGACCCCACTGGGCGAATCGCCCCCCCGCGCCGGCCTACAGCCCGAGCCCGCGCACGCCCTTCTCGTCCCAGCCCAGATGGTGGGCGAGCTCGTGGCGAACCGTCCGGGTCACCTGCGCCTTGAGCAGGTCTGGATCGTGGCCGAAGTCGCGCAGCAGCGTGTCGCGGAAGATCACGATCCGGTCGTGGAAGTAGTCCTGGGCGACCGTGTCGCCCTGGTAGAGGCCGTAGGCGCGCTGGCGCCGGCCGCTCTCGGAGACGACCACGGCCACGTGCTCGAGCGCGCGATGGAACTCGAGCGGGAGATCGTCGATCGCGGCGCGGACGAGCGCCCGGAAGTCCGCCTCGTTGTAGGGGTCGAACAGATCCTCGTCGTCGTCACCCTCGTCGTAGTCCTCGTCCTCGCCCCAGGAGCCTTCGGCGGCGAGCCGTTCGGTGCGCTGGACGAGCGCCTCGAAGTCAATCTCGGACTCCGGGTCGCGCCAGCCGGCGAGGCGGATCATCACCAGCACGACCGCGCCACCGACGATCACGGCCCCCGCCCCGAACACCGCCATCCCCTGGAGCAGGCGCACCGGCGGCGACCCGCTGAAGCCGGCGAGCAGGCTGATCGCGCCGAGACCGACGGTCAACGCGGCCAGCGCCGACAAAAGGACACGGCGCGAGGTGGGCTCGTTCGGCTTCATGAGCCCTATGGATGCTACGACAGAGGAGAGGGCATCCGACGGCGACGGCCGTCAGATGCCCCTGCGAGCCTCCTCCTACAAGCCGGGCGGGTGGCGGACGACGTAATCGCCGCCGTCCGCGAGGTTCCCGAGCGGGTTCGAGCGCCATCGCGGCCCGGTTCCCGAGGGGATATTGGGTCCGCCGTAGTCGGCGGTGTCGAAGGCTCGTCCGCCGATCACGATGAAGGCGTGGCTGGCGTCCGCGTAGATCGTGATCCACTTACCGGGACCGGGCGATCCGTACGTCTCGAACCCGGTCGAGTCTTCGGACGAGGACAGCAGGCCGGCGCCGTGCAGCGCGTAGCTGACCGAACCCGAGCAGTCGTAGCAGCTCGACTGCCACTGGCCGTGGCCACCGCCCACGCAGTACGACGTGTTGAGGATCTGGTTGGCCGCGGCCACCGCAGCCTGGACCGGGGCGGGCGCACCCGCTGGGGCGGTGGCGGTGCCGTCCGGGTTGATCGTCGTCGTCCCGGTGGGCACGTCGCTCTCATATGCGGTGATCGCCGCCTCGAGCGACTTGTCGAACGGCGCGCCGGCGACTCCGTTGGCGGGGCTGATGCTGTGAGCTGTCTTGAACGCGACCACGCTCGCCGCCGTCGCCGGCCCGAACACTCCGTCGACCGACGTCGGATAGCCGGCGATCGTGAGGTAGCCCTGGAGGATCGTCACGTCGTTGCCGTGCAGCCCCTGGCGCAGCATCCGCGCGCCGAGTTGCTTTGCGGTGCTCGGTCGCGTGAGCGTGCCGGCGGTCCTGATCGTGGCCGCCATCGCCGCGCCACCAGAGGAGGGACGGCTGGTCTGTGTGGCCGCGCTGGCCGATGCCGCGGCCAACGTCGCCGTCGCTACGAGTGCAGCCGCACCTGCCCTACGGGCGATGCGGTGAAAATCCAGGCTCGACAACTACAACCCCTTCTCTTTCTTGCGCCTACGGGGTTAGCTGACGGGCTCGCGCTGAAAGAGTGCGCTACGCCGGAAATCCGGCGATTCGCCCCCCGGAGCCTCTCGGCTCCACTGGGTTCCCCGCTCCCCGCCGCCGTAGCGACAGGGACTCGGCTGGGCTTCTTATGTGTCGGCGCGGCAGCCTACACGACGCGCCCGACAAATGTCACATCACTGGTATCGGGCTCTACCGTCGAACTCCTTTAGCGCGACCGAAATCTTGCAGCCGGCGCTCTCGTGCCGCCCGCTTGACACCAGCGATAGCTAACGGTTATCTTGCCGATGGCTAACCGTTAGGGAGCGAATTGCCGGATACCGCGCCACTGCCACACGAGGAGCCGCTCAACGGGTACCAGCTGCGCGTCGTGCGCGAGGTGCTGCTCGCGCTGCTGGCGCGCGAGGCCTCGCACGGCTACCAGTTGCGGGCCCGGCTCGCGCTCGCACTCGGGCCGCTGGCGGGGGCGCTGAACGACGGGCAGGTGTACGTCACGCTGAACCGGCTTGAGAAGGCCGGTCTGGTGACCTCCGAGCGCGTCGGGCAGGCGGACAAACCCAACCGCAGGGTGTACGAGCTCACGCCGGCCGGACACGACCAGGTCACGGAGTGGCTCGAGGACACGAGCTGGCCCAAGCCGGCGCCCGCCGAATTCCACCTCAAATTGGTGGCGGCTGCCGCGGCCGGCCTGGCGGACCCGGTCGGGATCGTCGACCAGCAGCGCCGTGCGCTGTTGCGCGGCCTCGGGCAGGCCCAGCGCGCCGCGCTGGCCGAGCCGAACGGGTCGGTCGCCGCGCTGCTCCTGGAGGGCGTGGTGCTCAGGCTGCAGGCGGATCTGCGCTGGCTCGAGGCCTGCGCGCGCTACTGGAACGCGGCAAAGGAGCGATGATGCAAGCCAACGAGCCGATCCTGTCGGCGAACGGCCTGCGCAAGGACTACGGCAGCGGCACGGGGCTGGTCCACGCCGTTCGTGACGTGAGCCTCGACGTCGCGTCGGGCGAGGCGGTGGCGATTGTGGGGCCGAGCGGGTGCGGGAAGTCCACGCTCCTGTACCTGCTCGGCGGCCTCGAGCGGCCGACCGCCGGCGCCCTGCAACTGACCGGCCGTCGGCTCGAGCGGATGCCCGAGGCGGGCCTCGCGCGTCTGCGCCGGCGCGCGCTCGGGTTCGTCTTCCAGGCCTTTCATCTCGTCGAGGAGCTGACCGCGCTCGAGAACGTCGAGCTGCCGGCGCTGCTCGCCGGCGCCTCTCCCCGCAGAGCGCGGGAGCGGGCGACCGGGCTGCTCGAGCAGGTCGGCCTCGATGACCGGCTGCGACACCTCCCCTCGGCGCTCTCGGGCGGGGAGCGCCAGCGCGTGGCGATCGCGCGCGCGCTCGCCAACGGTCCCGCCGTCGTGCTCGCCGACGAGCCCACCGGGAACCTCGACAGCGCGGCCACCACCGACGTGCTCCGCCTGTTCGAGCAGCTCCATGCCGGCGGGCAGACGCTGGTCGTGGTCACGCACGACGAGCGGATCGCCGCGACGGCGGACCGGCTGATCACGATGCGCGACGGCGCCTTCGTCGACGAGACGAAGCTGACCGGGGAGACGGCACGCAGCGTCACCGAGATCGCCGGTCTCGAGGGCTGAACCGGTGGGCCGGGTCCTCCTCACCTGGCGCCTCGCCATCCGCGACATCCAACGCCGCCGCGTCCAGTCCGCGCTGCTGCTCGCGATGATCGTGACCACGACGACCACGTTGACGATCGGCCTCGCGCTGCACAGGGTCACCGACAGCCCGTTCGCGCGGACCCGCGCCGCGACCCGGGGACCGGACATCGTCGCGGAGTTCACCCCGCCTTCGGGGACGCGCTCGGGCGTGACGCGGGGGTTCGCACCGCTCGTCGATGCTCACGGCGTCGCCGGCACGTCCGGCCCATATCCGATCGCGTTCACCGGGCTACGTGTACGTGGGATCGACGTGGAGGCTGAGGTCGAGGGCCGAGACGTCGTGCCGGCGGCGATCGACCAGCCGGCGCTCACAGCCGGGCACTGGGTCGCGCCCGGTCAGGCCGTAATCGAGCGGGGGTTCGCCGATGCGCTCGGCCTCGGCGTCGGCGACGCGATCCGCCTCGGCGGGCGGCCGTTCCGCGTCGCCGGGATTGCGGCCAGCACCGCTCAGTGCTTCTACCCGATCACCGCCCCAGGGCTGGTCTGGCTCACGCGGTCAGACGCGGACGTGCTTGCCCCGGACCAGCAGCCGATCGGGTACATCCTCAACCTCAGGCTGACCGAGCCGTCGTCCGCCCAGGCGTTTGAGAACGGCCCCGCTGCCACCGCGTTCTACAACGTCACGAGCAACCCGTCCAACTCGTTTCTGTTGTCCTGGCAGGACATCGAGCGCCAAGACTTCAAGGTCGTCTCTGTCGATCAGCAGGTCCTGCTTATCGTCAGCACGCTGCTCGCGCTGCTGGCGATCGCCAGCATCGCCGTGGTGGTCGGGAGCCGGATGGCCGAGCAGACGCGGCGCGTCGGGCTGCTGAAGGCCGTCGGGGCCACCCCGATACTGGTCGCCGTCGTGCTGCTGGCCGAGAACCTCCTGCTCGCGCTGGCGGCGGCAGCGGTCGGCGTGACCGTCGGCCAACTCATCGCTCCGCAGCTCACGAACCTCGGCAGCGGCCTGCTCGGCAGCCCCCCAACCCCTCCCTTGACGCTGACCTCGGCGACGGAGGTCCTGATGGTGGCCGTCGTCGTAGCCGCGTGCGCGACGCTCGTGCCGGCGATCCGCGGCGCTCACACGAGCACGATCCGCGCACTGAGCGATCCCGCGCACCCGCCCCGGCGCCGGCCATCGCTGATCGCGCTATCGGCGAGGCTCCCAGTGCCGCTGCTGCTCGCGGTACGCCTGGTCGCCCGGCGCATCCGCCGGTCGCTGCTGACCGCAGCCAGCATGACGATCGCGGTGACGATGGTCGTCGCCGCGTTGACGCTCCAGCACAAGGTCCAGGTGACCAACCAGCAACGGGTCGCCGCCGTCGGCGGCGCCACGGTTGCCGACCGCGTGACCCACCTCGTGTTCCTGCTGACCGCGGTCCTGATCGTCCTCGCGGCGATCAACGCGATCTTCACCACATGGGCGACCGTGATCGACGCGCAGCGGCCGACCGCGCTCGCGCGGGCGTTCGGCGCGACTCCCCGACAGATCACCGCCGGTTTGGCCACCTCCCAGCTGGTGCCGGCCCTGCTCGCCGCGTGCCTCGGGATTCCCCTCGGGCTCGCGCTGTACCAGGCCGCCGGCGGCCACGTCCATCAGGCGAGTCCCCCTATCCTGACGCTGCTCGCAGTGATCCCGGGCACGCTGATCGTGGTCGCGGCACTGACAGCGGTACCGGCTCGCATCGGCGCGAACCGATCCCCAGCCGAGGTCCTGCGCTCCGAGTAACCCCGGCCCTACGCCACGTACCCGTCGGCCGGCTCGAGCGGCAGCCCGGCCGCGTGCCAGTCGAGCAGCCCGCCCAGCATGTTGTGGGCGTCGAACCCGGCGCCGCGGAACGCCTCGGTCGCCATCGCCGAACGGGCGCCGCTACGGCAGTAGAACACCACGGGCCGCTCTTGGTCGACCGTGTCGACCGCGCCGGCGAGGTCCGAGAGGACGACCAGCCGGTCGCCGGCGATCCGTCCCGCGTCGTGCTCCTCGGGCTGTCGCACGTCGATCAGCTGGATGTCGCCGCGCTCCATCAGCTCGGCGACCTGCTGCGGGGTGTAGTCGTCCACCGCTGCTACTTCCACTTGATCGAGCAGCCGACGGGCTTGGTCTCCGGCCGCTCAACGATCGACCCGGACAGCACCGCATCCAGGGCCTCGCGCAGCCACTCGGCCCGCTCACCCGGGTTGTCGTAGTCCGCATCGGGCGCGCCGCGATAGCGCAGCCGGCCCTCGGCGTCGAGCACGAACACGTCAGGCGTCACCTTCGCGCCGTACTCGCGCGCCACCTCCTGGGTGGCGTCGTGGAGGTAGGGGATCGTCCACTGCTCGCGCGAGACCCGCTCCTTCATCGCGTCCGGCGAATCGCGCGGGTACCGGTCCGCGTCGTTGGAGTTCACCGCCAGCACCCGCACGCCGCGCGCCGCGTAGTCGTTGGCCACCTCGGCGATCCGGTCCTGCCAGGCGAGCGCATACGGGCAGTGGTTGCACGTGAACACGAGCACGGTTGCCGGCGCGCCGTCGTACGACGCCACCGACCACCTCCTGCCCTCCGTGTCGGGCAGGGCGAAATCGGGCGCCACCTCACCAAGCGTGAGAGTCATCAGTTCACCTCCGCGCGCTCGGCCGCACGTCGCAGCGCCTCGCGCAGGTCGTCAGGATCGGGAATCGGGCTGATGCGGCCGTCTCGGCGCCGGTACACCCGGCAGCTGAGGCCGACCGGCTCGTCGTCGGCGGCCGGGACCAGATCGGCGCCGTCGATCAGGATCGTCGGCGACCCGACGAATCCGGACTCGAGCGCGTCGTCGTCGGTACGGATCTCGCGCATTTGCACCGACACGTCAGCGAGGCCGACGTCGGTCAAGGCCTCCCGCACCGCGGCGAGCGCACGCTCGGTGGACGGGCAGCCCTCCCACCACAGCAGCTCGACGTCGAGGTCACGCATCTGACCTCAGCGTAGCGACGGCGTTCAGGAGCTCAGGCGACGGTCCAGCTGTCCGCGCCGAGCAGCAGATCCGACAACTCGACGTCGGTGGCCGGGATGGAGCGAACCAGGCTGCTGCGTCCGTACACCGGGCGCTCGACTTGGCGGAAGATCCCGATCGGCGTGGGCACGGTCGGGTTGTCGGCGAGCCGCGCGAGCGAGAACGCCAGGCCCGGGTCGGGCCGCGACGGATCGTGGACGATCAGCGCGTCTTCGCCGACCTCGGCCACGTCCACGATCGCTAGGCCACCGTCGGCTCCGCGGGCGACGCCGCGCTCGTCCTCGACGCCGAAGCGGATCGGCCGGCCCGCCTCGAGGCGGATCTGATTGGCGTCCTTGGTGTCCTTCTCGGTCAGCGCGCTGAACGCGCCGTCGTTGAACACCGGACAGTTCTGGTAGATCTCGACGAGCGCCGCGCCCTCGTGGGTCGCGGCGGCGCGCAGCACGTCGGTCAGGTGACGGCGGTCGCGGTCGATCGTCCGCGCCACGAACGTTGCCTCGGCGCCGAGCGCGAGCGACACCGGGTTGAAGGGGTGGTCGGCGACGCCAAACGGGGTCGACTTCGTGACCTTGCCGAGCTCCGAAGTCGGGGACGCCTGCCCTTTGGTGAGGCCGTAGATCTGGTTGTTGAACAGCAGGATCTTGATCGGGACGTTGCGCCGGAGTGCGTGGATCAGGTGGTTGCCGCCGATCGACAGCGAGTCACCGTCGCCGGTGACGATCCAGATCGAGAGATCCTCGCGCGACGAGGCCAGGCCGGTGGCGAGCGCCGGCGCGCGGCCGTGGATGCCGTGCATCCCGTACGTGTTCATGTAATACGCGAACCGCCCCGCGCAGCCGATCCCGGTGACGAACACGATCCTCTCGGGCGGGATCCCGAGCTCGGGCATGAACTGCTGCACCGCGGACAGGACCGCGTAGTCGCCGCACCCGGGGCACCAGCGCGTCTCCTGGTCGGACTGGAAGTCGGCCTTGGTCAGCGCCTCGGGGGCGCCGCCATTCCCGTTGGTCACGACCGCGCTCATCGCCGCTCCGCGATCTGCTCTTCGATCTCGGACGCGAACAGCGGCTGTCCCTGCACCTTGCAGTACGACTCGACGTCGATGAGGTACTTCGCGCGGAGCAGCTGGGCCAACTGGCCGGTGTTCATCTCAGGCACGAGCACGCGATCGAACGAGCGCAGCACGTCGCCGGTGTTCTCGGGGAACGGGTTCAGGTGGCGCAGGTGCGCGCACGCGACCGCCTGACCGGACTCCCGGGCGCGCCTGACGCCGGCACGGATCGCGCCCTCGCTCGACCCCCACCCGATCACCAGAAGCGTCGCGCTGGGCTCGGAATCGACCGTCAACGGCGGGATCTCAGAAGCGATCCCTTCGACCTTCGCGGCCCGCAGCTTGGTCATCCGCTCGTGGTTGGCGCCGTCATAAGAGATGTTGCCGGTCTCCTCTGCCTTCTCGAGACCGCCGATCCGGTGGGCCAGGCCCGGCGTCCCCGGGATCGCCCACGGACGGGCGAGGCGCTCGTCGCGGGAGTAGGGCATGAACTCCTCGCCGTCGCGCGCCACCGCGAACGCCGGATCGATCGTCGGAAGGTCCTCGACGACCGGTACCCGCCACGGCTCCGACGAGGAGGCAAGGAATGTGTCCGACAGCAGGATCACCGGAGTGCGGTAGCGGACCGCGATCTGCGCCGCCTCGAACGCCGCTTCAAAGCACCCGCCCGCCGTACTCGGCGCGATCACCGGGATCGGCGATTCGCCATGGCGCCCGTACACCGCCATCAGCAGGTCCGATTGCTCGGTCTTGGTCGGCATCCCGGTCGAGGGGCCGGCCCGCTGCACGTCGATCACGATCATCGGCAACTCGAGCGCCGCCGCCAGCGCGATCGTCTCGCCCTTGAGATCCATCCCCGGCCCGCTCGTCGCGGTCACGCCGAGACGCCCGCCGAACGCCGCGCCGAGGGCCATGCCCGCGGCCGCGATCTCGTCCTCGGCCTGGATCGTCTTGACGCCGAGGTTCGCGTGCCGCGAAAGCTCGTGCAAAAGCTCGGAGGCGGGCGTGATTGGATAGCTCGCGAGCAACAGCGGCAGCCCACTGCGCGCGCTCGCCGCGATCAGCCCCAGCGACAAGGCGGTGGTGCCGTTGACGTTCCGGTACGTCCCCGGCGGGACGTCGGTCGCGGCCTTGACCTTGTACTGGACGTCGAGCAACTCGGTCGTCTCGCCGAACGACCAACCGGCGTTGAACGCGGCCAGGTTCGCCTGCAGCGCCCCTGGATTGCGCGCGAACTTCTGCTCGATCCACCGCTTGGTCACGTCGGTCGGGCGCCCATATAGCCACGAGAGCACGCCGAGCGCGAACAGGTTCTTGGCCCGGCCGGCGTCGCGCGTCGACGACCCCTCGATCCCCTCTACCGCGGCCACCGTCAGCGACGTCATCGGGATCCGGTGCACGCGATACGCGCTCAACGACCCATCTTCCAACGGGTTCGACGCGTACCCGGCCTTCTCGAGGTTGCGCTTGCTGAACGCGTCCTCGTTGACGATCACGGTCGCAACGCGGTCGATCTCGGCCAGGTTCGCCTTGAGTGCCGCCGGGTTCATCGCGACCAGCACGTTCGGCCTGTCGCCCGGCGTCAGGATGTCCCGCGACGCGAAGTGAATCTGGAACGCCGACACGCCGGCGAGTGTCCCCGCAGGCGCGCGAATCTCGGCCGGGAAGTTCGGCAGCGTCGCGAGATCGTTGCCGACCAACGCGGTGGCGTCGGTGAACCGGCTGCCCGCCAGCTGCATCCCGTCGCCCGAGTCTCCCGCGAAGCGGACAACTACCTGCTCGCGTTCCTCGACCGTCTTAGTCATATTTCCGTGCGCCCACGTAAACCAGCCTTACTCATAGTACGCGCGGGCGTGGACGAAGTTTCGCCCCAGGGCGGCCAAGCCCCCCGAATGGGTTACTTCAGGGCCGCTTCGCGGCATCCGTGGGGCCGTTCCGCCGGGCGTCCATGCCCGGCGGGCGGGGTCGCGTTCCCGCTGTCCGGTCCGGCCGCCGGTCGGTTGAACGGCGGGCACCTGGAGAGGGGTGGGGTCGTCCCGGGGACGGATCGTCGGGCGCCGGCATGCGTAACCTGCCAGTCGACCTCGGATCGGCCGACCGTGGCATACCGCGCATGCCCCACATGCATAGTCGGCCATGGTCACGCAGAAGACGCTCGAGTGGCAGGTTATGCATGATCGGCGAGCCGCCTCGCGCCGGCGGCCCAGCCCCGGCCCCTCTCCAGGTGCCCCGCCGTTCAAAGAACCCGATCTGCCCACGACCACCGCGGGATCAGCGACCACCCGGCCGGGCAAGGACGCGGGGAATTCGGCCCAGTTACGTCCGTCGAACCGACGGCATCGAGCCGAATTCCCTTGGCCGCACGGCCCCACGGATGCCGAGCGTGCGGAATCCGGCCCAGTCAGCGCTCGAAGTGCATACGGGCTGAGCCGGATTCCGTGCGAGGCCCCAGAAGATCCCGAGGCCCGACGCCCCCGTCAGATCTTGTTGACGTTGACCGCCTTGGGACCCTTCGGGGCGGCCTCTTCCTCGTAGGAGACCTTGCTGCCCTCGGAGAGCGAGCGGTACCCGTCGGCAGTGATGCTCGAGTGGTGGACGAAGAGGTCGCGACCTCCGTCATCGGGGGTGATGAAGCCGAACCCCTTCTCGTCGCTGAACCACTTGACTGTGCCAGTTGGCATGTGGAGTGCTCCTCCGCTTGAAGTGCTGCTACCGCGGAGGATGCGCCGCACACACCCCGGAGCCTGCACCTGCTTGACACCGCCATTTCATGAGGGCGGCCTTACGGGCGGCACGGTATCACGGCGGACTACGGTAAATGTTGCCGGGGGGCACACTCTCGACCGATGGACGATCCGATGTCAATCGGCCGCGATGTGAAGGTGCCTCTGCGAGAGATCACCATCAGAACCTCGCGCTCTTCCGGCCCCGGCGGCCAGCACGCCAACGTCACCGCCTCCCGGGTCGAGGCGATCTTCGACGTCGAGGCGTCCTCGGCGCTGACCGACGAGCAGAAGCGGCGCGTGATCGCGCGCGCGGGCGCGCGCGTCACCGCCGTCGCCCAGGACGCGCGTGGCCAGGCCCGAAACCGCGAGCTCGCGCTCGAGCGGCTACGCCGCCGGCTGACCCAGGCGCTCGCCACGCCGCGCCACCGGCAGGCAACCCGGCCGACGACGGCCTCAGTCCACCGCCGGCTCGACACCAAGCGCCGGCAGGCGGCCCGCAAGCGTGACCGCCAGCGTCCGAAGAACGACGACTAGCCTCGAATGCACAATGCGCTGGCTCGTCGACGGCATGAACGTGATCGGGACCCGCCCTGACGCCTGGTGGAAGGACCGCGACGCGGCGATGCTGAGGCTCGTCGACATGCTCGAGCGCTGGGCGGCCGCCAACGGCGACGACGTGACGGTCGTGTTCGAGCGACCGCCGCGGCCGCCGATCCGATCGACCGTGATCGAGGTCGCGCACGCCCCGCGGCCCCGCCCGAACTCCGCCGACGACGAGATCGTGCGCCGCCTCCGCGCGGACCCCGATCCGGCCGCGGTGCGGGTCGTGACCTCGGATCGGTGGCTGGCCGACCGCGCCTGGGCCGCCGGCGCGAGCGTCGAGGGCGCGGACTCGTTCCGGAGCCGGATCGAATAACGACCGAAGATTTGCTTGCCCAGCGGCGGCACCTTGCCACAATCAACTGATGGCCGAGCAACAACGGCGCCGTGAGAGCAGCCCCCGGTTGCGGCCGGGCGGCACGCCGCCGCCGCAGCCCGGCTGGCGGGTGACTCCGGCGCCGGATGGTCGCGGCAAGCCCGTGAAG
Organism: uncultured Solirubrobacterales bacterium; assembly: GCA_963822855.1. Taxonomy (GTDB): domain Bacteria; phylum Actinomycetota; class Thermoleophilia; order Solirubrobacterales; family Solirubrobacteraceae; genus Palsa-465. The sequence continues at coordinate 21,803 of CAWGJE010000004.1, read as the reverse complement.
CCACCGTCAGGGCCGAACATCCGATGGATCGCGGTGGTGCTCGTGATCGCGCTGATCGCGCTCAACTTCTGGGTCTCCTCGGAGGCGCTCAGCCCGAGCCCCCGGGTCCACGTCCCCTACAGCCCGACGTTCCTGGCGCAGGCCCAGGACAACAACGTGGCCTCGATCTCCTCGACCGGGTCGTCGATCGACGGGACCTTCAAGACCGCCGTGAAGTACCCGTCGAACGGCTCGAGCTACGTCTACTTCTCAACCGAGATCCCGTCGTTCGCGAGCAACTCGCAGCTGTTCGATCTGCTGCAGAAGAACAACGTCACGATCAACGCTCAGGCTGAGAACACCGGGCCGTCGTTCCTGACCAGCCTCATCTTCGGCTTCGGCCCGACGCTGCTGTTCCTGTTGCTACTCGTGTGGGTGTTCCGCCGAGCCGCCGCGGCCGGTGGCGGCGGCGCCGGCGGGCTGATGTCGTTCGGCCGCTCGCGCGCGCGCCGCGTCGAGGCCGCCGACCAGCGCGTGACGTTCAACGACGTCGCCGGGATCGACGAGGCCAAGGCGGAGCTGACCGAGATCGTCGACTTCCTGAAGAACCCCGACAAGTACCTGAAGCTCGGCGGCCGGATCCCGCGTGGTGTGCTCCTGAGCGGAGCGCCGGGGACCGGGAAGACGCTGCTCGCCCGCGCGGTCGCCGGCGAGGCGGGCGTCCCGTTCTTCCAGATGTCCGCGTCTGAGTTCGTCGAGATGATCGTCGGCGTCGGCGCCTCGCGCGTGCGGGACCTGTTCGCCCAGGCCAAGGCGGCCGCGCCCGCGATCATTTTCATCGACGAGCTCGACGCGATCGGCCGGTCGCGCTCCTCGGGCGGCCCGAACATCTCCGGGGGCCACGACGAGCGCGAGCAGACGCTCAACCAGATCCTGACCGAGATGGACGGCTTCGACCCCCGCCTCGGCGTGATCGTGCTCGGCGCGACCAACCGGCCCGAGATCCTCGACCCGGCCCTCCTGCGCCCGGGGCGGTTCGACCGCCGCGTGGTCGTTTCCCCGCCGGACCGCACCGGCCGCGAGGCGATCCTCCAGGTCCATACCCGCGGGGTTCCGCTCGCCGAGGAAGTCGACCTCGGCGTCCTCGCCGCCACCACCCCCGGGATGGTCGGGGCCGACCTCGAGAACCTCGTCAACGAGGCGGCGTTGCTCGCCGCCCGGCGCAACCATGAGATGGTCAACCGCGAGGACCTCACCGACGCGCTCGAGCGGATCGTGCTCGGCGCAGAGCGCAAAGTGATGATCTCCGAGGATGATCGCCGGCGCACCGCCTACCACGAAGCGGGTCACGCGATCGTCGGGATGCTGACCCCCGGCGCCGACCCGGTGCGCAAGGTCTCGATCATCCCGCGCGGACAGGCGCTCGGGGTCACGTTCTCGGCGCCCGACGCCGACCGCTTCAACTTCGAGCAGCAGCACCTGCTCGCCCAGATCAAGGTCGCGCTCGGCGGACGCGTCGCCGAGGAGCTCGTATTCAGCGACATCACCACCGGCGCCGAGTCCGACATCCAGCACCTGACCCGGATCGCTCGCCACATGGTCGGGCGTTGGGGAATGAGCCGCGCAATCGGCCCGATCGCTGTGCTCCCAGCGGACGGGATGGGGCCGTTCCTGCCCGGCGTCGCCGAGACCTCGGAGTCGACCCAGCGGCTGGTCGACGAGGAGGTCAGGCGGATCGTGGAGTCGGCCCAGTCGGAGGTCAGCACGCTGCTGCGCCAGCACCGCTCGAACCTCGATTCGCTCGTCGCCGGCCTGCTCGAGCACGAGACGCTCGACGAGACCGACGCCTACATGGCCGCGGGCCTGCCCCGCAACCCGCTGGCCGAAGCGGACCCGCACGTCACGCTCGACGCGATGCACGCCGACGGGGCGCCCGAGCGCCCGCTGCGCTGACCGAACTTAGTCGCCCAGGCGGGTCAGGCGCGCGAGCGCCTCGTGGCACTCGACGACGCGGCGCTTGACCGGATCGTTGTCGGGACGGTCGTGGACGAGGTCCCACGTCCGGTCGGCGATCTCGCGCGCCGACTCGGCGTTGGCGCTCTGCCACAGACGATCGACGAGCGTGATCTCGAAGTTCTGGATCTGATCGGCGGGATCGCCGGGAGGCATCTTCGGCAGCGGCTCGGCGATCGTCTCCTTCCACATCGCGGTGGCGACCAGAAGCCGGTTGCGCAACGTGATCTGATCGATCGGCGACATCGCCGCCAGCCTACCGGACCGTCCCGCCGTACTCAGCTGAGCGCGGGCAGAGATTGCTTGACGGCGAGCGCCGCGGCGAACAGGTCTCCCTGGTCCTCGGCGCGGTCGAGCAGCTCGTGCGCCTCGAACGTGAGCAGCCGCTCATCGCGGCGTTCGCGGCACTCCTGCACCTCGTCCCACGTCACGGGCGTCGACGCCGTCGGCCGCGCGCGCGCGCGTAGCGAGTACACGGTGGCGGTCGTCTTGTGTTCGTCGTTCTGGCTCCAGTCGACGAGCACCTTCCCGGGCCGCAGCCGCTTGGTCATCCGCGAGACGACCAGCTCGGGCATGCGCTGCTCGAGCACCTCGGCCACGCGCCGCGCGAATGGCTTGGTCGCGCGGTAATCGGTCCGCGTGTTCAGCGGCACGTACACCTGGAGCCCCTTCGACCCCGACGTCTTGGCGACGCTGACGAGCCCGAGCTGATCGAACAGGCCGCGCAGGACGAGCCCAACCTCACAGCATTCGACGATCCCCGCCGGCGCTCCGGGGTCGAGGTCGAACACCATCATTGTCGGGCGCTCGGGACTCGCCGCCAGCGCCAGCGAAGTGTGCAGCTCGATGTCGGCCAGGTTCGCGAGCCAGATCAGCGTCGGCCGGTCCTGCGCGAGCGTGTAGTTGACGTCGTTGATGCGAACGGTCTGGATCCAGTCAGGCCGGTGCGAGGGCGACTGCTTCTCGTAGAAGTAGGCCGCGTCGACGCCGTTCGGATACCGCTTCAGCGTCAACGGGCGGTCGTGCAGGTGCGGGAGTACGAATGGCGCCGCCCGCGCGTAGTAGGCGATCAGATCGCCCTTGGTGAAGCCGGTCTCGGGGTACAGGACCTTGTCCCAATTCGTGATCCTGAGCTGGCGGCCCTCCGTGCTCACCGACAGCGCTCCCTCGGGCAGTGGCTCGACCTCGTCGAACAGCGCCTCGGGAGAGTTCGGATCGCCTCCGGGCCCCGGCTCGGCACCCGATTCGGCGCGGCTCTCGAGCACGACCTGACTCGCGGGCTTGTCCTCGCGAAGCCCCTTGAACGACGGCGCGCGCATCACCCGCTCCTGCGTCCACTCCCGGAACTCGACCTCGGCCACCAGGCGCGGCTCGACGAACACCGCTTCGCGCGGGAACTTCGGCGCCACGTCAAACGGGGTCGTCTCGCGCTTGAGCGGTTCCAGGCGCCGGCGGAGGTCATCCAACATCTTCTCGGTGAAGCCGGTCCCGACCCGCCCCGCGTACCGAAACGCGCCGTTCTCGTGGACGCCCATCAACAGCGCCCCGATCCGCGCCGTCCGGCGGCCCTCGCCCGGGATCCATCCGCCGATCACCATCTCCTGGCGGAGCGTGTTCTTGATCTTCAGCCACGCGCCGCTGCGCCGACCGGGCTCATACCGGGTGTCGAGCCGCTTGGCGACGACCCCCTCGAGCCCCTGGCTCCGCGTCGCCTCGAGCAGCCGCGCGCCGTCGCCGGGGTGCGCGGCAGGGACGCGCCACGCCGGCCCGGAGAGCTCGAGCGACTCCAGCCGCGCCCGGCGCTCGGTGTACGGGAGCTCGATCAGCGAGTGGCCGTCGAGGTACAGGAGGTCGAACATCGCGTACACGACCGGCGTGCTCGCCATCAGCCGCCGGACCGCGTTCGGCGCGGTCACGTGCATCCGCCGCTGGAGCCGCTCGAAGCTGGGCCGGCCGGCGTCGTCGAACGCGACGATCTCGCCGTCGAGGACCGCCTCGTGCATGCCGAGCGCCGCGACCAGGCCGCGGACCTCGGGGTAGGCGGCGGTGATCTCGTTGAGGTTTCGGCTCTCGAGGCGCAGGCGGCCGGGCTGGACGTAGGCGATCGCGCGGACTCCGTCCCACTTGACCTCGAACGACCACTTGCCCGCGTCGCGCGGGAGCGTGTCCGCGGGGCGGGCCATCATCGGGATCAGCCGCTCCGGCATCGGCTGGCGGTCCGGATCCGAGGGCGGATCCATCCGGTGGATCATCCAGTCGTTCTTGGATTCGCCGGGCTTGCCGATCGGGAACAGCCCGTAGCGCCCGGTGAGCCGCTCGCCGTGGAAGGTGACCTCGACCTTGCGGTCCTCCCACTTGTGCACGTCGAACGTGCCCTCGTCCCAGATCGTCATCGTGCCCGCGCCGTACTGACCCTTCGGGATCTCGCCGTGGAACTCGAGGTACTCGAGCGGGTGATCCTCGGTGCGTACCGCCAGCCGGTTGTCCGCGGGATCGGCGGGAATTCCGTTCGGGATCGCCCACGAGGCGAGCACGCCGTCGTGCTCGAGCCGCAGATCCCAATGCAGGCGGGTGGCGTCGTGCTGCTGGACGACGAACCGGCGCCCGGTGGCGCCGCCGGTCCGGGCGCCGGCGGGTTCGGAGGTGGTGTCGAAGTCGCGCTTGGCGCGGTAGCTCGCGAGCTGATCCTTGTCCTTGGTTCGTGGCATCCGCAGTGAGTTTCGCGAATCGTCAGAAAGACCGACGGCAAAGGCGCCATCTTCTAGTCCAACCAACCACACAAGGGGGCAGTGCTGGGGTTGCTGGCCCTGATCGCCGATCTTGCGCTCGAGCGGCTCGGCAACGTCGCGATGCCCGCGATCAACGGAAGCCGCGCCACCACGCGGCTTGTGCTGGCGGCCGTTGCCGCCGGTTTCGTCGCGCTGAAGTTCCTGTTCCACATTCACTTCGGCTACTTCGGCATCGGGTTCTGGGCCGCGGTGGCGCTCACCGCGACGCTCCTCGTGACGGCCGTGCGCACCCGCGACGCCGAGCGGCTGACCCCCACCCTGGCGTGAGGTCCTGAGGCTCGGGGCGGCCCGCGCCCCCGAGTCTTCACATTCTTTTACCTGGACGCGCCACAATTGCGAGCATGGCGCGCGTACTTGTGGTGGACGACGAGCCTGCCGTAAGGCGGGCGCTCGAGCGTGCGCTGAGACTCGACCGCTACGACGTCGAGCTCGCCGGCGACGGCGAGGAGGCGCTCGACGCGCTCGCGAAATCGCCGCCCGACGCGGTGATCCTCGACATCGGGATGCCCAAGCTCGACGGCCTCGAGGTCTGCCGCCGGATGCGCCAGGCGGGCGATCGGACCCCCATCCTAATGCTGACCGCACGCGACGCGATCGACGACCGGGTCGAGGGGCTCGACGTCGGCGCCGATGACTACCTGGTCAAGCCGTTCGCCCTCAGAGAGCTCCAGGCGCGGCTGCGCGCGCTGCTGCGGCGCTCGGGCGAGGGGAGCGACGGCGAGATCCTCAAATACGCCGACCTCGTGCTCGACCCGGTCGCCCACGAGGTCCGCCGCGCGGAACGGACAATCGAGCTGTCGAAGACGGAGTTCCTGCTCCTCGAGTTGTTCATGCGCCACCCACGGCAGGTGCTGACCCGCTCGACGATCTTCGAGAACGTGTGGGGATACGACTTCGGGCCGACCTCCAACGCGCTCGGCGTGTACATGGGGTATCTGCGCCGTAAGACCGAAGCCGGCGAGGAGTCGCGCCTGCTCCACACCGTGAGAGGCGTCGGCTACGTGCTGCGGGACTAACTGGAGTCCGCTGTGCCACTCCGCCGCAGACTTGCCATAGCTTGCGCCTCGGCCGTCGCGCTGGCGATTCTGCTGGCGGCGATCGTCGTCTACGTGGTCGTCCGCTCACAGCTGTTCGACCAGGTCGACAACGAGCTCCACTCGCAGGCGGCGCTCACGCCGCAGCTGAAGTGCAACGCCGGGGGCCCCCCAACGCCGACCGCCGGCGGCGGTGCCCCGATCTGGCAGGTCGTGAACGGCCAGGCCCAGGTGCTGTGTGGCGACGGCAACGTCACGCTTCCGTTCGACAGTCACGTGCAGGCCGTCGCGAACAACCAAGCCGGCGGCTACCTCCAGGACGTGAACATCGGAGGGACGGTGCTGAGGCAGCTGACCGTCCCCATCAGCTTCGGCAACCAGTTCGGGTCGGTGCCGGCGGCGCTTCAGCTCGCCCGGCCGCTGTCCCCGGTGGAGAACGTCCTGTCCGAGCTGCGCGTGGTCCTGTTCCTGCTGTGCGCGGGCGGGATCGCGCTCGCCGCTTGCCTCGGGCGGCTGGCGGCCGGGCGCGTGCTGGCGCCGCTCGCCGAGGTGGCCCAGACCGCGCAGCACATCACCGACACCGAGGACCTGACCAGCCGCATCCAGTACCACGCGGACGATGAGGTCGGGCAGCTTGCCACGCGCTTCAACGCGATGATCGAGCGATTGCAGGGCTCGCGAGCGGCGCTCGACGAGTCGGTGCAGGCACAGCGGCAGCTCGTGGCCGACGCCTCCCACGAGCTCCGCACACCGATCACGAGCCTGCGAACGAACATCGAGGTGCTGATGGCCGGCGACGCGCTGTCGGAGGCCGACCGGCACCGGCTGCTCGCGGACGTGCTCGAGCAGAGCGAGGAGCTGAGCGCGCTGATCGGAGACGTGATCGAGCTTGCCCGCGGGGACCTTCCGATCACCACGGCCGAGGACATCCGGCTCGATCGCCTCGTCGCCGACTCGCTCACGCGCGCGCACCGCGACTTTCCCGATGTGCGGTTCGAGAGCTCGCTCGAGCCCGTCGTCGTCGACGGCGTTCCCGAGCGTCTGGCCCGCGCGGTCAACAACCTGCTCGACAACGCGGCCCACCATTCCGCGGCCGGCGGCGTTGTCGAGGTGATCGTCGATCCGCGCGGCGTGCAGGTACGCGACCACGGCACCGGCATCGACCCGGCCGATCTGCCGTACGTGTTCGACCGTTTCTTCCGGGGGGCGAACTCGCGCGGGCGCCAGGGCAGCGGCCTCGGGCTCGCGATCGTGCGCCAGACCGCGGTCCAGCACGGCGGATCGGTCGAGGCGGTCAACGCCGCGGACGGAGGCGCCGAGTTCACCCTGCGGCTGCCGATCGTCGCCGAGGATCACCTCGACCACGTCGACGACGGCTACCCGGTCGAGAGCCATCCGCTGCCGCTCCGCTGAGGCGCCGCGAGCGCTCCCGCTGGCGGGCGGCCTAGAGCTTCGCCGGCCGCGCCAGCCGCGCCTGACGCGCGACCAGGAATCGCCTGCGCAGGAACCACGCGCACAATGCGAACACCGCCGCGACCGGGACGAGCAGCAGCGCTCTGATCGCAGGCGGCCCGACCGTGAGCGCGATCAGGAACTCGACCGCGACCGCCGGGATCGCCGCCAGCAGCACCGTGTGGGAGCGGTAGCCGGAGAAGTGCTCGCGCGTGGTGACCTCGACCACTCCGAACAGGCAGATGACCACGCCGGCGATCAGCGCGGGACCCCCGTGATTGATTATTCCGACGACCAGCGCCACGGCGCCGGCGAGGATCGCGATCTCCGAGACCGGCAGGCCTCCGAACCGCCCCGGCGGCCGCTCCCCGTACGCGCCCATCGGACTCGCGCGCCGGCGTCCCGGGCGGGGTTGCTCGGCCGCTGGGCGACGCGCCGACGTGGGCCCCGAAGCGCGCTCGCGACGGGGTGCCGGCTGCGCCGCCGGGTTACGCCGCTTGCGCGAGCGCCGCTTGGCCCTCTGACTCGCCACCGTGCCGCGAGCATAACCGTCGGCTCGCGGAGCGGGAGCCGCTAGGGCGTCTGCTGCGCGACCTCGGACGGCGTCGACGCGTCCGCGAACTCGCGGAACAGCCCGGTGACGACGAACACGGTCTGCTCGGCGATGTCGACGGTGTTGTCGCCGACCCGCTCCAGACAGCGGGCCACGAGGATCATGAACATCGCCCACTCGCGCAGGTCGAGGTTGTCGCCGATCTCGACCGCGCGCCTGAAGATCTCGCGATTGAGCCGGTTGATCTCGGTGTCCTGGCGCACCAGGTCCTGCGCCAGTTCGACGTTACGGCCGGCGAACGCCTGCTTGGCCTGTGAGACCTGGGAGCGAGCGAGGCGCCCCATCCGCTCGATCGCATCGAGGATGTCCTTGTCCTTCGGCGTCTCGTAGCCGGACAGCGGGACCAGCTTGGCGATGTTCACGCACTGATCGCCCATCCGCTCGACGCAGCGGATCACGTGCAGGAGCGCCGCGACGATCCGCAGGTCGCCGGCCACCGGCGCCTGACGAGCGAGCAGCGACAGGATCCCCTGATGGACCTCGAGGTAGCGGCCGTCGATCCGGTCATCGTCGGCGACGACCATCCCGGCGAGTTCGACGTCCTGGTAGGAGATTGACTCGAGCGAGCGGTCCAGCTGCTGGATGACGAGGTCGAGCCCGTCGAGCGCCTGGGCCTCGAGCGCGCGTAGGTTCTCGTGGAACTGGTGGCGTGTCTCCTGCATTGGCCGCCCCTACCCGAACTTTCCGGTCACGTACCGTTCGGTCCGTTCGTCGCTGGGATTGGTGAAGATCTTGTTCGTCTCGTCGTGCTCGATCACCTCGCCCTCGAGCATGAACACGGTGGAGTTGGCAACGCGCGCGGCCTGCTGCATGTTGTGGGTGACGATCACGATCGTGTAGCGCTCCTTCAGTTCGTCGATCAGCTCCTCGATCTTGAGCGTCGAGATCGGGTCGAGTGCGGAGGCGGGCTCATCCATAAGGATCACCTCGGGCTCGATCGCCACCGTGCGCGCGATGCACAGGCGCTGCTGCTGCCCGCCGGACAGCCCGATGCCGGGCGAGTTCAAACGATCCTTGACCTCATCCCAAAGGCCGACCGCTTGCAGGGAACGGTTGACCAGGTCCTTCAGATCGTTGCTCTTCGTGCCGGTGAGGCGCAGGCCCGCGGCGACGTTGTCGAAGATCGACATCGTCGGGAACGGATTCGGCTTCTGGAACACCATCCCGATCAACCGCCGCACGGCGGTCACATCCACGCTCGGGTCGTAGATGTTGAGATCGTCGAGCGTCACGGCGCCTTCGGCGCGGGCACCGGGAATCTCTTCATGCATCCGGTTGATGCAGCGGACGACGGTCGATTTTCCCGATCCAGAGGGACCGATCAGCGCGGTCACCTCGTTGGCCGGGAACTCGATCGTGACCCCTTTGATCGCGTGCTCGGCACCGTAGTAGGCGTTCAGGTCCTTCACGTTGATCGCGTGACCCGTCTTCTTCTCTACCGCGGGGGCTGTCGAAGCCTGCGGTGCTGCCTGCCCTCGCTCAGGGGACGGCGTGCCGGCTGAGGACATATCGGTTTGTTCCTTGCTTGTCGTGTCCGGCGAGTTCATTACGAGCGACTCCTTGAAGCGATGAATCGGGCGCCGAGGTTCAGTATGAGCACAATTGTCACCAGCGTGAGTGCCGCCCCCCATGCGATGGTCTGGAGCGCCGCTCGTGGCGACGTGATGTCGTTGTAGATCAGGAACGGCATCGTATTCATCTGCTGGCTGAGGCTGAACGTCAACCCGAACGCGGTCGACACGGTGAACAGCAGCGGGGCGGTCTCGCCCATGCCGCGCGCGATGGCCAGCAACGAGCCCGTCAGGAGACCCGGGGCCGCGGTCGGGAGCACGATCCGGAACACGACGCGCCATCGCGGGGCGCCGAGCGCCAGCGCCGCCTCGCGCAGGTTGCTCGGGACCAGCAGCAGCACGACCTCGGACGAGCGGATGATGATCGGGAGCATCAGCAGCGCGATCGCCACCGACCCCTTCCAGGCGGCGAACCCGGTACCCCCGAAGCGGCCGATTACCAGCACGATGTAGATGAACAGGCCGAACATGATCGAGGGGACGCCCGTCATCACGTCGACGAAGTACCGCACCGTGTTGGCGAACCACCCCTCCTTCCCGAACTCGGTCAGGTAGAGGGCCACGCCGATCCCGATCGGGATCGAGATCACCGTCGCGAGCAAGACGATCTCGAGCGAGCCGAGGATCGCGCTGCGGATGCCACCGGGGCTGCCGAAGAAGCTGCCGGTGGGGTCGGTCGTGAAGAAGCCGCTCTGGGTCCACGCGCTGAGGCCCTTGTGGATCAGGTAGTAGATGATCAGGATCAGCGGGATCAGCGCGATGATCGTCGCGGCCAGCAGCAGGCCGCGCATCACCTTGTCGGTGCGCCGGCGCCGGGCGGAGATCTGCGGGAGCGAAGCGGCGCTGATCGTGCTCATGAATCCGCCGGGCCGGAGGAGATCGTCATGCCGGTCGCGCCTGTGCCTCTGGTGCCGTGCGAGCCGCGGGAGATGAACCAGCGCGCGATGACGTTCACGATCAGCGTAAGCACGAACAGCACAAGGCCGGCCGCGAACAGCGCCGAGGTGTGGATCCCCGTGGACTCGCCGAACTCGTTCGCGATCACCGCGGCCAGCGTGTATCCCTGGGCGAACAGGTGGCTTCCGATCTTCGGCGCGCTCCCGATCACGAGTACGACGGCGATCGTCTCGCCGATCGCACGCCCCATCCCGAGCATCGCCCCGCCGGTGATTCCCGGCCGCGAGTACGGCAGGACCGCCAGGCGGATCATCTCCCACCGGGTCGCGCCCAGCGCCAGCGCCGCCTCCTTGTCCTCGGATGGAACGGTCGCGATGACCTCTCGCGAAATCGCCGACACGATCGGCAGGATCATGATCGCGAGGATGAGGCCGGCGATGAAGTAGTTGTAGAGCTGCGGGATGCCGCCGCCGATCCACGGGATGAACGAGAACGTGCTCGCGAACCACTTCTCGGCCGGGAGCAGCTTCGGCGCGAGCACGAACACGCCCCACAATCCGTACACGACCGACGGCACCGCGGCAAGCAGATCGACCAGGATCGAGAGCGGATTGCGCAGCCGGCGCGGGCACAGCTCGTTGATGTAGACCGCACCGGCGACCGCCACGGGCACCCCGATGATCAGCGCGATGATCGACGTCACGATCGTCCCGAACAGCAGCGCGCCGCCGTGGTAGATGTTGCGCGAGACGTCCCAGTCGTTGCCGAACACGAACTTCAGCCCGTACGTGCTGAAGACGTGCCCCGACTGCCCGATCAGTCGGATCAAGAAGTAGACGATCAGGATCAGGATGAGCGCGGCGAGCGCGCTCAGCCCCCACTTCAGGACCCGGTCGGGCAGACGGCTGACCGGCGACCGCTCGAGAGCCGAGCGGCCGCCGGTGACGGTGGTGGCGCTTGCCTCCACCTAGGCGTCCTTACGTGATCGTCGTCTCACTGATGCCCTTACGAGATGGGCGAACCGTTGCAGACCATCGTGGCCAGCTGGGTGTTGTCCTTGTCGGCCAGCGCCGACGGCAGCGGCGCGTACGGCAGCTGGTTCGACCCAGCGCCGAGCGTCTGCTGTCCCGCACCGAATGCATACGTGAGGAACTTCTTCAGCGCGCCGGCAGTGCCGGAGCTGGCGCCCCCGTCCTTGCACGGGTCCTTGTATGCGTCCAGGAACGTCTGCGAGACGATCGGGTACGCACCCGGGTTCGGCGAGTTGATCGTCGAGATACCGAGGTCCGGCGGAACCTTGATCCCCAGGAATGCAGCCGAGGTGCCAGGGATCGTCGGCAACACGTAGGCGCCGGCCGAGTTCTTGATAGACGCGTACGTGAACCCGTTCTCGAGCGCGTACGCCTGCTCGACGTACCCGACGGCGCCCGACGTCTGCTTGACCACAGCCGCTACGCCGGAGTTGCCCTTGCCGCCGGTTCCGGTCGGCCATTGGACGTCCTTGCCCTCGCCGACCGAGGACTTCCAGGCCGGATCGACGTCTGAGAGCCACGTCGTGAAACCCGATGTCGTGCCCGAGGAATCGGACCGGTGGACGACCGTGATGTTGGTGCTCGGCAGGCTGATGCTCGGGTTGAGCGCCTTGATCGCCGGGTCGTTCCAGGTCTTGATCTTGCCCATGAAGATGCCGGCAACCGTTGGCCCGTCCAACTTCAGCCCGCTCTTGACGCCGGACAGGTTGTAGGACACGGTGATCGCGCCCGCGGCAACCGGGAACTGCAGGACCGGGCCCTTCATCTTGGCCACGTCGGAGGGCTTCAGCGCCGGGTCGCTGCCGGCGAAGTCAACTGTCGCTGACTCGAGCTCGGTCTGGCCCGCGCCCGAGCCGACGGGGTTGTAGTTCACGGTGAGCCCCTGGCCCTTGAGGGTCGAGCCCCACTGCTGGTAGATCGGCGCCGCCAGGGTCGACCCCGCGCCGTTGATCGTCCCGCCGCCGCTACTGCTCGATCCGCTCGAGCTGGTCGACGAAGCGGCGGCGCCACCGCTCGAGCTTGTGCTGCTGCTGTTGCTGGATCCGCATGCCGCCACCGCCAGCGCAGCGACCAGCGCTGTGGCGACCATCGCCATACGTCGTCGTTTCAAGATCACATCTCCTTCACTAGGTGTGCGCCTAGTCTCGGCGCAAGGATCGGCTGGGGTGTTATCCACTTGTGAACCGATCGTTGGCGTTTTGTGCTGGTTCGGCCGACAACCGATAGCCGAAACCGAAGTGCGTGTGGATGAATCGCCATCCCGGAAGCGCTTCCTCCAGCTTCACGCGGAGCTTCCGCACGTACACGTCGACCGAGCGATCGCCCGCCCGCATCTCGCGACCCCATACGAGCCGAAACAACTCCTCGCGCGGCATGATCCGGTCGGCGCGGCGGCCAAGCTCGGTTAACAGGCGCAGCTCCCGGATCGAGAGAACCAGCGCCCGCCCGTTCGCGCGCGCGAGATGCTCCTCGGGGAGGATCTGAAGAGGACCCACCTCGATCACCTCGCTGCTCGACCGCGCAATCGCCGGCATGGTGCCGATGCTCGCGGCGCCGTTATGCCATCGCGTTATCGAGTCGTGACGACAATGTGAACATCTTGTGACCGAAGACGTTCTTCGTCCCCAGGGCGGGGCGCCCGACGGCCACCGCGGCAGCCCGTTGCGATGGGTCAGGTCAGCGGGTCAGCGCGGCCGGAACCGCGTGTGCTGGTTCGAGCGCGCTGCGGCTGACCTCGATCTCGTCTCCTTCGAGCTCGGGAGCAAACCGGTAGCCAACCCCGAAGTGCGTGTGGATGTAGCTCCAGGATGGCGATGTCGCACGTAGCTTCTGGCGGAGCTTGCGGACGAACACGTCGACCGAGCGGTCGCCGTGCGCCATCGCGTAGCCCCACACCCGCTCGTAGATCTCCTCGCGGCGCAGCACTCGATCGGATTGGGAGAGCAGCTGGAGGATCTCGAATTCGCGCGCGGTCAGCTCGAGGCTCTGCTCCCGCACGTAAGCCTGGTAGAGGTCAGGCCGGATCGTGATCTCGCCGATCGTCGCGGCGACGTCGATCTGAGGCAGCTCCTGGCGCCGGTGACGCCGGACGGCCGCCTCGATCACGCAGATCAGCTCCTCGGGATGGCACGGCTTGGTCATCCACGCGTCGGCGCCGAGCCGCAGGCCGCGCACTCGCTGCGCCACCGAAGAAGGCCCTGTGCACACCACCACCGCCAGGCCGGGAAGCCGGCCGCAGACGCGTTCGAGGTACTCCCAGCTGTCGGGGCCGACGACCGTGAGGTCGAGCACCAGCGCGTTGAGGCGCATGGCCACGAGCGTCTCCACGGTGGCCGGGCTGGACAGGGCTCGGTGCTCGCACCCGAGCGCCCCGAGACGGTTGGCAAGAACCTGGAGAAAGCCCGGGTCGCGGTCGATCACCGCTACCCGGAGCCGGGCCTGGGCGCGCTGCAGGGAACCCTGTCCCTCGGACTGCGCGTCGCTGCGCTCATGCGACATGGGCGGGACTGTAGTCCACGGCGGCACCAGAGACATGCCGGGACACCCCCTGATCACAAGATGTTTACACGCAAACAGCGGGGAAGCAGGCATCCCCGGATCCAGGCCCCGTCGGCGATTGCCGATCCTACTCGCGCTCGAGGCCCGAATTCGAAGAGGTGATTAAGACCTTCCCGGAACCGAGCTGAGCGCCTTTATCTGTCGCTATCCTCACTGCCAACGCGCCCCGGGCGCCCTTACGACATGGCTTCACGAACCAAGCAGAAGGAAGAGGCTCGCGCCCGGCGTCTCGAAGAGGAACGCATCCGCTCGCTTCGCGCCCGGCGCGACCGCCGGATCCGGAACGTCGTCGGCATCGTCCTCGTCGCGGTGATCGTGGTCGTGGTCGCGGTCGTCGTCAGCAGCGGCGGAGCCAAGAAGGGCGGCCTGCAGACGGGGAACCAGAAGAACTCGACCGTGACCGCCGTCAACACGCTCCTGGCGGGCATTCCTCAGTCGGGCGCTCGTCTCGGGAACCCCAACGCGCCGGTCACGATGACCTACTTCGGCGACTATGAATGCCCGGTCTGCCAGGCGTTCACGCTCGAGGGAGGCTTCCCGCAGCTCGTCCAGAACGAAGTCCGCCAGGGGAAGGTGCAGGTGGTCTACAAGTCGTTCTGCACCGCCACGTGTAACGGTCCGGGTCAGTCGGTCTTCAACACCCAGCAGGTGGCGGGCCTCGCCGCCGGCGCTCAGAGCAAGTTCTGGCAATACACCGAGCTCTTCTACCACGAGCAGGGCCAGGAGAACACGGGCTACGTGAACGAGAACTACCTCACCGGCCTCGCCGACCAGGTCACGGGGCTGAATCTGCCCCAATGGCAATCGGAACGCAGCAACCCGAACCTCGCCGCCCAGGTCGCCACGGATGGAAAAGACGGGCAGACCATCGGCGTCCAGGGCACCCCCACGCTGATCTTCAAGGGACCCAAGGGCCAGGCGTCCCCGAACGCGTCCGTGCCCACCTACGCCCAGCTCCAGGCGACGATCAAACAAGTCTCATGAGCGCGACCGCGAGGAGCAGCGGCACTCGCCGGCGCGTGAGCGTCGACGACAAGCTGCGCATCGCGATCGGCGTGTTGACGGTGATCGGGATCGGGATCGGGACCTACCTCACCTACACCCATTACGCCAAGCTCAACGTCCTGTGCCTGTCGAGCGGCGGCTGCGAGACGGTCCAGCACTCGTCCTACTCCAAGCTCGCCGGCATCCCCGTCGCGACCCTCGGCCTCGCCGGCTACATCGGGATCCTGATCTCGCTCTGGATCCGTGGCGAACTCGGCCGCATGATCGGGTTCGGACTCGCCCTCATCGGCTTCCTGTTCAGCATGTACCTCACCTATCGCGAGGCGTTCACGATCCACGCCTACTGCCAGTGGTGCCTTGGCAGCGCGACGATCATGACGATCCTCGCGATCCTGACCACGATCAGGATCCTGCGCGTCGAGCCGGCGCCGGCGGCGGCGAAGAAGCCCGTCGACCGGGCCGAGCGCCGGCGCCAGATAGCCGGGCGTCGCTAAGACACGGCGCGGGTTCCCGCGGTTCGCCCCGCCACCCCCCGCCACCCCGCGCCACCGTCACTCGCCACCGACACCCGCCACCGCCAATACGCCGGAATTCAGGGCGGACAACCCCACACTCGGCCTCGGCCTCCGCGCCGAGTGCGCCGAAAGGCCCCCTCCTGTGCGGTCTTCCGCACACTCGAGCCGAGCGCGGTGCCGAGTGAGGGCTTAACCGCCAACTGAGACCACACGCGTGGCATCCATCTGATATATCAGGGCCCAGGACGCGAGCAACATGGCCGGCGCGGGAAACAACAAGCGAGTCGTCATCATCGGCGCGGGGATCGTCGGCAATAGCCTCGCGTACCACCTCACGCGCCTCGGCGTGAACGACATCACGATGGTCGACAAGGGGCCGCTCCCGAACCCGGGCGGCAGCACCGGACACGCGTCGAACTTCATCTTCCCGGTCGACCACTCGAAGGAGATGACGATGCTTACGCTCGAGAGCATGCGTCAGTACAAGGCGCTCGAGGTGTTCATTGAGAGCGGCGGAATCGAGATCGCGCGCAACGAGGAGCGGATGCAAGAGCTGACGCGCCGCGTCGTGTCCGCCAAGTCGTGGGGCATCGAGCCCGTCGAGCTCATGACGCCGCAGCAGGTCAAGGACAAGGTCCCCTACATCAACGAGCAGCTGATCATCGGCGCGTTCTTCACCCCCGGCGCCGGCGTGGTCGACTCGCTCCGCGCCGGGACGATCATGCGCGAGCGCGCCCAGGAGGCGGGCATGAAGGTCTCGGCCAACACCGAGGTGCTCGGCATCGACGTAGAGAACGGCCGAGCAACCCGCATCAAAACAACCAGGGGCGACTTCGACGCCGACATCATCGTGATCGCCTGTGGCGCCTGGAGCCCGAGAATTGCCCGGATGGCCGGCGCCTCGATCCCCTTGACACCGATGGTCCACCAGATGATCGACATCGGCCCCGTGCCGCGGTTCGCGAACACGACCGGGATGATCGAGTACCCGATCGTCCGCGACGTCGACACGAACATGTACGAGCGCCAGGAGGGCACCGGCCTCGAGATCGGCTCCTACGCCCACAGGCCGATCACGCTCGGCGCGGACGAGATCCCATCGATCGAAGAGTCGGCGCTGAGCCCGACCGAGCTGCCCTTCACCCAGGAGGACTTCGACCCGCAGATGGAGATCGCGCTCGAGCTGATGCCGGAGATCGTCGGCGACGAGACCGTCGGCGTGAAGTACGCGATCAACGGCGTGCTGTCGGTCACCTACGACGGGATGCCTCTCCTTGGCGAGACCCCGGAGACGCGCGGCCTCTGGTCAGCCGCAGCGATCTGGATCAAGGAGGGCCCGGGCGCCGGCAAGACGATGGCGGAACTGATCGTGCACGGCGAGTCCGAGATCGATGTCTACGAGTCGAACATCGCGCGCGCGTATCCGTGTCAGAAGACCCGGACGCACATCGTCTCGAGGGCCTCCGAGGGCTTTAACAAGATGTACGGGATCGTCCATCCCGGCGAGCAGTGGGAGTCCGACCGCCGGGTGCGCCTCTCACCCTTCTACGAGCGCGAACGTGCCCTGGAAGCCGTGTTCGTCGAGGGCGCCGGGTGGGAGCGCCCGAACTGGTACGAGTCGAACGCCGGACTGCTCGACGAGTACGGAGACAAGGTCACGAAGCGCGAGGCCGAGTGGGAGTCGCGCTGGTGGTCGCCGATCATCAACGCCGAGCACCTCGCGATGCGCGACCGCGCCGCGATGATCGACCTGAGTGCGTTCGCGATCTTCGACGTGGTCGGACCGGGTGCACTGCAAACCGTCCAGACAGTGGCCATGCGACAGATGGACGTGCCGGTCGGTCGGGTCGTGTACACGCCGCTGCTCACCCCGAGCGGAGGCTTCAAGCAAGACCTGACGATCATGCGCGTAGCCGACGACGTCTTCCGCGTCGTGACCGGTGGCGCCTACGGGATGTCCGACAAGAAGTGGTTCGCCGACCATCTGCCCGAGGACGGCTCGGCGCAGATCCACGACCAGACCAACGCATTCACCACACTCGGACTCTGGGGCCCGCGCGCGAGAGACATCCTAAGCAGCGTCACCAGCTCGGACGTCTCGCACGAGGGGATGGCGTTCGCGAGATGCAAGGAGATCGAGATCGGTCCGCTCGAAGTGCTCGCCTCCCGCATCTCCTACGTCGGCGACCTCGGGTGGGAGCTGTACGTCCCGATCGAGCAGGGCGCACGGCTATGGGACATCGTCGCCGAGGCCGGCGCGCCGCACGGGATCATCCCCGCGGGAATCGGCGTGTACGGCACCACTGGGCGCCTCGAGAAGTGCTACCGCGCCTACGGCGCCGAGCTCGAAGGCGACTTCAACGTGGTCGAGGCCGGCATGGCCTGGGGCAAGGTCAAGGACCAGGACTTCGTCGGCAAGGAGGCGCACGTGCGCCACCGCGAGGAAGAGCCCGCCGCGGTCATGTGCACCCTCACCGTCGACGACCACACCTCGGCATCAGGGGTCAAGCGGTACATGCTCGGGCACGAGCCCATCCTCACGAGGGACGGCGAACCGATCACCGACCGCAAGAACCGCCGCTCGTACGTGACCAGCGCCGGCAGCGGGCCGTCGCTCGGCAAGTACATCCTGATGGGGTACCTCCCGCCGGAGCACGCGGTGGTCGGCAACGAACTCGCGGTCGAATACATGGGCGAGCGCTATCCGGTTACGGTCGTCACGAACGATTCCACCCCGGTGTTCGACCCCGACAACTCGCGAGTCCGCTCCTGACCCGATGAACATCCTGGTCTGCGTCAAGCGCGTGCCCCTGACGGGAGGCAAGATCGTGCTCACCGACGACGAGCGCGCGATCTCGACGCGCCATCTCGGGTTCACGGTCAGCCCGCACGAGGAGTGCGGCGTCGAGGAGGCCGTCCGGCTGATCGAGCAGCACGGAGGCTCCTCGACGGTGCTCACGCTCGGCCCGCCCGAGGCGGAGGAGCAACTTCGCGACATGATGGCGCTCGGGATCGACCGCGCCGTCCATCTCGTCACCGACGGCGGGGAATGGGATCCCCAGGCGACCGCGCAGGCCATCGTCGAGGCGATCCAGAACGAGCCGGAGCCGCCGGACCTGATCCTGTTCGGCAACGAGTCGGCCGACGCGGGCAACTACCAGGTCGCGATCCGCGTCGCCCACAAACTCGGACTCCCGGTCGTCACCGGCGTGAAGGGGATCAGCGCAAGCGAGGGGCAGTTCCGCTGTGAGCAGGAGGTCGCGGGCGGGCGCGATGTGTATGTCGTGCCGGCGCCGGCGGTCGTCACGGTCAAGGAGGGGCTGAACCTCCCGCGCTACCCATCGGTCCCCGGCCGGCTGCGCGCGAAGCGCAAGCCGCTCGACGCCGCGACCCCGGAGCGGCCGGCGCCCAAGCTCGAGATGGTCAAGCTCACCCTCCCGCCGAGCTCCGGCAAGCAGGCCGAGGTGCTGGGCAACGGCGCCGGCGCGGCGCCCGCGGTCGTCGCCGTCCTCAACGATTTGGGACTCCTCTGAGAGCGATGATCCTCGTCTTCGCCGACCGCTCCGACGACGATCTGTACCAGCAGGCGCTGACCTTCGCCAGAACCCTCGGCGACGGCGACGTCCAGGCAGTGGGGATCGACGATCCAAATGGCTATTCCCCCGACGGCTGGGCCACCGCCATGGCGAACGCGACCGCCGAACACGGGCCGACCGTCGTCGTCGGCCCCGGAACAGAGCGCGGCAACGAGGTGCTCGCCCACGTCGCCGCGATCCTCGACCTGCCGTTCGCCGCGAACTGCACCAAGGCGACTCCCGGCGACCCGCTCACGCTGACCCGGGTCCGGTGGGGCGGGAGCCTGCTCGAGGAAGCACGCCTGCACGGTTCGCCGGCGCTGCTCACGGTGGCTCCCCACGCGGTCGCCGCGGACCCCGACGCCGCCGACGAAAGCATCGAGCTCATCGCGGCCGCTGCCGACGCACGCATCCGCGTATCCGAACGCGTCGAGACCGTCACCGCCGGCGTGTCGCTCGCCGACGCGGATGTGGTCGTGTCCGGCGGGCGGGGCGTCGGGTCGGCGGAGGGCTTCGCCGTGATCGAGGAGTTGGCCGCGCTGCTCGGCGCCGCGGTCGGCTGCTCGCGCGCGGTGACGAGCGCGGGCTGGCGGCCGCACACCGATCAGGTCGGCCAGACTGGGACGAAGATCTCGCCGTCGCTGTACATCGCGTGCGGGATCAGCGGCGCCACCCAGCACATGGCCGGCTGCAAGGGGGCCAAGAAGCTGATGGCGATCAACCCCGACAACGAGGCATCGATCTTCGCGAGCGCCGACTACGCCGTGTTCGGCGACCTGCACGAGGTCGTGCCCGCGATCTCGGCCGAGATCCGCAGGACAAGGGGCGGCGGATAGCTTCGCTGATCTCCGCGCTGGCGCTGGCCGCCGCTCTCGCCGTCAGCGGGACGCTGTTCGTCACGCGTGCCCGCCTGCTGGTGCGGCTCGTCCAAGGGGCCGCGCCGACCCAACGAACGGGCGACGTCGCCCGTCGCGCGCGCAACGAGGCCGAGATCGTGCTCGGGCAAAGCAAGCTGCTCCAGCGCCTCGGTCCGGGGCTGCTGCACGCGTTCATCTTCTGGGGCTTCACGATCCTCCTTCCGACGATCCTGATCGCGCTGATCGGCATCGTCGACAAGCACGACACGCTGCCGTGGCTCGGCCACCAGGGCTGGTACGCGCTGCTCGTCGAGATCTTCTGCGTGCTCGTGCTCGTGGGGGTGATCGGGGCGTTGTGGATCCGCAAGGTGCAGAAGCCAAAACGGTTCGAGGGCAGCCATCTCGGCGAGGCCGACCTGATCCTGGCCCTGATCGCGACGATCGTGATCAGCCTGCTGCTCTGGCACGCGACCCGGATCGCGCTCCACCTGAACGAATGGCCCGCGAGCTGGTCCCCGGTCTCCAACGCTCTATCGCACCTGTTCGCGGACAACCAGACGACAAGGGTGCTTGAGCGAGTCTTCGTGTGGATCCACGTGCTGACGATCCTCGGGTTCCTCGCCTACCTCCCCCGCTCCAAGCACCTGCACATCTTCGTGGCGGGGGTCAACGTCTGGTTCGGACGCACTCGCGCCGGGGGCCGGCTCGAGCCGCTCAAGTTCGACGACCCCGACGTTCCCGAAGACGAACTCCGGTTCGGAGCCGGCGTGTCAAAAGACCTGACGTGGAAGCAGGTGCTCGACACGTTCTCGTGCACCGAGTGCGGCCGCTGCCAGGACGCGTGTCCGGCGTTCGCCACCGGCAAGATCCTCAGCCCGAAGCTCGTGATCATGGGGCTGCGCGACGCCGTGTTTGCGGAGGACACCGACGCGCAGCTGGTCCCGAACGCGGTTCCGGCGGAAAGCATCTGGGATTGCGTGACGTGTGGTGCGTGCGTCCAGGCGTGCCCCGTCTCGATCGAGCACGTCGATCACATCGTCGATCTGCGCCGGCATCTGGTGATGGTCGAGTCGAGCTTCCCGACCGAGGCCGAGCCGATGCTCCGCGATGTCGAGCGCGCCTCGAACCCGTGGGGCAAGGCGCAGTCAGAGCGCGCCGACTGGGCCGCCGACCTCGGGATCAAGGTGCTCGAACCCGGCGACCCCGCCCCCGAATATCTCTACTGGGTGGGATGCGCATCCTCGTTCGACGAGCGGGCGCGAAAAACCGCGCAGGCGACCGCGAAGCTCCTCCAGAACGCGGGCGTCGACTTCGCGATCCTCGGACCCCGCGAGAGCTGCACCGGCGACCCCGCGCGCCGGATGGGCAACGAGTACGTGTTTCAGGCGTTCGCCGAGCAGAACGTCGAGACGCTGAACGAAGCCGGGGTGACCAAGATCGTCACGGGGTGCCCCCATTGCTTCAACACGATCGGCAACGAGTACCCGGACTTCGGCGGCAACTACGAGGTGGTCCACCACTCCGAGCTGCTGTCAAAACTGGTCCGCGACGGCCGGATCAAGCCGGCGAAGGCGGACTTGCCGATCACGTACCACGACTCGTGCTATCTGGCGCGCCACAACGACGTAGTCGAAGCGCCAAGGCAGATCGTCGAGGCGATCGGGACACCCACCGAAATGAAGCGGTCGCGCAAGCAGACGTTCTGCTGTGGCGCCGGCGGCGCGCACATGTGGATGGAGGAGCGCGCCAAGCCGATCAACGAGGAGCGCGTGCGCGAGGCGACCGCGACCGGCGCCGGCACGCTCGCGGTCGCGTGCCCGTTCTGCACGGTGATGCTCGACGATGGCGTCCAGAACGCGGGCGCCGACCTGCGGGTCGTCGACGTGGCGACGCTGCTATCCGAGGCGATCGAC